>NZ_JBFUME010000006.1:0-457295 GCF_054049535.1 Aeromicrobium sp. P5_D10
CATGCCCTGGCAGCTCGCGCGCGCGCCACGCGTACGGGACTCGTCCGCGAAGCCTGCGGTGAAACTGCCTACGCCGCCGGTAAATGGGCCGAGGCGCTCTCAGAATTCCGCACCGCCCGCCGCATGAACGGCAACACCGCCTACGCACCGATGATGGCCGACTGCGAACGCGCCCTCAAACGCCCCACCAAGGCACTTGAGTACGACACCCCCGAGACACGTTCGCATCTCGATGAGGCAGGCAACATCGAACTCACCATCGTGGTGGCCGGTGCCCGACGCGACCTCGGACAGCACGATGCCGCACTGCGTCTCCTCGAGACCGAGCCCCTGCACACCAAGGGTCGTGGGGAGTGGGTCCCGCGGCTGCGCTATGCCTATGCTGACACGCTGCTCAGCGCTGGCCGCAAGGACGATGCCATCGAGTGGTTCCATCGCACCGTTGCAGTCGACGGCAACAAAACCACCGACGCTGAACAACGCCTCACCGAACTCGAGCCCCATCCACAGGACTGAGTCTGCTGCGGTTGTCCACAGCTCAAACCCCAGACGATGCCCCTCACTATCGGTGAGGGGCATCGTCATTTCATGACACATCACAACAAGGTCGAACTGGTCGGACGAGTTTCGTCGGCTCCGGAGGTCAAGACGTTGCCGAGCGGAGACGATGTCGTGTCGTTTCGACTGGTCGTGCGTCGTAGCGCCCAGGCGTTGCGGCGCTCGAAGCAACCCGTCGACACGATCGACTGTTCGGTATGGCGTCCGGCGTTGCAGCGCAAGGTGCTGAGATGGGAACCGGGAGTCGATGTCGCAGTGAGTGGGGCACTGCGTCGCCGGTTCTCCGGGGCGGGCGGTCGCGTCATCAGCTTCGTGTCGGTCGAGGTCCACTCGTGTCGAAAGGTGTCGCCCCCGGCGGTAGCCTCGAGTCCATGACGATCGCTGTTGCTGCCAGTCTGGATTCGACGACGGTGGCGCTCAGCGCCACGTACGACGTGGCGATGCTGGATCTCGACGGTGTGGTCTATCTGGGTCAGGACGTCATCGCGGGAGCGGCCGCCGGGKTGGCGGCCGCGCGCGCTCGCGGGATGCGATTGGCCTACATCACCAACAACGCCTCGCGGACAGCCGGCGACGTTGCCGAGAAGCTCCGGGGGATGGGTCTTCCTCCTGTCGAGGATGAAGACGTTGTCACATCTGCGCAGGCAGTGGCCCATCTCATGGCCGATGCTCTGCCGGCAGGCTCGGCGGTGCTGGTCGTGGGCGGTGAAGGACTTCGAACACCGCTTGAAGCTCGAGGCCTGCGCTGCGTGACCTCCATGGCCGAGGGGCCGGTCGCAGTTGTCCAGGGCTTCGACCCGGATCTGGGCTGGAAGCAGTTGGCCGAGGCTTCGTATGCGATTCAGGCCGGTCTGCCTTGGTACGTCAGCAACACCGACATGACGGTTCCGACCGCGCGGGGAATCGCACCGGGCAATGGCTCGTTGGTGCAGGCGGTGCGCAATGCGACCGGCGCCGTGCCGATCGTCGCCGGCAAGCCGCAGAGGGCTTTGTTCGACGAGACGATCGCCAGGGTCGGCGGGGTGCGTCCGTTGATGGTCGGTGACCGGCTCGACACCGACATCGACGGCGCGATCAATGCGGGAATCGACAGTCTTGCAGTGCTGACCGGAGTCAGCGGTCTGGGCGAGATCTTCGCTGCCGCGCCCGGTCACCGGCCGACGTTCGTCTCGGCCGATCTGGGCGGTCTCGATGAGGTGCACTCCGACGTCGAGATCATCGGATCGTCGGCTCAGTGCCAAGAGGCGCGAACAGAACTCGATGGGGACGTGATTCGGCTACGTGCCGGTGATCCGCGTGCGACGACGTCATTGCGCGCCGCAGTGGGGCTGGCATGGTCGGTGAGGGATCAGTCCGGCATCCAAGCCGTCCCGGATGGGACACTGGGAACATGACCGACGTCCCCGACATCTCGTTGACCGGCCACCCACAGATCGATGAGGCCCTCGAACGGCTCCAGCGACTCAGCGACCTCGACATCACAGCGCACCCCGAAGAGTTCGACGCGATCCACGGGGTCCTGCGTGAGTCGCTAGCCAATGCCGGTCGCGACGGAGTCGATGTGGAATCGGCATGACCAGGCGACTACGACTCGATGCCGAGCTCGTGAGACGTGGGCTGGCTCGTTCGCGCGATCACGCCGGATCGCTCATCGAAGAGGGACTGGTCAAGGTCGCCGGCTCCGTCGCGACGAAGGCTGCCACCGGCGTCACGACTGATCAGGCGATCATCGTGCAGGCCAGCAAGGAGCCGACTTACGCATCGCGTGGTGCTCACAAACTCTTGGGAGCCCTCTCGGTGTTCGAGCCGATGGGCCTGTCGGTCGAGGGACGCCGTTGCCTCGATGCCGGCGCATCAACTGGCGGTTTCACCGACGTGCTCCTACGCAAGGGTGCGCGCGAAGTGTGTGCGGTCGATGTCGGCTACGGCCAGTTGGTCTGGGCCTTGCAGTCCGATGAACGCGTACACGTCTACGACCGGACCAATGTGCGTCACTTGGAGCCGGACGATATCGGGGGACCGGTAGAGCTGATCGTGTCGGATCTGTCGTTCATCTCCCTTACCGTGGTGATGCCGGCGCTCACACGGGTGTGTGAGCCGAGTCCGAGAGGCGACATCGTGCTGATGATCAAACCCCAGTTCGAGGTGGGCAAATCCAACCTCGGCAAGAACGGGGTGGTCCGTGACCCGGATCTGCATGCCGATGCCGTCCTGCGGGTGTGCCAGTCCGCGCACGATCTGGGGTGGGGGACCCGAGCCCTCGCGCCCAGTCCGTTGCCCGGTCCGGCTGGCAATGTCGAGTACTTCTGCTGGCTGCGCTCCGATGCGGACGCGCCCACGCTGCAGGCAGCGCACGACGTCGTGGCGGCCGGACCTCTGGTCACGTCGGGAGCACCGCAATGAGAACTGTCCTCCTGGCTGTGCATGCCGCACGGGAAGAAGCGACCAAAGTCGCCGCAGCGTTCGCAGCCGACCTGCAGGCCGAAGGTATCGGGGTCGCGGTGCTCGACAGCGAAGCCGATGCGATGCGAGTGGCAGGCGTCGAGAACGCTCGAGTCGTCGAGGCGCGGCCGGGTGCGGCAGCGGGATGTGAGCTCGCCGTCGTGTTCGGGGGTGATGGGACGATCCTGCGTGCCGCCGAACTGTGCCGCGGCACCACCACGCCGGTTCTGGGCGTCAACCTGGGGCACGTCGGATTCCTGGCTGAAGCCGATGTCGAAGATATTCACGATGTGGTTCGCGGAGTCGTCGAGCGCAGCTACTCGGTCGAGGAGCGCCTCACTGTCGATGTCTCGGTGCGTGTCGCAGGTCAGATCGTGGCGACCAACTGGGCGCTCAACGAGGCGACGGTCGAGAAGGCCGCGCGAGAGCGCATGCTCGACGTCGTGGTCGAGATCGACAACCGTCCGGTCTCGCGCTGGGGTTGTGACGGGGTGGTGTGTGCCACGCCGACCGGATCGACGGCGTACAACTTCAGCGCCGGAGGTCCGATCGTCTGGCCTGAGGTGTCGGCTCTCCTGATGGTGCCGATCAGTGCCCATGCGCTGTTCGCCCGTCCGCTGGTCGTGTCGCCTGACTCGACTTTGGCGATCGAGGTTGTCGGGGAGCAGAGCGCAGGCGTGCTGTGGTGCGACGGCCGTCGGGCGGCGGATCTTCCAATGGGCGCCCGGGTCGAAGTCGTCAAGGGACGCGAGACGGTTCGTCTGGCGCGCCTGCAGGCGGCATCGTTCGCCGATCGGTTGGTGCGCAAGTTCGATCTGCCCGTCGCCGGCTGGCGTGGTGCGGCCGAACGCCGCAGAGAGGAACGCGGCTGATGGCCGGCACTCGCTCGATCTGGGAGCGGCTCAGCCTGCGCAATCTCGGTGTCATCGAATCGGCCGAGCTCGATCTCTCGGCGGGTTTCACCGTCATCACCGGTGAGACGGGCGCGGGCAAGACCATGGTCGTGACGGCTTTAGGCCTCCTGCGCGGTGAACGAGCTGACCTGGGCCTGATCCGCCGGGGCAGCGACCAGGCGAGGGTTGAGGCGAGCATCGGTGTTCGGCCCGATGGAGCCGCAGTCACGGCAGTCGAAGAGGCTGGTGGGCAGATCGACGACGATGTCGTGATTCTGGGTCGAGTGCTCTCAGCCCAGGGACGCTCGCGGGCCGTGGCGGGGGGAGCCACCGTGCCGGCCGCGTTGTTGACCGAGGTCACCGACGAGCTCGTTGCGGTGCACGGCCAGTCCGACCAGCATCGGTTGTTGCGCGCGGCGGAACAGCGAGCTGCACTCGACCGCTTCGCCGGTCCTGAGTTCGCAGCCGTCGCAGCCAGTTACACCCCGCTGTATTCGCGGTGGCGGACCGTCGAGCGCACGCTTCATGATCTGCGCACCCATGCCCAGGAGCGGGCGCGTGAGCTCGACGTCTTGCGGTTCGGCCTCGATGAGATTGCCGCAGTCGATCCGCAGGCGGGTGAGGACGAGGCGTTGAAGGTCGAAGAGGGGCGGTTGGCGCACTCTGAAGCCCTGGCCAGGGCAGCTTCGATCGCGCACCAAGCACTCGTGGGCGACATGGACGTCACCTCGGCGCGGACAACCGTCGCCGAGGCTACCGCGCAGCTGCGCGAGGCCGGGGGACACGACCCGCAACTCGATGCCCTGGCCGACCGGGTCTTCGAAATCGGCATCCTGCTCGACGAGGTGGGTGCCGAGCTGGGTTCGTACTCCGAACAGGTCGAGCTCGACCCCGAACGTCTCGCCGAGTTGCAGGAGCGACGCGCGGCGCTGGCCGGGCTGCAGCGCAAGTACGGACCGACCCTGGCCGATGTGTTGAACTGGGCCGAGACGAGCGCGGCACGACTGGGCGAATTGGGCCATGACGACCAAGCGGTTGCCGCCCTCGAGGTCGAACAGGCCGAACTCATCGGCCAGGTGTGTGAGATCGCCGGGCAGATGTCCAAGATCCGAGATGAGGCGGCCGGACGCCTGTCGAAGTTGGTCGATGCCGAGATGGCGCAGCTCTCGATGCCGTCGGCGACTCTGGAAGTCCGGGTCACGACACAGGACGACGCAACCCCCGGACCGCAGGGCTTCGACGAGGTCGAACTGTTGTTCGCGGCCAACAGCGGTGCCGGCCTACGTCCCCTCAACAAAGGGGCGAGTGGCGGCGAGTTGTCCCGGCTCATGCTGGCACTGGAGGTCGTGCTGGCCGATCGGACGACCGTGCCGACCTTGGTGTTCGATGAGGTCGACGCCGGCATCGGCGGTAAGGCGGCCGTCGAGGTGGGCCGCCGACTGGCGCGTCTGGCCGATCACGCCCAGGTCATCGCAGTGACCCACCTGCCCCAGGTCGCGGCCTTCGCGGATCATCATTTCGTGGTGTCGAAGGACGATGACGGCAATGTCACGAGCAGCTCGGTGATCCGGCTCGACGAAACCGACCGGGTCGACGAACTGGCCCGGATGCTCGCGGGCCAGGACGATTCGGCGACGGCGCAGGCCCACGCGCGGGAACTTCTGGAACTGGCACGTTCGGGATCCTGACTCTGTCTCACATGGTAGCGTGTGACGCATGGTACCCAGTCAGGCGCAGGCGCTCGCGAATCTGAGACGCGGGGTGGTCGAGAACTGCATCCTCGCCTCCTTGCGCACGGGTGAGAGATATGGCTTCGATATCGCCCGTGAGCTCGAAGGCACCTTGCTGGCCAGCGCCGGAACGCTGTATCCCTTGCTCTCTCGACTGCGTAAGGGCGGTTTGGTCGCATCGTCGTGGCAAGAATCGGTCGAGGGTCCGCCTCGGCGTTACTACCGCTTGACCCCAGACGGCGAAGCCGCCTTGCAGGCGTTCGAGTCGGCCTGGGGGCCATTTCGCGATGCCGTCGATGCTGCTCTCCTCGAAGGGCCCAGCAATCCACAGAAGGGGAACACGACATGAGCAAGGACACCACCGACGAGGTCCAGCGGTACCTCGACGAGGTCGACGCGGCGCTGGCCGCCCAAGGAGTCGACGACCGGGGTGACATCATCGCCGGACTGCACGAGCACATCGATACCGCGACCTCCGCAGACGGGCGAAGGTTGTCCGATGTCTTGCGCGAACTGGGCGATCCGCAGGCCATCGCGGCGTCGGCCGGGGGACCGGGGCCGACGCCGGCTTCCGGGCATTCAGAAGGCATCCGGTCCAAGCCGTGGTTCTCGATCGCCTCGTTGGCGCTTGTCTTCATCGGTGCCGTATTGGCCGGCTTCATCGTGCCGATCGTGCTCGTGCTGGTGGGTATCGTGCTGCTGTGGCTCTCGACCAGGTGGACTGCCAGGGAGAAGCTCTGGGGAACGCTGCTCGTCCCCGCGCCGGGACTCGTGCTCTGGATCGTGCTGGGATTTGCCGGCGTCGGCCAAGAATGCGTCACGATCGTGTCAGGCAATGACGAACAGACCACCTGCACAGACGGTTCTGTCGGTCCAGGCGGTGTGATCGCGACGATTCTCCTGGTCGGCATCGCGATCGTCGGTGTGGTTGCGACGATCCGGCTGGCCAGGCGCGCTCTCGATCGCAGCTGAAAAGATTTCTCTCACAGGCGACACGCCGACGCAGCGCGCAAATCGATCACGTTTAGCGGCAAGCATGGGTCCTGATGGCCATTTGGAAGCGGAAGACAGCCCTGCCGGTAGACGTCAAGGGCGTTGTGGGGACCCTGCGATTCGTGCGTCGTGACAGTGACGTCAAGTCACTGAGCGAGGGCGAGATCGCTCTGGTCGACTATCCCGACCTCGATACCCGCCAAGCACAGACCTTGATCGATCAGCGGATTCGCGCTGTGCTCAACGCCGGCACCTCCAGTAGCGGCCGTATCCCCAACCTCGGCCCTCAGATGCTGGCCCGGGCGGGCATCCTGCTGATCGATGTCACGAGCGACGATGTCTGGTCGCGGTTCAAATCCGGAGATGACGTCCGGATCGAGGACGGCCGGGTGTTCCGCGACGAGGTACTGATCGCGAGCGGCCTGGAACTCGACGAGGCCAAGACCGCGCAGGCACTGGCCGCGGCCAAGGACAGTATGTCCAATCGCCTCGACTCGTTGACGGCGAATGCATCGGACCATATCCACCGTGAGCAGGTCATGCTGCTGACGGGGGCCACGGTTCCGCAGTTGCGGACCAAGCTCGGCGGTCGTCCGGTCGTGGTCGTGTCACGTGCGTACGACGATGTTGCCGACTTGCGCGGCCTGCGCCGGTACATCGGCGACAACGACCCGGTGCTGGTCGGCGCAGGGCCCGGTGCCGATGTGCTGATCCAGGCCGGGTACACACCCGACATCGTGATCGGGGCGCTGGACAATATCTCCGATCAAGCCATCCGGACGTCCGGGGAGGTCGTGGTGACCACGGCTTCCGGCGTCGTGGACACGCCCGAAAGGCTGGAGCGGCACGGCAAGCAGATCGTCACATTCGTCTCCAGCGGATCCGATGACGATCTCGCGATCCTGCTCGTCGACACCCATGAGGCCGACGTCATCGTGCACGTGGGGGGACCCGCGACGCTGACGGACTTCCTCGAACGTGTGCCCGCCGAAGCCGCCCGGATGTTCGTCGCTCGCCTGCGTGCCGGGTCCAGACTCGTCGACGCCAAATCCGTTCACCACTTCACCTCACAGCGGATCTCGCTGTGGCCCATTCTCCTGCTGCTTGTCGCGGCCGTCGCTGCAGTTGCTGTCGCGGTGTCCGTGACGCCAGTCGGGCAGGACTGGTTCGACTCACTCGGGGACCAGCTCGCCGACCTCGGCTCCTGGATCAAAGGACTTTTCTCGTGATCAACTTCCGTTACCACCTCGTCTCGATCGCCGCGATCCTGATCGCTCTGGCGGCGGGTATCGCGCTGGGCTCCGGTCCGCTCGACGACGCCGGGGACGCTCTCGACAACAAGCCGGCGGCAAATCAGACGGCCGATCCGGCGGTTTCCAAGTTCGAAGCGGGCTTTGCCGACCGGGCGGCCTCGGGACTGCTGAAGGACAAGCTCAAAGGCCAGTCGGTGCTCCTGATCACGGTGCCCGGCACTGAAGCCGAGCAGGTCAAAGGCGTCACCTCGAGCCTGGCTCTCGCGGGTGCGGAGGTCACGGGTGAGATCGAAATGACCAGCAAGTTGCTCGATTCCTCCGGACGCCAGTTTGCCGAAGGCGTGGCCGAGCAGGCTGCAGCCGATGTGCCTGCCGTCAGTACCGCCTCGGGTGCCTATGAGCGGATCGGTGCAGCTCTGGGCCGAGCCGTCATGGCCAAGGCCCCCGCCGACCTCGATGCGACTGCCACCACAATTCGGTCAGCTTTCGCCGAAGGCGATCTCATCACCCAGACCAAGGCCCCGAAACGCGCCGCGACAGTGGCGATCGTGGTGGCCGGTCCGCAAGATGCCAACGGCAGCGACCGCAGCACCGTCATCGCGGCGCTGGCATCGGCGCTCAATACGACCGGCAAGGGTGTCGTGGTGGCCGGACCGCCGTCATCGAGCACCGACGGCGGTGCGGTCAAGGCCGTACGCGATGGCAGCGCCGCAGCCGAGATCTCGACAGTCGACGTGACCGATTCGGCTGCGGGACGCATTGTCACCGTGCTGGCAGCGGTCTCCCAGGTCGCCGGCCAGCCCGGCGCGTGGGGAACCTCTCGCAGCGCTGGCGGAGCCCTGCCGAAGTAGTCCCCTCGCGGGGATTACGGCAGATCGAGCAGCCGTACGTCTTCGCCGGTGACCAGAGCGACCCGTTCGTCGGACAGCTGCACGGTCCGCACACGGCGCGCGTCCTCGCCGTACTCGACTTGCTCCATCCGACTCTCGAGGCGCCCGCCGCGCACCGTGATCGTGGCCAGGTAGACCGAGCGGCCCTTCTGAAGGACTGTCAATGCGGTGCGGCGTTCGGGAAGCCAGGTGAACGCGCGAGGATCCTCGGTGGCCATCGAACGATGACGATCGAAGGTCAGCACATCGTCCCTTCGGACGTCGGAGAGGTTCGCGATATCGAACAGCGCGATCTGCGTCGAACGGCCTGAGCCGTCGTAGCCGATTCCGAGCATCTGGTCATTGCCGACCGGGTGCAGGTAGTCGCTGTATCCGGGGATCTTGAGCTTCCCGAGAAGGACCGGGCGTGCCGGGTTCGACAGGTCGATCGTGAAGAGGGGGTCGACTTCTCGGAATGTCACGAGGATGGCGAGGTCGTCGAACCATCGCACGCCCTTGATCTCTTCTCCGGGGCCCAGACGATCGACTCGCCCCAGCTCCACGAGTTCCGTGCCGACCCGTTGCATGGTTACAACGGAGTTGAAGTCGCCGGTCTCGGTCGACGGGCCCAGCGCGACTCGCAGTACGTCGTCGGCCTCGTCGAGCGACCATCTGTCGGCGATTGTTCCTTCGAGTTCGCCCGACGCAATGTGGCGGGCCGCGATGCCGTCGAGCTCGAAGTCGAAGATGTGGGTTGTGCCGTCCGGTGTGTAAACGGGGTTGGAGGCCAGATAGAGGTGATCGACGGACTCATAGGCGACCGTGGTCGCGCCGGACAGGCCGATCGCACTCGGACGGGTGGGCCGATCGACATCGATGCCGACGATGCTCACAGTGTCGAGTCCCAGGTCGTCGGGTCCGATCGCGACATCCGTGCAGTCCAGCAGCGGGCGGGGGCCGGTGCCGTCGTCGTAGGTCGGCAGCCAGTCGGTGATCTTCGATGTCTTGACGACCTCACGGTTGGCGGTCAACGCCTGTTCGGGGGAGATTTTGCGCCCATCGGGCTGGGAGAAGTCGAGTGACGGCAGACCGCTCGACAGCACCAAGCGAGCGATGCTGCCATGCTGACGGGCCGAAATCACCCGGGCGGAGTAGGTGACATCGGAGGTGATGGCGGGTTTGGTCGCATCGGCCAGCGAGATCGTGATGGCGCGACTGCCACGACGTGCCCCGGTGGACTCATCGCGTTCGCTGGTGCGGTCTGCGCCCAGCGCGATGACGGTATCGCCGTCGAGGAGGATCTCGCCGTCGTCGAGTCTTGGCAGATGGAGCGAGGAGAGTTTCTTCATGCCCTGGTCAGTCGCCTCATGGATCATCAACGTCGAACCGCGTAACCGCACGACGCGCCTACCGTCGGTTTTGACCGTGTCGGGCTCGTCGACACCTGCTTCTTGCACATTGGTTCCGGTGTCGCTGGCACGAGTAGACGTCTTCGTGGGCGTCGGCACGACAGAACCGGACAGGTTGGATGCCGAAAAGTGGTCGCGTCGGCCGACGTACCCTTCGAAGCCGTTGCCCCAACCCCATGCGGTGACCTGTGCGAGTCCTCGGTCTCGGTATGACGTCAGCAGTTCCGTGCACGAGGTGGCCGGGTCGAGGTCGGCCTGGAAGGAGGCAGCCTGGATATCGGTTGGCGGGGGAGTGGCGTCTCCGGATCCGTCGCCGACCTGTGTGCCTGCGATGAACGTGGCGAGCAACGCTGCAACGCTTCCGGTCACGATCAGAGGTCGGATGACCAGACGCCTGCGACGAGTCGCGCGGAGACGTCCGGCACGGATCAGGTCGTCGACCGGTGCCGGCCTGGTGGGCAGATCGTCCCAGAGCTTTTCGAGATCACTCATCGGTGCTCCTCGGAGTGCGGGGTGAGATGGTCAGATGTGGACAGTCGGGCGAGCGCCCTCGACAGCCGACTCTTGACGGTGCCGGGAGCGATGCCGAGCGCGGCGGCTGTCTGCGCTTCGCCGAGCTGGACGAAATATCGGAGCACCACGACCTCACGTTGCTCCTTCGGCAGACCTCCGAGGGCGCGGGATACGGCATCGGTCGTGGCGACCCGATCGCTGCTGTCTGCGACGGGTTGGTCATGGTCGTAGTCGACCCGTCCCCGCCACCAGCGGGTGCGTCGAGCGTCCCGGAGCTGATTGACCAGCATGCGGTAGACGTACGCCTCGGTGTTGTCGGCCTGCTGAACTCTGTCCCAGGCCGAGTAGCAGCGGATCAGAGTCTGTTGGGCCAGATCCTCTGCTTCGTCGGGACTGGCGCCGAGGAATATTGCGGCTCGGACGAGATCACGCCATCGGGTGCGTGCGAAGGCGGCGAAGTACGCCTCGGTCGCTGCGTCCATACCGGCTCCTCGGGGTGGGGTTGCCCTTACGACGAGATCAAATCGGTCCGGGTTCCCGATGTGGGGGATCCGACACGTCCACGGTTCTCCATCCGGGCGCAATCGTTGGTAGGCTGGAATCCCGTGGAGGCCTGATGCAAATCTTGCATCGTGAGCGCTCGACATCGAATTCGACCACGGGAGTCACCTTGGCAGGTAGCGCGGTTACCAAGCACGTTTTCGTCACCGGCGGGGTTGCTTCCTCACTGGGCAAGGGCTTGACCGCCTCAAGTCTCGGTCGGCTGCTGAAGTCACGCGGGCTGCGGGTCACGATGCAAAAGCTCGACCCGTATCTCAATGTCGACCCGGGCACCATGAATCCGTTCCAGCACGGTGAGGTCTTCGTGACCGAGGACGGCGCCGAGACCGATCTCGACATCGGTCACTACGAGCGCTTCCTCGACGTCGACCTGTCGGGCAAGGCCAATGTCACGACCGGTCAGGTCTACTCCGAGGTCATCGCCCGCGAACGTCGCGGCGACTATCTCGGCGACACCGTGCAGGTCATCCCGCACATCACGAACGAGATCAAGTCACGTATCCGCGCCATGGCCGGTCCTGACGTCGACGTCGTGATCACCGAGATCGGCGGCACTGTCGGCGACATCGAGTCGCTGCCATTCCTCGAAGCCGCCCGCCAGGTGCGTCACGACGTCGGTCGCGGCAACGTGTTCTTCCTGCACGTCTCGCTGATCCCGTATATCGGCCCGTCCGGTGAGCTCAAGACCAAGCCCACACAGCACTCGGTCGCGGCACTGCGGTCGATCGGCATCCAGCCTGACGCCATCGTGTGCCGCGCGGACCGCGAGATCCCCGAGAGCATGAAGGCCAAGATCTCGCTGATGTGCGATGTCGACCAAGAGGCCGTCGTGACGTGCCCGGATGCGCCGTCGATCTACAACATCCCGAAGGTGCTGCACGGCCAGGGCCTCGATGCTTACGTCGTTCGTCGCCTCGACCTTCCGTTCCGTGACGTCGACTGGACGCAGTGGGACGAGCTGCTGCGGCGCGTGCACGAGCCGACCGAAGAGATCACGATCGCTCTGGTCGGCAAGTACATCGACCTGCCCGATGCCTATCTGTCGGTCGGCGAAGCCCTGCGCGCCGGCGGTTTCGCCCACGAGGCCCGGGTCAAGCTGCGCTGGGTCGGATCGGATGACTGCGAGACGCCCGCCGGTGCCGCCAAGCACCTCGGTGACGTGGACGGCATCTGCGTGCCTGGCGGATTCGGTATTCGCGGAATCGAAGGCAAACTCGGTGCTCTGAAATTCGCCCGTGAGCAAAGAATCCCGGTTCTGGGCCTGTGCCTCGGGCTGCAGTGCATGGTCGTCGAATATGCCCGCAATGTCGCCGGAATCGCCGACGCGAGTTCGTCGGAGTTCGATCCGCAGTCGGCCCATCCGGTCATCGCGACGATGGCCGAACAACTGTCGATCGTCGACGGTGAGGGCGACCTGGGCGGAACTATGCGCCTCGGCTCCTACCCGGCAACGCTCGATGAGGGCAGCATCGTCGCCGAAGCCTACGGAACGACGAAGGTCGACGAGCGTCACCGGCACCGCTATGAGGTCAACAACGCGTATCGACCCAAGCTGGAACAGGCCGGTCTGGTCTTCAGCGGAACTTCTCCTGACGGCTCACTCGTCGAGTTCGTCGAGCTGCCGCGCGAGGTTCACCCCTACTACGTCGCGACGCAGGCGCATCCGGAATTGAAGTCGCGCCCGACCAAGGCGCATCCGCTGTTCGCCGGTCTGATCGGTGCGGCGATAACCCGTCAACGTGAGAGCCGACTGCCGGTGGAGGCCTCGCCGCAGACCGTCGAGGCCGGACACTAACGATATGACCGACCATCCGGTTCTTCCGGGCGCGCTGGCCGAATCAGGCCTTGCCGACGCCGATCGGTCATGGCCCGTTTCGGGTAGTGCGCCCCAGTACAAGAGTCCGTACATCAGTCTGCGGATCGACACGATCGTCGATCCAGCCGGTGATGAGCACTCCCGGGCGGTGGCGCAGCCCAATGGCGCGATCGGCGTGTTGGCACTCGACGACGAGGACCGGCTACTGCTGGTCCAGCAATATCGTCACCCGGTGGGCAAGTTCTTGCTGGAGATACCGGCGGGCACCCTCGACGTCGAGGGCGAAGCGCCGCAGGATGCTGCCGTCCGCGAGCTGGCCGAAGAGGCCGATATCCTCGCAGCCCGCTGGAGTTCGCTCTTGCGACTCCTTGCGACTCCGGGCTATTCGACCGAAGGCTGGGAGGTCTTTCGCGCCACGGGCCTTTCGGCGGTGCCGCAGGCAGAACGCACGGACCGTGAGGCCGAGGAAGCCGACATGCTCCAGTGGTGGCTCCCCTTCGAGCAGGCGGTCGATGCCGTCTTGGCCGGACGCATCACCGACTCGATGACAGTGGCTGCAATTCTCGCGGAACAGGTTCACCGAACCAGATGAGCGATGACGTCAGTCGAGGCATCCAGGACTATCTGAGTCATCTGGGCGTCGAGCGCGGGCTGGCCGACAACACATTGCGTTCGTATCGCCGCGACATGCGCCGCTATCAGTCGTTCTTGGCTTCGCGCGGCCTGACCGACCCGGCTGCGGTCACCGAGCTGGACGTGACGGCCTTCCTGGGCGAGTTGCGTACCGGCGACGAGGACCATGTGCCGCTGGGAACTGCGAGTGCCGCCCGGACCATCGTGGCGGTTCGGGGCCTGCACCGCTTCTGGCTGCGGGAACAGGTCGTCGCGACCGACGTCACTGCGGCGATCAAGCCACCGCGCCCGGCGGCCAGGTTGCCCAAGGCACTGCCGTTGTCCGACGTCGAGGCGATCCTCGACGCGGCCAGTGCACCGGGCACGACACTTGCTTCACGGGATCGAGCACTGCTGGAGCTGCTGTACGGCACCGGGGCGCGCATCTCGGAGGCGGTCGGACTCGACATCGACGATCTCGACCTCGAGGAGGGATCGGTCCTGCTACGAGGCAAAGGCGGCAAACAGCGGATCCTGCCGCTCGGTTCGTATGCCCGCTCGGCTCTGGCGGACTATCTGACGGCATCTCGTCCGACGCTCGTGTCGGCGACGACACGAACACCCGGCGTGTTCCTCAACGCCCGTGGCGGCAGGCTGTCGAGGCAGAGCGCTTGGACAGTTCTGACCAAAGCCGCCGACCGGGCCGGAATCGGCACGGACGTCTCGCCGCACACGCTGCGACACTCATTCGCAACACATCTTCTCGATGGCGGAGCCGACGTGCGTGTCGTCCAGGAACTACTCGGCCACGCCTCGGTGACGACGACCCAGATCTACACTCTGGTCACTGTCGAGAAGCTGCGTGAGATATATGCGACAGCTCATCCGCGGGCATCTCGGTAGGCATCGGGCGAATTGGCCGGTTGCGTGATCGCGAACCCTCGCCGTCGCGGTAGAGTTGCGCTCGTCCGCCGGGTCTAGTGCAGGGGTAGCCAATGAGCAAGGAACTGGGACCGACCGGACGGCCGATGCCGGACTTCCCGGAGCCCCAGCCGCGCGATCCGGCCAAACCGGCGACGATCATCGCGCTGTGCAATCAAAAGGGCGGCGTCGGCAAGACCACGACGACCATCAACCTGGGCGCCGCGCTGGTCGAGACGGGCCGCCGGGTGCTGCTGGTCGACTTCGATCCGCAGGGCTCCATGACAGTCGGACTGGGCGTCAACGCCCACGACCTCGAGCAGAGCATCTACCACGTCCTGATGGATCGTGAGATCACGATCAAGGACCTGATCATGCACACCGCGGTCGAAGGCCTCGACCTGGTGCCGTCCAATATCGATCTGTCCGCCGCTGAGATGCAGCTCGTGACCGAGGTGGGACGCGAGCAGGTCCTGGCTCGAGTGCTGAAGCCGGTCCGCGATGACTACGACGTCATCCTGATCGACTGCCAGCCCTCGCTGGGTCTGCTGACGGTCAACGCGCTGACCGCCGCGACCGGCGTGCTGGTGCCCTTGGAGTGTGAGTACTTCGCGCTGCGCGGCGTCGCGCTGCTCAAGGACACGATCGAGAAGGTCCGCGATCGGACCAACTTCGACCTGGAGATCATCGGCCTGCTGGGCACGATGTACGACAGCCGCACTTTGCACGGCAAGGAAGTCCTGCAGACCCTCGTGGAGGGCTGGGGCGATCTGGTGTTCCACACCGTCATCCGCCGCACGGTCAAATTCTCCGACTCGACCGTCGCGGGGGAGCCCATCACCGAATACGCCACGAACTCGCCGGGAGCCGAGTCGTACCGCCAATTGGCACGGGAGGTTCTCGTTCGATGCCCCGACGCGTGACACCCTCCGCAGGAGGGTCCGGCAAGCGTCCCTCCATGCCCGGCGCCGACGAGCTCTTCCGGGCGACTGCACCTGCCAAGTCCGCCGAGCCCCCGGTTCCTGCTCCTGCACCGAGTCCGGAGCCCAGCGGCACTGCGAGCGGCCGGGTCAAGCACGACGAGAAGATGACGGTGTATGTCACGGCATCCGAGCTGATGGCCGTCGAGCAGGCCCGTTTGAAGTTGCGCAGCGAGCTCGGCCGCAGCGTCGACCGTGGCCGGTTCGTCAGAGCAGCATTGGCCGTGGCATTGGCAGATCTCGAACTGCACGGTACCGACAGCGACGTGGCACGGCGATTGAGCGAGTCGTGATCGTCGAGGATGTCGAGACGCCGCCGCCTGCCGGATTCCAAGTCGTCCTGACGAACTTCGAGGGTCCCTTCGACCTCCTGCTGCAACTCATCTCCAAACACGAACTCGACATCACCGAAGTCGCTCTGTCGGCGGTGACCGGTGAGTTCATCGCGTACATCAAGGCACTCGGCGACGATCTCGAGCAGACCACGAACTTCCTGCTCGTCGCGGCGACCCTGCTCGACCTCAAGACCGCCCGACTGCTGCCCCAGGCAGAGGTCGAGGACGAGGAGGATCTGGCGCTCCTGGAGGCCAGAGACCTGCTGTTCGCCCGGTTGATGCAGTACCGAGCCTTCAAACAGGTCGCCGGCATCATGGCCGAACGTCTCGCGACCGAGTCGAAGCGGTTCCCGCGCATTGTGAGCCTAGAGCCCCGGTTCGCCGATCTGCTGCCCGAAGTGCTGATCTCGGTCGGCCCGGACGAGTTGGCGATGCTCGCGGCCAAGGCGTTCGAAGACAAACCGGTCCCGATCCTGTCGTTGACGCATCTGCACGCGCCGCAGGTCAGCGTCCGCGAGCAGGCGCACCTGGTCGTCGACCAATTGCGCCGTAAAGGCGAGATGACGTTCCGGGCGCTGACGGCCGATGCGCCCGACATCATGACCAAGGTGGCCCGATTCCTGGCGGTGCTCGAACTGTTCCGCGAGGGTGCGATCGCATTCGAACAGGCGACTCCGTTGGGTGACCTCCACGTGCGTTGGACCGGCAGTGGCGAGGGCGATATCGATGTCGGCGACGAGTTCGACGAGCCCATGCTCGACGTCGACGATGAGCCCGTCCTGGTCGATGCGAGCCTGATCGATGACGATGTCCCCGACACCTCGACTGTTGAGAGCACAGATGACTGACCAGAACCTGCCCACCGGACCGCATGAGCTCGAGTTGGAGATGCTCGACCTCCAGCCGGCGCTCGAAGCCGTCCTGATGGTGGCCGATCAGCCGCTCGATCACTTGACCCTGGCCCAGGCGGTGGGTCACCCGCCGACCGACGTCCAGGAGGCATTGGAGGCTCTGGCGGCCGAGTACACCGAGCAGGGACGAGGCTTCGAGCTGCGCAATATCGCAGGAGGTTGGCGATTCTTCACCCGCGAGGAGTTCGCGGGGGCGGTCGAAAGATTCATCCTCGACGGCCAGCAAGCCCGCCTGACGCAGGCGGCTCTGGAGACCATGGCCGTTGTGGCGTACCGACAGCCGATCAGTCGTTCGCGCATCTCGGCGATCCGCGGCGTCAACGTCGATGGTGTCGTCCGCACGCTTGTGACCCGTGGACTGATCGAAGAGGGTGGCGTCGACGCCGAGAGCGGAGCGATCCTCTACCGCACGACGAGCTATTTCCTGGAACGGATGGGGTTGGGCAGCATCAGCGAACTGCCTGACATCGCGCAGCATCTGCCAGATATGGACGACATGGAAGAAGAAGGTCTGGAAGGCGTCGAGGCCGCCCTTGCCGCAGCGACGCCCCAGGACGAGATCGAATCAGAGACCGACCCGACACCCAGCGCGACCCCATCGGGCAGTGCTATCCCATCAGAGAGTGAAGACCGTGACTGAGATTCGACTGCAGAAGGTTCTGGCCCAGGCCGGACTCGGCAGCCGCCGCCGCTGCGATGACATGATCGCCCAGGGCCGGGTCGAGGTCAACGGCGAGATCATCGACGTCATGGGCGCTCGCGTCGACCCGGCGACCGACGTCGTCCGAGTCAACGGCAAGCGGATCCCCGCACCCAACGATCACGCGTACGTGTTGCTCAACAAGCCGCGAGGCATCGTCACATCGATGGCCGATGAGCAGGGTCGCCCGGATCTGGCGTCATTCATCGCCGGACGCGAAGATCGCCTTTTCCATGTCGGACGACTCGACACCGACACGTCGGGCCTGCTGATCTTGACCAATGACGGCGATCTCGCGCACAAGCTGGCGCACCCGTCATTCGAGATCAGCAAGACCTATGTCGCGCTGGTCGACGGCGATGTGCCCGATTCGCTCGGGGCATTGCTCAAGAAGGGCGTCGAACTGGAGGACGGTCCCGCCAAGGTCGACCGGTTCCAGGTCAAAGACCGTTCGCGGGGCCGTTCCATCGTCGAGCTCGAGATCCACATGGGCCGCAACCGCATCGTCAGACGGCTGCTCGCCGAGGTCGGACACCCCGTGCGTGAGCTGACCCGCACGGCATTCGGGCCCCTGCACCTCGGTGGCCTGTCATCGGGAGCCATGCGTGACCTGACCCGCGATGAGCTGGGAGCCTTGTTCGACAGCGTGGATGTGGCATGACCGCTGCTTCTCCCGACGCTCTGCCGGGGCCTGTCCTGGTCGTGGGCTGCGGCCTGATCGGCACATCAGTTGGCCTAGCGCTGCGGGCACACGATGTCGACGTGTTGCTGCAGGATTCCCTGCCGGCGAACGTCGAAGTGGCACAGTCCCGTGGAGCCGGCCGGCCCCTCGACGACTCCGTGCCGTACCTCGTGCTGGTCGCGGTTCCGCCCCGTGCGGCCGCGAGTGTCGTCGCGGATGCGCTGGTCCGCTGGCCGACCTCGTTCGTCACCGACGTCACGAGCGTCAAGGCGGGCCTGCAGGTCGATATCGATGCCCTGCCGGGAGCCGAGCGCTATGCCGGCGGGCATCCCATGGCCGGCAGCGAGCGATCCGGGCCGATGTCGGGTTCTGCGCAACTCTTCGAGGGACGTCCGTGGGCCGTCACGCCCGGGGAACGGACCCTTCCCGGCGCACTCGATGCCGTCGTCGACCTCGCGCTGCACACCGGCGCATTCCCGATCATCATGGACGCCGCGAGCCACGACCGTGCTGTGGCTCTGGTCTCGCACGTCCCGCAGCTCATGTCGACGCTGACCGCTGCGCGGCTCAACGAGGCCGAAGGCACGTCACTGTCGCTCGCCGGCCCGGGCCTGCGTGACACGACCCGAATCGCCGCCAGTGACCGGGCATTGTGGGTCGACATCCTCGGCGCCAACGCGAGCGACGTCCGTTCGGTGCTGACACTCGTGAGGGACGATCTCGACCGCGTCATCTCGGCACTGGGCCAAGACGATGGCGTCATCGGCGATGTGCTGGATGCGGGCCGTCGCGGCACCGAACTGATCCCCGGCAAACACGGCTCGCAGCCCGATCAAGTCGACGTCGTACACGTCCAGGTCGCCGATCAGCCCGGCGAACTGTCGAGGCTCATGGCAGATACGGGACAATCGGGTGTCAACATCGAGGACCTGCGCCTCGATCACGATCTGGGTCGTCCTGTGGGTCTGGCCGAGATCGCTGTCGCCCTCGGCGTCGGCGAATCTTTGGTCGAAGCGCTCACCCAGCGTGGCTGGTCCGCCTACCTTTGAGACTGCCCGACTCCCAGCACGTCTACGTCTAAGAACTGTATTGCCAAGGAGAAACACGTGAGTAAGCCATTGGTCGTCGCGATCGACGGACCGTCCGGCTCCGGCAAATCGAGCACTTCGCGAGGAGTCGCCACCCAGCTCGGCTTGGCGTACCTCGACACCGGCGCGATGTACCGGGCCATGACCTGGGCACTGCTGGAACGAGGCGCCGACCTCGACGATGCGCCGGCCATGGCGCAGGCTGCGGCGCAGGTCAAGCTCGGCTGGACGACCGACGCGGCCGATCCGGCGATCTTCGCCGATGACGTCGACGTCTCCGAGCCGATCCGGAGCGTCCAGGTCACCTCGGCCGTCAGCAAGGTCGCCGCGGTGGCCGAGATCCGGGCCCAACTGGTCGAGTTGCAGCGAGCCGCGATCGACGGCAGCGATGGAATCGTCGTCGAAGGGCGCGACATCGGCTCGGTCGTCGCGCCGGACGCGCAGGTCAAGATCTACCTCGTCGCGGATCCGGCCGCGCGAGCCGAACGGCGAGCAGCCGAGACCGGTGACGTTGACACCGCTGCCATGCAGGCGGCGCTGGCCAGGCGCGATCAGATCGACTCGACGCGTGCTGCGTCGCCGCTGTCGATGCCCGATGACGCGGTACTCGTCGACGGCACTCACCTGACGTTGGACGAGGTCATCGCGCACATCGTCGGAATTGTCGCTGCTTCGCGATGAGTGTCGCAACCAACCACGGGGCGGGGATTCCCGAGAGGGGCCTCCGCTTCGCTCGTGGACGCACACAGGGGTACTTCTACCGCAAGTGGGAGATCCACGAACGCGGTCAGCGATTCGTGCCAGCTGAAGGGCCCGTGATCCTCGCGAGCAATCACATCGGCTGGCTCGACGGCCCATTGCTCGTGGCGACGGCTCCGCGTCCGCTCCATGCGATGGCCAAGGAAGAGGAGTTTGTCGGCAAGACCGGTCGTCTGCTGCGTTTCGTCGGCCAGATCAAGGTCGCCCGCAACCGGACGGACTCCGGCGCGGTGCGGCAGGCGCTGCGGGCGCTGGCCGCCGATCAGGCGGTGCTGCTGTACCCCGAAGGCACCCGAGGCGATGGTGAGTTCAGGAATTTCAAGGGCGGCGTGACCTATTTGGCACTCGTGACCGGAGCGCCGGTCGTCCCCGTCGCGATCTTCGGTACGCGTGAGGCAGGGGAGAGTTCTCAGGCCCGTCCACCGCGTGGAAGGCGCCTCGATATCGTCTACGGCGAGTCGATCCAGTTCCCGATGCAAGCTTGGCCGCGAGATCGTGGGATGATGGAAGACGCAGGTGAGCAGATTCGTGATCACCTGCGTGCCCATGTCTCCCGGGCCAAGACCGCGTTGAAGCGCGACTTGCCCGGCCCCTTGCCGACAGGAAGCTCCGATGGTTGACGTTGTACCCGTTCTCGCTGTGATCGGGCGTCCCAACGTCGGTAAATCGACCTTGGTCAACCGCATCATCGGGCGCCGCGAGGCAGTCGTCGAAGACGTCCCCGGCGTGACCCGTGACCGGGTGTCGTACGACGCGGTGTGGAACGGGCGTGCTTTCACGGTCGTCGACACCGGTGGCTGGGACCCGGACGCACGCGGGCTCGCCGAGCGCATCGCCGCTCAGGCCGAGATCGCGATCCAGGTCGCTGATGCCGTGCTGTTCGTCGTTGATGCGACCGTCGGCATCACCGACGTCGACGAGAAGGTCGTCCGCCTGCTGCGTGAGGCCAAGAAGCCCGTCGTCCTGGCGGCCAACAAGGTTGATGACCAGCGCACCGAGGCGGAAGCTGCCGGGCTCTGGAACCTCGGGCTCGGTGAGCCGTTCCCCGTCTCGGCGCTGCACGGTCGAGGCAGCGGCGACATGCTCGATGCTGTCATCGACGCGCTGCCCGATCCGCCGCCCGAAGACTTCGACGCCCCTCAGGGACCGCGTCGCGTCGCGATCGTCGGCAAGCCCAATGTCGGCAAATCGAGCCTGCTCAACCGGCTCGCCGGCGAAGAGCGCGTTGTCGTCGACGATGCATCGGGCACGACGGTCGACCCGGTCGACGAGATCGTCCAACTCGGTGGCCGTACCTGGAACTTCATCGACACCGCCGGTATCCGCCGCCGGGTGCGTGATGCCTCCGGCCACGAGTACTACGCGAGCCTGCGTACCAGCTCGGCGATCGACCGGGCCGAGGTCGCAGTCGTGATCATCGACGGCAGCGTGCCGCTGACTGAGCAGGACACCCGCATCATCAGCTCGGTTGCCGACGCCGGGCGTGCGCTGATCATCGCGTTCAACAAATGGGATCTTGTCGACGAGGAGCGTCGCTACTATCTCGAACGCGAGATGGAGCGCGAGCTCGTCCAGGTGCCGTGGGCGCCGACGATCAACATCACGGCTCGCACCGGCTGGCACGTCGATCGCCTCGTGCGCGCATTGGACGCCGCGCTGGAGGGTTGGGAGACACGAGTGCCCACGGGAATGCTCAACGCGTTCCTGGGCCGTCTGGTCGCCGAGCACCCGCACCCCGTCCGTGGCGGCAAGCAGTCCAAGATCCTGTTCGGCACGCAGGCCTCCACGGCTCCGCCGACCTTCGTCCTGTTCACCTCGGGCAAGCTCGAAGCGTCCTATATGCGCTTCATCGAGCGTCGGCTACGCGAAGAGTTCGGCTTCGTCGGCACCCCGATCCACCTGCAGCAGCGACCGCGCAAGAAGCGCGAACGCCGCTGAACCGAGGTCACCGACCGAGGCTCTCCCCGGTGGCGGTCAGCCAGATCGCCTACGGTAAAGTTCCTCTTCGGTACCAATCGGGCTGTAGCGCAGCTTGGTAGCGCACCTGACTGGGGGTCAGGGGGTCGCAGGTTCAAATCCTGTCAGCCCGACAGAAAAGCCCCGATGAGAAGCCATTTTCATCGGGGCTTTGTCATGTTCGTCTGCTCTGCGGCTGATGCGAGGTGTCGGTCGTCAGGGTGCAGGTATCCGCGGGCGGTCTCAACGGAGGCGTGGCCGAGGATGTCCTTCTGCGCGACAGCGGGCTGATGGCTGGTGCGACGTCGGGGTGTTCGTCTACTGCGGCATCGACGATGTCCAGAGCCACCTCATCTACGACGTCGAAGGTGATCACCACGCATCCCAATGTGAGGCCGGCCTTCGCCAGGCCCGCGACATCGCTATCCATTTCCAGTTTCCGGGAAGGGCGCCTCGAACTACGAAAGCTGACCATCTGGAAGCTCAAGCACGCATGCAGCGAAAGGAGTGACCGTGCTAACAGCATGCGCTACCGACGTTGCCGCGTAGCTATGCCGTCAACGCGCTGGACTGTGCACATGTGCTGTGGTGACGGCGCTATTGGCCAGTTGCAGCAGCCCAGTCTCGGGTCACCTCGTCAATCGCGTGGGCCTCGAGATGCGAACCGAGCGCGAGGGCCGAGAGTTGTTCCAGCCGACGACGCGTCTGGTCGCTCTCAGGCGTCATTATCGTCAGTCGGTGACCCGTTTCGGCGATTTGAGTTGAGACGAAGCTCAAGCTGAGCTGGCCGACCAAAGGGCTGTCGAGGTGCTTCACGTCGTAGTGCTGGAGGAGCACATCATGCCGCTTCCAGAGCTGCGCGAACTCTTCGGATTGGTCGAGCAGCCGGTCGATCACGAAGGCGGTCTCCGGGCCGTTTGCTGCTGTGCTTGCAGCGGCGCGCATCCTTGCCACCATCCTGGATGCCACCAGGTCGGCGTCGACATAGCGGTCGCGCCAGGATGGGTCGGTGAAGAACTTCACTGCACAATTTCGATCTGCGGCCGGGATGGCATCCATGTCCGTGAAAAGGTGCCGATACGTCTGGTTGTAGGCGACGACGCTGAACAACGGCGTTTGCACGCACGCGGGATAGGGATCGAGCTTGTCGAGCACCGGTTGGAAGGCGGCGAGCAGAACAGGATCGCAGGCGACAGTCTGAGGCTCTGATGGTTGCATTCCTGCGAGTCGCAGCAGATGCTGCGACTCCTCATCGTTCAGGCGGAGAGCACGGCTAATGGCCGTGAGCACCTGCATGCTGGCGTTAATCGTGCGACCTTGCTCGAGCCAGGTGTACCACGTCACCCCGACACCCGCGAGGACGGCGGCTTCCTCACGGCGAAGCCCAGGAGTGCGGCGACGACCGGTAGATGGCAACCCCACCTGCTCGGGAGACAGTCGCTCTCGCCGACTACGCAGGAAATCTCCGAGCTCTCGGCGCGCGATCACGGAACTGGTATCGGTCACTGTTCCATGCTGAGGCATAGTGTCGGACTTATCCAGGTTCAGTCAGTACCTCCATAACCAGGCTTCTGGTACCAGGATCAGTGGACGATCACGATCGAAGGGTGAGTACTGCATCTTCATCTTCTCGCGCCGGTTCCGTTCCCGCTGCTTCGTCTTCCTCACCGCCGAGCAGCTTGGGGCGAGGCGGGCTGTTCGCCACCCTCGCCGCTCTGTTCCTCTCCGTCGTGAGTTTCGCAGCGACAGGGATCGCCGTGCCCGACATCGGCGCCTCGCTACAGGCGACGGCGGCCGAGCAGTCCCTTGTCGTCTCTATCTACGCGCTCGGATTCGCCGTCCCACTCGTACTTTGCGGACGACTCGGGGATCTCTACGGCCGCAGGCGCCTGTTCCTGATCGGCATGGCCGGTTTCACGCTGTTCTCGCTCATGGCCACGTTCGCGCCGACGATGGCTGTCCTGATCGCCGCGCGTGCGCTCACGGGCCTCTCAGCGGCCGTGATGGTCCCGCAAGTGCTTGCCACGATCACGGCCTCGACCCAGGGACGCGAGCGTGCCCGAGCCGTCGCCTGGTTCGGAGCGACAGCGGGTGGCGCGACGGCGGTCGGGCAAGTTCTCGGCGGCATCCTCCTGTCGCTCCCGTTATTCGGCGCTGGATGGCGCACCGTCTTCGCCGCAAGCGTCGTGATGGGGGCCTTGTCCTTCTGCGCTGCGCTGCGCTGGGTGCCTCCCACCAGCGCGCCCGGCCACCGCTCTCTCGACCTGCTCGGCACGACACTGCTGGGAGCCGCACTGCTCTCCCTGCTCGTCCCGTTCTCGCAAGGCGCCAGGCTCGGCTGGCCGATCTGGTGCTGGACACTGCTGATCCTGGCTCCGGCACTCTTCGCCGCCTTCTGGAGGTGGCAGCACCGCGTTCACCGCAGTGAGAAGGCTCCGCTGGTGCCGCCCCCGCTGTTCGGCCTTCGGTCCTACCGCGTCGGCATTCTCATGGCGTTGATGCTTCAGTCCGCCTACGGCGCGTTCACCTTCGTCTACGCCCTCACCGCGCAGACCGGCCTCGGCTGGCCGCCGATGCAGACTGCGCTTATTCTGCTGCCTTTCGCGCTCTGCTTCTTCGGTGTCTCAGTCTGGTCCGGCAAGCTGGCGACCAGGTTCGGCTTCCGCCGACTCCTCATCGCCGGCGGCTTCATTCAGGCCGTCGTGCTGGCGGTCACCGCCGCCTCCGTACTCCTACAGCGTCCCGAACTGAGCTCTTGGACCTTCGCGGCACTGCTGATCGGTGTCGGCGTCGGGCAGGCACTCATGTTCGGCCCCCTCGTCGGCGCCATGGTCGCAGACGTTCCTCCGACCATCGCCGGGGCCGCGTCCGGCGTCTTGCAAACGGCGCAGCAGGCGTCCATGGGTCTGGGAGTCGCGATCGCGGGCGGCGTCCTCTCTTCCGCCGTCAGCGACGCCGCGACGCCCATTGCGGGCACATACACCATCGCGCTCGCCATCTGCATGCTCGTGCAGGCCGCGTTCGCGGTCACCTTCGCGCTCTGCGCCGTCGCCCTTCCTCGGCGGTAGCGAAGGGCAAGGGTCGGGAACTATCGCAATGCACTTTCACGAAGGTTCGGCAAGTGAGAGCGCAATACTCCCGGCCCGGCGCGAGCCGGCTGCAGCCAGCCGCTTAACGTGCCGTGACATTAGCAACTGCGACAGCGGCGCATGAAGCACCTGTATCGGCCTTTCCTCGCAAGGACGACGGTGTTGCGCTGCCCAGTCCTTCCGTCTGCGCACGACTGCGTGATGCTGCTCGTCGTCCGTGAGGGTCAGCGTTCCTCTCGAGCGAGTTCGAGCAGCAGCCCATCCGCCTCGGAGACGCTGTGCTCCTTGGGGGCGAACACGCTGTGCGGCTGCGTGCCAGAGAGATCGATCACCATCACGACGATTTGCCTCGACACGGACTACCTGGTCGACCAGATCTTCTGGCAGCACACGCCCCTGCCGTCCGATCGTCTCCATGCCCGGCAGTTCGCCAAGACGATCTATGCCGACCCGGCTCAGATTGTCAGGCTGGGCGAAAGCCGCGCCGCATTATTAACGCCGTGGTTGGACGAACTCGTTACTTTGAGCGGTGGCAGTCCGGACGCCGCGCACTTCTTCGAATGCAAGCGCTGCTGTTCTCGGTGCTCGATGTACTGGCCCCCTTCGTCAAGGCGACCCCCATACGGTTATCGGCCAGCCCGCATGCACGGGCTGAGGGGGGACCAAAAGGGGACCAGAATCATGCAAACCATACATTTCGTGACGTGCTCTGCATGATCTGAACCGTCTGGACGCCTGGGGGTCAAGGGGTCGTAGGTTCCAATCGTGTCAGCCCGACAATGTGATCTCGCAAGAGATCGAAGACACCTGGACCTGCAGAAGCGGGTTCAGGTGTTGGGTAGAACAGGGATCCCCCTGGCCGCATCAGAACCGTGGGATGCCGCGGAGCGAGAGAGTATGCGAGTGGGGTTGGCCCAAGCCGGGCTTCGATGGCTCTAGTCTGGTTCCGCAGCCACCGACGGAGGACGACATGACTGTCACAGCAACACTCGATCTGCGGTTCAAACCCGAGCTCCTGGACGACGCTCGCATCGTCGTGCGACGAGTTCTGGAAGAGACCCGCGCTTTCGACGGAAATCTCGGGGTCGACGTCCTCGTCGACGTGGACGATCCGGCCCACGGGATCGCGTATGAGACGTGGGAGTCGCTGGAGCACGACGCCGCCTACCGTGAGTTCCGTGCCGGTGCCGGCGCGATCACCGATCTCGGACCTTTGCTGGCAGCCGCACCCGTGCTCACCTGGTTCACCATCGACCCGGCCATCTGACGCGCTGCGGGGATCAGCGTGAACTGTGATCGCGCTGGGCCGCCACATAGGCCCGGGGCGTGCTGCCCGTGGTCTGTCTGAAAGCCCGCACGAAGGCGCTGGTGGTCTGGTAGCCGACTTGATGGGCGACCGCCGTCGCCGACTGGCCGTCGGCGATCAGCAGCACTGCGGCACGTACCCGGGCTTGCAGGCGCCATCGGGTGAAGGTCATCCCGGTCTGCGAGGCGAAGAGCCGGTCCAGGGTGCGTCCGGACACTCCCACCTCGCGTCCCCAATGCTCGGTGGTCCGGTTGTCCGCCGGATCGTTGGCGACTGCCACGGACACGGCGCGGGCCCGTGGATCGGATGGGGTGGGTAACACGATCTCGGAACCGACCATGGGCCGCAGCAGGCTTATCGCAGCCCGCTCAGGGTCATGGCGCTCGGCAGGGCTCAGCGTGGAGTTTCGCAGGTGGATCAGCAGCTCTCGGATGGCCGGTGGCATTCCGACGAGGGTTGGTTGTGACCACGGCGACGGGAAGGTTGTCGGGTCCACGAGAGTGAAGTAGTGCCGAGACCCTTCTCCGGCGAACCCGGCATGCCGGGTGCCGGCCGGGATCCACAAGCCCGCCGTCGGAGGCAGCGTCCAGACAGCGCCGTCGGTCTCGGCAGTTCGTACTCCCGTGAATCCCCACAACAGCTCGTGACGCCTGTGGGTGTGCCACCCGATCTGACGGGGGCGGGGCTCGACGAGATGTCTCGTGATCAGCGCGGCGGGGGATGTGGTGACGCTCACACAGCCTTCAATCGATGTCGGGATCGGGACATAAACTGTCACATTACCCCATGTTAATGAGGTGAGCCTTACCTATACTCTGGGCGAGGCCGGGGCGGTCCTGCCCGATGGCCCCCAACACGTCTCCACGCGCCGACCTACTGGCGCTCAGTTCTTGAGGATCACGCATGTTTCCCGCACCCTTTGCCGCGCGTCCTGTTCGGCGGCTCGCTCTGATCTCGGTCGGTGTGCTCGCCGCGCTCACCCTTGCCGCCTGTTCCTCCGATGGTGGCGGCTCGGAACAGAAGGGGAGCTCGGGCCACGAGGTCAAGCACGCCCGAGGAACCACCGACGTCCCCGACTCGCCCAAGCGAGTTGTCGTCCTCGAACCGGTCCAGCTCGACACAGCGGTGGCACTCGGCGTCACTCCGGTCGGCGCAGCTGTTGCCAGCGTCGAAACCGGCATTCCCGGCTATCTGGGCGACGCCGCCCAGGAGATCACTCACGTCGGCACCGTCACCGAACCGTCGCTGGAGCTGATCGCCAAGCAGAAGCCGGACCTGATCATCGGCACCGAGTCGCGTCACTCCAAGCTCTATCAGCAGCTCAGCGATATCGCGCCCACGGTCTTCATGGCCACGCAGGAAGACCCGTGGCAGGACAATGTCGCATTGGTCGGCGAGGCGCTGAATCAGCCCGAGGAAGCCGCAGCCTTGTTGGACGACTACAACGATCGGTGTGCCGCGATCGCCAAGGAACACCAGGTCGACGGCTCCACGGCTCAGCTGTTGCGACCGCGTGACGAGACCGTGCTGAGCATCTACGGCCCGACATCATTTGCCGGAAGCGCCCTGGAGTGCGTCGGTTTCAAGATCCCCGACCGTGACTGGAAAGGTTCGATCTCGGTCGACATCTCGCCCGAGCGAGTCATGGACGCCGTCGGCGACGTCGTCTTCGTGACCAGCAACGATCCGGACGACAAGAGCACCTTGCCCGCACCGGTACGCGCCAACGCCGAGGCGTTCCCCGACCCGCACCTGGTCGACTTCTCCTACTGGGTCGCCGGGGTCGGGCCGCTCGGAGGCAAAGCCGTGCTCGACGACATCGAGGCGATCCTGAGCAATGCCCGCTGAGCAAAGTTGATGTCATCGGCCGCACTGACCGCCGAGACCGCCGAGACCGCCGAGACCGCCGGCGCCGCCGTCGGACCGCGCCCGGTTTCGCGCAATCGCCTGACCTGGCTGCTCGGTCTGACGGTGGCGCTCGGGGTCGTCGTGCTGCTCTCGCTGGCAGTGGGCTCCAAGCCGCTGGGTATCGGCGAGGTGTTTGCGGCGGTCACCGGGGGAGGGAACACTGAAACGCGGTATGTCGTGTTGGACCTACGGGTTCCGCGAACCCTGGCCGGCATCGTGGTGGGCATGGCCCTGGGGGTCTCCGGTGCCCTGATGCAGGCCTTCACGCGCAATCCGTTGGCCGATCCCGGCATCCTCGGCGTCAATGCCGGAGCAGCGTTCTTCGTGTCGCTGGGCGTGGCTTTCCTCGGCGTGCGCTCGGTGACCGGATATGTCTGGCTGGCGTTCATCGGTGCGCTGGTGGTGACGGTCGCGGTCTATCTGATCGGCTTTTCAGGTCGCGGACCTGCCGACCCCGTGCGCCTCACCCTCGCCGGTGTCGCGATCGGGGCAGTGCTCTCGGGCATCACTACGGCGCTGAGCTTGAGCAACCCTGCCACGTTCGAGTCGATGCGCGGTTGGCACGCCGGAACCATTTTGGGACGGGGATACGACGTCCTGCTTCCGGTGCTGCCCCTGATCGCGATCGGGCTGATGGTGGCGGTTCTGGTCGCCCCCGGCTTGAACTCGGTCGCGCTCGGTGGCGACGTCGCACGGAGTCAGGGTGTCAACGTCGCTCGCACTCGACTGTTGGTGGTGATCGCCGTGACCCTGTTGGCCGGCTGCGCGACCGCGGKCGCGGGACCGATCACGTTCATCGGCCTGATGGTTCCGCATGCCGTGCGCTGGGTGACCGGCCCCGACCAGCGGGCGATCATGCTGGGCACCTTGCTGGTGGCGCCGATCCTTCTTCTGGTTTCGGACATCGTCGGGCGGCTTCTGGTGATACCCGGCGAGATGCCGGTCGGCGTGGTGACGGCCTTCGTCGGCGCTCCAGTGCTGATCGTGTTGATCCGCCGGCGGGAGGTGAGCGCGCTGTGAGCGTCCAGATTCCGGTGGCCTTCGGCTACCGACGTCGGGTCATCGGCGTCGGCGGAACGAAGGTCGTGCTGCGGCTGCGCAGCGTGTTGGTCGGGATGGTCCTGGTTGTCGCATTGTGCGCGATTGCGGTCGTTTCGATGATGACGGGTGATTTCCCGCTCACATCTCGTGAGGTGGTCGAGGTCTTCCTGGGGGTCGAGGACGGTCTCAATCCGACCGTCGTGTTGTCGTGGCGGCTTCCGAGGGTGCTGGCCGCCGTAGTTCTGGGGGCGGCGTTGGCGGTCTCGGGAGCGATCTTCCAGACGTTGACCCGCAATCCGCTGGCAAGTCCCGACATCATCGGACTCTCACACGGTGCGTTCACCGGGATGCTGCTGACAGTCCTGCTGGTCGGCAGCTCTTGGCTCCAGGTCACGATCGGCTCGGTTGCCGGCGGCGCGGCTGCGGCGGCCCTGATCTACCTGCTTGCCTACCGCAACGGGGTTCAGGGGTTCCGATTCATCGTGGTCGGCATCGCGATCTCCTCGATGCTTGCTTCTGCCAACACCTGGATGCTGTTGCAGATCGAGGTCGACACGGCGATGTTCGCTTCTGCCTGGGGCGCGGGCAGCTTGAACGGCGTCACCAATGGCCAGATGATCGGGGCCGGCGCGTGTGTGGCCGTCCTCTTCGTCGCCTGCGGCGCCCTGATGCCGCGCTTATGTCAGCTCGACCTCGGTCACGATGTCGCGGCAGCGCTCGGGATGCCGGTCGGTCGGGTCCAGGGCATGGCCGTGCTGGTCGGGGTCGCCTTGGTGTGCGTGGCGACCGCAGTCGTCGGCCCGGTCGCGTTCATCGCGTTGGCCGCGCCGCAGATCGCGCGACGTCTGGCGGCTACGCCTTACCTGCCCTTGACCTTGACTGCCCTGGTCGGCGGACTGCTTCTGCTGGTTGCGGATTTCGTGGCCCAGCATCTGCTGCCGGTCAGTCTTCCGGCCGGTGTGGTGACGGTCGTGATCGGGGGCATGTTCCTGGTGTGGATGATCGTGCATGAGATCCGGAGGCAAAGATGAGGTGGAGCGTGAATGATGTGCCGATGTCGCAGGGTCCAGCGGACGGAAACCGGCTTCGCGCGGTCGACGTCGAGCTGGGCTACGACCGCCGCACGATCAGCACGGGGCTCAGTGTCGACGTCCCGGATGGCTCGTTCACTGTCATCATCGGGCCCAATGCGTGCGGCAAATCGACGCTGTTACGTGGCTTGGCCAATGTGCTCGCACCGCGGGCGGGGCAGGTGCTCCTGGACGGCCAGGAGATCGGAAGCCATCGACCCAAGGAAGTCGCTCGGCGGCTCGGGCTGTTGCCGCAGAAGGCGACGGCCCCAGATGGCATCACGGTTGCGGATCTGGTGGCTCGCGGTCGGTATCCGCACCAGAACCTGTTGCGCCAGTGGAGCCCCGACGACGAGTCGGCGGTGGCGGATGCTCTCGCTGTGACCCAGACGACAGAGCTTTCGGCGCGCATGGTCGATGAGCTCTCAGGCGGTCAGCAGCAGCGGGTCTGGGTCGCGATGGTGCTCGCTCAGCAGACACCGATCGTCTTGCTCGATGAGCCTACGACCTACCTCGACATCGCCCATCAGATCGAGCTGATGGAGCTGTTCGCTCGACTCAACCGGGAGGGGCGGACCTTGGTTGCGGTTCTGCACGACTTGAACCAGGCGGCGCGGTACGCATCGCATCTCATCGTCATGAAGGACGGTGCGATCGTTGCCGAAGGCACCCCACAGGAGGTGATCACCTCCGAACGGATCGAGGGGGTGTTCGGACTTCGCAACGTGGTGATCGAAGACCCGGTCACCGGTGGACCACTTGTGGTCCCACTCGGCGCGCACGCAGCGGCGCTGGCCAGATCAGTATCCCTTTGAACGAAGGAGTTTCTATGTACGGCGAGGTTGTCTCGACGTCGCGTCTCACCCCGCAACTGGTGCGGGTCGTCCTCGGCGGCGAAGGACTTGCCGACTACGTGCCCGGCGATGCCACGGATCAGTATGTGAACTGTCTGTTCGAAGGCCAGGAGGCCCACGACGTCGAGGGTGAGCACCGGCCATTCCCGCGCCGGATCACGGTACGGCACTGGGATGGGCTCAGACGCCTGTTGACTCTGGACATCGCGGCCCACGGCGACGTCGGACATGCCGGTCGGTGGGCGCTGCGCGCGCAACCCGGCGACCGGCTCCAGATGCGCGGACCGGCCGGTACCTACGTGCCGCACGCCGACGCCGCGGCCTATCTGTTGGTTGGCGACGAGAGCGCCCTCCCGGCGATCGCTGCATCCGCAGAGGCGGTGCCCGCCGGTCGTCGAGTGGTCGTGATCGTGGAGGTCGAAGATGCCGAGGGGGAGTTGGAGCTCACGTCGCCAGGCGAGCTGGAGGTTCACTGGGTGCACCGGTCCGGCCGCGCCGATGAGCTCGACTCACTACTCGCCGCGGCCGTCGCCTCGCTGCCGGTCTTCGAAGGCGTGGTCAGCGCATTCGTGCACGGAGAGGCCGTGGAGACCCGGGCGGTCCGCCGACAGTTGCTCAGCTCAGGTGTGGTCGATCAGGAGCATCTGTCCTGCTCGCCGTATTGGCGCCGCGGCTACGACGACGAACAGTGGCGCACGATCAAGGGTGCCTGGAACCGGGAAGTCGCCGAGGACGTTGTCGATCCATGACAGCTGCGCGCTCGGATATCGTGATCGTCTCCGGCGATCTCGACTCCATCGAGCAGAAACGCCAATACGAGCGCTACTACGCGGCGATCGCGGACAAGGCCACAGGACGGATCGCACCGAACGTCACGACCTACACGCTGCGTCCCGAGATCGGCCACGGCTCGATCGAGGTGACGCGGTTGCGAGGCGGAGTGCGGATGGTCCGCTACGACGTGACCTTCCTGGCCGATCACCGGTTGGGGTATCGCTTCTCCGCGGATCGGTTCGAGTTGGAGGTCTGTCTCGACGGTCGACTGCGCATCGCTGAGGAAACTGCTGGGCAAGGCGATCTCGGACGGTTCTCCTCGTCGCTGACACCTCCCCGCCCGACGCAGGGAATGCTGACCCACCCCGCTGGTCAGCTCTATCGAGGTGTTTCCCTGACCGGCAGCCGTGACGCGCTGTGGCCGTATCTGGGCAGCGTCGACACCGATACGTTCGCGTCCTCACTTGCTCGGCTCGATTCTTCCGGAGGCGATGATCTCTACCTGGGGCGGGGAGCGCAGCTTCACGGCGTGCCGAGCGTCCTGGCGGATCTGTTCGGAATGCGCGCGGAGACTGCCGGCAAGACCTTGTTGATGGAATCGCGGGTCATGGCGGCTCTCGCCCTCCTCGTCGACGCACCATCAGGCACGACCGACAGCAGCCTTGCGGACCACGAGATCGACGCTCTGCGCACAGTCCCACTGATCCTGTGGCAGGAGCGGCACGAGCTGCCGACGATCGCCGAGTTGGCGCACCTGCTGTCGATGAGTCCGAAGCGTCTGGCCAACGGGTTCAAAGTCCTTTTCGGGGCACCGCCCATCGAGTATCACCGCCGACAGTGCCTGGATCGCGCTGCTGATCTACTCGTCGACACGGAGTGGACGGTCGGGCGGATCGGTGCCGAGGTCGGGTACTCCGCAGCGAGCAACTTCGTCTACGCGTTCCGCCGACGCCTCGGGTGTACTCCGGCCGAGTACCGGCGTACGCACGGCCGCTAGACAGGCCGCTCTCTCCACACAGGGGAGCGTCTTTCTCCACACCGCGCGCGCGGTTCCGGCGAAAGGATCGGTACGGGTCGCATTTCGGCGGTCCCGCACCGATGACGTGGGAGACGCGCATGAGGCGACAGATGCCGCTCATCATCTCGTGTACGGCAACGTTCCTGCTACTGGCGTACAGCACGATCGTCACCGTCGCGATGCCCGTGATCGCCGACGACCTCCGAACGGACTTCGGTGCCCTGCAGTGGGTCATCGACATCTACACGATCGCGCTTGCCGCACTCCTCATCCCGCTGGGCGTCATCAGCGATCGGACGGGCAGGCGTGCTCTGCTGATCTGGAGCCTGGTCGCCTTCGCCGTCGCGTCTTCGGCCTGTGCGCTGGCTCCGGATGTCATGGTCCTCACAGTGGCCAGGTTCGTGCAGGGAGTTGCGGCCGCAGCATTGTTCGCGACGACTCTGCCCCTGTTGCAGGCCACCTACAGTGGACGGGCAAAACACCGTGCCTTCGCCATCTGGGGTGCCGTATCAGGCTTGGCGGCCGCCGTGGGAAATGTCTCTGGCGGCTTTCTGTCCGCGTTCGGCTGGCGCACGATCTTCGCCGCAGCCATCCCCATCGCGTTGACTGCCGCACTGCTGACGGCGGTGTTCATCCCCGTCGACCGGCCGAAGGTACGAACCCCGCTGAACCTACCCGGAATGATCCTGCTCGCGACGACTGTCGGCGGACTCGTCGTAGCGACCCTTGTCTTCGCCGAGCACGGCGTGAGCCGGACGTCGATGCTGGCGCTCGCGGTGTGCGCCGGGTTGTTCCTCGGGCTCATCGCCCACGAAAAACGCCACCCCACCACGGCGCTCCTCAGTGCGGCGCTGCTCCGCAATCGAGTCTTCCTCATGGCCGTCGTGGTTGCCGCCGCGTACTATTTCGCTGCCTTCGGGGCACTGCCGGCTGTCTCCTCCTGGTTGCAGGACGCTCGCGATCTGACCCCCGTCGGAACCGCGCTGGTCCTGTCAGCTCAGCCGGTGACGTTCTTCCTGACCTCGGCCCTTGCAGGTACACGCGTCGGTGGACTCGATCGGCGCATCCCGTTCACGATCGGCCTGGCGATCTGCGGTCTCGGCTGCCTGGGTCTGGGCCTTCCCGCCGTGACACCGGGGTGGCACGCGATCATGCCGGCGATGATCCTCACGGGCGTGGGCGCAGGGATCATCTCACCAGTCCTGCCCGCCGCCGCGATGCACGACGTGGCCCCGTCCCAGACCGGTGTCTCCTCCAGTGCGGTCAACGCTGCGCGTCAGTTCGGGATCAGTCTGGGCGTCGCCGTGTGTGCCACCGCCGTGCGGATCCACCGGCCCGGTCACGACCACACCCGGTGGACGCACACCCTCGTGGTGATCGGATCGTCCACCGCTCTCATCTGCGTCGCTGCTGCCGTGATCGTGCTCATCACTGGGCGAGCCGACGGACAGAGATCTGACGATGTCCAGTCATCAGATTGAGTCGCTCGTCGATATCGCGTCGTTCAGGATCTCCCAGATTCGAGTCGCGTGACATCGGCCCCGAGATCGCGCAGTGTCGAGATGTACGTTTCGACATTGCGCATCTTGATGTCCTCATATCCGCGGACGATGTCGGGTGACGACGCGATGGTGACGGCCTTGTCGTAGCTCTCTGCGGTGAGCGAGGAGCCCAGGCCTCCGATCAGATCCTCGTAGTGCGCGATGATCCGTCGTTCCATCTTGCGCACATGCGCATAGCCGAACGGGTCGAAAGGCGTGGACCGCAGGAATTTCAACCGGGCCAGGACTTTGAGGGTGAAATGCGATCGCGGTCCGAACGACACCTTCTTGGACCGGCCCATCGCGCGGAGTGCAGGCGGGTGCAGTTTGAACGTCAGCTTCTTGCCTCCGGGCACCTGACCGGCGACCTCGTCGGTGAACTCCGGCTGGGTCAGCAGCCGGGCCACTTCGTACTCGTCCTTGTAGGCCGTGACCTTGAACAGATACTTCGCCACGGCCTCGGAGAGGCGGGTCTCGGACGTCACGCGACGTTCGAGGTCCCAGGTTTTCTGGACGAGCTCGATGTAGTGGTTCGCAGTGCGTTCGTTCTGGAACGCGACGAGGTCGGATGCTCTGCGTTCGACGAGCCTTCTCACTTCAACGTCGAAGGTCGCGTCATCGAGAGCTTTGACGTGCCGGACGGCGGTCGTTCTCGGCCCGGCGACTGTCGTCGCCGCGTCGAAAGCTGCCCGGTCGGCGATCGCGGTACGTCCCCAACGGAAGGCGGCGATATTCGCCGAGACCGCGACGCCGTTGATGCCGATGGCCTCCTCGATCTTCTCCGCGGGGATTCGCAGAGCCCCGGCCTGGTACGCCGCGCCGACGAGGAGGAAGTTCGCCGTCGTCGTGCTGCCGAAAAGGACCTCGGCGGCTTGTAGGGCGTCGAAGGCATGGACATGACGGGTCGCGGATGCGAGCCGGTTCAGGAGGTCGTCATCGGCCGGATAGGTCACCGATGAGTCGTAGACCATGTCACCGGTCGGGGTCTGACTGGTCGACGCGATCCCGACCGTCGAGTCCGGACTTCCGTACCCGAGGTTATTGCTGGTCGCGGCCGTCAGGAGGTCGAAGGCGATGATGCAGTCGGCCGAACCCGGGGTCAACCTGTTCGCCGGCTCGAGCTTGCCCGAGGAGAAGCGCAAGTGAGCCGTGACGGGCCCGGCCTTCTGGCTGAGACCGGTCTGATCGAGGGCTTCGACCTCGAACCCGGCGCGAAGGGCAGCAGTGGCCAAGACCTGATTCACCGTCACGATCCCGGTACCGCCGATACCGGCCAAGAAGATGTCCTGCGTGCCGGCCATCGGCTCGGTGGCGGGGCGCTTGGTGTTGGGCGGCTGCGGGGTGGCCTTCCGTGCCTGTTTGGCAGAGGGGTCCACTTCGACGGTGACGAAGGAGGGGCAATCGCCGTCGAGGCATGTGTAGTCGGTATTGCACGATGTCTGATCGATCCGGGTCTTGCGTCCGAATTCGGTCTCGACGGGCTGCACCGAGAGGCAGTTGCTCTTGATGCCACAGTCACCGCAGCCCTCGCAGACCGCCTCGTTGATCACGACTCTGGTGTTGCGGGCCGGCAAGGTGCCCCGTTTGCGCTGTCTACGGGCATCGGCCGCGCAGTGCTGGTCGTAGATCAGCACGGTGACGCCAGGTGTGTCGCGCAGTATGCGCTGCGCCTCGTCGAGACGATCGCGGTGCCACAAGACGGTGCCCTTGGCGAGTTTGCGCCGGTTGTGCCGTTGGGGCTCGTCGGCGCAGACGATGATCTTCGCGACGCCTTCGCTCGTGAGTTTATGGCTCAGGCGCTCGACGGAGAGGGCTCCTTCGGCGTCCTGTGCGCCGGTCATAGCCACGACCTCGTTGTACAAAACCTTGTAGGTGATGTTCACCCCAGCCGCGATACACGCCTGCACGGCGAGCTGGCCGGAATGGAAGAACGTGCCGTCGCCGACGTTCTGGAACATGTGATCGACGTCGGTGAAGGCGGCCTGGCCGATCCACTGTGCGCCCTCGCCGCCCATCTGGGTGACCCCCGTGACGGCACTGTCTTCACGGCCTGAGTTGGTCACCATGATGTGGCAGCCGATGCCGCCGCCGCCGAGCGAGCCGTCGGGTAGAGCGGTCGACCGGTTGTGGGGGCAGCCGCTGCAGAAGTACGGGGTGCGCGACGTCTGCAACAGCGGCAACTGGATCGTCGAGGGGCGGGGAACCTTGATCTCGATGCGTCCTGCCAGGACGTGGCGAAGCGGTGACAGAAGCCGGCCCGAGGTCAGTTCGCCGCCGTTGGGGATCAACGGCTTTCCGGCCGCATCCTGCTTGCCGGTGATACGAGGGGCCGCGGGAGTTCCGTACAGGGCCTCGCGGATATAGGTCTCGAGGAACGGTGTCTTGTCCTCGACGACGAGCAGCTCTTCCAGGCCTCGGGCGAATTCGACGAGGGAGGTTCTCTCAACCGGATGGATGAGTCCCATGCGGAGAATCCGGATTCCTGCATTCACGAGGTCGGCTTCCGCGATGCCGAGATCCTGGAGGGCCTGTCGGAGTGCGTCGTAGGTGGTACCGGATGTCACAATCCCGAGTCGGGCGTGGTCGGATTCGACCTCCACGACATTCAGGACGTTGGCCTTGGCGTATTCGGTCACAGTCGCGATGCGGGGGCCGAACAGATCCGATTCGGCATCGGCGATCCGTTCCGGCTTGACCGCGATCGAGCGCTGTTGATACGTGAACGCCCGCCCGGCCCAATCGACTTCGGGCGTGATGGGATCGATGTCTGCGACCGAATCGTCGACGACCCAGGATCCGTCGGCGACGTCGGCGACGATCTTCAGCGCGACGACGCAGCCCGACGCCCGGGACATCGCGATCCCGTGCATGCCGAGCGTGATGACCTCTTCGGCATTGCGGGGGAAGAGCACCGGGATGTTGAGCGCAGCGAGGGTTCGCTCGCTGACGGCGGGAACGGTCGACGACTTCGATGCGGGGTCGTCTCCCACGAGCAGGAGCACCCCGCCCTTGGGGTTCACGCCGTACATGTTGGCGTGACGCAGCGCATCCGTCGCCCGATCGACGCCGGGGCCCTTGCCGTACCAGACACCGATCACGCCTTCGTGGGTCGCCGTCCCCAGAGGCAGTTCGCTCTGACTTCCCCATACCGAGGTCGCCGCGAGTTCCTCATTGAGGCCGGGGATGAAGTTGATGTCGTGTTTCGCGAGCACCTCGGGCATCTCGGCCAGCATCTTATCGACACCGCCCAGTGGGCTGCCTTGGTATCCGGAGACGAACGTCGCGGTGTGCTTGCCGCGACGCTGGTCGAGTTCGTGCTGCTCGACCAGAAGCCGCGCGATGGCCTGCACGCCGGTGAGGAGGACCGGTGCCGAGCCGCTGGAATAGCGATCCGCGAGGTCGTACGGCACTTCGGTGGGCGGTCGAACCGCGATCTCGGTCATGAAGCGTTCTCGGCTTTCGCGGCAGCCAACCGCGCGGTCACAACCTTGAGGCTTGCGGCGCCGGTCGGCGTGTGGGCCGCGCGAGCGGCTTCGAGCACTTCGGTCACGGTGTTGGCGATCAATCCGATGTCTGCCCGGACGGCTTCGGCTTCCTTGCGGTCGCGTTCTCCGGCGACCTGGATCAGGCCCCCGGCATTCGCGATGAAGTCGGGCACCCACAAGATCTCGCGCGCTGTGAGAGCCGAATCGATGCTCTGCTCGGCCAGCTGGTTATTGGCCGCACCACAGACCAGCTTGGCCTTCAAGGATCCCAGGGAGTACTCGGAGAGAGTTCCTCCGAGCGCGCACGGCGCGTATACGTCGACGTCGGCATCGACCACGGAGGAGGCGATCGTGACATCGCGGTACGTGTCGAGAACCCGGTTGGTCGAGGCGGATTGGGGATCGGTGAGGACGACAGATGCTCCTGCGTCGATCAGCAGTCCGATGAGGTGGAAACCGACCTTGCCGGCGCCTTCCACGCCAACCGTCCTGCCGTTCAGGCCGTCGTCGCCCCACAGGAACTCCGCACCCGCCCGCATGGAGCAGAAGACACCGAATGCGGTCGAGAAGCCGCTGTCGCCGGAGCCCCCGGCGGCCGTGTTCCGTCCGACCACGTGATTTGTGGTCTGGCCGATGATGTCCAGATCGTCCGACGTCGTGCCGACATCGGCGGCCGTGATGTAGCGGCCGTTGAGGGTCTCGACGAATCGGCCGTACGCGCGCAGGAGTTCGGGAGACTTGTGGGTCGACGGATCGCCGATGATGACGGCTTTGCCCCCGCCCAACGGGAGATTGGCCGCAGCGGCCTTATAGGTCATTCCCTGTGACAGGCGCAGTCCATCGGTCAGAGCAGCTGCCTCCGACTCGTACGGGTAGAAGCGGGTGCCGCCCAATGCGGAACCGAGCGTCGTGTCGTGGATGCTGATGATCGCGCGAAGCCCACTGGCAGTGTCTCGGCAGAAGATGACCTGCTCGTGGTGAGCCGAATCGAGTTCGTCGGCGCGGTCGAAGACTCCGAACCCGCGGGGGATCGTGTCGATCAGTGCAGTCGCCATATTCAGGCATCCCTTCGATAGAGCGGGCACAAGGTGCGATCCGCTGTCGACGTAGCGCGTGTCACATTTGCCATTCGCTGAACTAACCGTGGATGATCGAGACCAGATGGTCAATACGTGGTCAATTAATGTGGCAATCGGTGAAGATGCGCCGTATTTGGAGCGAAAGTGGTGGGCACAATGATCAGCATCGATCAGCTCGATGTCGACATCATCGGGAGGCTGACGGGCAATGCCCGCACAGGTGTCGTGGAACTAGCGACCGACCTCGGGGTCAGTCGCAACACGATCCAGGCCCGGCTTCGTCGACTTGAGGACTCAGGGGTGCTGGCAGGATTCAGGCCACAGATCGACCTGTCGGCCGTGGGTGTGGCCGTGGAGGCCTATGTGAGTCTGGAACTCGATCAGCGGAAGATCTTGAAAGTCATCGCCGCGTTGGGGGCCATCCCGCAGGTCCTGGAAGTCAAGGCGCAGGCGGGCCGGGAAGATCTGATCGCCCACGTGGCCTCGACGACTCTGGAAGGCCTGCAGGATCTGGTCGCGATCATGGTCGCGATTCCCGGGGTCCGGCACACCATCACCACAATGGCTGTCTCGACCCCGATTCCATATCGCGTCCAACCGCTTCTCGATCATGTGGCACAGGGCCGCGGCTATGGACGTTCGACGCCGCTCCCGCAGTCCTAGGGATGTAGCGCGTCGGAGGACAGCACCCGGCGGATCGCGGATGAGGATGGACGTGCTGACCTGCAACGACGCCCGCACCGAACTCATGACCGTCGTGGAGACGCAGAGCGCTCACACGCCATGGCCGGGGTACAGGACGCGATTGACTGCGGGGCCGGTGGGTACGTCACAGCCAACCGACAAAGGCGAAATCAGCGCCGGCGATCGAGAGTGAGGAACGACGATGCCGAAGGCGTGGAGCGAGAAGCGCGAACGTCAGTACGAACACATCAAGAGCGGTCTGGAAGAGAGTGGACGATCCGAAGACCTTGCCGAGGAGATTGCGGCTCGCACGGTCAACAAGGAGCGAGCCCGTGCCGGGGAGGCCCGCGAAAGCAGCCGGAGTTCGACCGACGACATCTCGTCGGGCCGGCGCGGGGGACTGCGGTCACACCGCGGTTCAGGCGGCCGGACACGACGCCAGCTTTACAACGAGGCCAAGGACAAGGGCATCGAGGGCCGGTCGAAGATGAACAAGGCCGAACTCGAGAAGGCGGTCGGACGCTGACTCACGGTGGTACTAGCTCGCGGTGTGTTTGGGTCGCAGCGGGATGGGTAAGACGCATGCTGAGTGCAGAAGGTCGCTCCTATCCAAGAACTGGAAGGGCCCCATGCTGCCGACGGTCACTCGCGATATTCCTCGCTCGAAGCCCGGATGCGTCAGAATCGCCTCTGTTCCTTCGTCGCACGTCTATGTGCGGCATCTGACTGCTCCGGACGGAACGGACAGGGACATCGTCCGGCTGCCGGATCCTCACCCGGCGGGTCGGGTCTCGGCCGAATCGGCCTGGTGGCCTCCGGTGATGCTCGACGCCGAGTGGGTCAGGGCCCATGCCGCCGAATTCGACATCTTCCACCTGCATTTCGGATTCGACGCCTGTGCCCCGAGCGAGCTGGCCGATCTGGTGGACGCGCTGCGGGCAGCGGGGAAGAAGTTCGTGTTCACAGTGCATGACCTGCGTAATCCGCACCATGCCGATCGTCGACCGCACGACGATCAACTCAACGTGCTCGTGCCTGCCGCCGACCAGCTGATCACGCTCACCGAGGGCGCTGCCCGGGAGATCGCCGCCCGATGGCACCGCCACGCGATCGTCGTGCCGCACCCACACGTGGTCGACCCCATGACGGCATCGAGCATCAGACGGGCGCGCGAGTCGAGGACCGGGCCATTCCGCGTGGGGGTCCACGTCAAGAGCCTGCGCGCGTGCATGGACGTCGAGACGATCCTGCCGGGACTCGTCAGGGCCGTGCGGGACCTCCCGAATGCGGTGCTGCAGGTCAACGGTCATCGCGATGTCCTCGAACCCGACGGTGCGCGGTTCGACCCCCATGTGGCCCGCACGCTGGCTGATCTGGGCGCCGCGGTGGACCTGCGTGTGCATGATTTCTTGTCCGATACCGAGTTCTGGTCGTACTTGGGTCGCCTGGACGTCTCGGTGCTTCCCTACCGTCACGGCACCCATTCGGGCTGGCTGGAGGCCTGCAGGGATCTCGGAACCCAGGTCGTGGCCCCCAGCTGTGGCTACTACGCGGATCAAGGCACCGTGCATCCCTATCTGCTCGACTCAGAGTCGTATGACGAGGAGTCCCTCGTCCGTGCGGTGTGGCAGGCGCACAATGATCCTGTTCCGCCGGTCGATCTGCGAGAGCGCAGGCGGCAACGCGACGAGATCGCGGCGGTGCATCGCGATCTGTACACCCGGCTCGTCCAGTCATGAGGATCTGTCTGATCGCGTCGAGCCGGTTTCCGGTGCGCGAGCCATTTCACGGTGGCATGGAGGCCCACACGGCGATGCTCGCCGAACGGCTCATCAGACGCGGACATGACGTGTGCGTCTTCGCAGCGCCCGGATCGGACCGCCGTCTTCGCACCGAGGAGCTCGCCGTGGTGCCGTTCGAGCCGAGCGAGGCGTCCCTGCGCGATGTGGGCGCCATGCCACGGAGCTGGATGCAGGAGCATCACGCTTACCTCGGCCTGATGATGGAGCTGGCCCGGACCGGCGCCGACCGGTTCGACGTCGTGCACAACAACTCCTTGCACCATCTACCTGTCGCGATGTCCGAGTTGGTGGGGCTGCCGATGGTCTCCACCCTGCACACCCCACCCGTGCCATGGCTCGAATCGGCACTGACGCTGTGCCGCGGTCCGGCGACGTTCGTCGCAGTCAGCCGCCACACGGCAGCGGCCTGGAAGCACGCGGTGAGAGCCGAGGTCGTGCTCAACGGCGTCGATACCGAGAAGTGGCGTGCCGGTCCGGGCGGCGACCGGGCCGTCTGGACCGGGCGGCTGGTGCCGGAGAAGGCCCCGCACCTGGCGATGCGGGCGGCCCGCGAGGCCGGTGTGCCCATCGACCTGGCCGGACCCGTGCAGGATCCGGTCTACTTCGCCGATGAGGTGGAGCCGCTGCTCGGCGAGCATGCCCGCTACGTCGGACACCTGGGTTCGGACGATCTGGTCGATCTGGTCGCCCGCGCGGCCGTCGCGGTCGTCTCCCCGGTGTGGGACGAACCGTTCGGCCTGGTCGCCGCCGAGGCGATGTCGTGCGGCACTCCCGTCGCGGCATTTCGCCGCGGCGCGCTGCCCGAGATCGTCGCCGACGCTGCCGGAGTGCTCGCCTCGCCGGACGACGTCGGCTCGTTGGCGATGGCGATCGACGAGGCGTGGCGGTTGGACCGGCGCGGTGTACGCGAACATGCGCTACGGCACCTCGGCGTCGAGCGTATGGTGTCGGCCTACGAGGACATCTACCTGCGCGCGTACACGGAGCAGGCCGCATGATCGGCTACTACGTGCACCATCAGGGCAAAGGGCACCTGCATCGTGCCATCTCGGTGGCGGCGGCAATCGACACCGTCGTCGTCGGGCTGAGCTCATTGCCTCGACCGGCCGGCTGGATCGGACCCTGGTTGGTGCTGCCGCGCGACGACCAAGGCAGTGACCCCGTCGACGCGAGCGCAAGGGGACGACTGCACTGGGTGCCCGAGATGGACAGCGGCCTGACCGCGCGCATGGCGGAGATCTCGTCGTGGATCGCCGATGTCGAACCCGCACTGATGGTGGTCGACGTGTCGGCCGAGGTGTCGTTGCTGGCACGGCTGCACGGGACGCCGGTCGTCACGACGGTTCTACCGGGCGACCGCCGCGACTCGGCCCACGATCTGGTGCACTCCGTGGCCCGGCGCATCATCGCGGCCTGGCCGGCCGATGTCGACGGCATGGTCAAGGGACTCGACGTCCACCGAGACCGACTCGCCTGCGTCGGCGGGCTGTCGCGGTTCGACGGGCGTGACATACCGGCTGTCGACCGCCCGGGGACCAAGAGGGTGCTGGTGCTTCAAGGCGCGGGCAACCAGAGCCTGGACCTGTGGGACCTCACCGCAGCGCAGGCGCAGACACCGGGATGGTCCTGGCAGGTGCTCGGCGGGACGACCTGGCTGGACGATCCGTGGGAGGCGCTGTGCCAGGCAGATGTCGTCATCACCCACGCCGGTCAGAACGCGATCGCCGAGGTCGCCGCTGCCCGGAGACCTGCCGTCGTGGTGCCGCAGCCGCGCCCGTTCTGGGAACAGACCACGATGGCCGCCGTACTGGCGACCGACTCCCGGTTCCCCGTCACGGTGTGTTCCGCGCTGCCCGAGACGGACTGGGAGGAGTTGCTCGACAAGACCGCGGTGCTGGACGGCTCCCGTTGGGCCGCCTGGAATGACGGTCAGGGTGCACGGCGCATCGCTGACATCATTCACCAGGAGCTCGACCGGACCCCGACGGGACCGCCGTGACGGTCGCCGTCGTGACGATCGTGCATGGCCGTCGCGATCACCTGGCGATGCAGCATGCGGGCCTGCTCCGGTCGACTCGTCTTCCCGACAGTCATGTCGTCGTCGCGATGGACGACCGCTCAGTGGAGTCGATCGGTGCTGCGGGACCGTTGACCCGCCGGGTCGTCCACGTGCCGCGCGTCAGTGGCCATCTGCCGCTTGCACGGGCACGCAATATCGGTGCCCAGACGGCGATCGCCGAAGGCGCGACACTGCTGATATTTCTCGACGTCGACTGCATTCCGGCGCCTGAACTGGTCGGGGCGTACGAACAGACCGTGGCCCACCCGGCGACCTCGCGCGATCTGTTGTGCGGTCCCGTGACATATCTGCCGCCTCCGCCGGAGGGAGGCTACGACCTGGCGACGTTGTCGTCCATGGGTGAGCCACACCCGGCTCGACCGGCACCGCTCGCCGGCGAGGTGATCCGTTCGCGCGACGACTACGAGCTGTTCTGGTCGTTGTCGTTCGCGCTGTCGGCCGACACGTGGTTCGACATCGGCGGCTTCGACGAGCACTATCTCGGCTACGGGGGAGAGGACACCGACTTCGCCCGACGCGCGCAGAGAGCCGGAACCGTCCTGGCCTGGGTGGGCGAAGCCCGATCATTCCACCAGCACCATGCCGTGAGCACGCCCCCGGTCGAGCACGTCGACGACATCGTGCGCAACGCCAATCTGTTCCACGACAGGTGGGGCGAATGGCCCATGCTGGGCTGGCTGACTGCTTTCGAGCAGCTCGGTCTGGTGGTCCGGCGGGCCGACGGGACGTATGAAGCGCGCCCTGGATCTGGTCCAAGGGGTCCGGAGTGAACTATCGTCAAAGGTGGTGTCAAGGACGGCGCCGAAACGTTTGGGCCGGGAGCAGCTCATGGACGGTTTTGCGCAGAAGTTCGCGGAGTTCGCGGCTAGTCTGACCGAGGCGGAAGACTTCAACGACACCGCCGAGCACCTGATTCTGTACGCCGTCAAGGCTGTGGGCGCGAGCTTCGGGGGGATAACGCTGCTGCGTTCGCGTGGGCACCTCGAGACACTCGGCGCGACGCATCCGAAGGTGAACCAGGCGGATGCGGCCCAGTACCAACTGCGTGAAGGCCCGTGCGTCGATGCGGCTCAAGAGTCACGGTCGGTGCTCTCGGACTGTGTCGGGAACGACTCCAGATGGCCACGGTGGGGACCCGAGGTCGCACGTCTCGGAATCAGCAGTGTCTTGTCGTCCGAGATGCATGGGCGAGGCCGTCGGATCGGCGCGCTCAATCTCTACAGTCACAGCGAGAAGGCATTCGATGCCGACGACGTCGAACTCGCCAACATCCTGGCCGATCAGAGTGCCGCACTGATGGCGGTCATGAGCAGTGAACGGGGGCTTCGGGAGGCGCTGGAGACCCGAACACTGATCGGCCAGGCCCAGGGCATGTTGATGGAGCGCTTCGACATCGACGCGGATCAGGCCTTTTCGGTGCTTCGCCGGTTCTCGCAATGCTCGAACCATCCGCTGCGAGAGATCGCCGAGCAGATCGTGAAGTCTCGCCAGGTCCCCTAGCGGACAGGCCAAGCGGCTGACTGTTTAACGCACTTGGTCTGCCCTGTATCGGGTCCCTACGGGCGAGGGTCAATCATCGAGAGGAACCTGGACCACGTCGTACTCCGGTTCGAGATCGGGTGTGTCATCTGGTAAGTCCGACGGATCAGCGAACGGATCGTCAGTTTCACCTGGGTCGGTGCCGGGTTCTGGGTCCAGCGGCGATGTGGACATGACTCTCTCCTCCTGGCAGGTGTTGTGGGTCGCGGTTGCGCTGTCATGGGAGTGCTTACCCGCACCGTCGCGATCTACACCGACTCGGCGGAAAGAGTCGCGCGTGGTACCGGTCGCCCGCCCATCCTGGCGGCGGTACCGTCGGGAGAGGAGATGGGCTTCGCAGGTCATCAACGATGTGCAGTCGAGGCGCTGAGTCGGGGCCCTCCTACGAAAGGAATGCCATGAGCGAGACACCCGCCGAACCAGACTTCGACGCCGATCCGGGTCTTGCGCCGGATCCGGAGCACGAAGTCCACGAGAATCCTCCCGAGCGTTCCGGACGGGCGCAACAGTCAGGACGATGACCGGGGTCATCAGGATCGGCATCTCCGGGTGGCTCTATCCGCCGTGGCGCGGGGAGTTCTATCCGCGGGGGCTCCGACATGCCGACGAGCTCGCCTACGCTGCGGACCGGATGACCAGCATCGAGATCAACGGGTCGTTCTATTCCTTGCAGCGTCCCGAGAGCTATGCGAGTTGGCGTGACCGCACACCTGAAGACTTCGTGTTCGCGCTGAAGGGCGGCCGGTTCATCACCCATATGAAGCGACTTGCTGACGTCGAAAAGCCCCTCGCGAACTTCTTCGCTTCGGGCCCACTCGCGCTGGGACGAAAGCTGGGCCCCGTGCTGTGGCAGCTTCCTCCGACGTTCGGTTTCGACGCCGACCGGCTCCGGGATTTCTTCGATCTGCTGCCGCGGACGACGACTGCCGCGGTCGAGCTCGCCACCGAACACGACGACCGGGTCGAGGGCCGAACCTGGCTCGAGACGGACCGCGATCGGCCGATCCGCCACGCTCTGGAGGTACGCCACGACTCATTCGTGACGCCGCGATTCCTCGACCTGCTGCGTGAGCACGACATCGCAGTCGTCGTGGCCGACACCGCTGGCAAATGGCCGCTGTTGAAAGAGACCACCAGCGATCTGGCCTACGTGCGCCTGCACGGTGACACCGAGCTCTACGCGAGCGGCTACGGCGACGAGGCGCTGGATCGTTGGGCTGACCTCGTGCGGAAGTGGTCCGATCAAGGGACCGATGTGTACGTGTATTTCGACAATGACATGAAGGTTCGCGCGCCATTCGACGCGATGGCGCTGATGGCGCGTGTCGACGGATCGTTGTGACAGCTCCCGTGCATGCGCAGCGGATCGGCGGGTACAGCCAGGTTATGTCTCCACGTTCTCGCAGACGCCAGTTGTTCGTCATCAATCGGCGGTGGTCGATCGGTCTGACGGCCTCGGTCATCGCGGTCATCGCCGGGATCATCGGCATCGTCGCGCTCCACGGCATGTGGGTCTATGCAGCCTTCGTCGTGGCGATACTCGGTGCCGTGACAGCGCTGCTGCAGACCATCGTGCGGAACAAGGCCGGCGACGAGATCGACGAATCCGGGCTCTGACCGATCAGCCCGCTACCGGGGCGGAGCGCTTCTGCGGGTGTATCGGCGAACGGCAACCCGGTGGGGAGCCCCTCAGACGTGTTCTTCTGTGGTGTGGGAGTCGGTGAGCGTCAGCGCGCCAACTCCCGCGATCAGCCCGACGACTACCGCCAAGATGGCGTACGTGACGCGTTCCCCGTGGAAGAACGAGGCCACCAGTTCACTGTCCCAGGCCCCGGCGGGCAGCTGTGTCGTGACCATCACGGCGATCAGGGTGCCCACCACGGCCGTGCCGACACTTGAACCAACTTCCTGTGCGGTGTCGTTGAGCGCCGCGCCGATCGAGGTGCGGTTGCTCGGCATCGCGTCGATCAGCGCGACCGCACAGATCGTCATGACGGTGCGCAGGCCGATCGTCATGACGACCATGCACACCGCGATCACCGCGTAGCCTCGGTCGACACCCCACGCGAGACCGCCCAGCGAACTTGCGAGCAGGGCTGCCCCGACCAGGCAGGCGATGCGGTGGCCGAATCGTCTCGCGAGCCATTCGGACACCGGCGTCGCGGCGATCATCGTCACGATGAGCGGCAGATTGGCCAGACCGGCTTTCATGGGGCTCCAGCCGTAGGCGTACTGGAAGTGCAAGATCAGCCCGAACATGACACTGGCCATCGCGATCGATGTCCCGATCTGGGCGATCGCGGCGCCGCGGACTGTGCCGTTCGAGAACAGGCCGAGATCCAGCATGGGCGATGCGGTGCGATTCTCGTGTCGCACGAACGCGATCGCAGCGCCCACCGAGCCGAAGATCGAGGCGAGCGTGACGGGGGACAGCCAGCCGTGCTCGACACCGCTGGTCAGTGAATAGCAGGCCAGGCCGATCGTGACGATGCTCAGCACCGCTCCAGGCAGATCGAGTGCGTCGTCGGTCAGATCTTCCGGTCGATCGGCCGGTACGCCGAGGCGGACGCCGATGAACGCTATCAACGCGATCGGGGCGTTGACGACCAGGAGCCATTCCCAACGGAAATGAGCCAACATGGTGCCGCCGAGCAGCGGGCCGAGGATGAATCCGGACATCCCGACGATGATCATGACGGTCATGGCACGCATCCGCAGCGCTTTGTCGTCGAACAGACGGAAAACCAGCGAACTGGTGATGGGTGCCATGGCCGCGGCGGCAAGACCGAGCACGGCACGCAGGGCGATGAGTTCTCCCGCGGTTGTGACAGCCAGGACCAACAGGCTCAGCAGACCGAACAACGAAAGTCCGACCAGGAGCACGCGCCGTCTTCCCAGTCGGTCGGCCATCGATCCAGCGGTGAGCAGCAGACCGCCGAACGTCAGCGAGTACACGCCCGTGACCCATTGCAGTGCGGTCGTGCCGCTGCCGAGGTCGCGGCCGATCGTCGGCAAGGCGATCGTCAGCAGAGTGTTGTCGGCCATCTCGACGAAAAATGCCAGACACAGGGCGGTCAGAGGGATCCACGCCGCGCGCAATGAGGGATAGGTGCGAGATGCGGACGACAGTTCGGTGGCAGTCATGTCGACCAGTCTGGCTTCGTGCGCTGGCAAGTGGCTGTCATCGCGCTGCCACGACTGACAGCCACTGACAGGCGCTTGCTCCCGTCCGCGTTGTCAGTCCTCGGGCAGCTCGGCGAAGGCTTTCTTGGTGTCGTTGTACCAACCCAGCGACTTCTTGGGGTGACGCCAGCGGCCCTTCATGGCATTGCGTGCTTCCTGGTGGGAGGCGTCGCCGGCTTTCTCGGCTTCCTTGAGATGCCGGTCCTGGGCGTTGATGACGTCGTCGGCAGTCTCGCCATGGTGCTCGAGGTCGCAGGGGCCTCCGAGGGCTCGGCAGGTCATGGTCTTCATGGTGATCTCCTTGTGGTGTGTTGCTGTGGTGTGTTTCTGGTTCTTACTGTTCTGACGAATGGGAGGGACCGAGTGTGACCGGGTCAGTCGCGGGACTTTCCGCCGTCACGGCGCACGACCCGCGACAACACCTCGGGCGCGGCGCGGAACGTGATGGCCTGCACCTGCCCGTCCCCGATCGTGAAGTCGAAGACAACTTTGGCGTCGCCGAGGTGGAACCACGCGCTGCCGGGCTGCTCGCCGATGAAGACCGGTAGCGCGGCGTGAGCGCTGCCGTTGAAGAAAGCGGCGACTTCGCCGCGTCCCACGATCTGCTGCGGTGTGCCTGCTCGGATCGCAGCATCATCAGCACTGATGCTCGCGTCGGGTGCGAGGAGTTGCAGCAATCTGTCGAAGTCACCGCTCTTGGCGGCAGCCATGAACGCATCGACGACTTCCCAATCGGCCAGACGGTCCTCCGAGTGGGGTTGGGAGACCTTGGCCCGTGCCCGCGAAGCCAGCTTGCGCGCCGCCGCCGGGCTCGTGTCGAGCACTCCCGCGATGGTCGGAAACTCGAAACCGAAGCTGTCGTGGAGCACGAAGGCGACCCGCTCGCGGGGGGAGAGCCGGTCGAGCACGACATGCAGTGCGATACCGACGGTGTCGGCCAGGGCGATGTCGTCGGCCGGATCGCTGACGGTCTCGCCGGGGTCGACTTCCTCTGTGGGTACCGGGGTGCGCGAGCGCAACCGGTCGAGGCACAGACGGGTCGTCACGGTGGTCAGCCAGGCCGGCAGACTGTCGATCTGGCTGTGGGTGCCATGCAGACGCAACCAGGCCTGCTGGACGACGTCCTCGGCCTCGGCGTGGTCACCGAGCACCCGGCTCGCGATTCCTATCAGGCGAGGTCGTTCGGCCTCGAATTGCTCGGTCTGGTCCACGGCCTACACCTTTCGGTCTCTCTGCTGGTCACCTTACTGACGCGAGAGACGGGGCGAGTGTGACCGACCGGGGGTCAGGCCGACTTGGCCGAGGAGAGACTTTCGACGGCCCGGACCAAGGGTTCGAGGTCCTTGTTTTCGGCAGCATCGTCGAGTGCTGACCGGAGAGCCTGATCGTGGGTCGGGCGTGCGGCTTCGAGAAGCTCGAATCCCTTGTCGGTCACATCGGTGTAGATGCCTCGACGGTCGGTCGGGCACAGATATCGGGCGAGGAGGCCACGATCCTCGAGTCTGCTCACGAGCCGGGTCGTCGCACTCTGGCTCAGCACGACCGCGACCGCGACCTGATTCATCTGCAGGTGCCCACCGTCGCCCGGATGCTGGCGGCTCAGTACGTCGAGGAGCGAGAACTCACGGACGCTGAGATCGTGCTCGGCCTGAAGCGCCCGCTCGATCCGCGATTCGATCGTTCCGTGGAGCAGCGACAGGCTCCACCATCCGTCGGCCAGAGCCGTCATGGCCGGATCTGTTGCGGTCATGGGTTCCCTTCCTTCTACGGGACAAAGATACCAAACAGCAATAATCGTCGTTTGCATTAACCCGCGCCTGCAACTATTGTCGTCAACGGTAACCATCGTTCGTCTGGAAAGGCTCATTGTGCCATTAGCACTGCTCGCCCTCGCTGTAGGAGCGTTCGCGATCGGCACCACGGAATTCGTCATTATGGGTCTGCTGCCCGGCGTCTCGGCCGATTTCGGAGTCTCGATCCCCACAGCCGGTTGGCTTGTCACGGGCTATGCACTCGGAGTGTTGATCGGAGCGCCGCTGCTGACGATCCTGGGCACCAGGATCTCGCGCAAACAGATGTTGACGGCGCTGATGGGCATCTTCGTGATCGGCAATCTCCTCACGGCTTTCGCGCCGACGTTCGAGGTCATGGTGGCCGGACGGCTCGTCGCCTCGCTGGCCCACGGCACGTTCTTCGGTATCGGATCGGTCGTCGCGGCAGGTCTGGTGGCCCCTGACAAGCGGGCCGGGGCGATCGCCACGATGTTCACGGGGCTCACACTGGCCAATGTGGTCGGAGTCCCGTTGGGAACCTATGTGGGGCAGGAGATCGGTTGGCGCACAACGTTCGTCCTGGTGGCCGGGCTCGGCGTCATCGCGATGATCGGCGTCGCGACCCTCGTGCCCTTCGCCCCGCGGGAGAGCGATGTGCGCGTGCGCCATGAGCTGGCGGCCTTCCGTAATGTCCAGGTTGTCTTGGCGATGCTCATGACGGTGCTCGGATTCGGCGGAGTCTTCGCGGCCATCACGTACATCGCGCCCATGATGACTGAGGTCGCCGGTTACTCCGAAGGTGCGGTGACCTGGCTGCTCGTGTTGTTCGGCAGCGGAATGGTCGGGGGCAATCTGATCGGCGGCAGGTATGCGGACCGTGCCCTGATGCCATTTCTGTACGCCTCGCTGGGCGGACTCGCGATCGTGCTCGGACTCTTCACCTTCACGGCGCACGACAAAGTGCTCTCGGCCATCAGCATCACCCTGGTCGGCGCCCTCGGCTTCGCCACAGTCCCGCCCCTGCAGAAGCGGGTGCTGGATCAGGCCAGCGGTGCACCCACGCTGGCTTCTGCGGTCAACATCGGTGCCTTCAACTTGGGCAATGCCCTGGCCGCATGGCTCGGCGGGGTCGTGATCGCGGCAGGTCTCGGCTACACCGCGCCCAATTGGGTCGGGGCCCTTCTGGTGGCCGGAGCGCTCGCGATCGCGGTCTTGTCAGGTGCATTGGAGCGTCGTGCCGAGAAGGATGGCACCACTCGCAGCAGTCGAGCGGACCAATCCATCGTCGTGGCCCAGCGGTAGGTCTACGGGGCAGCGACGGACTCGACAACGGAATCGATGAGCAAGGCCGCCGAGTCGTCGTCCAGGGCGTGGACGGTCATCCGGAGTCGGCCGCTTCCTGAAGCGGGTGTCAGGGCGAAACTGTCTCCGGTGCGCACGACCCAGCCGAGTCGCGCCAACCGGGCTGCCACTGTGTGGGCGTCACCGCCCGCGCTGGCGTCGACCCACACATTGAGCCCATCGGTCCCGATCGAGCTGATGCCGCGTTCGCCCAGCAGCCGGATGAAGCGGGCGTTTTGAGTGCGGTAGTGCGTTGCGGCGGTCGTGACCGTTTCGCGGACCTGCTCATCGGCGAGCATCGCGTGGGCCGTGCGTTGCAGGAGGTGACTGACCCACTTGCTGCCGGCGCTGATGTGGCTCGCGAACCGTTGCGCGGTGCCTTCGTCGCTGACGACCAGAGCGATCCGCAGATCCGGACCCAGGAACTTCGACATCGATCGTACGAGTGCCCACCGTTCATGGCTCGCGGCGATGATCGTCCGATATTCGGACGTGGACAGGAGCGAGAAGTGGTCGTCCTCGATGACCAGGACGTGCGGATAGTCCGCGAGAACGTCTTGTAGCTCACCCGCACGCCGGGCAGAGAGGCTGACGCCGGTGGGGTTGTGCGCGCGGGGTGTGCACACCACTGCGCGCACGCCTGCTTCGAGCGCCTGGCGCAATCCGTCGGCCGTCATGCCTTCCGCGTCGATCGGCACCGGGACGGGCCGGTAGCCGGCCCGGCGAACGGCGTTGATGCTGGTCAGGAAGCACGGGTCTTCCAATGCGACGGCATCTCCGTGGCTGAGTGCTTGGTCAAGAAGTTTCTCGATCGCGTCGACAGCCCCGTTGGTCACGGTCAACCGGAACGGACGGGGCTGGTCGAAGCTGAACCAGCGGTCCGCCCACTCGGCGAGATCCGGGTCTATCGTCGACTCCCCGTAGAGCACTGGTGGACGCGCGGGGCTCAGGCGCACTCGGGCGGGATCGGGCAGCAGATCCCGGTCCGGGTTGCCGCTGCTGATGTCGCGAAGGGCGGTGTCGGGGGAGAAGCCCTCCTCGGTCACTCTCGTCGTCGGGGCGATCGTCGTGCCCCCGCCGCGATTGGTCACGGCGACTCCAGCCACCGACAGTTGGCGATATGCCGAGACGACGGTGTTGCGGTTCACGCCGAGCCGGACAGCGAGTTCGCGAGATGGCGGAAGTCCCGCGCCGGCTGCGAGAGCGCCGCTGTCGACGAGTGTGCGAATGCTGCCGGCGATGTCGGCAGCGGTCTTTCCCTGGATCGAGCTCGGCATCTGCCCAGTCTAGGCCATGTTAGATTTGACCTATGCCAAGTTACCCTCCGGCGACGACCGTGGACGAGTTCCGTGCCAACCTCTCCGCCGTCCGGGCGAATATCGCCGCTGCGGCCACTCGGGCGGGACGTTCCGCCGATGACGTGCGGTTGCTGCCGGTGAGCAAGACCGTTCCGGAGGAGCGGGTACGACTCGCGGTTGCGGCCGGTTGTACCGAGCTCGGCGAGAACAAGGTGCAAGAAGCCGCACGCAAACACGCCAATCTCGCCGACTTGGATGTGCGATGGTCCGTGATCGGCCACCTCCAGACCAACAAGGCACGCGATGTCGCCGCATTCGCCTCCGAGTTCCAGGCCTTGGACAGCCTGCGTGCCGCCGCGGCGCTCGACCGTCGTCTGCAAGCAGCCGGGCGGGGACTGGATGTGTACGTCCAGGTCAACACCTCCGCCGAAGAGTCGAAGTTCGGTCTCGCGCCGGACGATGTTCCCGGGTTCCTACGCGAACTGCCTGCCTACGCGAGTCTGCGGGTGCGCGGCTTCATGACCTTGGCGCTGTTCACCGACGACACCGACCGGGTACGTGCGTGCTTCCGGGTCCTGCGGGACGTCCGAGACCGCGCGCGCGAGCAGGACCCCGACCTGACCGGCCCGGGATATCTGTCGATGGGCATGTCGGGTGACTACGAGGCCGCCGTCGAGGAAGGTGCCGACTGCGTCCGCGTCGGGCAGGCCATCTTCGGCGCTCGCAACACGACCAATGACCACTACTGGCCCGTCGAGCGATGAGCGCTACTTGGGACGTGCCGGAAGTCCGCAGCCTCGAGCTCGATCAGAGACTCGCGGACGTTCTCGCGATCGGCTCCCAACTGACATACGGGCGAGTCGGACTCAACGCCACCTTGCCGGTGTTCGACGATCGTGGGCTGCGATATGCGTCGGTGCCGACCACGATCCTCAGCGTATTGCCGCACTATCCGTCGGTGCACCGCACCGATATGTCGGCATCGTGGCTGGCCGACACCCTCATGGATCTGCATGCCAGCGGGGCCCTCGATCAGCTCCGAGCCATCAGCATCGGATATCTCGCGACCGTCGATCAAGCACATGTGCTCGTCGACTGGCGCCGTAGCGGACCGGCATCTCTGGCAGACATCCGATTGATCCTCGATCCGACTCTGGGCGATGTCGGGCTGGGCTTCTACAACGACCCGCGGCTGGTCGAGCCATTGCGGGATCTGCTGGTCCCTCAGGCCTGGGCCATCACTCCGAATCTGTTCGAACTGGCTCAGTTGACCGGCACGACGCCGGAAGCGCTGAACCAGCTGGAGTCGATCACCGAGGCGGCTCGCACGCTGTTGTCGGCCCGCACGCAGTGGATCGTGGTCACGGGCCTGCGCGGAGAGGCGCTCGGCGACTCGACCGGCTCCCAGCTCATCGGCGAACTCGTGCTCTCCCATGAGTCAGCCGATCTGCTGACCCATCCGCTCCTGCCCGGCAGCCCTGCCGGGGTCGGTGACACGTTCACCGCGGCGTTGATCGCGGGTCTCTTGGACGGGGACGCGCTGACGGACGCAGCTCGGCAGGCAGCGGAGGCTACTGCGGTGCGCATCCGCCAAGAACCCCGTGTATGACATTGCCCTGAACTTCGGTTGATCGGCACATCTGCGTCGGACCGAAAAGTGTCAGTAAGTCTCTTTTGACAACTCACTGGAATGTCGGCCCGAGTAGGCTGTCAGCGTGAATAATTCTCGGGTCACAATTCGCGATGTCGCGCGGGGTGCAGGGGTCTCAGTGACGACGGTTTCGCATGCCCTCAACGGCAAGGGAAAGGTCAGTGCCGCGACGATCACGCGGGTGCAGGCCACGGCTGAGCAGCTGGGCTATCGGCCCAGCGCGACAGCTCAGGCCTTGCGAAGCGGCCGCACCGGTGCGATCGCCCTGGTCGTGCCCCGGCAGAGTCAGGGGATGCCGGCCGAGATCCTGGGTCTCGACTATTACGTGCAGATCGCGGCTGCGGCGGCTTCAACGGCCTTCGTGCACAACAGGCCCCTGATTCTGCCGCCGGAACTCAAGACCGCGACGGATTGGGCGCGAGTCAATCCCGACGGGGTCTTGCTATGCGATCCGGTGGGCGGCGATCCGCTCATCGACGTGCTGGAAAGCATCGACGTGCCGGTCGTGACGATCGAACGAGACGGTGGGCGTCCCGATTGGACCTACTACGTCGCCGGCGACAATGTGTCGAACACCCGCCAGGTCCTCGATCACCTTCGCGATCAAGGAGCGCGGCGCATCGCCTTGGTAGCGACGGACTGGACCCGCGGTTGGTCGACCGACATCGACGCGACCTACGCCGACTGGTGCGATGCGCGCGGACAGGATCAGGTTCGCGTCGTCGTGCCGGTGCGGTTCGATCAACGCGATGCCTGGGAGGCGGCCGGAGTGCTGCTCGACGGTCCCGAACCACCAGACGCGTTCTATGCCCCCGCCGAGAGGTACAGCAGCGGCATCGCCAGGGCATGTCTGGAACGTGGGCTGCGAATACCCGATGACATCCTGCTCGTCTGCGGCAATGACGGACGTGAGGCCCGCGAGAGCACTCCCACAGTCACGGCGGTCGACCTACGTCCGACGGAGCAGACTGCGGCAGCGGTCGAACTGTTGATCGCTCGCATCCAGGGCCGCGAAGTCACGACTCCGGTTATCGTGCCGAGCAAGCTGCAGGTGCGGGCCAGCACGACTCGCTAGGGCGGTTGTGGATAACTTCGGTCGCTCGAAAAGTGAGTGTCTGAGGTGTGGGGCAGAGTGGTTTGTGCACCGGAATTGTAGGGATTTCGGGTTGTAGATTCCGCTTTGGAGGTTGCCCGTGTCGGCTGTTCTTGCTTCGTTGCCTGACCCGTTGTCGGGTGGGGTTGTGGCGATCGAGGATGGTTTGGATCGGATGCCGATCGCCGCGTGGGCGGGGTTGGAACCGGAGTTGGTGCGTGGTCTGGCTGAACGTCTGATGCGGGCTGAGGCGCGGGTCAAGGCGCACCAGTTGGCTGCGGCGCGGGCCTTGGAGGCGTCTGGTTTGGCGAAGAAGTCAGGTGCCACGTCGACGGGTGCGATGTTGGCCGGTTCTTTTGGTGGCGACCGACGTTCTGCTGAGGCGATGGTCAAACAGGGCCAAGCGCTCGAAGACGCACCGTCGACAGAAGAAGCCTTGGCGGATGGGCAGATCGGTGAGAAGCAGGCCGGGATCATTGCCGGTGCGATCGGCGATCTACCCGATGGCACCACTGAGGAGCAGAAGAAGGCGTGTGAAGAGGCGCTGATCGGTGATGCGTCGAAGTACAACCTCAAAGACTTGAAGTCGCGTTCCAAGCGGATCACTGACCGGTTCAAACCAGAGCCTGAGGTCGATAAGGACGAGAACGAGAACCTCGAGGCCCAGGAGAAGCGGGCCTGGAAGGCTTCGGAGTTTTGGATGAAACCCAACGGTGACGGCACCACCAGCGGTGGGTTCAAACTGCCCGATGCGCAGGCCGAATCAGGTTGATCTGGCTGCTGGTTTCGAGACGCTGCTCGTCCCGCCCCCACTCGCTACGCTCGCGGGAGGTGCCCCCAACAGCTCCTCAACCACCGCCAGGGACATGAACGGGTCCCTGAGGAGCGAGCGAAGCGAGCGTCTCGAAGGGCCGGACCCGGATGGGTGTGGGGTTTGCCGAACTCTGCTCCAGGTTGCCCGGCCATCTTCTGCCCGGGCGTAGTGGCCTGGGTGCGACGTTGATGGTGCGGCTCGACCTCGACACTCTGATTCGTGGGATCAAAGCTGCGACGTTGTCGACCGGAACTAGGATCTCAGCAGCCCAGGCGAGGCTGATGGCCTGTCAGTACGGGATCATTCCGCAAGTTTTCGGTGGCAAATCGCTGCCGTTGGATCATGGGCATGAACAACGGCTGTTCACCAAGGCTCAAAAACAGGCTCTGGCTGCCCGTGATCACGGGTGCACGTTCCCGGGATGCGATCGGCCACCGGAACAGACCGAAGGCCATCACTGGCGGATGGACTGGGCCAAAGGCGCCACCACCACCCTCGACGACGGGCTGCTCATCTGCCCCCACCACCACCGACTCATCCATTCCGAACCGTGGTCGATCAGACTCAGCACCGCCGGCCACATCGAATACCGGCCACCCGGATCAACGCTGTGGCAACGCAACCACCGCTGGCGACCCTGATTACGGGCTCGTCGGCTGGGTGAAGGTCTGCACGAGAGCAGGCCAGACGAGCCGATCCATCTCCTCGGCCGGATGCGTCTCAGGGTCGAGGAAGTGGTGCGTGACGGCGCCGCGGTGAATCGCTGTCATGGCATCGACCAACGTCGTGGCGTCGGCGGGACGGTCGACGCCTGCAGACCGGAAGGCGTCCTCGACCACCGCGACCATGGCGGTCCGCGAGGATCGCCGCAGATCCAGGTACGTGCGTGCGGCGTCGGGGTGACGCACGGCCCGCAGCATGTACTCCGTGGTCAGGATCCACCAGGTGCGATCACCGGCAGTCGTCGCGATCGCCGTGGCAACCGTCTCGATCGCACTGTCGACCGCGCCGCCGGCGGCAGAGGCCATCGGAGCAAGCGCAAGGCGGGTCAGTTCCAGCAGCTCGTCGCCTCGTTCGCGGTACATCTCGACGAACAGATCGTCGACGGTCTCGTACACGTCGTAGAACGTGCTGGCCGGTACACCGGCGCGTGCGCAGAGATGGTCGATCGTGGAGTCGCGCCAGCCGAACTCGGCGAACACCTCCGCCGCGACAGCCCTGAGGCGTCCGGGGGCGTCGGAGGTGGATTGCTGGACGGCAGATTTCGGCGAAGTCACGCGATCCACCTTGCCACCTCCGACCTGACGGACGGATTCAACCTCCCGAGTGGCCTCAACCCGATCGGTGAGCAGTCAACAGCAAGTACTCCCAGAGCATCGTGCCGTCTGGCCTGTGGTGACGCCGTCCGAGCTCGGCAAGGGCTTCATCGAGTTCGGCGACACGCTCCGGCTGGTCGGCGATCGCTCGGTAGACCGCGATTGTCGGCCCGTAGCGTTCCTTGAAGAAGTCGCGATATCCCTCCGGCGTGGCGAAGGCGTCGACCAAGAGGTTCTCGCGGTGAGCCCGCACATCGTGGACGCGGTCACCGAGCAGCTCACGCACATGCGTCTCATCGCCCCAACGAGGCGGTGGCGTTGCGCCGGGCGGCGGAGCCGGGGCAAAGGGCTTCATGGCGGCGAACATCTGGCCGATGAAGCCCTCAGGGGTCCACGAGATCAGGCCGATCCGGCCATCGGGGCGCACAACCCGCAGCATTTCGTCGGCACTGCGGTGATGGAAGGGCGCGAACATGATGCCGACACATGAGATGACGACGTCGAATTCGCCATCACGGTAGGGCAGGTCCTCGGCATCGGCGACCTCCCAGGTCAACTCGAGTCCTTGTGCCGTCGCCTCACGTTTTCCACACTCGAGAAGTTCGGGGGTCAGATCGCTGGCGGTGACCTCGGCGCCGGTACGGGCTGCCGGGATCGAGGCATTTCCGGAGCCGGCCGCGATGTCGAGTACCCGGTCATCAGCCGAGATGCCAGTCGCAGCCACGAGAGTCTCGCCGAGATCGGCGATGACATCGGTTGCGACAGAGGGATAGTTGCCCAGCGCCCACATCGCGCGGTGCCTGACTTTCAGATCGGGAGGGGCAGTTGCCTGTTCGTCCATGCTGACTCCTAGGTGATTGACGGGACGTCTCCAAAGTCGCTCGAAGACGGCAATCGCGCCAGTGCCAGATCTGTACTAGTCGCCCGATCGGGGGTGTACTGGGAGGTCAGGGAGGCCAACCCCAACGAACGCAGGGAGCCGACATGACGTCCTACGGCCAGTTCTGTCCGGTGGCCAAAGCCATGGAAGTCCTCGATGAGCGATGGACGCTGCTCGTGATCCGGGAGCTGCTGGCCGGAAGCACCCATTTCAACGAGCTGCGCCGAGGCAATCCGAGAATGTCGCCGGCTTTGCTGTCCAAGCGCCTCCGTACGCTGGAACGGGTCGGGGTCGTGACTCGCACGGGTGACGCGGCAGGACGTACGAGCTATCGGCTGACGCAGTGTGGGCAGGAGCTGCGTCCGATCGTGGAGTCCCTCGGTGCGTGGGGAGTGCGCTGGATCGGCGAACTCGGCACCGAGGATCTCGATCCCCACCTGCTGATGTGGGATATTCGCCGCACCGTGCCCGTCGGCACCTGGCCACCCGGGCGGACGGTCCTCGAGTTCAGCTTCGACGACATCGCGCCGCACGCCGCCCGGTGGTGGCTTTGCGTCAGCGACGCCGAGGCCGATGTCTGCGACTACGACCCGGGATTCGAGATCGCGGCAACGGTCTCGACCAGTCTCCGCACCATGATCGAGATCTGGCGCGGTGATCGCCGATGGATGACGGCCATGCAAAAAGGTCAAGTGGTGCTCACCGGTCCGCCGCAGGTGACCCGGAATATTCCGGTGTGGCTCGGGCAGATGGAGCTGGCCGCCATCGCTCGGCCGGCACGGAAACAGCGTTCCGGTGGCGCTGTCGCGGCGTCTGGGATTGGATGAGGCATGCGCGCGATCTGGAAGGGAAATATCAGCTTCGGCCTGGTGAGTGTGCCGGTCAAGGTATACAGCGCCACGGAGAGCCACGACGTCAAACTGCATCAGGTGCACGCTGCCGACGGCGGCCGAATCCACTATCAACGTCGCTGCGATGTGTGCAGCGAAGTGGTGGCATACGCCGATATCGACAAGGCATACGACGATGGTGAACGCACAGTCGTGCTCACCGAGGAGGATCTCGAGTCATTGCCGGCCGAGCGCAGTCACGAGATCGAGGTCGTCGAATTCGTCCCGGCCGACCAGATCGACGTGCTGCGTCTCGATCGCAGCTACTATCTCGAACCCGACGAGAAGGCGCTGAAGCCGTACACCTTGCTGCGTCGGGTCCTCGAGGACACCGACCGCACCGCGGTCGTCCGGTTCGCGCTCCGCCAAAAGACCCGGCTCGCCGCGATGCGGGTCCGCGACAATGTCTTGTTGTTGCAGACGCTGCTGTGGGACGACGAGGTGCGTGCTCCCTCGTTCGATGTGCTGGCGAACACACCGCGCATCAGCGCCAAGGAGCGTGACATGGCCGGACAGCTCGTCGACTCCCTTGCGACGGACTTCGACAGTGCCGCCTTCACCGATGAGTACCAAGAACAACTGCGTACCCTGATCGAAGCCAAATTGGAGAAGGGCGAAGACCTCGACACCGCAGCGACGTTTGGCAAAGCGCCCGACGACGAGGAGGCCGATGTCCTGGATCTCATGGAGGCGCTCAAGCGGAGTGTCGATCAGAAGGCCAAGAAGTCGGCGCCCAAGGCCAAGAAGACCGCGCGTAAGCGCGCTTGAGCCCAGGTGCGAACGTGGCGGGCAAAAGTGACTCGCAGACCGTGTCGGTCGAAGGTCATCGACTTCGGCTGACGCATCCGCACAAGGTGCTGTATCCCGCGACGGGGACGACGAAGGCCGATGTCTTGGCCTACTACATGCAGATCGCGCCGTTCATGTTGCCGCATGTGGCCGGGCGGATCGTCACCCGGAAACGCTGGGTCGACGGCGTCGGCACCCCGGACCGTCCCGGCGATGTGTTCTTCGAGAAGAATCTGCCGGACTCCGCCCCGAACTGGATCAGGCGGGTGCAGATCCAGCACAAGACCCACACCAACGTCTACCCGGTCTTCGCCGATGCGGCCGCTCTGGCGTGGGCCGGCCAGGTCGGCGCGTTGGAACTGCACGTGCCCCAGTGGCGGGTCAACCGGCAGGGCACGCAGCAGAATCCCGACCGTCTGGTGCTCGACCTGGATCCTGGGCCCGGAGCCGGTCTGCCCGAATGCGTGGAGGTGGCCAAACGGGCACGCGCGATGTTGCGAGAGCTCGACCTCACGGCATATCCGGTGACCAGCGGCAGCAAAGGTATCCACCTGTACGCGGGTCTGGACGGTACATACGACGCGGACTACATCAACAAGTTCGCCAAGCAGCTGGCGCAGGCGCTGGAGTCGGAGTTGCCTGATCTGGTCGTCTCGTCGATGAGCAAGAGCGTGAGAGGCGACAAGGTCCTGGTCGACTGGAGCCAGAACAATGCGAGCAAGACGACCGTCGCGCCGTATTCGCTGCGCGGGACGTTCGAACCGCGCGTGGCCACGCCGCGCACGTGGCGGGAGATGGATGACGATCTGCAACAACTGACTCTCGACCAGGTCATCGCGAGGATGAAGCGCCGTAAGGATCCCATGGCAGATCTGGCCGCCGAGAAGCCGGCAGATGACCGACTCGCGAGCTATCGTTCGATGCGCGATGCCAAGAAGACTCCCGAACCCGTGCCACAGCATCCGCCGGAAGCCACTGACGGCAACTCGTTCGTGATCCAGGAACACCATGCGCGACGACTTCATTGGGATTTCCGTCTGGAACGCGACGGCGTCTTGGTGTCGTGGGCGTTGCCGAAAGGGGTGCCGGAGGACCCGGCCAAGAATCACCTCGCGGTGCAGACCGAGGATCATCCGCTGGAATACGGAACGTTCGAGGGCACGATCCCCAAGGGCGAGTACGGCGGGGGAGAAGTCACGATCTGGGACGCGGGAACCTACGAACTGCACAAGTGGCGAGAAGGCAAGGAGGTCATCGCGACCCTGACGGGCCGTGCCGACGGCGGACTGGGAGGAAGCCGCAAATATGCCCTGATCCGCACCGGCGAGAACTGGCTGATCCACCGGATGAGGATCGAGGACGAGATCGAGACGATCAAGCGGCCGATGAAGGACGTCTTCATTAAACCCATGCTTGCGACGGTGGGCGAGCCGCGTGCGGTCAAGCGGGACGGCGACTGGGCGTACGAGATGAAGTGGGACGGTATCCGTGCGGTCGCGGTGATCGACGGCACCGATGTCGGGCTGTTCACCCGCAACGGCATCGACGTGACCGTGACATATCCCGAAGTGGTCGAAGCGCTCGCGGCCACGGGGTTGGAGGACACGGTCCTCGACGGCGAGATCGTCGCGTTCGAGAAGTCCGGCAGACCGAATTTCGGTCGACTCCAGCAACGGATGGGTCTGACCTCTCCTGCGGACGTCGCCAAGGCCCGTCGACGTGTCGCCACCCACTATCTGGCTTTCGACGTGCTGCGCTCACACGGCAAATCCCTGCTGTCAGCGGGGTACACCGACCGGCGTTCGGCCCTGCTCGCATTGGCACTCGACGACGGCAGCGTCCGTGTGCCGGAGGCTTTCGTCGGCACACTCGACGAGGCCGTGAGCGTCAGCCAGGATCTGGGCCTCGAGGGCGTCCTCGCGAAGCGATGCAACAGTCGGTACCAACCGGGGAAACGCTCGTCGTCCTGGATCAAGATCAAACATCAGCGGATGCAGGAGGTCGTCATCGGCGGCTGGCGTCCCGGAAACGGCGCGCGCGCCGATACGATCGGCTCCCTGCTCGTCGGCATCCCCGACGGATCCGGGCTGAGGTACGTCGGGAGGGTCGGCACCGGTTTCGACCAGCGCACGCTCGAACGGCTCAAGCGCGAACTCGAATCCTCGGGCCGCAAGACCAGCCCGTTCGACGATGTTCCGGCCGAGGTCGTCCGCGATGCCCGGTGGGTCACACCGCGTTTGGTCGGCGAAGTGACGTTCGCGGAGTGGACCGACAGCCAGATCCTCCGACAGCCGAGCTGGCGCGGCCTGCGGCCCGATAAATCACCCGACGACGTCACTCAGGAGTGAGCGCCCTCCGAGCGACGATGGCATGGAGCTCACCGAGCCGCTCCAGTTGATCCTTACCCTGGCTGACGAGCCGCTCGAGCTGTTCGCGGTCGAGTTCGGGCACCAGATCGCTGATCGTCAACAGTGCCTCCCACCCGGCCTGCTTGCCCGATACCGCAATGCGCAGTGCCTCGGTCTCGACCAGATCGGTCAACCGCGTGCGGTGCAGCAGGCTGCCGTTCGGCTTGAGCCGGGCGACCCGCTCGCCGATCCGGGCGGCCGTCGAGCGCACGAGGTTCTCGTCGACGTCGAGTGCCTGCATGATCTGTTGCAGCTGATCACGCTCCTCGATGACTTCGCGGCGGATATCTCTGAGTTCCTTGCCGATTTCGGGGTCTAGTTGTCCTTTCGCGCTCCGGGCGAACAGGTCGATCCCGGCTCGCGATCCGGCCAGATGTGTCTGCAGATAAGCGGCCAGCGCGGTCATATGTCGTCCTTCGTCGGTTGGTCGTGAGCGTTCGTCCCGTACCCGATCGCCGCCGTGATACACGTCCTAGTGCGCGGTTCGCGCGATCACATCGTCGACTACGGCCACCAGATCGAACTGCGAACCGGCCACGGCACGCTGCCGCGCCGCACCGGTGCCATCGCGCAACAGTCGCTCGACGCCCTCGCGGACCAGATCGAAATCGCCCGCGTCCCGCAGCGCCGGCTCGATCGACTGCATCAGCGTCGCGAGAGCCCTGGCGGCGGTCACGAGTTTTCCTGTCGTGGGATCAATCAGCTGTCCGTCGAGGCCATTGCGTCGCGCTTGCCAGCGGGCCGCGCGCAGGAGATCGACTCGCCACCTCGGAACCGGCGTAAGACGGCGCCACATCGCAGATTGTGTCTCGACGAGGCCACGGACGATCGCCGCCACCACGAGTGTGTCGTCGAGATCAGTGCAGACATCGGCGACCCGGATCTCGACGGTGGGATATGAACGTGCGAGCCGAGCATCGAAGTAGACCATGGCTTCGTCGATCGCGGCCCCTGATGCGACCAGATCCGCTACGGCGGCACGATATTCGAATGCTCCGCCGAACGGTTCGATCGGTCCGGCCGAGGGCCAGGTGTCCCACACTTGGGCTCGCCAGCTGGCATGACCCGTGTCGGTGCCCCGGAAGTACGGCGAGTTGGCCGACAGAGCGAGCACCAACGGCAACCACGCACGAAGCCGGTCGATGACGGCGACGCCTTCGTCGTCGTCACTGATCTCGACGTGGACGTGGGTGCCGCAGGCAATCGCGTCGCGACCGATCTCAGCGAACTCGGCCAACATCAGCCGGTACCGTTCCTTGGGAGTGACTTGTCCGTCGTGATCGGGCAGTACCGGAAGCGGTACCGCGGCGAGCCTCGCCCCGGCGGCGCGTGCGGAGGCGGCCGCGTCCGACCTGGCGCGGGCCAGATCGCGCCGCACGTCCTGCAGATCGACGTGGGGCTCCGATTGGGTTTCGACCTGTTCCAAGAAAAGCTCGTGCTCGGTGCTGCCACGGTGGTCGACGACGTCCTCGGAGGCGGGTCTGAGACGGCGAGTCAGAGGATCCAACAGGAGCATCTCCTCCTCAACCCCTACTTGGCGCATGCTCACTCGCGTGAGGTACCCCGCAGCACGTCGGTCAAGCACACATCGGTCATGCAGAGGGCACGGTCCAGTCGACGCGGGTGCCACCTGCGGGCACGGGCTCGATCTCGAACCGGCCCCCTCTGGCCTCGGCCCGCGAGCGCATATTGCGCAATCCGCTCAGACGCGGCGACTCGCCGGGTCCGATACCGTCATCGACGATGAGGATGCTGACCTGACCTCCTGCCGCTGAGACCGAGATGTCGACTGATGACGCCTTCGCGTGGCGCACGACATTCGACAACGCCTCGTTGACGACGGCGATCATGTCGTCGGCGACATCGGATTCGGCCATCAGGTCGACGGGGCCGTGGAAGGTGACTCGTGGACGTGACGTCAGCTGGTCCTGGAGTCGGTCGACGATCTCGAGGATGCGTGCCCTGACGCCCGTGCCGACCGATCCGACGTCTTGTTGGAGCGAGAAGATGCTCTGCCGGATCTGCGTTATCGCGCCGTCGATCTCAGCGATCTGCGCGGTCAGCAACTGGGGTGTCGTGTCGGGGTCGACGGTCGAGGTAGCGGCCTGCAAGGTGAGTGCCGTCGCGAAAAGCCGTTGGATCACGTGATCGTGCAGGTCGCGGGCGATACGGGTCCGGTCCTCCATCAACGCGATCTTGCGATGCGCGTCCCGCGCGTCGGCGCGGGCCAAGGAGACGCTGATGTGGCTGGCGAAGGACCGGCCCAGTTCGAGGTCACGTGCGCTGAAGGGATCCCGTTCGGGGCACCGGGCCACGCTCAGCATTCCGGCGGTCGAGCTGTTGAACGTGAACGGGATGACCATCGCGTGACGCAGGAGCGCCTCCTCGTCGAAGCTGTGGGCGTCCGGTTCTGCCGAGCCGGTGAAAATCATCGGCTCGCCCGAGCGCAGGGCCTGAGCTGTCACGGTGCCCTTGATCGGAAATGACGAGCCGATGACCGATTCGGCACCGATCCCCGCCGCGTGATCCACGCTGAGCGCGTCGCGGTCGAGTGTGACATGGGCGATCGTGACCAGATCTGCATCGGCAAGAGTGCGGACCTGCTCGACCAAGTGGTCGAGGTGGGGTTCGGTGTCGTCATTGACCAGTTGGCGGGCTGTGGCGGCCAGGGCGGTCGACCACCGTTCGCGGTACACCGCGTCCTCGAACAGCCGGGCATTCTCGATCGCGATGCCGGCGGTCGCGGCCAGCGCACTGGCCAATGCCTCGTCATCGGCCGAGAACGAACCGGAACGATGCTCGGTCAGGTAGAGATTGCCGAACAGCTCACCGCGTACCCGGATCGGCACGCCCAGAAAGCTGCTCATGGCCGGGTGGTTGCGGGGAAAGCCGATCGAACGATCGTCTTCGGAGATCGCGTCCCGTCGCACGGCATGTGGACCGTCGTTGAGGACGCCGAGCAGTCCTTTGCCTTGGGGCAGCAGGCCGATGTGCTGGGCGAGTCCGTCCTCGGTGCCGACATGGATGAACTGTTCGAGCCGGCGGTCGGGCCCCAGCACCCCCAGCGCACCGTATTTGGCATGCACCAGGTCGACCGCGATCTCGACGATCCGGCGAAGCACGGTCGGCAGATCGAGATTGCTGGTCAGATCGTTGGTGACCCGGATGAGTTCCCTGAGTCGGTCGTGTGAGGCCATGACCTCGTCGGCGCGGTCCACGAGCTGGGCCAAGAGTGATTCGAATGCGAGACGGGGACCCGCGGTCGAGGCATTGTCCTGCTGCTCCATCAGTCTCTTTCTGATCAACCCCCTCAGCGAGGATAGCGAGATCGAGGGTCGACGGTCCCGAAACCAACGATCTCGGCAGATGGCAGGGTAGGTCCGTGCGATCTGCCGAATACCTCGATCCGGGCCACACAGTTCTCGCTGTGCCGGTGCCGGAGCTCGACGCATATGTGCGGGCACGTACGCGGCATTACGATGCGGCCTATGAGGCAGCCGATCCGGAGTTCGGCCAAGCACACATCACCTTGCTCGGACCGTGGAGGCGTGCGCCGTCAGCAGCCGATATCGACCTGGTCTCCGACTTCGCCAGACGGGCCGAGCCATTCGAGTTCTCGTTGGCCGATGTGGCCGTCTTCCCCGACGGGATCATCCACCTGCTGACCGATCCCGAAGAACGGTTCGCGGCCATGACCGCTGAACTCGTCGAGCTGTTTCCGGACCATCAGCCGTATGAGGGCAGATCGCCCGATGTCGTGCCGCACCTGACACTCGATGCCGTCGGACCGGGAGTCGGCATCGACTCGGTCCGCGAATCTCTGACTGGGCTGGTGCCTGCGCGCTGCCGCGCCGAGGAGGTGCAGCTGCAATGGTGGCAGGCTGGTGCCTGTCATGTGCAGCGCTCGTGGCGGTTTGGGGTCCGGTCAGAGGAAGTCCGACCGGAGAAAGTCCGATCAGGGGAAGGCAGCAGTCGATGAGGACACTTGTGACCGGAGGCGTGCGCTCGGGCAAATCCCATCATGCCGAGCAGCTACTCGCCGACGTCGCCGCCGTCACGTATGTGGCTGCCGGTCCGACGGAGGCCGACGAGCCCGACCCCGACTGGGCGCTGCGTCTGGCCGGACATCGCGAACGTCGGCCTGAGACCTGGCGCACTGTGGAGTCGATCGACCTGGCCGAAGCTATCCATGCCACCGACGATGCGGTCCTCGTCGACTGTCTCGGCACCTGGTTGACCCGTCTGATCGATCAAGATGACCTGTGGGAAGCCCCGATGGACCATGTCTCGGACATGATCGGGACGGCCACCGTGCGCTTGGTCGAAGCGCTCGACCGCGCATCGCCGGTCGTGCTGGTCACCAACGAGGTAGGACTCGGGGTGGTTCCGTCCCACCGATCCGGCAGATTGTTCCGCGATCTGTTGGGCACCGTCAATCGGCAGGTCGCGGCGGCATGCGATGACGTGCACCTCGTGATCGCCGGCCGGGTCCTGGTGCTCTGAGGCCGCTACTCGGCTGCTTTGGGGGCCTCGCGATAGGCGGGAAGTTCGCCGGCATCGACGGCTTCGAGCAATTCGATCGCGGCAGCGGCGGCACGATCACGGACCGCTGTCGGATCGCACCAGTTGACCGATTTGATCTCCGTCGCCTGCAACGTCATCGAATCGGTGACCTGACTCTCGACGACCCCGAGATCGAACAAGAAGATGCAGGCATCGTCCCACCCGCGCCAGGCGGGGAGCCAGTTGACCGTGATGAGACCGCGCACCTCGACCGTGATGCCGAGTTCCTCCTGCAACTCGCGAACCAGCCCCAGGGCGGGGGGCTCACCGACCTCGACGACGCCGCCGGGCAGATCCCATTCCCGCTTGTAGGTCAGCTCGCAAAGCAGGACGCGTCCGTGCTCGTCTCGTAGCAGTCCCTGGCTGATGACCCGTTTGGTCGGCAGACCGGCATTGAGGATCGAGATGAACCCCTCGCGGCTGTTGGCAGGGGCGTCGCCGGCCAATCGCGCCATGAGCACCTGATCGGGGGAGCCGACCGGCATCCTCAACACGCCTTCACGTCGTAGTCCTCCGACTGAGGCCGCCCGGATGTCTGAGGTCTCGTCGACCGACAGGCGCACCTCGACACGTCCGACGCCCAGTTCCGCGAAGGCGTGATCGATCGCCAAGCGCAGGGCACGGGCGAGGACGAACGGCTGATCCAATCGTGAATTCCAGCGGATCGACGCTGTCGCGGAGTCTTCACGCCTCAGCGCCACGGTGCCCACCCGCTCGTCGGCGAGCACGATCGCGAAGCCGGTGAACTCATCTGAGCCTGATGTCGACTCGAGCGTGAGTTCGTCGTCGCGGAGGGTGACCGTCATGTTGTCAGGCTATCGGGGGGTCATATGTCCCCGTGTCGGCTGCCCAAGGAGAAAGGACAATGAACCCGCCCAATCGGGACGCATCCTGCGCGATACTCAGTCAACAAGACTCGGGCAGGTCGTGGCAGGCGGAGGCAGCGGTGGACGGGACCCGGCAGGCGGTCGCGGTCGGGCGAACCGGCCGAATCATGGCGCCTGCGGTGTGGATAGGCTCGTGGTGCCTGGTCGCCGGCGGGCTGATGTGCGGAATGCTGGCCTCAGGAAATGAGGATGATGCGACGTTCCAGATCTACCGGGCGTTCTTCTGGCCCGATGCCCTGATCGCGGCGATCTACGGGCCGGTCAGCGCATTCGTTCTGAAGCGGAGCCGGCATCCGGTCGGCTGGATCCTGGCAGCCGTCGCCTTGGGTTTCGGGGTGAGCGCGTGGGGCATCCAGTATCTGTACCTCGGTGTGAGCCGCGATGATCTTCCAGGCTATGCACTCGTGGTGCAGTTGACCGCTTCGTCGTGGGTCGTCGGTGCGCTCGCGGCGTTGCTGGTGCTGCCGTGGATACTCGACCGCCCGCCGCATGGGCCCATGGTCCGGCTGGCCGCGGCAGGCGGTGTGGCGTTGACGGTCTTCGCGTTCGTGACCCGGATGCTGGTGCAGACGCCCGGCGCGCCCGTCAATCCGCTCCCGCCCTCGTCGCAGGTCTCGCAGTGGGCGTACGACGCCGATAGCTGGATCATCCCGTTCTACTTCATGTACGCCCTGGCCGGTGCGGCCTACCTGCTGGTCCGCTACCGACGTGCCGACGCCGAAGATCGCCTGGGTCTTGCCTGGGTCATCGTCAGCGTCGCGCTCGTGGCGGTGTCGTACATGGCGTTCGAGACCGGGCTCAGTGTGGACGGCCCGGTGTTGAGCATCGCGTCGGCGGCTTTGCTGGCCGCCCAGGTCATGCTGGCTGCGGCGGTCCTCGTCCTGGTCGTGCGTCAACCGCGCTGGGGCATGGACGTGGCCGTGTCTCGCGCCACGGTGTGGGGTTTGCTGACGGCATCGGTCGTCGCCGCATACCTGGCACTGGTCTGGTTGGCCGGTCAGGTGCTTCCGCTGAGACGAGACGAGCTGGGCGTTGTCGTCGCGGCGCTGCTCGCGCTGGCCGTCACCCCGGTTCGCCGCTGGATGCAAGGACTCGTCGACCGGCTGATCTACGGCTCGGCGACCGATCCGGAGGTGCTTCTCGCCCGCCTCGGATCCGATCTGAGCCGAGATGGACTCGGGCGCTCGAGTCTGGGCAGCATCGCCGAAGGATTGCGGCACAGCATGCGTCTAGCCTTCGTCGGGGTCGAGTCGGGCCCCGCCCCGGAAGCCGTGGCGGCCTCGGCGGGCGATCGTGGTGCGGTGGTCGTTGAGATTCCGTTGCTGATCCAAGGACGGCAGGTGGGCTTGATGGAGGTTTCGCCGCACCACGGCGAACGTCTCGATCCCCGCACGCTCCGGGTCCTGGAGCAGCTTTCGGGCCTGGTGGCGATTGCGCTCGAGCTCGCGCAGGTCAACGAGCAGTTGGCCGCGGCGCGCACGCGGATCCTCGACGTCCGGCACGAAGAGCGACGGCTGCTGCGCCGTGAACTGCACGACGGGCTCGGGCCGGCCCTTGCCGGAACGAGCCTGGCACTCGCCGCGATCGGCAACAACAATCCAGGAATCCGCCCCCAGGACGCCGAGCTCATGCACCAGCTCCAAGAGGAGTTGTCACGACGATCGAGCGATCTGCGCGGCATAGCCCGCGCGATCCTTCCGCCGGCTCTCGACGACGGTCGTCTGGTCGATGCGCTCGACGTCCTGGCCAAGATCTTCGGTGACACCAGACTGGGTGTGCGGATCGATGCGACCGGCGCCGACGACATCGACACCCGGCGACAGATCGCGGTGTATCACATCGCGGCCGAGGCGGTGTTCAACGCATTTCGCCACGCTCGGGCGCAGGTATGCATCGTGCATGTCGACCATCGTCCGACCGGCGTGGTCACCCTCGAAGTCAGCGATGACGGCCAAGGCCTGCGCAAGCGCGATCAGCCGGGAATCGGCATGACGTCGATGCGCGAACGTGCCGCCGAGCTGGGCGGCGATCTGACGATTTCGGACAGCGGGGACGGAACGACGATCAAGGTGGTGCTGCCATGACTGTGGATTCGGTGATACGGGTCGTGGTGGTCGACGACCATCCGGTGTTCCGGATCGGGATGGCCGCGTTGCTGGCCTCCCTCGACAGTATCGAGGTGGTCGGCCACGCCGAGAATCTGGCTGAGGCGGTCAGGGTCGTGGACGAACAGATGCCCGACGTCGTCTTGATGGACCTCGACCTGGGTGCCACATCTGGTGTCGAGGCGACCCGTGACATCCTGCGTGCACACCCGCGCGTGGGCATCCTGGTCGTGACGATGCTGGGTGATGACGACTCCTTGTTCGCATCGATCCGGGCGGGCGCCCGCGGCTATCTGCTCAAAGGCTCGAGCCCGGCAGAGATCGAGCGGGCGGTGCGTGCTGTGGCCAATGGCGAGGTGCTGCTCGGTCAGCAGGTCGCTCAACGGGCGGCAACCTACCTGTCGGGCTCGCGGACCAAGGGCGTGCGACCGTTCCCGGAGCTGACCGATCGCGAACGCGAGGTTCTCGACCTGGTGGCACGCGGATTCGACAACTCGACGATCGCGCGCCGACTGGTGCTCAGCAGCAAGACGGTACGCAACTACGTCTACGGGATTGCCACCAAACTCGATGTGGAGGGCCGACCGCACCTCGTGATCCGTGCCCGGCAAGAGGGCCTGGGCGCCGATCAGCCGGGGGATTGAGGACATCTCACTCTGGTGGCCGGGCCGCCGGGTCGCAGATTCTCGTCGGTGCTGACCGTCACGGTCAGGCGGCGTCATGCCGCACTCCGAGAGAAAGTTGTTCTGCCATGTCTGCGAGTTCAGACGTCATCAGCAATCTGTCCGCATCCGAACGCGGACGTCGTTTCACCGCCTGGCCGCTGTGGATAGCCGCCGCCGGACTGTTGGGGCTGATTTCGACCCTCGGCACCGACGAGCGGATCGACGCGAGCAGCGACTACGCGTATCCCGTCACGGCCGACGCGATCAAGGCGCTCGACTACCTGCCATTTCGCATCGGCGGTCTGACGGGCTATCTCACCGTCATCGTCCTGATCGTGGCTGCCGCAGTGTGGCGCCACCGGGTCGAGCGACGGTATCCGTGGTCGGTCGGCGCGAGCGTCGTGACCTTCGGCATCATCTCGGCGGCCGCCGCCTTGGCGCTGGTCTACGGCTGGAAGGGCGCTTTGGGCAACTATCTGCATGGTGCGGGTGAGGCCAACACCTACGACGACCAAGGCCTCTACGTCCTGTACATGATTCACGACTTCGGGCCGTACTTCGCCTGGGTTCCGGCGTTGGCGTCGGCTTTCGGTCTGGCCTACATGGCATTTCGCGAGCGGCTCGTGTCCAAGGTGCTCGGCGCTGGTGCGGGTCTGATGGCCGCCGGACTGATTCTGGCCGTTGCGGTCACGGGTGTGCCCGGGCTGCCGTTCATGATCGCGCTCGGCATCCTGATCGCCGGGATCTGGCTGGCCGTCGGTCGCAGCGCCATCACCCAGGACGAACGATGAGGGCCTTCCGGTGGACGGCCGCAGCACCCCTGCTGTTGTTGCCCTTCTTGACGTTCTCGCCCGCGCAGGGGGTCGAAGATCAAGCCGCCGACGAACCTGTCATCACGGTGCATGCGCCTGACGGAGCCTGGGAAGGCTGGTATCGCAGAGGTGTCAACATCCAGGCCAATGTCAGTTCGACTTTTCCCTTGGCCATCGCGACGTGGGAACGCAAGCGACCTGACGGTGTGATCGACGAGGGAACATTCGATCCCCAAGGGACCGGATTCCCCGTCGACGAACGCGGCGTCACCGACTTCACGTTCCGGGCGATGGACATGTTCGGCAGCGTGACCGAGAAGAAGTACGGCGTCGGCATCGATCCCGACGCGCCGAATATCCTGCTGGGCGCGCTGCCGTCCACCCATATCGTCGTCGGCCAAGGAGCTGTCGTCCCGTTCGACTTCTCCTGTTCGGACCAACTGACAAGAGTGCGGTTCTGCACCTCGCCGATCGCGGCGGGGCAGCCTCTGCCGACCTCGTCGCTGGGGGATTTCAGTGCGACGGTCCGGGCAGAGGACATGGTCGGCAACGTCAGCTCCAGGAAGCTGAATTTCACGGTGGCCGAGCCGCTGCGCGCAGCAGAGCTGCCGCGTATCGCCGGAACCGTGAGAGCAGGTTCGACTCTGACGTTGTCGGGCGGCACGTTCACCCCTGCCGCCACTGTGACGGCTCGGTGGTTCCGGAGCGGGACGCCGGTCGGCACGGGAACCTCGTATGTCCTGACCGACGACGACATCGGGCACGCCATGACCGTGCAGGTCACTGGCAAGCGGGAGTTCTTCCGCGACGCCGAGCAGACTTCGCTGGCGACTGCGGCCGTGCAGCGTCGACTCTTCGACGTGACGGGTTCCTTGGCGGTCGGTGGTGACGCGGTGGTCGGGCAGCGGCTCTCGCTGAGCCTGCCGGCGCTGAGCCCAGCACCGACCACGACGACGTACCAGTGGTACCGCAACGGCGGGGCGATCAACGGTGCCACGGGTTCGACGTACACCGTGACGACGAGTGATGTGAATGCGACTTTGTCGGCCGGTGTCGTCTTCGAGCGGACGGCGCATGAGCCGGTACGGCCGTTCACGGGTCCGACCGACAAGGTCCTGGCGCCCCTGACGGTCGAGCGTGCGGCGTCGATACGCGGCCCCGCGGTGATCGGCCGGACCCTCACATCCGACGCGCCCCTGTTCTCGGGCCAGGTCGACCGCGTGGTCTATATGTGGCTGCGCGACGGGGCTCCGATCGCCGGTGCGACATCGACGTCGTACCGTCTCGGCGCAGCCGACCTCGGCCGCCAGATCAGCCTGCGGGTCGTGGCGCAGTCGGCACGCCGGCCCGACACGGAGTCGCGTTCGGCGCCGACCTCGCGTGTCGCCAAGGCCGCTGCAGTGGTTTCGACCTCCGTGAAGGCCCGGGGCAAGGCCAGGGTGCGGATCTCGGTCAAGGTCGGTGCCTACGGCGTCGCGCCGACCGGGAAGGTCACGATATGGCGCGGTTCGAAAGTCGTGGCCCGTAACAAGTCACTGAAGAGCGGCCGGGTCACAGTCAATCTGACCCGCCAACCGCGTAAGAAGGTCAGCTACAAGATCGTGTACGCGGGCTCATCGACGGTGGCTGCGAAGACGGTCCGTACGGCCAAGATCCGAGTGCGCTGAGCTGGGCCTGGGCGGCGGGACGACGTTCCGCCGCCCAGGCCCCAGGTATGCAAAGAACTCTTTGCGGTTTATGCTCGGGCATATGGCATTGACTCGGAAGGTCGTCGAGGACCTCGAAACGCTCAAGGCGATCTCGCACCCACTGCGTCTGTCGCTCTTGGCCCAGCTGCGCACCTCGGGACCCGCGACGGCGTCCGAGCTGGGGCGCGCGTTGGGGGAGTCGAGCGGGTCGACGTCGTACCACCTGCGTCAGCTCGAACGTTTCGGCTTCATCGGCGATGCGCCGGAGCAGCCGTCGGGCCGCGAACGGCGTTGGCAGGCATTGCACGACGTCACATCGTTCCCGTCGTCATTGGCCGACCTCGACGGCGGACGTGAGTATGTCGATGTCGTGCGGCAACGACAAGAACAGCACTTACGGCGTGGGCTGGAGGCCTGGACCGAGCCGCGTCGGGGGCTGGGACACAGTGACTACGATCTGCGACTCGATCCCCATGACATCGAACAGCTCGTGGAGGATCTGGATGCCGTTGTCGCGAGCTATTCGGCACGCACCGGCACCGAGCACATCGCGTTGCACCTCCTGACCCTGCCGCAGACCGCACTGTGATGTCCTCGGCATCCGTGCAGACCCGGTTTCTGCTGCTCGCGACACTGCGCTGGCTGCCCACGGGGCTGATCATCCCGGTCGTCGCGTTGCTTCCCCTCGAGCGCGGCCTGAGTGTCGCGGAGTTGGGGACCGCGTTCGCGGTGCAGGGGATCGTCGTGCTGTGTCTCGAGCTGCCGACCGGCGGATTCTCCGATGCTCTGGGGCGAAAGCCGGTCCTGATCGTGGCGGGCCTGGTCGCGGCCACCAGCTATGCGGTGTTCGCTCTGGCGCACAGTCTGGCGGGATTCGTGGTCGCGACAGCATTGGCCGGAGCATTTCGGGCACTAGACAGCGGTCCGCTCAACGCCTGGTTCGTCGATTCGGTCCACGACGACCCGACTGTGAACAACCGGGCAGGTGCCGTCGCCCGCGGTCTCTCGCGTTTTGCCACGGTCGTGGGGCTCTCGATCGCGACAGGTGCGGTGCTGTCGGCGGGGATCATCGCCTGGTCGCCGTTCGGACGCACCGAGTCGCTCGCGGTGCCGTATTGGATCGCCGTGGGACTCGCACTTCTGCAGGTTCTGGCGGTTGTGGCCCTCATGAACGAGGACCGGACATCTCGATCCGGCGGATTGCGCGACTCCCTCGCCGCGACCCCGGCGGTGATCCTGGCCGGTGGTCGGTTGCTGACCCGGTCGCGAGTCCTGTTGGCGCTCGTCGCGGTCGAGCTGTTCTGGGGATTCGGCATGATCGCCTTCGAGACCATGATGCCGATCCGGCTGGCCGAATTCGTCGGCAGTCGCGACGATGCGGCCGCGCTGATGGGGCCGGTGACCGCCGGAGCATGGGGAGTCTCGGCACTCGGTGCTGCCTTGGTGCCGCTGCTGTTGCGCCGGTGGACCCTCGTGCAGGTGTCGGTCGCATTGCGCTTGCTGCAAGGGGCGACCGTCGTCGCGATGGGCGTCGCGCTGGGGCCGATCGGTCTGGTCGCCGGGCTGCTTGCGACCTATGCCCTGCATTCGGCCTCTGGCGCGATCTATGAGACCTTGCTGCACGAGCAGGTCGACAACGAGCATCGGGCCACTGTGCTGTCGCTCGCCTCGATGCTGATGCAGCCGGGCGGATCCATCGGTGCGATCGTGCTCGGTGCGATCGCGACCGGGGCTTCGACCGGTGCGGCGATCATCGTGGGCGGAATCGTCCTGGCCTTGGCGGCGCCCTTGTTCCTGGTGCGGGAGCGAGTGCCTGCCGAGCCTGCGGCCTGAGCGCCCGCCTATGCTCGAATGCGGACGGCGACAGCGGTCGCCGACGAGCTTTGGAGGACACAGTGGGTCTTGAGAACAGTGTGGGCGAGTTCGTGCGACTCGAAGTCAGTGACGGCGTCGGAACGATTCGGCTGGATCGGCCGAAGATGAATGCCATCGACTCCCAGGTCCAGGCCGAGCTGACCGAGGTCGCCCGCGAAGCCGACGCCCGCGACGATGTCGCAGCAGTCGTCGTCTACGGCGGTGAGCGAGTCTTCGCGGCTGGAGCCGATGTCAAGGAAATGGCGATCATGAGCCACGGCGAGATGGTCAAGCGCGCCCATCTGCTGCAGGCGTTCACCCGCGATATCGCATCGATCGGCAAGCCCACCGTCTCGGCCATCACCGGATTCGCCCTCGGCGGCGGATGCGAGCTCGCGATGGCGACCGACATCAGGTTCGCGGCAGACAATGCCAAGCTGGGTCAGCCCGAGATCCTGCTCGGCATCATTCCCGGTGCGGGCGGCACGCAGCGACTGGCTCGTCTGGTCGGCCCGGCCAAGGCCAAGAACCTGATCTACACGGGTCGCTTCATCACGGCCCAGGAGGCGTTGGAGATCGGCCTGGTCGACGAGGTGCACCCGGCCGACGAGGTCTACTCCAAGGCCGTTGAATGGGCCGCCCAGTTCGTGGGCGGACCGGCGCTGGCGCTGCGAGCGGCCAAGAGCGCCGTCGACCGCGGTATCGAGGTCGACTTGCAGACCGGCCTGGAGATCGAGCGCGTCGAGTTCGCGGGTCTGTTCGCGACGGCAGACCGCACGGCCGGGATGGACTCCTTCGTCGAGAACGGCCCGGGCAAGGCGACGTTCAGCGGTTCCTGATCCCGGCCGCAGCGCTCAGCGCACCCGGATTCTCACGGACGACGAGCTGCTCTTGACCCCCTTCGCGCCGCGGTACACGACCTTGAGCGAGAACCTGCCCTTGACCGACGGACGGAACGTCGTGGACACCTTGCCGTTCTTGAGTCGCAGGGTTCGGACTTTCTTGCCACGGTAGTAGAAGTCGACCTTGCCGGTGGGTGTGAGCGAAGGCGCGGTGACCGTCACCCCGACCTTCAATCTCTGCCGCGACTTCAGCGACGTACGACTCGGCTTGATGGCTATCTTGCTGCTCGCGCTGGCGATACGCGCAGTCGTCCCCGACGTGGCCGTGCCGGACTGGTGTCCAACCTTGGCGGCGGTGACACGAACTCTCAAGCGGTGTGCCTGATCGGACGGGGTCAGTCGATAGCTCGCGCGGGTCGCGCCCTTGATGGCCGCGCCGTCCCTGAGCCACTGGTATCCGTAACGCAGACCCTCGATATTCCATCGTCCGGGTGACGCGGTCAGTGTACTGCCGACGACAGCCCTACCGCGGACCGTCGGAGCGGTCAACGCCTGAGGCGCGGGCTTGGGGGCGTCCGGGTCGATGACGGTGACCGCCACGACGGCCAACGTCTCGCCGGCCGGGCTCGTGGCCCGCAGGCCGATCTGGCCACCGTTGAGAGCCATCGTCGGCCGCAGGGAGAGACGAGAGGACGTCTCGCCGGTGATGTCGGTCCATTGACCCACACCGGCCGCACGACGCAGCCACTGCACGCTCGGTTCCGGAGAGCCGGCCACAGTGGCCGACAGCTCGATGTCCTTGCCGAGCAGCACTGAGACGCGTTCGGGCAGACCTGAGATGACCGGCTTCGACTGCACGGTCAGGCGCGCCGCCTCGCTCGTCACGAACTCACCCAGGGCGTTCCACCCGACCAGGCGGACACGGTCGCCGTCGGCTACTCCGTCACCGAGGACCAGCTCGAGCGTCTCGCCGGTCTGGCCCTTCACGGGTCGCCAGGCGACCCCGTCGCGGCTGCGCTGCCACTGTCGACGCGCGCCGTCGCCGGTGACCGTCGCCGTGAAGCGCGCGGTGGTCGCGCCCATGGGCAGCGAAACGTCCTTCGGCTGGGCCGAGATCTTCAGCGGTGAGTAGTCGACTGACAAGGTGACCGGTTCGGAGATCAGCGGCTCGCCCGCGCCGTCGTCGACCACCGCACGGAAGATGCTGGCGTCGTCCGTCTTGGCCACGGCGGGCAGCAACAGCGTCGTGCCCACGGAGTTCGGCAGGTCCTCGAAGGCGCCGCCGTCGGTGCTGCGCTGCCACGTCACGCGCGGAAGCGGCTCGCCGGTTATGCCGATCGTGAAGCGCGCCTCGCTTCCGGCGGCTGTCGTGACGTCGCTGGGCTGGCTGATGATCTGCGCGTCGGTCTCGTACGGTGCGTACACCTCGACCTCGGCCATCTGCAGCCGGTGGCCGCCTGAGGCCTCGCCCTGCTCATCGGGTGCACCCAGACCGAGTTTTGTCACGTAGACCCGCACGTACCTACCCTCGGCTCCCTCATCCGTGATGTACGTGCGAGCTGTGCCGTTCGAGGCCTGCTGACCTGTGAACGAGCCGACCGATGTCCAGTCCGTGCCGTTGTCGGACACCTGGATCTGGAAACTCGACGGGAAATTGCGTCCGGTGAGCTCGGCGGCTTCACCACTGCGCGCCGTGCGCGGGAAGAGCAGCACTCGTCCGACGTCCTTCTTCTCACCCAGATCGATCCGTACCCACTCCACATTGTCCGGAGTGGCGTGAGCCGTCGCGCTGGAGTAGCCGCTGGACGAATCGGTGCTGCGGCGCAGGCCGTCCGTCAGACGATCTTCGTTCCAGTTGCAGCAGCCCAGTGGGTTGCTGGCCGTGACGGTCCTGCCACGAGCGAGGTTGTCGCCCTGCAGCGGAGCGCTGTCCAGCCGCACCCCGTCGATCTGGAAACGTGCCGGCCACCCTGCACTGCTAGAGCCGCGGAACGAGACCTCGACCCCCTTGACGGCCTGACCGGACAGAGAATCCAGCGGCACCCGCACGAGATTCCAGGAATCAGGCGTGACGCTCTGCTCAGTCTGTGCCACGGCCCCGTCGGCGCCGGTCACGACGATCCTCGCGCTGTGCGTTGCACCACCGCCGCCGTACCCGTTGACGTCGACGAGCAATGAGTGCGCCGAGCCTGTTGTCACTGGATCGGCCAGCGTCACCTTCGCGCTGCGCCATGCGTCGGCTGCGGGACTGCCGGCCGGCTGGATCTCGAGGGCTCGCTTGCCGAGGCTGGCGACACCGGGGCCGTTGGCGAAGCTCGTGACGGCCTCGACCGTCGAGCTGTTCTCGCCGGCGACCCAACCCTCGGCACCCGCCTCGAAGCTGGATAGCAGCACCGTCGACGCGGGCAAACAGGCCGCCCCCGTCTCGTCGATATCGCAGTTGTCGGAACCACGAACCAGCAGGTCGACCTCGACGGTCGAGATGATCTCACCGTTCTGGTCGTTGATCTCGACAGTGGAGACGCCGCTGAGGGCGGCGTCCGTGGTGTCGAGGCGCAGGTTGACGACGCGGCGTCCCGACGGAGCGATCGTCACTGCGGAGGTGTCGGCCGCGGTCCAACCCTGTGGCAGGTCCTTGATGGCGAGCTTCGCGTTGGTCGTCGCGGACCCGAGACGGTTGCCAAGATCGGCGCGGACGTACGCGTGTCCACCGGCGTCGACGACGACCGGATCGACCGAGACGTCACCGACCTCGACCGCCGATTCGACTTGCAGGTCGACAGTCACGAGCTGTGTCAGGTCGATGCCGTCGACGGTGAAATCGACCTGCACCGTGACCTTCCCGTTTCGCTCGCCGATCTGCTCCGGCGTACCGATCGTGTATTCGGCGGTCGCCTCGGCACCGGGAGCCACCGGGGTGGTGAATGCACGGGTCTTTTTGGCTGTCCACCCCTGCGGTGCCTGGACGGTCTCGGTCAATTTCGTGATCGAGCCGGTGCCCGTGCTGGTCGCTCGGATCGTCAGGGGCACGGTGTCGCCGGGCTCGATGATGCGCTCGGGCGTCGTGGCAACCACCGCGACCGCCAGATCAGCACTCAGGTAGCGGCTCAGCGCGTCGACCGCCGCGGCAGCCGCGCTGCGCAGCTCGTTCGCCTCGGCAGGCAATGGCGCTGCTCGCTGGGCGATCTGACGTGCGGCGTCGAGTGCGGCGATCGCCTTGTTTCGCGTGTCCGTGTCACCTGACAGATGTGCCTGCACAGCCGACTCGACGGCGGTCGTGGCGGCGGCGACTTCGGCGACAAGTGCCGCGCGATCCGACTCGTTCAGCGTGAGCTCGTCGATCGCGGCACCCGCAGCGGCGATGTTGTCGCGGGCGTCGACCAGCAGCCCCAAACGGTTGTCGGAGGAGAAATCGTACCCACCCGAGCCGACCTTGATCTGGACACCGTCGGGGGTCTGCTTGACCGAGGTGACCCCGTCAGCTTCAGCAACAGGGCGGCCCGACTCGACGACCTCAGCAGCGCGGGCGCCGGGAAGCACGATCGTCGCGGTGGAGTTGAACGGCACTTCGATCGATGCGTCGATCGAGTTTCCGACCTGCTTCCAGTCGATGCTGGCCGTGCCGTACGGCGTCGCCCGTTCGCCGGATGCCGACGGCAGATCGGCTGTGACGCGGGGTTCGAACAGCAGCTCGCGATAGCCCTCCGATCCTTCGGCCTGGCGGATGCCGGCCACTGCGGTGTAGAGCCAGTTGTCGATCGATGTGAACATCGGATGGTTCAGTGAGCTGGCGCCGTTGTGCCAGTCCTCCCAGATCGTGCCCGGCCCGTTCTCCAGCATGTAGCCCCAGCTCGGGTACTCCGTCTGCGTCACGACGTCGAGCACAACATCGTTGTAGCCGTATTTCTCCAGCGCCTCAGGGATGTACTTGATGCCGGGCAGGCCACCGGTGAAGTGGTTCTTGCGCTTCTCGACGACATTCTTGGCCAGGTTCTTCGCGACGGCGACGTCCTTGCCGTCCGGCACGATGCCGAGGACGAGCGGGAACGCGTTCGCGAACTGGCTCGAGCCGTAGGAGCTGCGACCGTCGAAGTACGCGCTGTTGATCGCCTTCGCGATGTCGGCGGCGAGCGCGTCGTAACGCGCCACGTCGGCGTCGCGACCAAGCTCAGCGGCGAACTCCGACATGATCTTGGCGCCCCAGTAGTAATAGCCGGTGCGGAACAACTTGCCGTCGGTGGTCTCGATCGAGAGCCAGTCATTGCCCCAAGCACCAGTCGGGTGGGTCACCAGGTTGTCCGTGGTCTTGGTGCCGACGTAGTCGACCCATTTGGCGACCGACTCGTAGTGGTCTTCGACGATGTCGCGATCCCCGTACTGCTTCCAGGCGTAGTAGGGCATCAGCGCGGTTGCCGAGGCCCAGGCCGGGTCGGACCGCGTGGTCCAGCCTGCGCCAAGCTCAGTCGGCACGATGTCGGGAACCCAGCCGTCGCTGCCGGTGGCGTCACGGATGTCGGTGATCCACTTGGTGTAGAACGCCGCCATGTCCTTGTTGTTCATGGTGGCCTCGGCGGCGATATGGGCATCGGCCGTCCAGCCGCGCTTCTCGCGGGTCGGGGTGTCTTCGGGAATGCCGTGCATGCCGTTGACCTGCGTCTGGACGTCGGCGGTGTGCAGACGGTTGAGAAGATCGTTGGCGGCCGAGAAACTGCCCGCGACCTCGACGTCGTTGTGAATCTCCTCGGCGACGATGGTGCCAGCAGTAGGGGCCTGGGACAGTCCTGTCACCTCGGCCCAACGGAATCCTGCGTAGGTGTAGCTGGGCGCGAAGTTCACCGACGAACCATTGCCGGTGATCTTCGACGTCTGCTGCGCCATGATCAGGTTGTTGTCCACGCGGCCGTTGGCAAGGCGCTCGCCGTGCTTGATCGTCACTGTCTTGCCGTCGCCGATCGTGGTCTTGATCCGAGTGCGACCGCTGATGTTCTGCCCGAAGTCGAGGACGTACACGCCCGCGGTCGGCTCGGTCACCTTGACCGGATCGATCGTCTTGACGACGCGCATCGGTTCGTTGGGTGCTGCGTCGACGGTCCCGCGTCCACCGGTGGGCACGCGCACGGGCTCCCATCCGGCACCGGCGTTGCCGGGGGAGGACCAGTCGGCACGCTCACGACGGGTGTCATACGTCTCGCCGTTGTAGCGGGCGGCGCGGGTGGTGGGGCCGGCGACGCTCTTCCAGCCTGCACCCGAGGCGATAACTTGCCGGGAGCCGTCGGCGTTCTCCACCACAAGCTGCGCGATCAGGTCGGAGTCCTCGCCAATCGACAGGCCGATGACGTTGTCGCCTGCAGAGAGCTCGGACGTCACATCGTACGCGCGGTAGTACGCCCGCTTGCGACTGTCGACGGGCTGGCTCTCATACTCGGCGTCGCCGATCCGCGCGCCATTGACGAAGGGCAGGTAGATGCCGCGGGCCAGGCCGAAGTCTTGCTCGCAGCAGATGCCATTGCCGTCGGCGCCGCGCTCGTAGTTGCCGCGGCCCGCAACGTAGAGCATGGCCCGGCGCGGCGTGGACGGCAGCGAGAACTCTCCGCGCACGTACGATCCGCCGGCCGCGTCCGAGGCGGGGCTGATCCAGGACGCCTGCCAGTCCGCTGCCTTCAGCAGGCCTGTCGCGAACGTGGCCGGCTCACTCCAATCCGACACGCGACCGTCTTGGTCCCAGATGCGGACCCGCCACTGGTAAGCCTCGCTCGAGGCGAGCTGGTCACCGTCGTAAGCCACGAGCAGCTGCTCGTCGCTCGTGACACGTCCGGTGTCCCAGACCGGCGTGTCATCGAATCCGTCGGTGCCCGGCGACACCTCGATCTCGTAGTGCTTCTGCGTCTGGCCACGGGCTGACGAGGTCGCCTGCCAGCTGAAGCGCGGGGTGTCTGTTCCGATTCCGACAGGCTCGACGAGGTGCTCCACCGAAAGACCTGACACCGTCGGACCGTCGCTCTCGGCACGCGTGTCAACCGAAGCCGCGCCGACCGGCGACAGCTGCAGCCCGCCGACCGAAAGTGCCGTGACGGTCAAGAAGACAGCAGCGACGCGCCGCGGGCGACGGACGCTGCTGACATCGCGACGATCTGTCCATGGGAAGCGTAGGGTCTTCACGGGTTCTCCTGAGCGCGGCCCGAAGGCGGTGAGGACGGGTGAATCGATACAACCGCCTGTGTGCCATGTCACGTTAGTGACGGCCGAGTGCGCTGGCAACGATGTGTCCGCAATCGGCCACACCATGTCTCAATGAGAGGACCACTGGCCGGGCGGGGCCTGGAAGCGGCCTGCTGCCGGACGGAGTCCCTGCTCAGGCAGTTGGTCTGAGCCGCTCCAGGACTCGCAGCGATCCGGTCACCGACACCTCGGCGAACTCGCCGCTGTCGAGGGCCTCGCGATATATCCGGTACGGCGCCTGACCGCCGTCGTTCGGATCGGGGAAGACATCGTGGATCACGAGCGCACCGCCGACCCTGACCCACGGCGACCAACCGTGGAAATCGCCTTGGGCCGCCTCTTCGGTGTGGCCGCCGTCGACGAACACCAGATCGAGCGGCTGACGCCACCACGACGCGATCTCGGTCGAACGTCCGACGAAGGCCGTCACGGTGCTCTCCAGGCCGGCTCGGGCGATCGCCTGTCGCGCGAACGGCAAGGTGTCGATCAACCCCACTTTAGGGTCGACGAGACTGGCGTCGTGGTACTCCCAACCCGGCTGCTGCTCCTCGGATCCACGGTGGTGGTCGATCGTCACGACCGATGACTCGCGGACGGATGCCGCATGGCCGAGGTAGATCGTGGATTTGCCGCAATATGTGCCGATCTCGACCGCGACTCCGCCGCTGAGATAGTCCAAAGCGGCGGCGTGTAACGCCAACCCCTCGTCCGTAGGCATGAACCCCTTGGTCGCCTCGATGAGCTCGGCCAGGTCGACCGGCAGGGCACGATTCACAGCAGTACGGCTCACAGCAGTGCGGGGCATTCGTCGTCCACCTTCCAGTCGCAGCGGGGCAGTCCCTCACCGCGGAACAGTCCATTGCCGGGGGTTGTACGTGACAGCGCATCGGCGGCCAGGATCACGGTCGCGCCGGTCCAGGTCGTGCGTTCGACCGGCCAACGGACATTGTCGTCGTAGACCAGCCCGGTCCAGTAAGAACCGTCCTGTTCGCGCAGGTGCTGCATCGCGGCGAGCTGATTCCGTCCGGCCCCATCGCGTCCCACCACGTCGAGCGCCAGCACCAGTTCGCATGTCTCAGCGCCGGTGACCCACGGATTGGTCGAGACACACCGGCAGCCGATCCCTTCGACGATGAAGTCGTCCCACCGGGCGTCGATGAGCGCCGCCGCCGCATCGACGTCAAGCGCCCCGCCGAGAACGGGGTAGTACCAGTCCATCGCGTGCGCGGGTTTAGGGGTGTACAGCTCGGGGTGGTGATCGACCGCATGGCGTAGGCGGGCGGCAGCGAGTTCCCAGTCGGCTCGATTCTCGTCGAGGATGTTCGCGAGCCCCAGCCCGCACCGCAGGCTGAAGTGGATGCTGGCGTTGCCCGTGACGAGCGCCTCAGGCAGTGACACGCCACCGGCTGAGGCCCAGTCGATCGCGCCGTCCGGACGCTGCATCGTCAGCGCAGCATCAAGGGCTCGTTCGACCGTCGGCCACATCATCTGGACGAACTCGCGATCTCCCGTGACGAGCCAGTGGTGCCACACGCCGGTCGCGATGTACGCACAGAAGTTGGAGTCGGTGTTCGCATCTTCGATGACCTGGTCGCGGTACTTGATGGCCCACGAGCCGTCGGCGCGCTGGCTATCGCGTGACCAGGCGTAGGCGCGTTCGGCTTCGGCGACCCGGCCGGCAGCCATCAGACCCATGGCGGCCTGCACGTGGTCCCACGGATCGGTGTGACCGCCGATGTGCCAGGGGATCGCACCGGACGGCAACTGAGCCGCCACGATCGAGTCGGCCGTCTGGGCGATCTGATCGGTCGTCAGGACGCCTGGCACTGCGGGCACCTGCATGGTCAGAACGGCTTGGCGAAGTAGAGGGCGACGCTCTTGCCGATGAGGGGGTTGAGCGCGCGTTCAGTCAGGCGAGTGGCGGCAGGGGCTTTCATCATGTCCCAGACCAGGAGCTTGTGATACGTCCGCACGAGTGGATGCTGATCGCGGTTGACGCCGACCGCGCACTTGAGCCACCAGAACGGCGAGTGCAAGGCATGTGCGTGATCGCGGTGCGTCATGGTGAGCCCGTGGGCCTCGACCTGTGCCTGGAGAGCGTCGGCCTTGAAGATACGGATGTGTCCGCCCTCGTTGGCGTGATACTCGTCCGACAGTGCCCAGCAGATCCGTTCGGGCAGCCAGCGCGGCACCGTGATCGCCAGGATTCCGCCGGGAGCCGTGATGCGGACGAGCTCGGCAATGGCTTGCTCGATCGCGGGCACGTGCTCGAGGATCTCCGATGCCAGAACGACGTCGAAGGCACCGTCGGCGTACGGCATGTCGCCGATGTCGCCGACCTGGACGCTGGCGGTTCCGCCTGGCGGGACCTCGCCGACTTCCTGCATCGCGCCGAACATGTCGTCGACGCCTTTGAGCTCGATCTCGTCCATGTCGTAGGCGATGACGTCGGCACCGCGCCGCAGCGCCTCATATGAATGGCGGCCGGCGCCTGCCCCGACGTCGATGAAACGGGTGCGGCGACCTACCCGGAGGCGATCGAAGTCAACGGTCAGCATCGTGATTCCTCTGGGTCCGGGCTATGGCTTCTGAATAGACGGCGGTCGTGGCCTCGGCGACCGATTTCCAGCTGAAGCGCTGGAGTGCACGCTGGCGTCCGGCGGCCCCGAGGCGCGCACGTTTCTCGGGCGATTCGAGCAGCTCACGCACGGCGGCCGCCAGGGCCTCGGCGTCGCCCGGCTCGACCAGGATCGCGCATCGGCCATCTTCGCCCACGACTTCGGGCAGGGCTCCTGCACGGCTCGCCACGACGGGTGTGCCGCACGACATCGCCTCGACTGTCGGCAAGGAGAAGCCTTCATAGAGCGAGGGCACGCACATGATCTCGGCCGATGCCAGCAGGGCCGCGAGCGCCTCGTCGCTGATGCCGTTGACGACATGCACGACATCGCCGAGACCGAGTTCGGCGATGCGTCGCTCGGTCGGTCCGCCGGCCTCGAGATTCGACACGAGTTGAAGTTCGACATCGTGCTCGGTGCGCAGCTTGGCAACTGCTTCCAGCAGATGCACGACGCCCTTCAAGGGGCGGTCGGCACTGGCGATCGCCACGATGCGGCCGGGCACCCGGTCGTCTGCCGGAGCGAAGACCTCGGTGTCGACTCCCAGGGGAACGACCCGCATCCGGTCGGGGTCGAGTTCGAAGTCGGCCACCGAATCAGCTGCCGAAGCTCCGGCTACCGCGAGGACCAGCGGCATGCGCCGCGCGACCCGTGCCTGCATCGGCACGAAGCCGTACCAGCGCAGGAGCGAAAGCTTGCGTCGCCACGAGGTCGCCGCGGCGAGGTCGACCGACCGGTCACGGCTGATGGGATGGTGGACGGTGGCGACCAGGGGAGTCCGACGGCGTTTGATCGGCAGCAGGCCGTAGCCCAATGTCTGGTTGTCGTGGACGACGTCGAAGTCGCCGGCTCGACGTTTGAGCAGCCGATTGGCGCGCAGACTGAACGTCAACGGTTCGGGGAATCCCCCCGTGATCATGACCAGGTACTCCAGCACATCGGTCAAGCCACGGAACTCGCGAAGTTTGGGGGTGCGGAATGGATCGGGCTCGCGATACAGGTCGAGTGAGGGGACCTTGGTCAGCTTGACCCGAGGGTCGAGATCCTCGGGATAAGGCTGTCCGGAGAAGACCTCGACGTCATGGCCGAGCTCGGCCAGACCTTGGCTCAGGTAGCGGACGTAGACACCCTGGCCACCGCAATGCTCCTTGCTTCGGTACGACAGCAATGCGATCCGCACCCGGCCTCCTTGGTTACTCGTCAGTAGAGGTCCATCATGCCGCGTCCCGACAACTGCCGCACCAGCGGTAGTGGACAGGGGTTCACGCGGAACCTCAGGCGTAGTCAGTCGTTGAGAACTTTGATGTGTTGTGGTGTCTTGGGTCTGCTTGACAGGCGCTCACGACGCACCGAAACCAGCGTGACAGATGAGTCTGATGAGGCATACTGAACCTCACGTGCCGTCAGTGCGTACATGAAAGGGAGTCATGACCGACTCAGAGTCCAACCAGCCGGTCGAGCGTCGCAGGGCCGATCCATTGCAGATCGCTGCCGACATGCTCGCGCAGACCGAGGGGACAGGTGCCCCCCAACCAGTCAGATCCCCAGCGAGCAGCACTCCCCACGCAGGCGCCGGAGACGCCCTCGACCGTGCCGCTGCAAGCATCGACGACTCCGCGGGTACGGCTGCTGATACCGATTCTCACGATGACAGCCCGCGTGCACGCAGGGCTGCCGCCCGTGCCTTGCGTCAGGCCGCAGCAGAAAAGCGCAAGGCCGATCGTCTGGCCGCCAGAGCGACCTCGAGGCGTCGCGATACGCGTAGCGACGATTCCCAGACAGCCGAGGCCGCGCCCGCGGAGAAGACCTTGGCCGAGAAGCTCGACGCAGCGCGCGAAGCCGTAGCCACACCTCCCGATCGCCGCGAGCCGGAGCCCGACCCCGCGACCGAACCAGAGACCGGACCCGAGCTCCAACTCGACGACACCCAGACGTTCGACCCGATTCGCGGACAGTCGCCGGTCGAGACGCTCGCAGAGCCCGAGAGCCGACCGACACCCGAGCAGGATGCCGTCGAGGAGGCATTGTCGGATCAGTCGACTGTCACTCCCGCTGCGTCGCCGTTCTCCCGATTCGGGGGACCGCCCACAGCCGCCGAGTTCTCGGCCGAGGATGTCGAGCCCGAGCCGGACAAAGCTGCCGAGCCGGAGCCCGAGACCGAGCCCGCAAAAGAGCCTGAAGCGGTCATCGAGCCTGACGAGAAGCCCGACGCGATCGACGAGCCGGTCGCAGAGGCAGAACCCACGCCTGAGAAAGAGGCCGAGAAGGAACCCGAGCCCGAACCGGAGAGCAAGTCCGAGCCCGAGACCGCCGAGGTCGAAGAGCCGGTCGCAGAGTCCGAGGCAGAACCTGAGCCGGAGCCCGAGGCCGTCGCGAAAACGCCGGACGTCCCGACCTTCGAATCGCCGACCGCGCCCGTCCCGCCGGTGACTTTCGCCGAGAAGTTGGCGGCAGCCAGCGCTGCTGCCCAGCAGCGAGTGGCAGCCGCACGCGCCGAGGCCGCTCGCCTGATGGAGGAAGCCGCCCGCGAACGTGCCGAGGCCACCGCCAGGCTGAGTGCCGACGAGGCTGCCCAGCGCGAGGTCGCCGCCGCCAAGCTCAAGGCCGCCGAGCAGGCCGCGGCAGAACGGGTCAGTGCCGCCCAGCAGGAAGCCGACCGGGTCTCGGCTGACATCGAACGTGAGCGCGAAGCCGCCGCCGCCAAGATCGCCGAGTTGCAGAAGGCCGCGGATGAACGTGTGGCCGCGGCGAAGGCCAAAGCCGAGCAGGAAGCGCAGCAGCGCATCGCCGAAGCCGAGGCCGAGGCCAAACGACTCGCCGAAGAGGCCGAGGTCGAGGCCAAGGTCACCGCCGAGCGACGACTCGCCGAAGCCGAGAAGGCCGCGGAGGAAGCCGCCCAGCGTCGACTCGAAGCCGCCGAACAAGATGCCCAGCGCCGGATCGAAGCTGCCCGGGCGGAGGCCGAACAGGTCGCGGCGCAAGCCGCGAAGGGGCGCGAGGCTGCCCTGGCGCAGTTGGCCAAGGAACGCGAAGAAGCCGATGCACGTCTGGCCGAGGTCAAGGCAGAGGCCGAGCGCACCGTCGCCGAAGCCGAGAAGGCGTCGGCCGGTCACATCGCGGCTGCCAAAGCCGAGGCCGAAAGGGTCGCGACCCAGGCCGCGTCCGATCGCGAAGCTGCCTTGGTCCAGCTGGCCAAGGAGCGCGAAGAAGCAGACGCGCGTCTGGCCGAGGTCAAGGCCGAGGCCGAACGTACCGTTGCCGAAGCCGAGACATCGGCCGCGAGCCATGTCGCCGCGGCCAAGGCCGAGGCCGAGAAGTACGCGCAGGAGACTGCCGCGGAACGTGTCGCGATCGCGGTGCGGGTCGCCGATGCCGAACGCGCCGCCGAGGAGAAGCTCGTCGCCGCCAAGGTCCAGGCAGATCGTCTGGCCGAGGAAGCGGCACGACGGCATGAAGAAGCTGCCGCGCAGCTGGCCCATGAACGCGATGATGCCAAGGCACTCGTCGACCGCGCCAACCAAGAGGCCGAGAAGCTGGCCAAGGAGGCCGAGGCAGAACGTGCCGAGGCCGCCGCCAAACTGGCCGAGGCCGAGCGGGTGTCGGCCGAGAAGATCCGTGCGGCACAGGCCGAGGCCGAGCGGGTGGCCGCGGATGCCGCTGAATCCGCCCGGATCGCCTCGGAGGCCCGCGCCGAGGCGGAGCGAAAGCTCGCCAGCGACGTCGAAGCTGCGCGGATCGATGCCGAGCGCAAGGTCGCCCAGGCCGAGACGGATGCGGCCCAGCGCATCGCCGCAGCGCAGACCGAGGCGCAGCGAGTCGCCGAAAAGTCGCAGGAGGATGCGCGTGAGCGCATCATGGCCGCTCAGGCCGAGGCCGAACGGGTCACCCTGCAGTCGAAGCGCGATGCCCAAGAACGACTCAGCCAGGCCGTCGCGGCTGCCCGTTCGGCAGCCGAGGAGAAGCTGCAGGAGGCCGAGCGAACTGCTCTCGAGTGGGTCGCGGCAGCCGAGGCCGAAGCCGAGCGGGTTGCCCAAGAGCACATCGTGATGGCCAATCACGCGTCGGCGTCGACGCCGTTGGCCGCTCCGGCCCCGCTCATCGACGAGTACGTCGACGACTTCGCCAGTACGACGTCAGCGTCCACGGCACAGTACGAAGACAGACAGCCTGCGGAGGTGAACGACGACTCCGAGGCACTCGCCCCCAAGATCAAAAAAAGAGTCGTGCGACGCAAGTGAGGCACCTGCTCCGGCAGTAGAACCCGAACCCGTCACCGTGGCCGAGGCGGCTGGGGTCGAGCCGGATCCCCGAGGCCTCAAGGCGGCGGCCCGTCAGGAACGGCAGGCCGCCAAAGACGCCGCGAAGCAGCAACGGACGGCCGAGGCCGAAGCGAAGCAGCAGGCCAAGCAGAGTGCCCGATCGGAACGTCGGCGCGCTCGCGACGAGCAGGCACGGGCCAAGGCCGAAGCGCGGCTGGCGGACGATCGACCGGCACGGCGGGGCAAGACGTCCCGGCGTGAGGTCGACGACGACCACATCGTCGAGCCTCCGCGTGAGCCCAAGCTCGACCGGGCCGACAGACGGCGTCAGGCCAAGGCCGAGCGGGTCCAGGCCAAACAGGAGGCCCGAGTCATCGCGGGGGAGCGGGACGCCAAGACATCGGGGCGCGGCGGCAAGCGCTTCGGACTGTTCCTGGCCGGACTGCTCGGCGCTGTCGGGCTGGTCTGTTCGGTCATCCTGGCGCTCGGCGCATTGCTCGTCGCGCTGGGTGCCACGGAGGGCAACTCGGCCTACGACCTCACGTCGTCGATATGCGATGTCTTGGTGGGACCGCTGCGTGACGTCTTCTCGTTCACCGGGGCCAACGCCCGTAACAAGGAGTCGCTGGTGGCGTGGGGAGCCGGATCGATCGGCTACCTACTGGTCGGGATATTCGTGCAGTCCTTCCTGCGGGCCCGGTTCGACGACGACTGACAAGACGACAGTTTGCGAATGATCGGCGTTTGCGCGTCATGAAGTCATGTCTGGGGAGTCTTCATAGGTGACCGGCTCCACCTGCAACTCGAACGGACCTGACATGTTCCTCCTCGTCACCATCGCCCTGGCCATGACATTCGTGACGGTCATCGGGTCAGTCGTCCTGATCAGCATCGATCGGGCGGCTGCCTTGGTCGACAAGCCTGCGATGGACCTGGTTCTGCCCCGCAAGTAGCCGGGTACGCCAGAGAGAAACCGGGCCGGTGTGACCTAACCCATGCCCACAACAGCTCGCCGTGCTTGCTACGCGTAGGTAACATTCAGGTGAAGTAGGGCCACCTAACCAAGCCTGCACTCGGCGTGGGAAAGTGGCTCCTGCACAGTCCCCCGACTGCCGCGGCGTCCGCTTGGTCGTCGTGTCCCAGATTCACAGGAGGGTCCTCGTGACCAAAATCGTTGTCGCTGTGAAGTACGTCCCGGATGCCACGGCTGACCGGACCTTCAGCGCCGATAACACCGTCGATCGTGTTGGCGTTGACGGTCTGCTTTCAGAGCTCGACGAGTACGCGGTGGAACAGGCGCTCCAGATCGTCGAGGCCGGCGATGGAGACGTCACGGTCCTGACCGTCGGACCCGAGCAGGCCTCCGATGCGGTCCGCAAGGCCCTGCAGATGGGCGCCGACGCCGGTGTGCACGTGCAGGACGATGCGATCCACGGATCCGACGCCTTCGCGACCTCGCTGATCCTCGCCAAGGCCCTGGAGAAGCTCGAGTACGACCTCGTCGTGTTCGGTATGGCATCGACCGATGCCGGCATGGGTGTCGTCCCGACCCTCGTCGCCGAGCGCCTGGGTCTGCCGGCCGTCACATTCGCCAACGAGATCACGGTCGACGGTGACACGGTCAAGATCGTGCGTGACGGCGATGTCGCGACGCAGGAGATCGAGGCCACGGGCAAGCTCGTGCTGTCGGTCACCGATCAGACCGGTGAGGCCCGTTACCCCTCGTTCAAGGGCATCATGGCCGCCAAGAAGAAGGACGTCCAGGAGTGGACGCTTTCCGACCTCGGCATCGACGCCGCTGCTGTCGGTGGCGACAACGCATGGACCAAGGTCGAGTCCTTCACGCCTCGCCCGCCGCGCACGGCCGGCGAGATCGTGACCGATGAGGGAGACGGCGGCGTCAAGCTCGTCGAGTTCCTCGCCTCCAAGAAGTTCGTCTGAGAGGGCACTGAATATGACTGAAGTTCTCGTACTGATCGACGCCCCCGACGGCAAGGTCACCAAGCCCTCGCTCGAACTGCTCACGATCGCCCGCCGCATCGGCGAGCCGTCCGCAGTCGTCTTCGGCGCAGCCGACAACGGCGTTCTCGCCGAGTACGGCGCAGAGAAGATCTACACGCTCGACGATGCCGCATACGAGGGATTCCTCGTCGGCCCCAAGGCCGAGGCCCTCGCCCAGCTCGTCGCCGACAAGTCGCCGGCCGCCGTGCTGGTCGGATCCTCGACCGAGGGCAAGGAGATCGCCGCTCGCGTCGCGCTCAAGTCCGAGTCGGGTCTGATCACCGACGCGGTCGACGTCCAGGCCGATGGCGGATCCATCACCACGACGCAGTCGGTCTTCGCCGGCAACTTCACGGTCCAGGCCGCCGTCACCAAGGGTGCGCCGGTCATCGCCGTCAAGCCCAACTCGGCAGCTCCCGAGGCCGTCGCCGGTGCAGGAGCGGTCGAGGCGGTTTCCGTCACGATCTCCGACGCTGCCAAGGGCGCCAAGATCACCTCGTCCAAGGAGAAGGCCGCTTCGGGCCGTCCCGAACTGACCGAGGCCGCGATCGTGGTCTCAGGCGGGCGTGGCACCTCGGGCGACTTCTCCCAGGTCGAGGCATTCGCCGACAGCCTCGGGGCTGCCGTAGGCGCTTCGCGGGCCGCAGTCGACTCGGGTTGGTACCCGCACTCGTTCCAGGTCGGGCAGACCGGCAAGACGGTCTCACCGCAGCTGTACGTCGCGAACGGCATCTCAGGTGCGATCCAGCACCGCGCCGGCATGCAGACGTCCAAGACGATCGTCGCGGTCAACAAGGACGACGAGGCGCCGATCTTCGAACTCGTCGATTTCGGCGTCGTGGGAGACCTCAAGGCAGTTCTTCCGCAGGCGACCGAAGAAGTCGCCAAGCGCAAGAGCTGATCTCGACAACTGACACCTGGCCGGCCCGCACATTGTGSGGGTCGGCCAGGTGTTCTTGTACGGATAACAGGGCATAGTTCGGCACACGTGACGAATGACTCATTCTGCCTATTGACAAAGTCATCAGATTGTCACCTTGAGGTTTGATGACAATGTGGTTAAGCAGCCCGAATGCGCTGTCCGGGTGGGACATCACAGTGATAGTTATGAGAAGCGCGCGTCAGCGTGCACCGGACAAATACAGGAGGAATCCATGCGACTCTCTCGGCGTACTCGCCTCGCGAGTGTGGCGTTGATCGCGGCAGGCAGCCTGGTGCTGGCTGCTTGTGGTGGTGGCAGCGACGACAAGAAGAGTGAGGGTGGCGGAGGCGAAGCGACCGATGCAGTCATCTCGGTCTACGGCACGAACCCTCAGAACCCGCTGATCCCGACCGCGACGAATGAGGTCGGCGGTGGCGATCCCCTCGACAACCTCTTCTCCGGACTTGTCGCGTACAACACCGATGGATCGGTGAGCAACGACGTCGCGGAGTCGATCGAGCCCAACGAGGACAGCACAGTCTGGACCGTCAAGCTCAAGAGCGGCAAGAAGTTCACCGACGGTTCGGCTGTCACGGCCGATTCCTTCGTCAAGGCGTGGAACTACGGTGCGAACCCCGCCAACAAGCAGCTCAACAACTACTTCTTCTACCCGATCGCGGGAACCGACGACGTCGGTAACACCGAAGAGGGCGCCGAGACCGTTTCCGGCCTCAAGGTTGTCGACGACAGCTCGTTCACCATCACGCTGAAGGAGCCGGAGTCCGACTTCCCGTTGCGTCTTGGTTACTCGGCGTACTTCCCGGTTCCTGATGTCGCCTATGGTTCCGATGGCAAGATCACCAAGGAATACGGCAACGCCCCGATCGGCAATGGTCCCTACAAGTTGACCAAGAGCGGCTGGGAGAAGAACAAGCAGATCTCGCTGGAGCCCAACCCGGACTATGACGGAATCCACAAGCCGAAGAACGGTGGACTGGTCTTCAAGTTCTACAACTCGACCGATGCCGCCTACACCGATGTCCAGGCCGGTAACCTCGATGTGCTCGACCAGGTTCCGCCGAGCGCTCTGACGACGTTCGAGACCGATTCGTCGGTCAAGGCGTTCAACGAGCCGGGCTCGAACTTCTCCTCGTTCACGATCCCCGAGCGTCTCGACCACTTCGGCAATGACGAAGAGGGCAAGCTGCGTCGTGCGGCCATCTCCATGGCGACCAACCGTGCCGAGATCACCGAGAAGATCTTCAACAACACGCGTACGCCCGCCAGCGACTTCACGTCGCCGGTGCTCGATGGCTGGACCAAGGACGTGCCCGGCAACGAGGTGCTCGAGTTCAACGCTGAAGAGGCCAAGGCCAAGTGGGCCGAGGCCGACAAGATCAGCAAGTGGAGCGGCAAGTTCGAACTCGCCTACAACAACGACGGAGCAGGCAACAAGGAGTTCTCCGAGGCGATGGCCAACCAGATCAAGAACACGCTGGGTATCGAGGCCGCACCCAAGGCCTACCCGACCTTCGATGAGCTGCGTACGGTCGTCACCGACCGCAGCATCAAGTCGCCGTTCCGTACCGGTTGGCAGGCGGATTACCCGTCGATGCTCAACTACCTCGGACCGATCTACGCCACGGGCGCCGGATCCAACGACGGTGACTACAGCAACAAGGAGTTCGACAAGCTGATCAGCCAGGCCGCGTCCGCACAGGGCGATGACCGCTACAAGCTGATCACCGAGGCCCAGTCGATCCTTCTCGCCGACCTTCCGGCCCTCCCGCTGTGGTACCAGAACGCCACGGCAGTGACCACGACTGACCTCAAGGACTTCGTGTTCAACTGGAAGCAGAAGCCCGACTACTACGCTCTGACGAAGTAGTTCGACCGGCAACATCGGTCACGGGGGCAGCTCTCACCAGGGGCTGCCCCCGTGCGCCGCGTCCGATCTCGGTGCACTATGGCCTTTGGACCAAGGGCAGTGCGCCGGCTCCAACTTCTGACATCTAGGAGGCCTCGTGTGGTGGTATGTCGCCAAGCGGCTGCTCCAAACCATCCCGGTATTTCTCGGGGCGACGCTGATCATCTACGCGCTGGTGTTCCTGCGCCCAGGTGATCCCATCAACGGTCTGATCGGCAACAAGCCGATTTCAGACGAGGTCCGGCAGGCCATCCGCGACCAGTACCACCTCAATGATTTCTTCCTGGTGCAGTGGCTGCACTTCCTCAAGGACGTCATCACGTTCAATCCTGATTTCGTCGGCCTCGACGGACAGCCGGTTTTCGAGAAGATCAAGAACGCCCTGCCCGTCACAGCGACCCTGGCGCTCATGGCCTTGGCGATGGATGCGGTCATCGGCATCGTCGTCGGCACGATCGCCGGACTGCGCCGCAATGGCGTGTTCGACTCGGTGACACTGGTTCTCTCGCTGATCTTGCTGTCGATTCCGATCTTCGTGGTCGGCTTCGTGCTGCAGTTCCTCTTCGGCGTCAAGTTCGATGTCTTCCCGCCGACTGTCGGTGGTGACTGGACGATCGGCAAGCTGATCTTGCCGGCATTCGTGCTGGCGATCGCCAATATCGCGACCACGACCCGGTTGACCCGAACTGCCGTGGCCAACAACCTGACCGCCGACCATGTGCGCACTGCCCGAGCCAAGGGCCTGTCGGAGGGATTGGTGATCCGCAATCACGTGCTGCGCAACTCGCTCGTCCCGGTCGTGACCTATATCGGCATCAACCTCGGATCGCTGATGGCCGGTGCCATCATCACTGAGGGCATTTTCAACGTCCAGGGCATCGGCAACTTGGCCTTCCAATCGGTCAACCGCGGAGATGCACCCGTCACGGTGGCAGTTGTCGCGGTCATGGTGATGATCTACGTGTTCATGAGCCTGATCGTCGACCTGCTGTATGCCGTTCTCGACCCGAGGATTCGTTATGCCTGAGACCCGTCCGGGCCAAGAACGTTTTGTGGCCCCCCTTGATGAGACCCCGCTGCGTGCCATCGACGCTGTCGATGTCGAAGCAGTTCCCGAAAGCCAGTGGCGTGAGGCCTGGAAGCGCCTGCGAAGCTCGCCGCTGTTCTGGCTCGCCTCGCTGATTATCCTCGTGGTGGCGGTCATGATCGCCTTCCCGAATCTGTTCACGAGCGCCGACCCCAACCAGGCCTCGCTCGACAAGCAGTTCGCGCCGGCCGGCGAAGGCCACCCGTTCGGATACAACTTCCAGGGAGCCGACATCTGGGCCCGCACGGTCTACGGTGCACGGGCTTCGGTGGCCGTCGGTGTGCTGGCAACCGTTGTCACGGTTCTGCTGGGCATCGTGAGCGGTGCTGTGGCCGGATTCTACGGCGGCTGGGTCGATACCATCATCTCGCGACTCAGCGATATCTTCTTCTCGATTCCGCTGCTGCTGGCCTGCATCGTGGTCATCTCGGTGATCAACAATCTGTATCCCGATCGTGGTTTCTGGGCGGCGGTCATGGTTGTGGTGATGGCGCTCGCGCTGTTCGCCTGGCCTCAGGTCACACGTCAGATGCGTGGTGCGGTGTTGGAGGTCAAGAACCTGGAGTTCGTCGATGCCGCCACAGCGATCGGTGCGTCCAAGCTGACCAATCTGCGCCGCCACATCGTCCCCAATGCCTTGTCGCCGGTCATCGTGACCGCCACGATCATGCTCGGCGTGTTCATCGTTTCGGAGTCGGCACTGTCGTTCCTGGGTATCGGCCTGCCGCAGACCATGGTCTCGTGGGGCAATGACCTGTCCGATGCGCAGAACCTCGTGCGTTCTGGGCAGCACCTCGTGGTGATGTGGGTTCCGGCCACGGCGTTGGCTGTGACGGTGCTCGGTTTCGTCCTGTTGGGTGAGGCCGTCCGCGAAGCCCTTGATCCGAAGGCGAGGAAGAAGTGAGCCCCCATCCTGTAGGTCACAATCCTACGAACGCTGCACCTCTGCTTCAGATCAAGGATCTGGAAGTCGGCTTCCGCGCCGGCAAGGAGCTCCTGACCGCTGTCGACGGTGCGAGCCTGACGATCTATCCCGGCCAGACCATTGCGATCGTCGGTGAGTCCGGTTCGGGCAAGTCGACGTTGGCCCATGCGGTGATCGGGCTGTTGCCCGGCAACGGTCATGTCAACGGCGGTGAGATCTTGTTCGAGGGCAAAGACATCTCGCAGGCCAAGAAGGACGAGATCCAGGCTTTGCGTGGTTCGTCCATCGGTTTGGTGCCGCAAGATCCCATGTCGAACCTCAATCCCTTGTGGAAGGTCGGGCGCCAGATCAAGGAAGCCCTGGTCGCCAATGACGTTGCCAAGGGGGCGGCGGCCGACAAGCGGGTCGTCGAGCTTCTGGAGGAGGCCGGTCTGCCGGATGCGGAGACCCGTGCCCGCCAGTATCCGCATGAATTCTCCGGAGGAATGCGGCAGCGCGCCCTGATCGCGATGGGACTGGCTGCCAGGCCGAAACTGCTGATCGCCGACGAGCCGACATCGGCGCTCGATGTGACGGTGCAAAAGCAGATCCTCGACCATCTCGACGTCTTGACCGACACTCTCGGGGTCGCGGTCATGTTGATCACCCACGACCTCGGCTTGGCTGCTGAGCGGGCCGATCACCTGGTTGTGATGTATCGCGGCAAGATCGTCGAGTCGGGTCCCGCGCTGGAGATCCTGCAGGATCCGCAGCACCCGTACACCAAGCGGCTGGTGTCCAAGGCGCCGTCGATCGCTTCGCAGCGGTTGTCATCGGTCCAGGCGCGTGCCGAGGTACGTGCGCAGGCGGTGCAGACGGCAGCCGAGATCGCGGCAGAGATCGCCGAGAGCGCTCAGGCGCTGGGCGAGGGGCGTGACGACATCCTGGTCGTGGAGAACCTCACCAAGATCTTCAAGCTGCGTGGCGCCAAGCCGTGGGAGAAGATCGACTTCGCCGCCGTCGACGATGTGTCTTTCCGGCTGCGTCGTGGCACGACGACGGCGATCGTGGGGGAGTCCGGCTCGGGTAAGTCGACCGTTGCGCGGATGGTCCTCGATCTGCTGCCGCCGACTTCTGGCAGCGTCGAGTTCGATGGCAAGAACCTGCGGGATCTGAAGTCGAACACCGAGAGGTTGAAGCTGCGTCGCCAGATGCAGCCGGTGTTCCAGAATCCGTATGCCTCGCTGGATCCGCTCTACTCGATCTATCAGTCGATCGAGGAGCCGTTGCGCACGCACGACATCGGCACCAAGAAGGAACGTGAGGCCAAGGTCCGCGATCTGCTCGACAAGGTCTCGTTGCCGACCACCGTGATGTCGCGCTATCCGGGTGAGCTCTCGGGTGGTCAGCGTCAGCGCGTGGCGATCGCACGTGCGCTTGCCCTCGATCCCGAGGTCGTGATCTGCGACGAGGCCGTCTCGGCGCTCGACGTGTTGGTCCAGGCGCAGATCCTCGAACTGCTCAACGACCTGCAAGCCCAGTTGGGGCTGAGCTATCTGTTCATCACGCACGATCTCGCGGTGGTGCGGCAGATCGCCGATGACGTCCTGGTCATGCAGAACGGCAGGGTCGTCGAGGCCGCGACGGTCTCGCAGGTCTTCGACAATCCGTCCGAGGAGTACACGCGCCGTCTGCTCGACGCCATCCCCGGAGGAAGCATCTCCCTCGGCGCCTAACCGCGAGTGGTGCGGACTGGTCTTTTTGAGACGGTGTGTCTGTCCAGGACGCACCACTCGGGGGTCGGTTTGCACCACTCGCGACCGGATTGACTCGTTCGAACATATGTTCGATCATGGGTGAATGAGTGTTGCTGCTGCGCCGACCCTGACTGAACTGCGCGAACGGGTGCAGAAGATGCAGGGTCGGCCGGCCGCTCAGCCGGTCGCGACCCATCCGGTCTTCGCCGGACTGCTGCAATTACAGGCCGGATCGAGCTACTCGGCCAGTTCCATGAGCCTTGCCCTGGCTCTGATGGCCGGGCCGTCGGCAGATGGCGCCTGGTGCGCGGTCGTCGGCACGGCCGAATTGGGGCTGGAAGCCGCTGCGGCGATGGGGGTCGAACTACGGCGCACGATCCTGGTTCCTGATCCGGGGGAGGCCTGGCTCGAGGTCACCGCAGCGCTGATCGACGTTCTGGGTGTCGTGCTGCTGAGGGCCCCGTCCTATGTGAGCGCCAAGGACGTCAGCCGGATCAGCGCCAGACTGCGACAGCGTGGCGGCATCCTGATTGTCTGCGGAGACTGGCCCCGCAGCGAGGCACAAGTGTCGATGCGCGATGTCGAATGGGTCGGGGTCGGCCACGGTCATGGTTATCTGCAGGCCCGGCAGGTCACGATCGAGGTCCAACGGGGCACGGCTCCGGCACAGCAGGGACGGTTGTGGTTGCCAGATGCGTCCCAGGTCATCCGCCGGGTCGACCAAACCCCCGTCCGGCTGCGGAGCGTGTCCTGATGCGCACCATGGTGTTGTGGGCACCTGACTGGCCGATCGTCGCAGTCGAGGCGTCGCCCTCGGTGCCGGTGGCAGTGCTCGACAAGGGGCAGGTGCTGGCCTGTTCGCAGACGGCGCGGGCCGAAGGCGTCCGTCGTGGCATGCGGCGCAGGGACGCCCAGTCGAGGTCGCCCGGACTCGTGCTGCGCGATTACAACCCCGATGCCGATGCGCGGGCCTTCGAGACGGTGCTGACCGCGATCGAGGAACTCAGCCCCGGAGTCGCGCCCCTGCGCCCGGGACTGTGCGCCCTGGCGGTGCCGTCCAGGTTCTACGGGGGAGAGGCCGAGGCGGCTGCGGTCATCGCCGAACGCCTTGTCGAACTGGGGGTGTGGGATGTACGGGCCGGAGTCGCCGACGGGCTGTTCGCCGCCGAGCAGGCTGCACGCAGGGCACTGGCCCAGGACAGTCTCGTCGTCCCGTCGGGGGAGTCGGCTCCATTCCTGCGCGATCTGCCGATCGACACCCTGGGCGATGCCGAACTGGTCGGCTTGCTGCGCCGTATGGGCCTGTGGACGCTGGGTGACTTCGCCTCGCTGCCCCCGTCCGACGTCCACACCCGGTTCGGTACGCACGGGGCGTTGTTGCACCGGCTGGCGCGAGGCCAGGATCCTCGTCCCATCAGCCGTCGCCAGGTTCCGGTGGAGTTCGATGCGACCTTGCTGCTGGAACCGCCACTTGATCTGGTCGAACCGATTGCCTTCAGCCTGCGCAGGACCGCCGAGGCCTTCGTGACCGATCTGGCGGGTCATGGTCTGGTGTGCACCACCGTGTTGATCGAGGTCGACGCCGATGGCTCGTTGGCGTCGTCGCGGCGCTGGATGCATCCGCGCTGGTTCGGACCGACCGATCTGGTCGACCGGCTGCGCTGGCAGTTGTCTGTCGAAGGCGTGATCAAGGCGCCGGTAGATGCGGTGCGGCTGATCCCCGAGGTCACCGAACCGCTGGGCGATCACGCCGACAGTCTGTTCGGCGGTGGACCCGATGAGCGGGTCGAACGCGGTGTCGCACGGGTGCAGAGCATCGTGGGGCACGAGTCGGTCGTGCAGGTGGAGGTGCAGGGCGGACGCGGCCCCGGCCAACGGCATCTGCTCACGCCGTGGGGCGAACGACCGGTGGGCGCGCGTCCGGTGGGGCTCCCATGGCCCGGCAGCCTGCCCCCACCGGCGCCGGCCACGATCTATGCGGAGCCGCAACAGGCCATGGTCGTGGGTGCCGAGGGCCAGCCCATCGGGGTCAACGGCCGCGGAGTCGTGTCGGGGGAACCTGCCAGATTCAGGGCGGCAGCCGGACAGGACTGGCAGCCGGTGGCGTCCTGGGCCGGTCCGTGGCCGGTCGACGAGCAGTGGTGGGACGAAGCAGCCGCGCGCCGCATCGCTCGTTTCCAGGTTGTCGGCGTCGACGGAAGCGCCTTCTTGATGATCGTCGAAGGCGGTCACTGGTGGACGGAAGCGGAGTATGACTAGCCGCGAGTGGTGCATTCCGGGTCGCGAGTGGTGCGCATTGGCCAGACACGCCGTCCCAGAACGTCCAATCTGCACCACTCGCGGGGGTGGGGGCTGAGATGGGGTGGAACAACCCGGATGTTTCCTGGGCTGAGCTCGAGCGGCGCATCTCGGGGCGGCCATCAGCTCCTGGTCGAACACAGCCCGACGGCGGGGACGCTCCTGGGTGGTCGCGTAAACGTCCCAAGACCGCCCCGCGCGAGATCAGCCCGCCCGAAGGGCCGGTGATCCCGTACACCGAACTGCATTGCCATACCCATTTCAGTTTCCTCGACGGTGCGAGCGGCCCCGATGCCCTCGTCGAAGAGGCGATCCTGTTGGGTCTGCGCGGTATCGCCATCACCGACCACGACGGCTTCTACGGTGCACCGCGGTTTGCCGAAGAGGCCGCCAAATATGCCGGTCAGGGCCTTGCCCTGCAAACGGTCTACGGCGCCGAACTGTCATTGGGTCTGCGTACTCCGCAGAACGGGGTCGCCGACCCCGAGGGCAATCATCTGCTGGTGCTGGCACGCGGTGTCGAGGGCTATCACCGTCTGGCCGCCGCGATCACAGATGGGCAATTACGCGGCGACGAGAAGGGGCGGCCTCTTTACGACCTCGACGAGCTGGCGGCGCGAGGGCGTGACCACTGGGTTGTCCTGACCGGTTGCCGTAAGGGGCATGTGCGTGAGGCCCTGATACATGGCGGACGGAGCGCCGCCGCGTCCGAACTCGACCGGCTGACCGCACTGTTCGGCCATGACGGGGTGCGGGTCGAGCTGATCGATCATGGCTTTCCGACCGACAGCACCGTCAATGACGCATTGGCCGACCTGGCCCGCGATCATGGGGTGGCGACGGTCGCGAGCAATAACGTCCACTTCGCCAGACCGTCGGGCGGACGTCTGGCCGCGTCGATGGCAGCGGTACGAGCGCGGCGCAGTCTGGCCGACATGGACGGCTGGCTGCCCGCGACGGGGGCAGCACACCTGCGATCAGGCGCCGAGATGGAGCAGTTGTTCCGCCGCTACCCCGGAGCCGTCGCGCGCACGGTGCCCTTGGCCGACGAACTGGCCTTCGATCTGCGGGCCGCGACGCCGCAGTTGCCCAAGAGGGGAATCCCCGAGGGCAAGACCGCGATGCAGCACCTCCGAGACCTCGCCGAGAAGGGCATCCGCGAGCGGTACGCCCACAACGAGTCCGCGGCCCGGGAACGCATCGAGCGTGAGCTGAAGGTCATCGAGGAGAAGGACTTTCCGGGCTATTTCCTGATCGTCCACGACATCGTGAAGTTCGCCCGCGAAGAAGGCATCCTGTGCCAAGGCAGAGGGTCATCGGCCAACTCGGCGCTCTGCTACGCACTCAAGATCACCGCGATCGACTCGATCAAGTTCAACCTGCCATTCGAACGCTTTCTGGCCACGACCCGCGAGGAAGAGCCCGACATCGATGTCGACTTCGACTCCGACCGGCGTGAAGAAGTCATCCAGTGGGTCTATGACACCTACGGCCGGCACAACGCTGCACAGGTCGCCAATGTCATCAGCTATCGGCCCCGGTCGGCGGTCCGCGATGCGGCCAAAGCGCTGGGGCACTCGGTCGGCCAGCAGGATGCCTGGTCCAAACAGATCGATGCCTGGGGTGCGATCGGCACTGACGACGTGCAGGGCGTGCCCGATCAGGTTGTGGGGCTGGCCCGGCAGATGATGACCGCGCCACGTCATCTGGGCATCCATTCGGGCGGGATGATCCTGACCGAACGCCCTATCGGCGAGGTGTGCCCGATCGAACGGGGCCGGATGGACAAACGCACAGTGTTGCAGTGGGACAAGGACGCGTGCGAGTTCATGGGATTGGTCAAGTTCGACCTCCTGGGGCTCGGCATGCTCGGGGCGCTCGACCACACGATGCGAATAGTCGCTGAGCACCTCGACGAACACTGGGATCTCGACAAGATCCCCAAGGAGGAGGCCGGGGTGTACGACATGCTGTGCCGGGCCGACTCGATCGGCGTCTTCCAGGTCGAGAGCCGGGCCCAGATCGGCACACTGCCGCGGCTCAAGCCCCGTAGTGCGTACGACCTGACGATCGAGATCGCCCTGATCCGTCCCGGACCGATCCAGGGCGGGGCCGTGCACCCCTACATCCGACGCAAGACCGGCAAGGAGGCCGTCACGTATCCGCACCCCGTCCTCGAACCTGTGCTCGAGCGGACGTTGGGGGTGCCGCTGTTCCAGGAGCAGCTGATGCAGATGGCGATCGCGATCGGCGACTGCACCGGCGATGAAGCCGACCTGCTTCGCCGGGCCATGGGTTCCAAGCGCGGCATCGAGCGCATCGAGTCGCTGGAGGACAAACTGTTCGCCGGCATGGCCAGACACGGTCTGAGCCCTGAGGAGTCCGATGCGATCTATCTGAAGATCAAGTCATTCGCCAACTTCGGTTTCGCCGAGAGCCACGCGCTGAGCTTCTCGTTGCTGGTGTACGCGAGCTCGTGGCTCAAACTGCACTATCCGGGGGCGTTCCTCGCGGCGCTGCTGCGCAATCAGCCGATGGGCTTCTACTCGCCGCAGTCGCTGACCGCCGACGCCAGGCGCCACGGCGTCAAAGTCCTGCGTCCCGACATCATGCGTTCGCGTGCGCTGGCGGATCTGGAGCTGATCGATGCCGACCACGGGGGAGCAACGGGGCGCGACAGCTGTCTCGAGCGCGATCAGCCGCCGGTACCCGAGTTCGTCCCTGACACCCCCGATCCGACGCCCGAGCACCGGAGAGACGCTGCCTTCGCGGTGCGGCTGGGTTTCGACGAGGTGCAGGGCATCGGCAAGGACGTCGCGCAGCGGATCGTGGCCGAGCGGGAACGACGGCCATATGCCGATATGGCCGATGTCTCGCGTCGGGCGGGACTCACGGTCGCGCAGATGGAATCGCTGGCCACGGCCGGGGCGTTCGACTCCTTCGGCCTGTCACGGCGGCAGGCATTGTGGAATGCCGGCTACGCCGAAAGCGCCGACCAGCTAGAGGGCACCTCGGTACAGGCGACGCCGCCGATGTTGCCGGGTATGAGCGATGTCGAGGTCACCTTGGCCGATCTGTGGGCGACCCGGATCTCACCCGACACCCACCCGATCGAACATCTGCGGACGCTGTTGGCTCGCGAAGGGATCTTGTCGGTCGCCGATACCGCGGTGGCCGAAGCCAAGCGCCGAGTCAAGGTCGCCGGTCTGATCACCCACCGACAACGTCCGGCCACAGCCGCAGGCGTCACGTTCCTCAACATCGAGGACGAGACCGGAATGCTCAACGTCGTGTGCTCCGAGGCGCTGTGGAAGCGTTACCGGGTCGTGGGCCGCAATGCTGCCGGGATGATCATCCGCGGGATGCTCGAACGCAGCCCCGAAGGAGTCGTCAACCTGGTCGCCGACAAGCTCATGCGCATCGAGGAGGTCTACCCGCAGGCAGCCAGTGCGATACCGGCCAAGCACCGCGGCCGCGACTTCCAATGAGGAAAGTCGGACCCGAAAAACTGGGTGGTGGCACGGATATCTCTGAAAGGCTCGAATCGACAGGGTTGAATCGTGACCGCTGTCCTCGCCTGTGCCATCTTCGCCATCACCTACGCCCTCATCGCGACCGAGAAGGTACATCGCGTGACGGCGGCGATCGGTGGCGTCGTGGCCATGGTGCTGGTCGGGATCGTCGACACCGAGACCGCGTTCTACTCCGCCGAAGCCGGTATCGACTGGAACGTCATCTTCTTGCTGTTCGCGATGATGATCATCGTCGGAGTGCTCAAGCAGACCGGTCTGTTCGACTACCTCGCGATTTGGGCTGCCCAGAAGTCACAAGGCCGACCGTTCCGGCTCATGGTGCTGCTGATCCTCATCACGGCTGTCGCGTCGGCCTTCCTCGACAACGTCACGACGGTGCTGCTGGTCGCCCCGGTCGCGCTGATGATCTGCAGCAAACTCGACATCGATCCCATTCCGTACCTGCTGACCTTGGTGTTCGCGTCCAATATCGGCGGAGCCGCGACGTTGATCGGCGATCCGCCCAACATCATCATCGCGAGCCGGTCGGGTCTGACGTTCAACGACTTCCTGATCCATATGGCGCCGATCGTCGTACTGATCATGATCGGCTTCATCGCCCTGAGCTGGCTGATGTTCCGCCGTCAGCTGCGGTACAACCCCGACCGAGCCCAGGTCGTCATGGATCTGCGTCCGCGAGACTCGATCCCCGATACCCGTCTCCTCTGGCGGTGTCTGGTCGTGCTGGTCGCGGTCATGATCGGCTTCTCGCTGCACTCGGCGTTACATGTCGAACCGTCCCTCATCGCGCTGATGGGTGCCGGCGCGATCATCGCGGTCTCACAGGCGACCCCGGCGCAATTCCTCGAGGAGGTCGAGTGGCCGACCCTGGCCTTCTTCATGGCGCTGTTCGTGTTGGTCGGCGGTCTTGTCGAGGCCGGCGTGATCGCCGATCTCGGCCGTGAGGCGATCGAACTGGCGGACGGGCGCAATCTGCTGGCGGCCTCAGGCCTCATCTTCGGCTCCGGGGTGCTGGGTGCACTCGTCGACAACATCCCCTACACCGCCGCGATGGCGCCGATAGTCGGCGACCTGGTCAACGCAGGCGGGGCTGGTTCGGAATCGCTGTGGTGGGCGTTCGCCCTCGGCGCAGACTTCAGTGGCAATGCGACGGCTGTCGCCGCCGGCGCCAACGTCGTCGTGATCGGTATCGCGGCTCGACACGGCCATCCGATCAGCTTCTGGCATTTCACGAAGTACGGGCTGATCGTCACGGCGTACACCCTGATCATGGCGTGGCTGTACGTCTGGCTGCGCTACTTCGCACTCGCCTGACCGGACAGGACCTGCCGGACAGGGATCAGGGCTCGACCAGGCCGGCGCGAATCGCGTATCTGGTCAGATCCGTACGGTCGCGCATGCCGAGCTTGGCCAGGATGTTGGAGCGATGACGTTCGACGGTCTTGAGACTGATCGTGAGCGCGTCGGCGATCTCCCGTGACGTGGTGCCCTCGGCGATGAGCTTGAGCACTTCGTCCTCGCGGGGCGTCAGAACCCTGGTCGAGACCTTCTCGCCGCGGCGGCTGCGCTCGAGGTAGTTGCGTACGAGCGCGCTCATGACACCCGGATACAGGAATGACTCGCCGCGCACCGCCGCGCGGCACGCACCGACGAGATCCTGATCGGCCACCGACTTCAGGACATACCCCGATGCCCCGCATTTGAGTGACTCGAAGAAGTATTGCTCGTTGTCGTGCATCGACAGCATCAGGATGTGCGGGGCGTCGCGTCGCCGAGATATCTCGCGCGCCGCCTGCAGCCCGGTCATCCGCGGCATCGACACGTCGAGGATCGCCAGGTCGATCTCGTGGGTCCGCACGAGCTCGACGGCTTCGGCGCCGTCACCGGCCTCGGCCACAACCGTCAACCCGGGTTCGCCGTCGAGGATCAGGCGCACGCCACGGCGCACCAGGGCATGATCGTCGGCGAGCAGGATGCGGATGTCAGCGCCGTGCTTCATGACGTGATCCCCGCCGTCGGAACGACGAGTCGCACCTCGGTGCCGCCGCCCACCCGGGTGCGCAGGACGAGGCTGCCGCCGACCATCAGAGCGCGTTCGCGCATACCGCGGATACCTGTGCCTTCGCGGTGAGACCCGAGCCCACCGCCGTCATCGGCCACGAGGAGGACGACGGCCTCGCCTTGTGTCGACAAAGAGACCGTGACGGTCGTGGCGCGCGCATGGCGGGCGACGTTGGTCAGCGCTTCCTGAGCGACGCGGTAGACCACGAGTTCCTTGTCGGTGGTCAATGCCGGCAATCCGGGAGCGAAGCCGCGGCGAACGTGGATTCCGCTGTGGGTGGTGAAATCCGTGCATGCTGCGGCCAGGGCGCTGAGCAGTCCGAGGTCGTCCAGGACTCCGGGCCGCAGCCGGCGGGCCACGTCACGGACCTCGTCGAGACTCGATCGGGCGATCTCGGCGACCGTCCGCAATTCCTCGGCGATATCGTCAGGCGCCCGGTCGGCGGCGCGCTTGAGTCCGAGGAGGACCGCGGTGAGTCCCTGACCGACTTCGTCATGCAGTTCCTGGGCGATGCGATGGCGTTCGGTCTCCTGGGCGGCGAGCGCTTTGGCATCGCTGCTGCTGCGTTCTGCTTCGAGCCGGTCGAGCATCGAGTTGAAGCTGCCGATCAGGCGGGCGACCGTGCCGCGGCCCTCGGTCTTCAGACGTTGTCCGGGCGATTGCAGGTCGACACTCTCGGTCACGGAAGTGAGGCGTTCGAGGGGTGCCAGGGTCGATCTGATGAGCAATGCGTTCGCGGTCAGGATCACCAGAAGTCCGGTTGTCAGGACTATCGCCTCCGACACCACGACCCGGGTTGAGACGGTGGCCGGAGACGCTGCGAGGGCGATCGTGCCGATCACGAACACAAGCCCGTTGATGAGGCAGATCCGCCAGTACAGCGGGAGCCGGGTCAGCGCCGTCATAGCGCCAGCCTCACGCATCACGTCCGTGCCTGTCCACGTGGGGCGGCGCGTCGGGTCAAACATGGGTGGTGGCACCGATGGTTTTCGCGCCCTTGGCCGGAGAAGGTGGAAGTACCCCCACGAAAGGGTCCGCCGATGACCGATTCACTTCCGCACAGCCCCGCAGCGTGGGCTCTGGTCGGCTTGGTGTTGCTGGTCGCGCTGATCGGCAGGTCGATGCGGATCGTGCCCGAGCACCAGCGGATCGTCGTGACCCGTCTCGGTCGGGTCGCACGCGTCGCCGGTCCGGGTCTCGTGTGGCGGCTGCCCGGACTCGAACGCTGGAATGACGTGTCACTGCGGCCGAGTCACCAGCCGCTCGGTGTCTCTGCCACGACGCAGGACGGGGTGGCATTGCACCTGCGTGCGGTCGCTCAATGCCACGTGACGGATCCGGTGCGATCGGTCATCGTCGCCGCGGATCCGATCGCGGAGACATTCGGCGAACTGGAGACCCACCTCGCGCACGAAGTGACCTCGACGCGTTTCGCGGATCTGTTGGCCGCCCGTCACCGCTTCGAAACGGATCTGCCATCGCTCGTGTCGGGCGCCACCTCGGCATGGGGCGTCGAAGTGATCTCGCTGGTCATTGGTGACATCGAGGTCCAGATGACCGCCGACCTGATGAACAGCCTGCGTCACGATCTGGGCGCTGAGTGAACGCCGAAGACCTCAACATCACGATTCTGGCGGTTTCGGCCGCGTTGTTGGTCGGCGTCGTCGCGGTACGCATCGCGACCAAGTCGGGGTTGCCGGGTCTGCTGCTGTACCTGGCCATCGGGCTGGTCATCGGCGAGTCGGGTCTCGGGCTGGGATTCGAGGATGTCGACCTGGCGATGATCCTGGGGTCGGTCGCCCTCGCAGTGATCCTGGCCGAAGGAGGCTTCACAACCCAGTGGGACGTCACTCGCCCCGTCGCGGCGATGTCGGTAGTACTCGCCACGGTCGGCGTCGGTATCAGTGTCGCGATCACCGGCGGGCTGACCTACTTGATCCTCGACGTGGACGTCCGCACTGCGCTGCTGTTGGGCGCGGTCGTCTCGTCGACGGATGCCGCGGCAGTGTTCTCGGTGCTTCGGCAGATGCCGATCAACCGCCGGCTGCGGGCGACGCTGGAGGCAGAGTCGGGCTTCAACGATCCGCCGGTCATCATCCTGGTCACCGTCATCACCTCTGATGCGTGGAACAGTTCTGGGCCGCTCGCGATCGGCGGTCTGATGCTGCAACAGCTCGTCGTGGGCGCCGTCGTCGGCCTGGCCGTGGCGTGGGTCGGCCAATGGGTGCTGCGAAACAGCGCCTTGCCGTCGGCGGGTCTGTATCCGTTGGCGACGGTCGCGATCTTGTTCTTGGCATTCTCCCTGGCGGGTATCGCCGGTGGCAGCCCGTTCCTGGCCGTGTACGTCGCCGGCATGTGGCTGGGCAACACCAAACTGCCACACCGAAGTGCCACGGCCGGCTTCGCGGAGGGCCTGGCCTGGATTGCCCAGATCGGCTTGTTCATCATGCTGGGCCTGCTGGCGAGTCCCAGTCGGCTGTACGACGCGCTGCTTCCGGCGCTCGTGGTCGGCAGTGCCTTGCTGTTCGTGGCTCGACCACTCTCGATCGCGGTCTGTGCGACTCCGTACCGGATACCGTGGCGCGAACAGGTCTTCATGTCGTGGGCCGGCCTGCGCGGTGCGGTGCCGATCGTGCTCGCGACGATCCCCATCACGCAGGGACTGCCATCGGCGCACCGGATCTTCGATGTCGTGTTCCTCCTGGTCGTGGTGTTCACGATCATCCAGGGGCCGACATTGCCCTGGGCGGCGAGGAAGCTCGGAGTGGGGGAGACGGAGTCGGCCACCGACGTGTCGATCGACTCGGCACCGCTGGAAGAGATCGACGCATCGCTGCTGCAACTCACGATCTCGCCGGGTTCGAAGCTCGCCGGTGTCTACGTCTTGGATCTTCGGCTGCCCGGCGATGCGGCGATCACCCTCATCGTGCGCGAGGGGGAGATATTCGTGCCGGATCAGCACACGATCCTGCGCACTGAGGACGTCCTCCTCCTGGCGGCGTCCGACCGAGGGCGTCAGGCGGCAGAGGACAGGCTCCGCGCCGTGAGTAGGGCTGGTCGTCTGGCCGGGTGGAGCGACTGATCGCCGTCGCGCGGACGTCATCCCCGGTGTTGACCCGTGGCTGTGGGAGCATCGCCGAGTGAGCCTTCGAGCGATGGTTGGAGTAGGCCTCCTGTCGCTCCTCCTGACCGGTTGCGCTCCTCATGAGAGCGGTAGGACGGCTGTTTCGGTCGTCGACGGCCAACTGATCATCGCTGTGCTCGGATGTAAGGACGGGCCGGAAAATGTCGGCATCCGGGTGGACGGAGCTGACAATCGTGATGGATCAGCACAGGTGCTCGGTCAGTGGGCGCATGCCGACGTGCTACCTCGCAAGACGATCTTCAATCCGGCGAGTCCCGGCGACGAGTGGGACATCATTCAACCGTTGACGGTGCTGGATCCGACGATCGACCGTTTCTCGGCTCGCGGGTTCCAGTCCGAGGACGACGCAGGTGGGACGCGTTCGGTCGAGTTCTCGGCCGCTGAGCTGAAAACTTTGAAGCCCGGTCAGTGGCTCTACACGACCCAGGAGACCGTAGACGATGACACCGACGAGATCCGGAATGTCAACGTCGTAGCGGCAAGCTTCGAGGAGTTGACGAAGGCAGATGGCAACGGGTGCACTCGCTGATGTGATCTCAAAGCCCGCCAATCGATGGGTGTGGCTGGCTGGCCCTCTCGCCCGACTCGGGCAGCGGCACGTGACACGGCGTTATCTCAGTGCACTCGAGGACGTGAGGAATTCCTCGCCGACTTAGAGTTGACATGACTTTAAGTCGGCCTTAGAGTCGTTGTGACCCTAAGTCAGGAGGTGTGGTCGTGACGATGTCGCCGTCGATCGATCAGCGAGTGTCGCTGGCGGTCTCGACCGTGATCTTCGCGTTGCGTCCGCATCCTGTGACGGGCTTGATGACGCTGTGGCTGCCGCTCGTGCGCCGTATCCGCGAGCCCTATGAGGGACAGTGGGCGTTGCCCGGCGGGCCGCTGGAGGCCGATGAAGATCTGGCCACCAGCGCGCAGCACACGCTCGAACGAACGACTGGGCTCGCTCCGAACTACCTGGAGCAGTTGTACGCGTTCGGCAACGTCGACCGTTCGCCCGATGACCGGGTCGTCTCGATCGTCTACTGGGCGCTGGTGCGGCAGGATGAGGTCGCCCGAGCCGTCGACGGCGAGAACGTCGAGTGGTTCGTGGCCGACGAGCTGCCGCCGTTGGCCTTCGATCACGCCGAGATCGTCGATTACGCCCTTGCCCGGCTGCGCGCCAAGATCACCTATACGCCTATCGCACACGCCTTCTTGCCGCCGGAGTTCACGCTCGCCGAGCTGCGAGCCGTCCACGAGGCCGTGTTGCGCACGACACTCGATCCGGCCAACTTCCGCCGCCAGGCGCTGGCCAGCAAGACCTTGACCCCCACCGGCACGTGCCTGCAGGGCACCAGCCATCGACCACCTGCGCTGTTCCGCTTCGAGGCCAGCGCCCCCTCAGCCGCCCCCGAGGAGCAGCGATGAGTTCAGTCAACACCCAGATCGTCGAGCAGCCGGCCGCCAGTTGCGACGTTGAACTCGCGAAGGGGCCGTGGGAATTCGACACGTTCCCCGGATATGGGCCAGGCGCGTCGGAGGATGACGTCATCCCTGAGCCGGTCGTCCGTCCCGGGCAGCTGCCGGCGGCGTACCAGCGCATGAGCGAAGACGAGCTGCATGCTCGCATCAAGGCCGCCAAGGAGGCCCTCGGCGACAAGCTCGTGATCCTGGGTCACTTCTACCAGCGCGACGAGGTCATCCAGTACGCCGATTTCGTCGGTGACTCGTTCCAGCTCGCGAACGCCGCCCTGACCAAACCCGACGCCGACACGATCGTGTTCTGCGGAGTGCACTTCATGGCCGAGACCGCCGACATCTTGGCCCGTCCCGAGCAGAAGGTCATCCTGCCCAACCTTGCCGCCGGCTGCTCCATGGCCGATATGGCCGACGAGGACTCCGTCGATGCGTGCTGGGAAGATCTGCTCGCGCTGTACGGGACCGAGCCCGATGCCGATGGCCGTCAGCCGGTCATCCCGGTGACCTACATGAATTCCTCGGCGGCGCTCAAGGCGTTCTGTGGACGCAACGGTGGCATCGTGTGCACGTCGTCCAACGCCGCGACGGTGCTGGAATGGGCGTTCGAGCGGGGTCAGCGGGTGCTGTTCTTCCCCGACCAGCACCTCGGCCGCAATACCGCGAAGGCCATGGGCGTCCCGCTGGAGCAGATGCCGATGTGGAATCCGCGCAAGCCGCTCGGTGGCAACACCGCCGACGAGCTCGCCGATGCCAAGGTCATCTTGTGGCACGGTTTCTGCTCGGTCCACAAGCGGTTCAGCGTCGCGCAGATCGACAAGGCACGGGCCGAGCACCCCGGCGTCAAGGTCATCGTTCACCCCGAGAGCCCTATGCCGGTCGTCGACGCGGCCGATGCGGCCGGTTCGACCGATGCGATCCGCAAGTTCGTCATCGCGTCTGAGCCGGGCGACACGATCGCGATCGGCACCGAGATCAACATGGTCAACCGGTTGACCGCTGAGTTCCCCGACCGGACGATCTTCTGCCTCGATCCGGTCGTGTGCCCGTGCTCGACGATGTATCGCATCCATCCCGGCTACCTCGCCTGGACGCTCGACGGTCTTGTGGCAGGTGAGGTCAACAACGAGATCGTCGTCCCCGACGAGATCGCCACGCATGCCAAGATCGCGCTCGAGCGCATGCTCGCGGCGTTGCCGAAGTAGGGCCCAGTACTCATGAAGGGCGGACAGATGTCCAGCATCATCGTGGTCGGCAGTGGCGTCGCAGGCATGACCGCGGCGCTCGATGCCGTGGGAACGTATGAGGTCACGCTGCTGACCAAGGCCGATCTGGCGCAGAGCAACACCCGTTACGCACAGGGTGGAGTGGCGGTCGTCCTCGACGAGATGACCGACCCCGGTGCTCCGAAGCTCGGTGACACGATCGCGTCGCATGTCAGCGACACGCTCGTGGCCGGTGCCGGAATCAGCGACGAAGAGACGGTTTCGATCCTGTGCGCCGAGGGTCCAGGGGCCATGGACGATCTGATCGCCCGCGGCGTCCAGTTCGACCGGCACGACGGTGCCCTGTCGCACGGTCTGGAGGCCGCGCACGCCTATCCGCGGATCCTGCACGCTGGCGGCGATGCGACCGGCGCCAGCATCGCGTACGCCTTGATCGAGCGGCTGCGCGAGAGCGACGTCGTGATCTGTGAACGGACAACTGTGGTCGACTTGGTCGTCGAGTCCGGTGCTTGTGTCGGGGTCAGACTGCTTGACGGATCAATGCTCCGGGCTGACGCTGTGATCCTGGCGACCGGGGGAGCAGGTCAGCTGTTCCCGTACACGACCAATCCTGAGGTCGCGACGGCCGACGGACTCGGCATGGCGCTGCGTGCCGGAGTGATCGCGGCCGACCTGGAGTTCTACCAGTTCCACCCGACTTCCCTCGACGCTCCGGGCAACTTCCTGGTCTCCGAAGCCGTCCGCGGTGAGGGTGCGGTGCTGATCGACGCCGACGGTAAACGGTTCATGCTCGATGTGCACCCCGATGCCGAGCTCGCCCCGCGCGATGTCGTCGCTCGCGGTATCGCCCAACAGATGGCCAAACAACCCGGTATCCCGGTGCGGCTGGATGCCACGGCGCTGGGCTCTGAGTTCTTGGCCAAGCGCTTCCCCAATATCGACGCGGCCTGCCGCGCGCAGGGCTATGACTGGGGGACTGTGCCGATTCCGGTGACACCTGCTGCCCACTACTACATGGGCGGGATCCGCACCGACGAGTGGGGACGCACATCATTGCCGGGTCTGTACGCGGTCGGCGAGGCTGCCTGCAACGGCCTGCACGGCGCGAATCGTCTGGCGTCCAATTCGCTGCTCGAAGGCGCGGTCTACGGCTCGCGCGTCGTGGAAGGCCTGATCGAGCCGCAACCCATCGTGGCGTTCGACGATGATTGGCTCGCGCCGATCGACCTGGATCTGACCGATGATCCCGATGCCGAGGACGTGAGCCGCAGCGATCTGCAGCAGCTCATGTGGGATGCTGCCGGGCTGGCCCGCAACGGCGCCGACCTGGCCCAGGCCATCGTCGAACTCCAGCGTTGGAAGACGCCCGACGTCACCGATGCCAAGGCCGCCGAGGACGCCAATCTGCTGGTCGTCGCGCGCGCCGTCGTGGCGAGCGCTCTGGCCCGTCAGGAATCAAGAGGCGGCCACTACCGCCTTGATTTCCCAAAAACCAACCCAACCATGGCCAAACACTCCTCGATCGGACGCTCATGAGTCACGTAGTTACCGGTGATGAGTCACTGAGTTACGTCTCGCGAGTCACCTGTGTTCTCGCGGCCGGTAATTCAGTGACTCGGGACGTGTTATTCAGTGACTCGCGAGCGGTGGGGGGTTGGGATGCTTGAGCGGCGGCAGATTCAGCGGGTCGTCGACATGGCCCTCGATGAGGATGCCCCATTCGGAGACCTGACCTCGCAGACCCTGGTGCCCGCGACGGCCGTCGCCTGGGCTGAGCTCGTGGCACGTGAGCCCGGCGTGTTCGCCGGTGCGGAGGTGTTCGCGATCGCGATGACGACGCTCGACCCTTCAGTTGAGGTTGTGCTGCTGGCACAAGACGGCGACCGATTCGACAAGGGCGACACGCTTGCGACAGTCACCGGCCCGGCTCGGGCAGTGCTGCAGGCCGAACGCGTCGGGCTCAACCTCGTGCAGCGCATGAGCGGGATCGCGACGCTGACCGCGACGTACGTCGAGGCGGTTGCCGGTACGAAGGCACGTGTCGTCGACACCCGCAAGACAACACCTGGCCTCCGGGCGCTCGAACGGCACGCGGTGCGCTGCGGGGGCGGGCACAACCACCGCTACTCGCTGTCTGACGCCGTGATGGCCAAGGACAACCATCTTGCCGTCATCGACGACATCACCGCGGCTCTGGTGAGCGCAGCCGATCTGCTGCCGCACACGACGCACATCGAGGTCGAGGTCGACCGGATCGCACAGATCGACGCGGTGCTCGCATCAGGTGTCGTGCGCACGATCATGCTCGACAACTTCAGCCCCGACGACCTCCGTGCGGGAATCGCCAAGGTCGACGGACGCGCACTCGTCGAGGCCAGCGGCGGTATCACGCTCGACACCATCGCGGAGGTGGCCAAGACCGGCGTCGACGTCATTTCGGTCGGCGCCTTGACCCACAGCGTGCGGGCGCTCGACCTCGGACTCGACATCACGGTCACATGATCTACCTCGATGAGGCGGCCACGACCCCCGTGAAGCGGGAGGTCATGGAGGCGATGTGGCCCTATCTCGGTCCGCATTTCGGCAATCCTTCGAGTCACCACGAGGTCGGGGACGTCGCGGCGCGTGCCCTCGACCAGGCCCGCGCGGACGTCGCCCAGGCGCTCGGCGCTCGACCATCGGAGATCACGTTCACATCGGGTGGCACGGAGTCCGACAATGCCGCGATCAAGGGCATCGCCTTGGCCGCTCCGCGTGGCCGCCACGTCATCGTCTCGGCGGTCGAGCACCCCGCGGTCCTGGAGTCGGCCGAGTTCTTGGAACGATTCGGCTTCGAGATCACGGTCCTCCCGGTTGATGACGACGCCATGGTGCAGCCTGAGACCCTCGCTGCCGCATTGCGTGCCGACACGACGCTGGTCAGCATCCAGTACGCCAATAACGAGGTCGGCACGATCCAGCAGATCGAGACGCTCGCGCGACTGGCCGCCGATCGTGGCGTGCCATTCCACACCGATGCGGTGCAGGCCGCGGGCTGGCTCGACCTCGACATCACGCGTCTGGGCGTGCAGGCATTGAGCATCTCGGGCCACAAGATCGGGGCGCCGAAAGGCATCGGTGTCTTGTACGTGCAGCGCCGGGTGCCGTTCGAGCCGCTCATCCATGGCGGGGGCCAGGAGGGCGGACGACGCTCGGGCACCGAGAATGTCGCTGCGGCGGTGGGGATGGCAACAGCGTTGCGACTGGCCGGTACTTCGACAGGCTCAGCAACCACGGGCAATAACGACGAGGTGACGGGACGCCGCGACCGGTTCATCGCACAGGTTCTGGAACGGATGCCTGGAGCGATCCTCACCGGCCAGGCGGCCCACCGGCTCCCGGGTAGCGCATCGTTCGTGTTTCCGGGAACGAGCGGCGAGTCGATCCTGCTCGATCTCGAGGCCCGCGGGATCGTCTGCTCCAGCGGGTCGGCGTGTGCCGCTGGCAGCGACGAACCGTCACACGTCCTGACGGCGATGGGTATCAGTGCCGAAGTAGCTCAGACTGCCGTGCGGTTCACGTTCGGCCGCTCGACGACCGATGCCGAGCTCGACTCAGTCGCTGACGAGCTCGTGCGCATCGCCGACCGCTGAGACTCAGCCCAGCAGATTCGAGACGTCGAGCCACGGGGTGATCGGCGGGTCGTACTCGATCTCTTCGCCCGCAGCTTGCTGAACGAGCAGCCGCAATGTGCCGACCAGATGATCGTGGACGGCCCGAGCCGACGCGTGAGGGTCTTCGGCCTCGATCGCGTCGAATATCCGCTCGTGCACGGCGAAGATATCGTCGAGGGTGCGGGTCGCGGTGGTCGAGAGTCCGCGTGCGTGCATCTGCGAGCGGGTTTTTGCGACCGCCTCGACGATCCGCTCGTTGCCCGCGCCACGCAGGACTGCTTCGTGGAACGTCAGGTCATGCCGCTGGAAGAGCGGCTCGTCCTGCAGCTCGCGGGCCTTGCGCATGCTCGCGAAGGCTTTGCGCATGACCTTGCGATCGGCTTCGGACATGTGCGTCGCGGCGCGGTAGGCCGCGGGAACTTCGAGCAGGAGCCGCAGGGAGTAGATGTCCTCGATGTCCTTGGTCGAGAGCTCGAGGATGCGCACACCCCGGCTTCGCTCGAATCGGACGACGCCGTCGGTCGCGAACTGGAGGAGTGCTTCTCGCACCGGCGTGCGGGATACGCCAAGCTGACTGGCGATCTCGACGACCGAATGCAGGGATCCGGGCGCGAGCTCGCCCGACAAGATGGCGGTACGCAACTCCTCGTAGACGCGTTCGGTCAGCGAGGACTCGTCGACGACTGCTTTCACGGGCCTACCTTTCTGATTTCGGGGTCAGACCGAACAATAGGGCTGTCCGCTACATGTTGCATGCATATGGGGATTATTGATACAGCATGTCGTCACAAGAACGACAGGTCGGCACCTTGGCTGGCCGGCATGACAGTCTCGGCGTAGAGCCTGCGCCATCCGCGTTCAGGCAGCGCGGGCGCCTCCAGCCGCGACAGCCGGTCGGCGATCTCTTCTTCGCTGACCAAGAGGTCGAGTCTGCGACCTTCGACGTCGAGCGTGATCATGTCGCCGTTTTGGACGATTGCCAGCGGGCCACCCGCGGCGGCTTCGGGATCACAATGCAGGACCACGGTTCCGTACGACGTACCGCTCATCCGCGCATCGGAGACCCGGACCATGTCGCGGACGCCTTGCCGGGCCAGTTTGGCCGGGATGGGCAGCGCTCCGGCCTCGGGCATACCGGCCGCGATCGGTCCGGCGAACCTCAGCACCAGGACGTGATCGGGGGTGACGTCGAGATCGGGATCGTCGAGGATCTCGGCGATGTTCTCACCGGCGTCGACGACGAAAGCCGGACCGGTGTGCTGCATGAGGCGCGGATCGGCTGCGGACGTCTTGATGACGGCTCCATTGGGCGCGAGCGTGCCGCGGACCACGGCGAGTGCTCCGGGCTTGCCGAGCGGGTCCGACAGCGGCGTGATCGCGTGCTGCCAGTCCTCGAGCGGATCCATCTGGTCGAGCTGGTCGGCGAGGGTCCTACCGGTCACGCCGACGGTCTTGGTGTCGAGGTGCGGGCTCAGCTCCTTGAGCACCGACGGCAGACCGCCTGAACGGTGCAGATCCTCCATGTAGAGCTTGCCGGACGGCTTGAGGTCGACCAGCAGCGGCACGTCCTTGGCGACGGTGTCGAAGTCGCTGAGCTTGACGTCGACTCCGGCGCGGCGGGCGATCGCGACCATGTGGATCAAGGCGTTGGTCGAACCGCCGAGCGCGGCGAGTACCTTGATCGCGTTGTCGAAGGCCTCGCGGGTCATGATCTCGCGCGGCAGCTTGCCGCTACGGGCCAGCTCGACGGCACGGCGACCCGTCGCGGCACCGTGGCGCAGTCGTTCGCCGGTCGACGCCGGGGGAGTCGCACCTCCCGGCAGCATCATGCCGAGCGCCTCGGTCATGCACGCCATCGTCGACGCAGTGCCCATGACGGCGCAGGTGCCGGCGGTCGTCACGAGCTCGCTGCGGGCCTCGGTGATCTGGTCGGTCGACAAGTCGCCGCCACGGTGGTTGCCCCACAGGCGACGGCAGTCGGTGCACGCGCCGAGACGCTCACCGCGCCAGCTGCCGGTCATCATGGGCCCCACGACTTCGAGGATCACCGGCTTGTCCGACGATGCGGCGGCCATGAGCTGTGCGGGCACGGTCTTGTCGCAGCCGCCGAGCAGGATCGCTGCGTCCATGGGGAGGCCGCGCACCATCTCCTCGGTGTCCATCGCCATCAGGTTGCGGTAGAGCATCGTTGTCGGCGACGTGAGGATCTCGCCGAGGGAGATCGTCGGGAAGTCCATCGGCAGTCCGCCGGCTTCGAGCACCCCACGGCGCACGGCTTCGAGCAGTGCGGGCATGTCTCGGTGGCATGTGTTGTAGTGCGATGAGGTCACCGCGATGCCGATGATGGGCCGATCGAGGTCGACGTCGTCGTAGCCGCTCGACGCGAGGAACGCGCGGCGCAGGAACCGGCTGAAACCGTCGTCACCATAGTTGGTGCGGCTGCGGTCGATCGCCGAGGTGAATTCTTCGTCAGACATCGTGGATGTGCCTTTGTTCAGTGGGGAAGGTCAGAGGAGACGGGGGTCAGCCGATCAACGGCATCGCAAGTGGGCGCATCGGTGCACCGGTCGCGCCGCGGATCTTCAGACAGGCGCCGACGAAGGCGAACTCGTAGAGCTTGTCGGCGGCGAGCTGCTGACAGTCGACGAGTTCCATGATCGGGACGCCCGCCTCGCCGAGGAGATAGGTATGGACGACCTGCCAGTTCTCGTCGTCCTGCGCCGGCATCTGCTCCAGCGCCGAATTGTCGGCACCGATGACCGAGGCGCCCGCGCGGGCGAGGAACTGTGCGCCGTCGAGGTTGAGTCCGGGGCTGTTGTCGATGTAGGCCGACGGATCGGGCCACTGCGACATGCGTCCGGTGTTGACCAGGGCGATGTCACCGGGACGGAACGTGACGCCCTGGCGGTCGAGCGCGGCCTGCAGGTCGGCGCCGCTTATGCCGTAATTGTCGGGCAGCATGTCGACGCCGTGCAGCGCGGCGACGTCGAACAGGACGCCCCGGCCGATGATCGGCGGGATCTTGTCGGCACCGCATTTGGTCCAGTGGCGTGAGCTGAGGTGCTGCCGCTCGTTGAAGCCGTTCCAGATCTCGCCGTTGTAGCCGAAGTGGTTGAGCGTGTCGATGTGGGTTCCGGTGTGCGTGTACATCGACACCGCGTCACCGGAGTAGCCGACCAGCTGGTTCTGTTCTCCCGCGCCGGTCAGGTCGTCGAGAACCGTGCCCCGTGGTGTGTGGGTCATCCACTGCTGAAAGGCAGGGTCGCCGGCCTTGACCCACGAGGGCATCCCCATGAACATGTCGACAGACAGGTCGATTGCGGCACCGCCGTCGGCGCGCCGCATGACATCGCGGGCGGCCGTGGCCGAGAGCAGATTGAGCATGCCGATCTCGTCGTCGGGACCGAACGGGCTTCGGGTGACCTGCCTGAACTGTGCGGCGTGCGCGGCGATCTTGTTGCGGGTCTCTTCGGTGATGAATTCGGGTCCACACACGGTGGTGCTCCTCCAGGTCGTGGGACAGGTCAGCGTTCGTCGTCGGTGCGCACGAGCTCGCCGTACTGATCGGGTTGGCGGGCATCGAACACATCCAGCTCATATTCGCCGGCCGAGAAGACCAGCCGTTTGCGGCGGGCGGCCGACAGATCGACCGCCGCCGAGAACGTCCCGGCCTCATCGAGGGCGTCGAGCACGACGCCGCCGTCCGGACCGATGATCTGGCTGCGGCCGAGATACTGGGTGCCGGCCTCCTCGTCTGCGCGGTCGGCGACCGCGAGGTAGACGAGATTCTCCAAGGCGCGCACTCGCGTGACGTGGTCGGCGAGGAAGGTCGCGTGCATGGGCCAGGCCGTCGGCATCGCGATGACGTCGGCGCCTTGCAGGGCGAGCTCTCGGGCCGACTCGGGGAACCTCAGATCGAAGCAGATCATGATGCCGACGTTGCCGAAGGCGGTCGAGACGACTCGGGGTGCGCGATCGTGACCCGGCGTGACGTAGCGGTCGGCGCCGAGGAAGGGCAGATGCTGCTTGCGGTACTTGCCGAGCAGCCCGCCGGGGCCGAATATCGCGGCGGAGTTGTAGACCTCGTCGCCGTCGCGCTCGAGGAAGCCCATGACAGTGTGCACGCCGTGAGCCGCGCTGGCGTCGGCGACGGCTGCCAGCGCTGGGTCGCCGAGGGTGAGGGCCGAGCGTTCGACGTCGTCGGACGAGCTGAACATGTAGCCGTTGAGATACGTCTCCGGGAACACGATGAGGTCCTCGCCGCGCTGTCCGGCGAGGGTGATTTCATCGACCGCTCGCTGTGTGTTGGCGGAGACATCGGCCAAGGTCCCCGACAGCTGGGCTACCGCGATCTGTGCTGGCATCTGGGCCTGGATCGACATTTCTATCGCCTCTCGGTGACGTGGCTGATGCCTTGATCCTGACATGCTGCATGCAGCATGTCAATTATATAAATTGTGTCGAAATCGTGTTGACATGCTGCATGCAGCATGACATTGTCAACCGAGTTCGAAGGGATCTGAACATGACAGAAATCACGATGGTGACCGGTGCCGGCGGAGGTATCGGAGCCGAAACCGGCCGCCTTCTTGCGTCTCGTGGCCACGCCGTCGCGCTGCTCGACGCGAAGCCGTCCGTGCACGATGTCGCAGCCGACATCAGGGCCGCTGGCGGCCAGGCGATATCGGTCGTCCTCGATGTCGTCGACGAGACCGCGGTCGAGGCGGCTGTGCAGCAGGCGACGCGCGAGCTCGGCTCGGTCACCGGCCTGGTCAACTGCGCAGCCACCATGACGACCGGCCCGATCACCGAGACCGCTCTGGACGACTGGAACCGGGTCATGGCGGTCAATGCGACCGGCACGTTCTTGACGTGCAAACACGTCATCAGATCCTTCGTCATGACCGGCACGGCGGGATCGATCGTCAACTTGTCGTCGATCTCCGGCTGGGTGGGCCTGCCCAACCAGCCCGCGTACTGTGCCTCGAAAGGAGCCGTCGTGCAGCTGACTCGGCAGATCGCCGCCGAGTACGCGCAGCAAGGCATCCGCTGCAATGTGGTGAGTCCCGGCTCGGTCGAGACGGACCAGTTGCGGGGCTACCTGGCCGCGCAGAGCGATCCGGTCGCCGCCGAGAAAGCACTCGTCGACGGACACCCGGTCAAGCGGATCGCCGCAGCGTCGGAGATCTCCACGACGATCGCCTTCCTCCTCAGCTCGGAGGCGAGCTTCGTCACGGGCGCCGATCTGCCCGTCGACGGCGGCTTCACCGCGGTCTGATCTCTCCTTCCTCGCAAACGCCAGCCAAGTCAGCCAAGTCAGCAACGCCAGAAAGGCATCTCTCGTGACCACCGAACTTCGCGCGCCGTCGGCCTCCGGCCACGCCGGGTCCCGGCCACTCGCGCGCTACCTCCCCCGAGGGCCGTTCGTCCCGGTGTGGGGCATGGCCGTGGTGCTGTTCGCCGTCAGCCCGTTGCTCGCGCCCGGAAGCCTCTCCGCGTCCTCGCTCGACTCGATGCTGCCGTTCGCGGCGGTGCTTGTGATCGCCTCGTTGGGCCAGACCCTCGTCATCACGCAGGGCGGCATCGATCTGTCGGTGCCCGGCGCGATGGCGCTGGCCGCAGTGTTCGTGACCAAGATCCCCGAGCAGACTGGGATCCCGTTGTGGCTGGCCGTCCTGCTGGGGCTCGCGGCCGGACTGCTCGGCGGGCTCGTCATCGGCCTGGTCGTCGTCAGATTCGGGATAGCGGCGTTCGTGGCATCGCTGGCGATGAACTCGATTCTGATCGGCGTCGTGTTGCACGTGTCGGACGGATTCCCGGGCTCGGCCGACGCGTCTTTCTCCGACTTCGCCGTCGGCTCGTTCCTGGGCGTGCAGCACCTCGTCGTCATCGCGGTGCTGTGTGTCGTGCTGATCGCATTGATGCGCAGCCGCACCGTCGTGGGCCGCCGGTTCATGGCGGTGGGCGCCAGCGCACCGGCCGCCCACCTGCTGGGTATCCGGTCGAAGGCCCACCAGGTCGGTGCCTACGCCGTGGCGGGACTGTTCTACGCCTTGGCCGGGCTGCTGCTTGCCGGCTATCTGCGCACTCCCGACATCCTGCTCGGCAACCCGTACCAGCTCTCGACGATCGCCGCGGTCGTCCTCGGCGGCAGCCTGCTGACCGGCGGTGTCAGCAGCGCCGCCGCAACCGCCGTGGCAGCGCTGTTCCTGACCCAGCTCAATCAGGTCGTCCTCGCCGCCGGCGCGGCGACCTCGATGCAACTGCTCGTGCAGGCCATCGTCCTGGCCCTCGCCGTCGTGCTGACCCGGATGCCGATCAAGCGGCTCCTGCGACGCCGCACCTCATGACCCCCGTTTCCCCCACCACAAGGAGAATGTCGATGTTCACCAAGCACCCCCGCGGGTATGCGCTCAGCGCATCCGTCGTGGCCGGACTGCTCGTCCTGTCCGCCTGCGCGTCCACCGAGAGCGATTCCTCCGGTGGCGTCGAGAAGGTCTACTCCGACGAGGCGCGCACCGGCGATGTCTCGCAGCTGCGTGACATGAAGGACTTCTGCGGCGACAAGCCGCTGAAGGTCGCGCTCGCCGACGGAACCGGCGACAACGCCTTCCGCAAGACCGCACGTGCGGAGTTCGAGGACGAGGCCGCCAAGTGCTCGAACCTGACTCTTCTGCCGTACGCCGACGCGCAGAACAACCCGCAGAAGGCCATCAGCGACATCAAGGGACTCGTCGCCAAGGGCGCCGACGCGATCGTCGTGTTCCCCGACGCCGGTGAGGCCTTGCTGCCGACCTTGCGCGAAGCCACCAAGGCCGGTGTCGCCGTCGTGCCGTGGACCGCCAACCCGGGCGGCAAACCCGGTACGGACTACACGACGTTCGTGGGCCACAACACCGTCAACGACGGCAAGACCTGGACCAAGTGGACGTGTGAGCATCTCGGCGACAAGGGCGGAAACGTCCTGTTCCTGGGCGGCACGCCGGGCAACACTCAGAGCATCACCGAGCTCACGGGCATCGAGGCCGAGCTCAAGGACAACGCAGCTTGCGCCAACGTCAAGCTGCTGAACAGCCCTGGCAAGCCGATCGACACCAACTGGAACCCCGCGCAGACCCAGAAGGTCGTCTCGGGTCTGCTGACGAAGTACCCGAAGATCGATGCCGTGATCACCGACTCGGGTGACGCCTCGCTGGGCGGGATCCGGGCCTTCAAGTCGGCCAAGCGCGAGCTGCCTCTGTGGACGGCCAATGACCTCAACGGCTTCGCCTGCGCCTACGAGCAGGAGAGCGCCAAGCAGGACACCTTCAATGTCATGACGGTGTCGAGCCGTACCTGGATCATCCGTCTGGCGCTCCGCAAGGCCGTCGCCGAGAAGCAGGGCATCAAGAACGACGAGCCCGAGATTATCAACATCCCGATCTACGAGGACAGCCTGGACGACTCGAAGCAGCCCAAGTGCGATCCGGCGCTCCCGAGCAGCGCGATCTCGTCGGCCGAGCTCGACTCGGACCAGCTCAAGAAGCTGTTCAACTGATGTGACGGGGTCGTGGTCGCCATCAGGTGGCCACGACCCCCACCCATGACCTAGGAGCCAATCGTGAATTCGACCCAAGTCCGCCTCTCGATGAAGGGCGTCACCAAGCGCTATCCCGGCGTCGTCGCACTCGATGGCGTGAGCTTCGAGGCGTTCGCAGGCGAAGTTCACGCCCTGGTCGGCGGCAACGGCGCCGGCAAGTCCACGCTCATGGCGGTGGCTTCCGGCGCGATCACCCCCGATGAGGGAGCTATCGAGATCAACGGCGAGCAGTTGGCGCGAATCTCGCCGGTCGCGGCCCGCGATCAGGGGCTCGCGATCGCGTTTCAGCATCCTGCGCTGCTGCCCGACTTGACCGTCGCGGAGAACCTCGCGCTGTCGGTGCCCGAGAGCAAGCGGCCGTCGTTCGGCGAGCTGCAAGCCTGGGCCCGGCAGAAGCTGGAACCCATGGGTATGCCGATCTCGCCCACAGCGCGAGTCGGTTCGCTGTCACTGGCGGAGAAGCAGGCGATCGAGATCTGCGGTGCGCTGGCCTGTGATCCGGACGTCGTGATCTTCGACGAGCCCACTGAAGCCTTCATGATCGACGAGACCCAGCGTCTGTTCGAGCAGATCCGCAAGCTCGCTGCCCTCGGTGTCGCCGTCATCTACATCAGCCATCGTCTGCCCGACGTCATGGCGCTGGCCGACCGGTTCACGGTGTTGCGCGACGGCGAGGTGCGTGGACGTTTCCTGTCAGGTGAGGTCACCGAGCAGGACATCATCACCGCGGTCGCAGGACGCAAGGTCGAGGCGTTGTTCCCCGACAAGGCCGGCGATCTCGGGGAGACGGTCCTGAGCGTCGACGTGCGGTCGCGTGACCTGGACGAGATCCGCCTCGACGTCTGCCGCCACGAGGTCATCGGTCTGGCCGGCGTCGAGGGCAACGGCCAGCGCGAGTTCATCCGCGTCCTGGGCGGAGCCGTCTCCAGTACTGGGACCGTCACGGTCGAAGGCCGGTCCGCCGATCTCTCGAGTCCCGGCAAGGCCCGGGCGGCCGGCATCGTGCTGATGCCGCAGGAGCGTCACATCGAAGGCGTCGCGACGGTGCATTCGGTGCGCGAGAACCTGACGGTCGCCGCCACGGGCAAGACGGCCAGCGCAGGCATCATCAATCGACGTTCCGAGAATCGTCTGGTCGTCACCGAGATCGCCGATCTCGGCATCAAGACCGCGTCGCCCGATGTCGCGGTGTCGACGTTGTCCGGCGGCAATCAGCAGAAGGTCTCACTGGGTCGTGCCCTGCTGTCCGAGCCGACGGTGCTGCTGTGCGACGAACCGACACAGGGCATCGATGTCGGGGTGCGTTCGGACATCTACCACCGGTTGCGCTCCAATGCCGAGAACGGCGTGCCGGTCGTGGTGCTGAGCTCTGACAATGTCGAGCTGGCCGGACTGTGCGACCGGGTCCTCGTGTTCTCCCGCGGCCGGGTCGTCGCCGAGCTGGTGGGGGACCAGATCACCGATCACGCGATCACCGAAGCTTCTCTGACCGCGGGCGGCGAGGATCACGCGATCCAGTCCGACGAGATCCGCCGTAAAAGCGGCTGGCTGACCCGCATGCTGGGCAGCGAGCAGGGTCCCAGTGCCTTTCTCATCGCGGCCACCCTCGCGTTGATCGTTGTCGGTGCGATGGACAGCGACCGCTTCCTGTCGAGCTTCAACATCTCCAGCTCGCTGGCCTTGCTGGCGCCGCTACTCTTCTTGGCCGCGGGCCAGCTAATGGTCGTCATGACCGGCGGCATCGATCTGTCGGTGGGGCCGCTGGCCGGCACTCTGGTGGTGATTGCCTCGTTCTACGTGACGGCCGATCTCGGCGGCGGATGGTGGGCGCTCGGCCTGGTGCTGATGGCCCTGTTCGCGGTGCTCGTGGGCATCGTGAACGGCTCGCTCGTCCGGTTCGCCAACGTCAGCCCCGTCGTCGCGACGCTCGTGACGATGACGGCACTTCAAGGGCTCTCGCTCGTCATGCGCGACACCCCTGGCGGAACCATCGCCGAGCCGGTCACCTCGGCGCTCAACGCCAAGATCGGCCCGGTTCCCTGGGCGGTCATCGTCGGCGCGCTGCTGCTGGTCGGCCTGGAGCTCGCCTCCCGTCGCACCCGTATCGGACTGCGTCTGCGCGCTGCAGGTTCGGACGACGTCTCGGCGCACAAGCGCGGCATCCCGGTGACGCGAGTGTTCCTGATGGCCTATATCGGCTGCTCGCTGTTCACATTCCTGGGTGCCTTGATGCTGATGGCGCAGATCGGTGTCGGCGACCCGACGGCCGGCACGTCGTACACGCTCGTGAGCGTCACGGCGGTCGTCCTCGGCGGCGCCTCCGTGTTCGGTGGCCGAGGCAGCTTCATCGGCGTCCTGTTCGGTGTGTTCCTCGTGCAGGTCACGCAGACGACCGCAACCTTCATCGGGCTGTCCCAAGCGTGGCAGTACTGGCTGCCGGGTCTGATGGCACTCGGTGCGTGCGCGCTGTTCGCGCAGGCGCAACGCCGCACCTCCTGAACAAGTGGTCGGTGCTGAGCCGGCAAATCACTGTGACTGCCCCTGCCGGGGACCCGAGACCCCCGGCGGGGGCAGGTTGCGTTTGTGCTGCGTGAGGCCGTCATCTGTTGACAGGAGCTCAAAACCGCGTTGCCATTCAATGACGGCACAGGTCGTCTGACCTGTCCGGACGGAGAGGGACGACGTTGACAGTCATCAGGGCAGCGATCACTCAGACCACGTGGACCGGCGACAAAGAGTCCATGCTCGACAAACACGAGCAGTTCGCACGCGATGCCTCGGCCGACGGCGCACAGGTCATCTGTTTCCAGGAGCTCTTCTACGGTCCCTACTTCGGCATCACCGAAGACAAGAAGTACTACGCCTACGCCGAAGCCGCGGACGGGCCGATCGTGCAGCGGTTCGCCGCACTTGCCGCGGAACTCTCGATGGTCATGGTGCTGCCGATCTATGAAGAGCACATGACCGGCGTCTACTACAACACCGCGGTCGTGGTCGACGCCGACGGAACGATCCTCGGCAAGTACCGCAAACATCATCTGCCGCACCTCGACCGATTCTGGGAGAAGTTCTATTTCCGTCCGGGCAACCTGGGCTACCCGGTGTTCCAGACCGCGGTCGGTCCGATCGGGGTCTACATCTGTTACGACCGGCACTTCCCCGAAGGCTGGCGCGAACTGGGGCTGGGCGGCGCCCACATCGTGTTCAACCCCAATGCGACCAAGCCTGGGCTGTCGAACCGGTTGTGGGAGGTCGAGGGCCCGTGCGCTGCGGTCGCGAACGGCTACTTCGTCCTCCAGCCCAACCGGGTCGGTCGTGAAGACAATGAATACGGCGAGCTGGCCGTGGACTTCTACGGCACGAGCCAGGTCATCGACCCACGCGGCAACTTCGTGGGCGACCGGGGATCCGAGACGACTGAGGAGATCCTGGTACGCGATCTGGATCTCGAACTCGTCAAGCAGATGCGCGATGACTGGCAGTTCTACCGAGACCGCCGGCCTGACTCCTACACCCTGATCGCGCAGCCGTAGGGGGAGTCATGGCAACCACGCTCATCACCGGCGGCACCGTCATCACCGCGACGGGTCGCTCGGCTGCCGACGTCCTGATCGACGGCGAGATCATCGTCGGGGTCCTGGCACCGGGCTCCGTGCTGCTGGGATCTGACCTGTCGCAGACAGTCGACCATGTCATCGACGCGACGGGCAAGTACGTCATCCCTGGCGGGATCGACGCGCACACCCACATGGAGCTGCCCTTCGGCGGCACCGCGGCGTCCGACACCTTCGAGACCGGCACCCGGGCCGCCGCCTGGGGCGGGACCACCACGATCATCGACTTCGCGGTGCAGACCTACGGGCAACGGCTCATGGACGGTCTGGCGGCCTGGCACGCCAAGGCCGAGGGCAACTGCGCGATCGACTACGCCTTCCACCAGATCATCGGCGATGTCAACGACGACTCGTTGCAGGCGATGGACGGGCTCGTCGACGAGGGCATCACGAGCTTCAAGCTGTTCATGGCCTACCCGGGCGTCTTCTACTCCGACGATGCGCAGATCCTGCGCGCGATGCAGAAATCGGCCAGCACCGGCATGGTCACGATGATGCATGCCGAGAACGGCCCCGCGATCGACGTCCTGGTCGAGCAACTGCTGGCCCAGGGTAAGTCGGATCCGTACTTCCACGGCGTAGCCCGCGCCTGGCAGCTGGAGGAGGAGGCCACGCACCGCGCGATCATGCTGGCGAACCTGACCGGTGCGCCGTTGTACGTCGTGCACGTCAGCGCCAAGCAGGCCGTCGAGCAGCTCGCGGCAGCCCGCGACGTCGGACAGAACGTGTTCGGCGAGACCTGCCCGCAGTATCTCTACCTGTCGTTGGAAGAGCAGCTCGCCGCGCAGGGCAAGGAATGGGGCTCGTTCGAAGGTGCCAAATGGGTCTGCTCGACACCGCTGCGCGCCCGGGCCGAAGGCCACCAGAACCATATGTGGCAATCGCTGCGGACCAATGACATCCAGATGGTCTCGACCGACCATTGCCCGTTCTGCATGAAGGGCCAAAAAGACCTCGGCCTGGGCGATTTCTCCAAAATCCCCAACGGCATCGGATCGGTCGAGCACCGCATGGATCTGATGTACCAGGGCGTCGTGAACGGCGAGATCTCGCTCGAACGCTGGGTCGAGATCACGTCCACGACACCAGCGCGGATGTTCGGTCTGTACGGCAAGAAGGGCGTGATCGCTCCCGGCGCGGATGCCGACGTCGTGATCTACGACCCTGACGGTCATACCTCGCTGGGGATCGGCGAGGGCCGGACGCACCACATGAACATGGACTACTCCGCCTGGGAAGGCTTCGAGATCGACGGTCACGTCGACACCGTGATGTCGCGCGGGACCGTCGTCGTCGACAGCGGTCAGTACGTCGGCCGCAAGGGACACGGTCAATTCGTCAAACGCGGTCTTTCGCAGTACCTCGTCTAGCCAGGGAGAACCATGGACTTCGGAGTAGTTCTACAGACCAATCCGCCCGCTTGGCGTACGGTTCAGCTCGCCAAGCTTTCGGAGGAGCACGGCTTCGACTACGTGTGGACGTTCGACAGCCACCTGCTGTGGCAGGAACCGTATGTCATCTACAGCGCGATCCTGGCTCAGACGCACCGGATCACCGTCGGACCGATGGTCACCAACCCGGCGACCCGTGACTGGACCGTCACGGCATCGGTGTTCGCGACCCTCAACGAGATGTACGGCAATCGCACAGTCTGCGGAATCGGTCGCGGCGACTCAGCCGTGCGCGTCACCAACGGCAAGCCGTCGACGCTCAAGGAGGTGCGGGACGCGACCCATGTGATCCGTGAACTCGCCAACGGGCGCTCGGTCGACTACAAAGGCTCCACTCTGCGGTTCCCGTGGACGACCAACACGTCATTGGAGGTGTGGGTCGCGGCGTACGGGCCCATGGCGCTCAAGGCCGCGGGAGAGGTGGGCGATGGCTTCATCCTGCAGCTCGCCGACGTCGACATCACCCGCTGGATGATCCAGACCGTCAAGGACGCCGCCACAGCGGTGGGGCGTGACCCTGAGGCACTGTCGTTCTGCATCGCCGCACCGATGTACGTCGGGGACGACTGGGCGCACATGCGTGAGCAATGCCGCTGGTTCGGTGGGATGGTCGGCAATCACGTCGCCGACATCGTTACCAAATACGGACAGACCGGCGCGATCCCACAGGCATTGAGCGACTACATCGCAGGGCGTGAGGGCTATGACTACAACGAGCACGGTCGCGCGGGCAATACCCACGCAGAATTCGTTCCGGACGAGATCGTCGACCGGTTCTGCCTGCTCGGAACCGTCGAGGATCACGTCGCCAAACTCAAGGCCCTGCAGGAAGTCGGCGTGACCCAGTTTGCCGGCTATCTGCAGCACGACAACAAGGAGGAGACGCTCCGGGTCTACGGTGAGTCGATCATTCCGCAGATCCGCGAGCACATCACGGCCAAGGCGTGAGGCGCCGCCGCCAGCTCGGCTAGACCGACGGCGGCAACGTCAGCCCGCCGTACACGTATGTGCCGGGCTGGGCCGGATTCTGGATCAACGAGACGGTGTCGCCGATGCGGGGAACCTGGATCTTCGACACCAGAGTCTGCAGCGTGACGACCTGACCGTCGGCCAGGGTCGCGGTCAGCACGACGACCGGATCGAAGTTGATGAGCTGACCGGTGTCGCTGATGTTGGTCACGGTTGCGGGTACGCCCGGAATGCCCGCGGCGGCCAGCGCTGCGGCTTCTTGCGCGTTGCGGGCGCTGTCGAGTCCCTGGCCGAGCAGGGCCGCATTCTCCGCGCCCATGAAGCTCTTGCCGAGACGACCCGTGAGCCCCTTGCCGGCGACCATGTTCTCTGCGGTCCGCATAGCGTCCGCAGTGCGTTCTTCATTGCTCTTCTTCTTGCCGAACAATCCCATGATTTCCCCTAAGAGAGTTGTCAAACTGCGGACACAGTAGCAATGCCGGATGACTGCGGGGTGGATTGAAGCTGTACGCGTAGGATTGACGAGCGATGAATGACAGGGAGAGTTCGGTCTACCTCGATCATGCGGCCACCACGCCCATGGTCCCTGAGGCAATTGCCGCGATGGCCGAGCAGATGGCGGTGACGGGCAACGCCTCTTCGCTGCACGCTTCGGGTCGAGCCGCACGCCGAACCGTCGAAGAGGCCCGAGAACTCATTGCCGAACGTTTCGGCGCCCGTCCCAGTGAGATCGTGTTCTGCTCCGGTGGAACCGAGGCCAACAACTTGGCCATCAAAGGTCTCTATTGGTCGCGGCTCGCGCAGGACTCGGCACGTCATCGCATCGTCTTCAGTTCGATCGAGCACCATGCGCTGCTGGACCCGGTCACCTGGCTCGCCAAGCATGAGGGTGCCGAGGTCGCGATGACGCCGGTCGACAAACAGGGCAGGATCCTGATCGACGATCTGCGCGCGGCAGTCGTCAGTGACCCGTCGAGCATTTCGGCCATCACGACGATGTGGGCCAATAACGAGATGGGCACAGTGCAGCCGATCGCCGAAGTCGTCGAGATCGCCCGCCAGTTCGACATCCCGGTGCACAGCGATGCGGTTCAGGCCGCCGGATACCTGCCGCTCGACTTCGGGGCCAGTGGGCTCGATGCCATGACGCTCACGGCGCACAAGCTCGGCGGCCCGGTCGGCGTCGGCGCATTGATGATCGGCCGCGAGATCGAGGCGACTCCCTTGATGCATGGCGGTGGCCAGGAACGAGATCTGCGCTCCGGGACGGTCAGCGTCGCCTTGATCGCCGCCTTCGCCGCAGCCGTCGATGTCACGGTGGGACGCCAGGCCGAGACCGTGACCCGTATCGAAGCGCTGCGCCAGCGGCTCGTGGACGGAATCGTGCGGGTCGTCCCCGACGCGATCATCAACGGCGATCCCGAGGTCGGCCCGGAGCATCGGCTGCCCAATATCGCCCACGTGACCTTTCCGGGCTGTGAGGGCGATGCGATGTTGATGCTGCTCGATGCCCAGGGGATCGAGTGCTCGACCGGCTCGGCGTGCGCTGCCGGTGTGCCGCAGCCCAGCCACGTGCTGCTCGCGATGGGCTATGACGATGTCGCTGCGCGCGGTTCGCTGCGGTTCAGCCTCGGGCACACCTCGACTGAGGCAGACGTCGATCGACTCATCGAGGCGCTGCCCGCCGTCCATCAGCGCGCCCAGCGCGCCTCCCTCGTGCGGAGTTCGTCATGAGAGTCGTCGCCGCGATGTCAGGTGGCGTCGATTCCGCCGTGGCGGCTGCGCGGGCCGTCGACGCCGGGCACGATGTGACCGGCGTCCATCTGGCGCTGAGCCGCAATCCCCGGTCGTACCGGTCGGGTGCCCGCGGCTGCTGCTCGATCGAGGACGCCAATGACGCGCGCCGGGCCGCCGACGAGCTCGGCATCCCCTTCTACGTGTGGGACATGAGCGAGGAGTTCGCCGACAATGTCGTCGAAGACTTCATCGCCGAGTACACCGCCGGCCGCACCCCCAATCCATGCCTGCGTTGCAATGAGAAGATCAAGTTCGCGGCGGTGCTCGACCGTGCCCTGGCGCTGGGCTTCGATGCCGTCGCGACGGGGCACTATGCACAGCTGCGCACCGCGGATGACGGCACGATCGAGATGCATCGGGCGATCGACATGGGCAAGGACCAGTCGTACGTGCTCGGTGTACTGACCCAGGAACAGTTGGCGCACTCGTTGTTCCCGCTCGGCGACACGACCAAGGACATCGTGCGCATCGAGGCTGCCGACCGTGGCATCCAGGTCGCGAAGAAGCCCGACAGCCACGACATCTGCTTCATCCCCGACGGTGACAACGCGGGCTGGCTGGGGGAGAAGCTCGGGCCCAAACCCGGCACGATCGTCGACACCGACGGCACCGTGCTGCGCGACCACGACGGTGCATACGCGTTCACGATCGGTCAGCGACGGGGCCTGCGGCTCGGTGTGCCTGCCGACGACGGTAAGCCCAGGTTCGTGCTCGACATCGAACCGGTCAGCGGCACGGTCACAGTGGGATCACGCGAAGAGTTGCTGGTCGACGGGCTCGATGCGATCAAGCCGCTGTGGTGCGGTGCGGCGCCGGACGAGGTGCTCGACTGCACGGTGCAGCTTCGCGCGCACGGGGACGAGCACCGGGCACGTGTCACCGTCTCGGGCGACTCGGTCTCGGTCGAATTGCTCGATCCCGCCAGCGGCATCGCGCCGGGGCAGGCCTGCGTGATCTACGACGGCACCCGCGTCGTCGGTTCGGCCACGATCTCGGCCACCTCCCGCGCGGCGGTGCGTTAGCGTCCACCCTGTCGCGTGGGCGGTGCGTTGGCGTCCACTTCAGGCGCGCGCGTGGACGCCAGCGCACCGCCCGGCCGAGGCGGTGGACGCCAGCGCACCGCCCACGGGGTCAGGGGGTGACGCTGAGGGCCCTCGAGACGATCGTCACGGCCTTCTCGATGTAGGCGTCGGCGGTGTCCTCGTCCTCGAACTCGACGATATCCCTGGCCCATGCGCCGACCGAGCCTGTGACCGCCGAGACGATCGCCTTGAGCGTCAGATCCGATTCGCCTTCCGCGAGCAGGACCGTGTTGCGAGTCGTCCAGGCCTCACTGGAGCTGCGCCAGGTGTCCTCGAAGCCCGCAGGAGCCTGGGAGTTGGCGATGACCCGGCTGACATCCCGGTCGGTCCACACGCCCGACAGATAGGCGCGCGTCCCGGCCAGGAACAGCTGATGCCTGTCAGTGATGCCGGCTCGCTTGACGATCGTGATCGCCTCACGGACGCGGGCATCTTGGCGTTGGAAGTACCCCTCGTGCAGGGCCGTGAAGATCTCGGCCTTGCCGCCGAAGTGGTAGTAGAGCGTTCCGACGCTCAAACCTGCACGTTGCGTGATCTGGGCGACGCTGGTGCCTTCGTAGCCATTCTTGGTGAACAGCTCCCGGGCAGCATTCAGCAGGGACTCCGCGACGGTAGGTGCTCCGTCGGCCACTTCAGCCTTCTTCCTTGCCATCGGACCCCCTGTTCGCCTGCCGGTTCTTGATTTCCTCGAAGAATCGAGAGGCTAGTCGATGTTGCGTCATTTTCTGGGCATTCCCAAAAGTCGCTGCGCGATGATGTTCCGCTGGATCTGCGCCGAACCTCCGTACACGCTGATGGGGCGCGAGTTGAAGTACCGGTGCAGGTAGTCGTTCCGGCGACCTGTGACAACCTCGGGACCGAACAGTTTGAGCGCCAGATGCTGCAGCTCCTGCTCGGACTCGGTCCACAGCATTTTACTGATTGAACCTTCTTCGCCCGGCGGTCGCCCCGAGACCCGCATGCTGAGCTGTTGCAGGACGTTGAGTCGCAGCACCTCGCCACGGACATAGGCACGGGCCAGATCGGCACGGACCTGCGGCGAGTCGGTCAGTCCAGCCTCCCGCGCCCGGTCCTCGAGCGCGCTGAGGTTCTTGCGGTACGTCGAGATGAAGCCGATGTCGGAGGGACCGCGTTCGTACGACACCGTCGTCATGGCGATGCGCCAGCCCTCGCCCTCTTCGCCGAGTCTTTGCGCGGCCGGAATCCTGACATCGTCCCAGAACACCTCAGTCGTCTCGGGTGAGCCGTCGGCCAGGACGATGGGACTGACCGTGATGCCGGGAGACTTCATGTCGACGAGGAAGGCGGAGATCCCTTTGTGCTTGGGAGCCTCCGAATCAGTGCGTGCCAGCAGCAGGCACCAGTCGCTGTACTGGCCCGACGACGTCCACATTTTGTGGCCGTTGACGACATACTCATCGCCTTCACGGACGGCCTTGGTGCGCAGCGCCGCCAAGTCCGATCCTGCACTCGGTTCGCTGAAGCCTTGACACCACTGGATGTCGCCGCTGATCGTGGAAGGCAGGAACTGTTTGCGCTGCTCGTCGGTGCCGTACATCTGCAGCGCCCGGCCGATGTAGCCCGCGGTTCCCGGCAGCGGCGGAGCGTTGAAGTTGCCCGTCTCCTCGTTGAGGATCGCATCCATGGCGGGGCTCAGACCCTTGCCGCCCCATTCGACCGGCCAGGACTGACCGATGTAGCCACCGAGGAACAGCTTCTTGTGCCATGCCAACCTGATCGCCGCATCCTCGTCGGGAGTCGTCGGGCCGCTTGCCGGCGCGGGCACGTTGGCCGCCAACCAGGCGCGCAGCCCCGAGCGGTATTCGGCTTCTTCGGCTGAGTCGCGGTAGTCCATGTCAGATCCCTTCCAGTCGTGCATCGGCGATGTGGCCGAGCTGCACGTTCTCGTTGCCGAGCAGTTCGGTGTTGAGCAGGGCTCGGCGGGTGTAGAAGTGGGCGATGTGCTCCCATGTCTGTCCGACTCCGCCGTAGATCTGCATGACGTTCTCGGTTGCCGTGCGGGCAACGTGTGCGCAGTGTGCCTTCGCGGTGCGCGCGGCCAGCAGTGCAGTGGCCGGCTCGACGGCGTCGATGCACCATGCCGCGTAACACGTCGCGCCGTAGGCTGCCTCGATCGCCACGAGAGTGTCGGCCGCGATGTGCTGGATCGCCTGGAACGATCCGATCGGAACGCCGTAGGCGATACGTGACTTCGAGTATTCGACGGCGCCGGACAACGCCGCTCGCATGAGGCCGACGGTGTCGGCGCACACTGCGGCGAGGGCGAGCGCCCGCCAGGTATCCAACTGATCGGCCGTGATGAGGCCGTCCGCGGTCTCGGAAGTGTGCTCGGGAAGCTTCCAGGCGCCTTGTGTGAGGTCGATCGACTGATTGTCTGCGACGTCGGCGCGCAAGGTCAGCCGGACGAGTCTGAATTGATCGTCCTGCGGCTCGAGACGCAGCACATGCGAGGTGGCGGGCCCGCCCCATATCAGCGTCGTGTCGGAATCAGAAGCCGTGGCGACGTCCGAGAGGTCGGCGTCGAGCAGGATCCCGTAGGCCGAGGTACCTGCCTCGAGCTCGTCACTCCATTCCTGGGGGGCGGAGGCCAGCGCCATGAGCTCGGTGGCGAGGACCGCACTGGGAACGAACGGCAGGGGCACCAGCTCGGCGGCGAGCGCCTCGGCCGCGACCATGACCTCGACTCCGCTGGCGACGGGCTCATCGCCGATCCGTCCGCGAAGTTCCAGGAGGCCTGCTCCGCGCAACGCCGTCCAACCCGTCGCGAAATCGCGTTCGGCGGCATCGGTCGGATTGGCGACTCCGATCGATGTCGCGAGCGACTCGACTATGCGCTTCAGGTCCTCCTGGTCCTCGTTGAGTAGTGCGTGCATCGCAGTTGCCTCCTGAAACATTCGCTCTGAGCAAGCGAGGTGAGTGGACCAAATCTGAATGATATTCAATTGATATCAGTCAGCTTCTGTCACTGTCAATGAATCGGATCTGCGCTGGCCAGCGATGCAGGTCGACGGTTCGCATATCCACTGGACATACTGAGATAACAGGAATTTAGACTACTCGGTGTGAGTGAGGTCATGTCCGAGTGATCTTGACGCGGTCGATGAACTTAGTTCGATCGACCCCTTGACGGCGTCGATCCACCTGGGCTTAGATGTGGCGAACATCGTTCAAATGAACGTCATTCAGATTGCTAAGTCGGAGGTCATCCATGAAACCCCGCTCCATGAAACGAGGCTGCACGGCGGTTCTTGCCGCAGCCACCGCCGTCGCCAGCCTGGCTGCCTGCGGAGGTTCCAACGGTTCGAAGGACGACGCCTCGTCGCCGTTCAAGGTCTACGTGTCGATCGATCTGTCGGGCGCGACCAAGACGTACTCGGTCCCGATCGTCGACGGCCTGGAGATCGCGGCGGCAAAGATCAACAAGGCCGGCGGCATTCAGGGCCGCAAGGTCGAGATCGAGAAGGCCGACGACCAGAACAACCCGACCAAGGCCGTCAGCCTGCTGCAGAAGCAGATGTCATCGGGGGACGAGCCCGACCTGGTCTACGCCGGCGGGTCGAGCTCAGTGACACTTTCGCTGTTGCCGGTGCTGAGCCGCAACAAGATCGTGTCGATGTCGGGCACGGTCAGCAATGTCCTGAATGATCCGAAGAAGTACCCGTACCACTTCAGCGTCTCGGCACCGGGCAGCGCGTACGCACCGGCGCAGGCCGCCGAAGCGGTCGCCCAGGGCTACAAGAAGATCGCGATGCTGTTCTCCAACGACGCGACCGGGCAGAGCACCTTGAAGCTCTACAAAGAGGCCTTCGAGGACGCCGGCATCGAGCTCGTCTCGGCAGGCTACGACGCGACAGCCCTCGACATGACGTCTCAACTGCAGCAGCTCAAGGGCAAGGATCCCGATGCTCTGGTGATCAACGGCTACGGCACCGCCGCGCTGTACGCGTTCCGCGGTCGGGCGCAGATCGGTTGGAACATCCCGACGTACGGCGATCAGCTGTCCAGCAGCTTCCCCCTCGTCAAGAATCTGAAGGCCTCCGAGCTGGAGAACGTCAAGATCGTGACCTCGTCGACCGGCGTGGTCGACGGCAACCAGTCCGATCTGGTGGCCGGACTCGTCGAGGAGATCAAGGCGGGGGAGAACGCGGCCTCACTGGAGACGACCGGCTACGGCTTGTTCGCGACCGGCTACGACATTCTCGAACTGATCAACTTCGCCGCCGAACAGGCCAAGTCGACCGATATGACGAAAGTCAACAGCGCGTTGGAAGACCTGACGGTCGACGGTGACGTGCCCTGGGTGTCCGGCGGCAAGTCCGGCGACGCGATCTTGTTCGACTACAGCAAGACCAATCACTTCCCCACGGCCGGCGACGGGCTCATCGTCTTCGTCGCGCCGGGCAGCTACAACGCCGACGGACTCTACGAACCCGGAAAGCGGTAGAGCCGCCGTGCGCACAGGAAGGACACGGATATGACGACGATCTGGGCAGGACTTGCCACCGGGGCGCTGTACAGCCTCGTGGCGATCGGATACAACGTGGTCTTGTTGACCTCAGGGGTGTTCAACTTCGCGAACGCCCAACTCGTGATGTTAGGGACGTTCGGGGCGTACCTCGGCCTGAACCAGATGGGACTGCCGCTTCCGGCAGCCATGCTCCTCGGGGCCGGCCTGTGCGCACTCGTGGCGATGCTGCTCGAGCGGATCGCGATTCGTCCGTTGCTGAGCAAGGGAGGGGACGGCCACGGGACGCTCATCACGACGATCGGCTTCGGGGTCCTGCTGGCCGGGCTCGTCAAGCAGATCTGGGGGACCGATCCCCGGCAGATCAAGGAGACGACTTCGAGTGACCCGCTGACGATCCTCGGGGGGACGATCCAGCCCAATGACCTGATCCTGATCGGACTCGTGCTGGCGATCGGCCTCGGCCTCAACTGGTGGTCGCACACGACCCGTCACGGCCTGGCCTCGCTGTCGTCGGCCGAGAACCGCAACGCCGCGATGCTGCGGGGGATCGACACCCGAGCACTCGGGATCGCCGCCTTCGCCCTGGCCGGTGCGATAGCCGGTGTCGTCGGAATCTTCGTCGGCACCCGGACGTACGCCGTGGCCTCCCTCGGCGATGGTCTGGCGATGTTCGGCTTCGTCGCGATCGCGATCGGTGGTGCAGGCAGCCAGCTCGGCGGTCTGTTCGGCGGCTTCACAGTCGGGCTGATCTATTCGTTCAGCGCTCGCTATCTCGGTGCGGAGTACCCGCAGATCGCCGTCTTCCTGGCCTTCTTGCTGCTCCTGCTGGTTCGTCCGCATGGTCTGTTCAGCCGCAATCTGGAGCGTGCAATATGAGTGTCCACAAGAATTCGGCGCCGGCAGCAGAGTCCGCCGTCGCAGCCGTGGTCCGGCAGTTGTCGAAGTACAAGATCGCGCTGCTCGCAGCGGCTGCCGTCCTGGTGATCCTCGCACCGTTCCTCGGCATGAGCGCCTACATGGCACGTACCGTCATGTTGGTCGGAATCCTGAGCCTGCTGACCAGCGGCCTCAACATCGTCTCGGGCTATGCAGGAGAGCTCGCGGTCAACCAGGTGTTCCTGTACGCGGTGGGGGCGTATGTCGCCGGTTACCTCGGGGCGACCCACGGCATCACCGATGTCTTCCTGGTCTTCGCGATCGTCGCCGTCGCGGCAGTCGCGATCGGACTCGTCAGCGGCATTCCGGGTCTGCGACTCGGCGGCTGGTCACTTGCGATGGTCGCGTTCTTCATGGTCATCATCATTCCGAACGTCGTGCAGGTCCTCGAGAAGTTCACGGGCGGATCGCTGGGCCTGTCGACGCCGGCCGCGACGATGTTCGGCCAGGAACTGACCGACAACGGCGTATACGTCCTGATCGTGTGCACTGTCGTGCTCTGGTTCGCCCTGGCACGCAATCTGATCCTGTCCACCCACGGCAATGCCTTCCTGGTGCTGCGGCAGAGCCCGATCCTGGCCGAGAGCATGGGCATCTCGGTCTTCCGGATCAAACTCGTCGTCTACGTCATCGCAGCGATTCCCTGTGCTTTCGCCGGTGCGCTGTTCGCCTGGATGGACGGTTTCATCGCTCCCGACACCTTCACGTTCGCCCTCGCGCTCAGCGTCTTGGCCGCGTCGATGTTCGGTGGTGCGACCTCGATCTACGGCGCGATCGTCGGTGCATTCCTCCTGCAGTACGGGCAGCAGTCACTCGACGTCTTCGCCGAGTGGGAACTCGTGATCTATGGCGCCTTCTTGCTGATCGCGGCGCTGGTGTTCCGCAATGGCCTGACCGGGGCGTTCCGAAGCCTGGTCGCGACGCTGGTCAGGCGGGGCATCCTGCCCAGAGCGACCGTGATCCAGCATGCGTTGGTCGACGACGCCGAACTCCGGCTCGACCCGATCGACGGGCAGGTACTGGCGTGCCGCGACATCTCCAAGAACTTCGGTGGCAACCAGGCGCTCGCCGATGTCACGTTGACGGCCAAGCCGGGGGAGATCACGGCACTGATCGGTCCGAACGGCTCGGGCAAGACGACGCTGCTCAACCTGATGTGCGGCTTCTACGCCCCCAGCCAGGGTGACATCACACTCGGCAGCCGTCAGATCTCCGGCCTCAAACCGTTCAAGGTCGCCAGGGCAGGGGTGTCGCGGACGTTCCAGACGCCCATGGTGGCCCGCGGTATGACGACTCGTGAGTTCGTCATTTCGGGCCGTTACACCGACGGAACGGTCTCGATGGGTGCTTCGGTCCTGCGACTCCCAGCCTTTTGGCGCGGCCGTCGAGCCGACGATCATGAGGCGCTGCGGTTGCTCCAGCTCATGGGGATCGCCGAAGTGGCCGAGACCGAGGTCTCCGAGCTGCCGTTGGGAACCCGACGGTTGGCCGAGGTCGCGCGTGCGCTGGCGGCCCGCCCGCAGCTGTTCTTGTTCGACGAGGTCGCGTCGGGACTCGATCCGGCCGATCTGGAGAACCTGGAACGGGCGATCCTCGCGATCCGGGACGCGGGCGGAACCGTCGTGCTGGTGGAGCACAACTTCCCGCTGGTGCTCAAGGTCTCCGACACGATTCACGTCCTGAGCCGCGGAGCACTGCTGGCTTCGGGCACCCCCGAGGAGATCCAGAACAACGCACAGGTCCTCGACGAATACACGGGCTCGAATGCCGGCAAGTCCGTCGGCGACATCGAGCCGGAGATGGCCATCGCCGGCCACGACACAGAGAGCGAGGTCTGAGCATGTTGGACGTGAAAGGACTGGAAGGCGGCTACGGGGACATCCGCGCCCTGTGGGGGGTCGATCTGACGGTTCGCACCGGCAAGCTCACCGCAGTGCTGGGTCGCAACGGTGCCGGGAAGACATCGCTGCTGGATGCGATCGCAGGCCTGCTGCCTGTCGTATCGTCCGGGTCGGTGTCGCTGGAGGGACATGACATCACCACGACCGCGACACCCAAGCGCATCCGGGCCGGATTGGCCTACGTGCAGCAGAACAAGCAGGTCTTCAAACGAAGGTCGGTCGAAGACAATCTGCTGATCGGCGGTTACACACTGCCCGGACGCGGTCTGCGCAGCCAGCAACGCAAGGAAGCCCTCGACAAGGCGTACTCGCGGTTCCCGGTGCTCGCGGAGCGTCGCAATCACCTGGCCGGAGGGCTGTCCGGCGGTCAACAGCAGATGCTGGCGATCGGCCAGGCACTCATGCCAGACCCCAAGCTCCTGATGCTGGACGAGCCGTCGGCCGGTCTGGCGCCGTCGATCGTCGCCGAGGTGTTCGGACTGATCTCGCAGATGCGCGATCAGCAGCTCAGCATCCTGCTGGTCGAGCAGGTTGTCGACGAAGCCATGGCCATCGCGGACGACGTCGTGGTCCTCGAAAGCGGTCGGGCCGTCGCGTCCGGACCGATCGAGAACTTCAGCGACAACGCGGTCGTCCGCGAGATCTACCTGGGCAATGACTCGATCGAGCTCGACCCAGCCAGCACAGCAGTCACGAACTCGAGGGAATGAGATGAACATGCGATTTGTGGATCAGGTAGTAGCCGTCACGGGTGCGGCACAAGGCATCGGTCGTTCGATCGCCGAAGCTTTCGCCGCGGAAGGTGCCAAGGTGGCAGTCGTGGACGTCCAACGCGACAAGGCCCAGGAAGTTGTCGACGCGATCGTGGCCAAGGGCGGCATCGCGTTGGCCGTGCAATGCGATGTGGGCTCGCGAGAGGAGGTCGACCGCGCCGCGGCAGAGATCAAGGCTGCCTGGGGTCCCATCGAGGTATTGGTGAGCAATGCCGGCATCACCCGCCCGGCCATGATCCGCAAGATGTCAGAGCCGCAGTGGCAGGACGTCATGTCGGTGCATCTGGATGCATCGTTCTACTGGTTGCAGGCGGTGGTCGAGGACATGGTCGAGATGGGCCACGGCCGGATCATCTACTCATCGTCGTCGACGGCGCAGAACGGCTCGATCGGGCAGGTCAACTACGCCGCCGCGAAAGCCGGGATTCTGGGACTCATGCGCTCGGCGGCGCGAGAGCTCGGCCGGTACGGGATCTTGGTCAACGCGATCGCTCCCGCGGCGGCAACCGAGATGACCGAGACGGTCCGCACCGATCCGCGCTTTGCCGGCAGCGTCGAGAAGACGACGCTGCGCCGGTGGGCCGAGCCGGACGAGATCGCACCCGCGTACCTCTATCTTGCGAGCGAGGCGTCGAGCTTTGTCACCGGACAGGTGCTCTCGGTCGACGGCGGCGGGATGCTCGTCCGCTAGCCAGACCATTTACCGACTGTTATCTGCAAAGGGAGTTCTGCCACATGTCTGACATCGTCACCTCCGAGCGATCCGCCATGGATCGGCTGCTGTCACCGCGTTCCATCGCGGTCGTCGGAGCATCCGACAAACCGAATCGGATCGGCACACAGGTCTTCGACAACATCATCCGGGCCTTCTCAGGCGACCTCTACCCGGTCAACCCGCGCGGTGGGAGGATCAGCGGCTTCGACGCCGTTACAGCGGTTTCGGAGCTGCCGTACGGCGTCGACATGGCGGTGCTGATGGTCCCGGCCGGCCACGTCGTCGCGACCGTCGAACAATGCGCCGAACGGGGTATCGCCGGAGTCACGCTCCTGACCTCGGGCTTCTCCGAATCGGGTCCTGAAGGCGTGGCACTGCAGGACACACTGGCCGATGTCGCGAATCGCACGGGAGTGCGGATCATCGGCCCCAACTGCATCGGCTACATGAATCTGCACGACGGCGTCATGGCCAACTTCGCGATCCCCGCGAGCGTCGAGCTGCCGCCTGCCGGACCGGTCGCCCTGATCTCACAGAGCGGCGGCTTCGGCTCGTACATCACCACCAAGTCGCTTCTGGCCGGGCTCAAACTCGGCTGGTTCGTCAGCACCGGCAATGAGGTCGACGTCAACATCGCCGGCGTCTTGGCGCACATGGTCGAGCGCGACGAGGTCAAGGTGCTGCTGATGTTCAGCGAGACCCTGCGCGATCCCGACGTCTTCATCGATGCGGCCAGGAGAGCCCACGAGCTCGACAAACCCATCATCTTGCTCAAGGCCGGGCGCAGCGACGAGGCAGCCCGTGCGGCGATGAGTCACACCGCCTCGATCGTCGGCTCGGCCGATGTGCTCGATGCGGTGTGCCGGCAGTACGGCGTCATCGTCGTCGACACGATGGAGGAGCTGCTCGACCTGGGACTCATCTTCCAGGACGGCCGCCGGGCCAGCGGCGACCAGCTGGGCATCATGACGACGTCGGGCGGCGCGGGCGTCCTACTGGCCGATTGCGCGGCGGCCGAAGGACTAGGGGTCCCGTTGATCCCGGACGACTCGGCGCAGGCGATCGAGGCGCTCATGCCTCAGCCGTTCTACGGCAGTCTCGCCAATCCGGTCGACACGACGGCGCAGCTCGTCTCGGCGCCCGGTGCGTACGAACTCGTCCTGAATGCCCTGCTCGATGTTCCCGAGCTCGATCTGTTCACGACCGTGACGTGGGCCAGCCCTGGGCCGTCGAATGACGCGATCGTCACGGCGTACCAGAACACGTCCAAACCGTTCGCGGTGCTGTCGACGGGCTTCCTGCCCGAGTTCCAGGAGGTCGGGGTCCCGACATATCTGGATCCGAGGCGTGCAATCCATGCGCTCGCAGCTCTTTCACGGTATTCGGCCCGTCCCGAGCTCGATCCACGTCCTGAGGGAACCACCGGCGTCGACCATGCGCATCCGGTCTCCAAGCTGCTGGATCTTGCCCGTGGCCAGCGGGTCATGCTCGAGTCCGACGGCAAGGCCGTACTGGCCGAATACGGGGTGGCGACGACGAGGGAGACCACCGTCGCCAGCGCCGACGAAGCCGTCGCCGCTGCCGAAGCTATGGGCTGCGCCGTCGCGCTCAAGGTCATGTCGTATCAGCTTCCGCACAAGTCCGACGTCGGAGCGATCCGGCTAGGACTCAACGACGCCGCACAGGTACGCGAGGGCTACCAGAGCATGCTCGACGAGGTCGCGCAGAAGGCCCCGCACGCCGTGATCGAGAGCGTACTGGTGCAGGAGATGGTGCCCGCCCGGCTCGAGATGACGTGTGGAATGCAGCGCGACGCCGTGTTCGGGCCGGTCATCGCAGTGGGTCTTGGCGGTGTGACGATCGAGATCATGGCGGCCGCGGCACTGCTGCACGTACCGTTCAGCCGCGAGACCGCGATCCGGACGATCTCGGGGATGCTCGACGGCCGGCTCGTCTCGGCCGCGCGGGGGCTTTCCTCGTCGGAGGTCGAGGCGCTGGCCACCCTCATGGTCCAGGTGGGCCAGCTCGCCTGCGATTTCCCGGAGATCGCCGAGATCGACGTCAACCCCGTCAGGGTCAGCGACGGGCAGGCGATAGCCGCCGATGCGCTGATCGTCTTCGAGGCCGACGGGACCGATGCATGAGTCATGCAGACCTGATCGGTCATCGGTTCGCGAGCTACGAGTTCGTTGTCGAACAGGGCAAGATCGCCGAGTTCGCGCATGCCGTGCTGGCCGACAACCCGGTCCACTACTCGACCGATGAGGCCGCCGTGCGCGGCTATCCGGGCACGCTCGCACCGCCGACGTTCAGCGCGGCGTCCGCTCATTGGCACGATCCGGCCGCGGGGGACGAACTCGACCTCGATCTGCGACGTGTCCTCGCGGCGGGGGCGGAGTGGGAGTACTTCTGTCCGGTCGTGGCGGGCGACGTCCTGACCGTCTCGGGTCGGGTCGTCTCGGTCGAGCACAAGACCGGGCGGCGGGGCGGGATGACGCTCATCACGCGTGCCAACGACTTCGTCAAACAGGACGGGGTCCTGGCGATGACGGTGAGCAGCACGGTCATCGAGCTTGACGCAGCACCAGCCGAACCGGGGGGAACATCATGACCGACACGATCGAACTCGCGCCGCAGATAGGCGAGACCGCACCGACCAGGACGTTCGGTCCGCTGACCCGGAGTCACTTCGTGCGGTACGCGGGCGCCGGCGGCGACTTCAACCCCATCCACCACGACGAGTCCTTCGCGACCCGGGCCGGATACCCCTCGGTCTTCGGACACGGTCTGTTGACGGCCGGGGTGCTGTCGACGTTCGTGGCCGATTGGCTGGGCCAGGACAGGCTCCGTCGATTCAGCGTCCGCTACGTCGATCAGGTCTGGCCCGACGAGGTACTGACCGTGAGCGGAGTCGTGGAATCGGTCAAGGGCGCCGAGGACGGTCTGCTGATCGCGTGCGGGTTGTCGGTCAGCGCCGGTCGCGAGGGCGAGGAGGGCCGGCTCGTCCTGCGCGGTGCCGCCGAAGCCGTCTTCGGCGCGAGCACAGAAGGAGTGTCATGACGCCGGCCGATATCACCGTCACTGAACCAGCACCGCACGAAACGTACGTGCGGTTGCTGGGCGAAGGACAGATTCCCTACCAACGGTGCGAGACGTGCCAGAACGCGTTCTTCTTTCCGCGAGTTCTGTGCCCTGACTGCGGAGGAGTTGAACTGCGCTGGGAGGCCGCATCGGGTGCCGGCGTCATCTATTCGACGACGTCCGTTCCGCAGCGCGATGGTCCGAACTATGCACTCTGTCTGGTCGATCTGGAGGAAGGATTTCGCATGATGAGCAATGTGCTGGGGGTTCCGGCCGATGAGGTGCAGATCGGGGACCGCGTACTGGGCCGGATCGAGGCCTCGGCTGACGAATCGGCGGCCCGGGTCGTGTTCGACAAGGTCGCCGAGTGATGGGCGCACAGGACCTGCGCGGTCAAGCGATCATCTGCGGCGTCGCCGAATCAGAGCTCGGCGAGGTCGGGCAGGGACGTTATCCACTTGACCTCATGGGTGAGGCGGTCGCCGGGGCACTGGCCGATGCGGGGATCGCCAAGAACGAGGTCGACGGCCTGTTCACGGCGATTGCCGGGCGCGGGATGTCCAATCTCGACGCCGGCGAGTATCTCGGCATACGTCCGAGATACACCGACGGCACGATGATCGGCGGCAGCTCGTTTGTGTCTCATGTGCACCACGCGGCGCTCGCGCTCAGCCAGGGCGCATGTGATGTCGCGCTGATCGCGTACGGCAGCACCCAGCGCACCGACATGAGACGTCCGGTGCGGGGTGGATATCCGGCCGAACTGCCGTCCTACGAGGCGGCCTACGGGCCGCGTCATCCGATCACGGGCTACTCTCTGGCAGCGGCACGTCATATGCACGAGTACGGCACGACCCGTGAACAGCTCGCAGAGGTCGCCGTCGCGGCTCGACAGTGGGCGATGCTCAACCCCAAGGCGTTCAAACGCAGTCCGCTGACGATCGACGACGTGCTCTCGGCCCGGCCAGTGGCGTCACCGTTCACGACCCTCGACTGCTGCCTCGTCACCGACGGCGGCGGAGCGATCGTGATGACCCGCGCGGATCGCGCGACCGACCTGCCCCGGCCACCGGTGTACGTGCTGGGTGCGGGGGAGGCGCACTCGCACCGCTCGATCTCCCAGATGCCGGACCTCACGGTGACGGCGGCCAAGGAGTCGTCAGCACGGGCCTACGAGATGGCGGGTGTCGGGCCGAGCGATGTCGACGTCGTCGAACTCTACGACGCGTTCACGATCAATCCGATCCTGTTCCTTGAAGACCTCGGCTTCTGCCCCAAGGGCACGGGCGGCGAGTTCGTGGCGAACGGCCGGATCGCGCCAGGCGGGGAGCTTGCGGTCAACACCAACGGTGGCGGTCTGTCATATTGCCATCCGGGCATGTACGGGATCTTCACGCTGATCGAGGCCGTCCGGCAGATCAGAGGGGAGTGCGGAGAGCGTCAGCAAGGTCAGGTCGACATCGCTCTCGCACACGGCAACGGTGGCCAGCTGTCGAGCCAGGTCACGGCGATCCTCGGATCGGCGGCGACGCTGTGAACGACAAGACTGTGCTGACCGATCGCGACGGCGATGTGCTGATCGTGACGCTCAACCGTCCAGAGGTCTACAACGCTTTGACGCCACAGATGCTGCACAGCCTGACCGACGCCTGGGCCGAGGCGGCTGATCCATCGGTGCGCGCCGTCGTCGTGACGGGCGCCGGCCGGGGTTTTTGCGCGGGCGCGGATCTGAAGGCGTCCAGAGAGGGCCTCAGCCCGGCAACCAGCGGCCTCAGGCACACGTACAACCCGCACATCATGGCGCTGTCAGAGCTGGAGAAGCCGGTCATCGCCGCGATCAACGGAGCCGTCGCCGGAGCCGGAATGGGGCTCGCCTTCGCGGCCGACATCCGGATCGGGACACCACAGACCAAGTTCGTGCCCGCATTCGTGCCGATCGGACTCGTGCCTGATTCAGGGGTCACGTACTTCCTGCCCCGGTTGCTGGGTTACTCGCGGTCGTTCGACTGGCTCAGCAGCGGTCGGCCGCTCCTGGCCGACGAGGCGCTCGAGTGGGGACTGCTCAACGCCGTGATCGCCGCCGACCTCCTGATGGAGGAGGCGCTTGCGCGGGCACACCGGCTCGCCGCAATGCCCGGACTCGGCGTGGGCCTGACCAAACGAGCCCTGACCTATGCGAGCCGCAATCACCTGATGCAACAGCTCGAACTCGAAGTCGAACTCCAGCCCCTGGCCGTGGACGCCCCCGGACGGGCCGAAGCCAGAGCGCTGATGGTCGAGCGCCTCAAGAACTCACAGTGAAACACGTCGTAAGAGGAGAAGCCATGAACCAAGTCAGCGAAGAAGCTGTGCTCGTCGCGGTCGAGGACGGATTGATGACGGTGACGCTGAATCGCCCCGAGCGGCACAATGCGGTCAACGGGGCATTGCTGGAGGGACTGACCGCGGCGCTTCGCAGCGCTGGAAGCGACCCGTCGATCCGGGCGATCCTGTTGCGGGGCGCGGGCAAGTCGTTCTGTTCGGGCGGCGACGTCGAGTCCTTCGCCGACGGGGAGCCTGGCGAGGCGATGTCGGGCGGTCAGCAGGTCATCTCGATGACCCACGGTCGTGAGCTGCTCGAGACGATCATGGCGGTCAAACAGCCCATGGTGTGTGCCGTCAGAGGCTACGCACTCGGGCTGGGAGCCACGATCGCGCTGTTCGGCGATATTGTCGTCGCAGCCGAGAACGCCAGATTCGGCGACACCCACGTCAAAGTCGGGCTGGTCGCAGGCGACGGTGGGGCGGTCGCCTGGCCGCTGCTGATGTCGATGGCGCAGGCCAAGTACCACCTGCTGACCGGCGAACGGCTCAGCGGAACGGACGCCGAGCGGCTCGGTCTCGTCCTGAAAGCCGTGCCCGACGAGGAGCTGGACGCCGAGGCGGTCCGTCTCGCACGGCAGATGACCGCGCTGGCGCCCATGGCGGTCGCCGGCACCAAGGCGACGCTGAACCTGATCGTGCGCGAGCGGATGAACCTGGTCATCGACTACGGCCTGTTCTACGAGGCGGCGACGTTCTTGTCCGACGATCATCGTGAGGCGGCCACGGCATTCGTCGAGAAGCGGTCACCGCTGTTTCGAAACCGCTAGGGGGAGCGGGTGACCGACGTCAGACGTGACCGGGCCAGTCAACGGCTACGACTTCCGCGGGCCGCCTCGCCGCAACAGTTCTCGTCCTGGGCGGCGTACGAGGTACCGCCCGATGAGCAGGTGCGTGAGGGCATCTGGTCGCTGTCGATCCCGTTGCCGCCGGGAAATCCCATGGGCTACGTCAACTGTTACGTCTTCGTGGGGACGACCGGATTGACCGTCGTGGATCCGGGTTGGGACTTTCCCGCTGGACGGGAGGCGCTCCAACGGGGCCTGGCCCGGTTGGGCGCCGGGCTGGGGGACGTTTCGCACATCCTGGTCACCCACTTCCATGCCGATCACTATGGGGCCGCGCCGTGGCTCAGCCAGGTGTCGGGCGCGCGGATCGCGATGCACGCGTCCGATGCCGGCGTGTTCGATGCCGTGGCGCAGAGCACCGACGAACGTATCCGTTCGATCGCACAGTTCCTGATCGCGACGGGTGCTCCCCGCGACGAGATCGACGCATTGGGCCTCGAGCGCGGGATCATCGACGGACTTCGAGGTACTCCGGGGCCGGACGAATCCTTGGCGGCCGATGCCGTCGTGGACGCCGACGGGGTGCGTATCGAGGTATTGCACACGCCCGGCCACACCAAGGGGCACGCATGCTTCTACGTTCCCCATGAAGAACTGTTGCTCAGCGGCGATCACATCCTGCCGCGGATCAGTCCCAACGTGTCGTCATACGACCTTGGCGACAACGATCCTTTGGGCGATTACCTGGGGTCGCTGGCTTTGCTTAGACAGCGACGGGTGAGTCAGGTCTTACCGGGGCATGAGTACCGGTTCGACGACCTGGACGCGCGGCTCGACGAACTCCAGTCGCACCACGAGGCCCGTCTGGACGAGGCGTCCGAGCTGCTGGACGTATCTGGCGCCGCGACCTCATGGCAGGTGGCTGAGGGGCTGCGCTGGTCACGGCCGTGGGAGCACATGGAGCCCTATGCCAGACGTTCTGCCAACGGCGAAGCGCTGGCCCACCTCGTCCTGATGGAGCGCATGGGACGGGTGGAGCGTTCGTCCGGCCCCGTCATCACGTGGTCGGTCGTCGTATGAAGGCCGGTGAGCCGCTGCCCCGCGAGGTCAACGTGCTGGCTGTCATGGCCTTCATCGTCGCGGTCGGATTCGGCGTGCAGTCGCCGGCGATCCCAGTGTTCGCCGAACATCTGGGGGTCGGCAGTGCCGCCGTCGGCGCCCTCATCTCGGCGTTCGCCCTGATGCGACTGGTCTCTGGCCCGGTAGGTGGCAGATTCGTCAACCAGCTCGGCGAGACTCGGGTGCTGATATCCGGGATGTTCCTCCTGGCCGTCACGAGCGTCATTGCCGGCCTTGCCGTCAATTTCACCCAGCTGCTGATCATGCGAGGTGCCGGTGGGATCGGCTCGGCGCTGTACACCGTCGCGGCGATGAATCTGCTCTTCAGCGTCACCCCTTCGCATCAGACCGGCCGAGCCGTCGGCAAGTTCCAAGGTGCGTTCTACCTCGGCACGATCATCGGCCCTGCGATCGGCGGACTCATGTCGGGCTTCTCGCCGCGCATCCCGTTCTTCGCCTACGGCATCGCGATGGGTCTGGGCGGCTGCGTCGGCGTGATCTTCCTGCGCAAGCTGTCGCAGTCGCGTCGGGCGACTTCGTCGACCGAAGTCACGCCGTCGCGTCTGGCTGATGCGGTGCGGTTGCATTCCTATCGCACGGTCGTCTTCACCAACTTCACGATCGGCTGGGCGGTCTTCGGAGTACGTGTCTCGGTCATCCCGCTGTTCCTGCTCAACGTCGTCGGTGAGACGGCCGTGTGGATCGGGGTGGGTCTGTCGGTCTGTGCCATTGTGCAGGCCATCGCACTGCCCATCGCCGGGCGACGCGCAGACGTGTGGAATGCCCGCCGATCGCTGCTTGTCGGAGAGGGCATCGTGATCCTCGGCTTTCTGTCGATCCTCATCGGGGCGACCTTGCCGGGCTATCTGCTCGGGCTGGCCCTGTTGGGCCTCGGAACGGCATTCGTCACGACGGGAGGCTCGAAAGTCGTCGCCGGAATCGTCGGTTCCAAGGGCGGGGTCGTGGTCGCGGTGTATCAGAGCGGTTCCGATGCCGGCATGGTGATCGGTCCGCTTGTCGTCGGAGTGCTCGCCGAGGCCTACGGCTACAACGTCGCGCTGGGCGTGACGACCGGCGTCTTGGTCCTGGGGTTCGTCATGAGTGCGTTCCTACGCCCCAAGCAAACCGGTAACGCAACATGAAATGGAGTGACGATGTCGGACGTCGAGTATGAGACTGCAGGGGGCGTGGCGACCGTGACCTTGAACCGTCCCGGCTCCCTCAATGCGATCGACAGGAGCGTGCACGACGGCCTGGTCGCGTCATGCGCCCGAGCACAGGCGGATCCGGGCGTCCGGGTCGTGGTGCTACAGGGACGCGGTAGGGCGTTCTCAGCAGGCGGCGATCTACGCGCCGTCGCGGCCGGGCAGGACGTCGGTGATCCGGCCGATCTTGCTGCTGCACTGGAGGGCCTGTCGATGCCCGTCGTCGCCTCGGTCCACGGTTACTGCTTGGGGCAGGCCTTCGAGCTCGTCCTGAGCTGTGATCTGGTTGTGGCCGAGGCAGGCGCCCAGTTCGGCGAGGTCGAGATCCAGCACGGCTGGGCACCGCCCATTCCGATCACCTCGCGCGTCCTGGCGCCGCGCCACGCCAGCGAGGTGCTGCTTCTGGGTGAGATCTTCGGCGTCGAGGATGCGCTCCGGATGGGGATCGTCAACCGGGTCGCGGCGGAAGGCAGCCTCGCAGGGGAGTTGGCGAAGATCGTCGATCGGCTGGCCTCGCTGGATCCGGAGGTGCTCGCTGCCAACAAGCAGCAGATCAGGAGCAGGACGCTGCCCGTCTGAGACCATGGGGAGCGCACATCAGGCAGCACCGACAGAACAGGACCTCCATGGCTCTCGCCACCGGCATCGGCTCGATGCCCGGCACGGACTTCGCTGAATCCATGCGGATCGTCCTGGGGGAGGTCGGCGATTTCGCCTACGTCCCCGAACTGCCGGACCGTGGCGTTCACGCCGGCATGATCGGTCGGACGCTCGCACTGTTGGACGGGCTGGAGGCCGATCTGCAACCCGACGGCTGGCGCATCGGGGTGGGGGAGGGATCAGACGTTCGCCGTGCGCGTTCGCTGCTCGGCCAGGACCTCGATATGGCCGAGGAACTCACGCAGGGGTACCAGGGGCCGATCAAGATCCAGGTCACTGGACCACTGACTCTCGCCGCGACGGTCGAGCGTCCCAGAGGCGACAAGATGCTGGCCGATCACGGCGCTCGCCGAGAGATCAGTCAGTCATTGGCGGAGGGGCTCCGCACACATGTGTCGGACGTACGGCGTCGTTTCGATCAGGCCGATGTCGTCGTGCAGGTCGACGAGCCCGCGATCACGGCGGTGCTGACCGGAGGCATCCCGACGGCGAGCGGCTGGTCGCGTCACCGCAGCGTCCATCCGCCGGAGGCCGATCAGTTGTTGCGCAATGTCGTCGAAGCGATCACCGATGCGGGAGCGCGGGCCGTCGTCCATTCATGTGCTCCTGATGTCCCGGTCGAACTGCTGGCCGGTGCGGGTTTCGCCGCGATCTCGTTCGACCTGTCGCTGGCCAGGCCCGATGACATCTGGGCCGAGACGTTCGAGAGGGGTGTCGACCTGTGGTTCGGGGTGGTGCCGTCCTCGTCGGTTGAGCATGTCGAAACCGCCGAGAAAGCTTTGGCCGACCGGATCGACACGTTCTTCGGCCGGTTCGGCTTCGATGAAGAGGCGTACGCCGAGCGGTTGGTCGTGACTCCGACGTGCGGGCTGGCCGGCGCTTCTCCGCAGTGGGCGCGCAGCGCGCTCACGCTCGCGCGCACTGTCAGTGGCCGGCACTAGATTGATTGTGTGCGGCGATGCCGCCTACTAAGATGACTATCTACTTGGTCATCTGGAGGTTCTCATGTACGAGCCTGGACGCTCGGTCAGCGTCGCCGAGGCGAAGGCGCACCTGAGCGAGCTGCTCGATGCGGTGGAGAAGGGGGAACGGGTGCAGATCACCAGACGGGGCAAGCCGATTGCAGACCTGACTCCGCTCAAGGCGCCGCTGCCTCCGATCGACGTGGCTTGGTTGGCCAGCGTGGCAGCCGAGCTGCCCGCCTCTGATGTCGACGCTGTCGAGCAAGTTCGCCTGAGTCGTGACGACAGCCGCTACTGATGCTGTACGTCGAAACGAGCGTCATCGTCGCAGCGATGGGCAAGGAGCAGCTGTCACCAGTCGCAGTCCGTTGGCTCGCGGCCAACAGCGCCGAGTGTGTCATCTCCAGTTGGACGGTGGCTGAGTTGTCGAACGTCTACGCGCGCCGAACCCGCCTGGGAGAGCTTTCGTTTGAGCAACATGAGTTCGCGCTTGCGGCGATCGGTCGGTTGGTGCAGAGCTTCACTCGCGTTGCGTTGGGCGATGTGGATGTGACGGCTGCGGCGCAGATGGTTGATCGCTGGGACGTCGGGGTACGGGTTGCCGATGCCGTGCACCTCGCTGGGGCTCGACGTCATGACTGCGCCCTGGTGACGTTCGATCGCCGCATGCGCGATGCGGCCCGTGCTTTCGGAGTCTCGATCGTTGAGGAGATGGAGTGAGGGATGCTGACGGGCCAACTACGGGCTGCGGCGATAAAGTCGGGTCATGGTGACTGACGACGAGCTGCGTCAGCAGCACAAGCAACTGAGCGAGACGATCGACGAGCACCGTCAGCGTTATCACCGCGACGACGCGCCGACGATCTCCGACGGTGAGTACGACCAGCTGATGCGCGAGCTCGAGGCGCTGGAAGAACAGCTTCCCGAACTCCGCACCCCCGACTCGCCCACGCAGCAGGTCGGCGGTGCGATCTCGTCGTCCTTCGAGGCCTACCAGCATCGCGAGCGTCTGCTGAGCCTCGACAACGCATTCTCCAGCGAGGAACTCGCCGCGTGGTACGGCAGACTCATCCGCGAAGGCGTCGACGATGCGGAGTTCCTCTGCGAACTCAAGGTCGACGGTCTGGCCATCTCGCTGACCTACGAGAACGGCCGGCTCACCCGAGGTGTGACGCGTGGCGACGGCCGGGTCGGCGAAGACGTCACCGAGAACGTCCGGACGATCAAAGCGATCCCGCACCGGCTTACCGCAACCGACGACTACCCGGTTCCGGCCTATGTCGAAATTCGTGGTGAGGTGTTCTTCCCGACCAAGGAGTTCGAGGACTTCAACACCGCGTGGGCCGAATCGGGCAAAACGCCATTCTCCAATCCGCGCAATGCCGCGGCCGGAACGCTTCGCATGAAGGACGCTTCGGTCACCGCTTCACGTCCGTTGTCGATGGTGTGTCACGGACTGGGCTACCGCGACGGCTTCAATCCCGATCGCCAGAGCGAGGCATACCTGGCACTCAAGGCCTGGGGTCTGCCGACGAGTGACCGCGCGAAGGTGCTGCCTGACTTGGCCGCGGTCGAAGAGTTCATCGCCTACTACGGCGAACACCGGCACGATGTCGTCCACGAGATCGACGGTGTCGTCGTCAAGGTCGACCAGGTCGACCGGCAACGCCGCCTCGGCTCGACGTCGCGCGCGCCGCGCTGGGCCATTGCTTGGAAGTATCCGCCCGAAGAGGTCAACACCCGGCTGCTCGACATCAGGGTCAATGTCGGCCGCACCGGTCGGGTGACGCCCTACGGCGTCATGGAGCCGATCCGGGTCGCGGGTTCGACCGTCGAAATGGCGACGCTGCACAACCAGTTCGAGGTCAAACGCAAAGGCGTGCTGATCGGTGACATGGTCGTCCTGCGCAAGGCCGGGGATGTCATTCCAGAGATCGTCGGACCGGTTGTGGCGCTACGTGACGGGACGGAGCGTGAGTTCGTCATGCCCACGGAGTGCCCGTCGTGCGGTACGCCGCTCGCGCCCTCGCGTGAGGGGGAGAAGGACTTCCGCTGCCCCAACACCCGATCCTGCCCCTCGCAGCTGCGCGAACGACTGACTCACGTCGGCGGACGCGGGGCATTCGATATCGAGGTGTTCGGCTGGGAGGGCGCGACGGCCTTGCTCGAGGCCGGCGTGCTGACCGACGAGGGCAAGTTGTTCTCGTTGACTGCTGCCGATCTGATGAAGACCGACCTGTACACCCGCGCGGCGAAGAAGACCGAGGTCGATCAGGCCGTCGACGGCAAAGTACTCAGTGCCAACGGTCTCGCGCTGATCGACAATCTTGAGAAGGCCAAACAGCAACCGCTGTGGCGAGTCCTGGTCGCACTGTCGATCCGGCACGTCGGTCCGACGGCGGCGCGAGCCCTCGCAACGCACTTCGCGACGATGGAGGCGATCCGGGCCGCGACGGTCGAAGAGCTGTCAGCGGTCGAAGGCGTCGGTCCGACGATCGCCGAGGCGGTCGTCGACTGGTTCGGGGTCGACTGGCACGTGGCGATCGTCGAAGCCTGGGCCGAAGCAGGCGTGCGTATGCACGACGAGCGCGATGAGTCCATCGTCCGGACCCTCGAAGGACTGACCGTCGTGGTCACCGGCTCACTTCAGCGCTTTACTCGCGACTCGGTCAAGGAGGCGATCATCGTCCATGGCGGCAAGGCATCGGGTTCGGTTTCGAAGAAGACCGACTATGTGGTCGTCGGCGAGAGCGCCGGCTCGAAGGCCGACAAGGCCGAAGAGCTCGGACTGAAGATTCTCACCGAGGAGCAGTTCGAACAGCTCCTCGCCGAAGGGCCCGACGGCCTGGAGGCCTAGCATCGAGAGGTGCCGCCCCGTTCCCCTCTTCCACCCCGTCACGGATTGGGGGCGGCATGGCTGCGGACGCCTGATCGCGACAAGCCACGACCGACCCCGTGGCCGACGATGGGCGACTGGCTGCGGCACCGGCTGCCCGAACGGGTCGACATCGACGCTTTGCTGACCGAACAACGGTTCGTCTACGACGATCTGCGCCCCGTCGCCGAGCATGATCCCTACACGCCGCACACGTTCATCTGGTTCCATCGTGATCTACCGGTCGAAGCCGATGTGCCCGGCGAGATCCACATCGTCCACCGCGACGAACGGCTCGTCGTGATCGACAAACCGGCATTCCTCTCGTCGATTCCGCGCGGCAAACACGTACGCCAAAGCGTCGTGGTTCGGCTGCGCGACGAGTTGGGCCTCCCTGAACTGACGCCGATGCACCGGCTCGACCGGATCACGTCGGGATTGCTGATGCTCGCGACCGAACGACGCTGGCGCGGCGCGTACCAAACGCTGTTCCAGGACGACCGAGTCACCAAGACCTATCGCGCATTGGCGCCGATCGATCCGAACCTCGAATTGCCGATCACGGTCAGGAATCATCTCGTCAAGCGCCGCGGCTCCTGGCAGGTCGACATCGTGCCCGAAGCGGCGATCAACGCCGAGACATTGATCGAGCTGGAGCGCGAGGTCGACGGCCGGGGCATCTACCGCCTCACCCCGCGCACGGGACGCACGCATCAGCTGCGCGTCCACCTCAACGGGCTAGGCATCCCCATCATCGATGACCCGTTGTATCCGACGGTAGAGGACATCGCGCTGGACGATTTCGACCATCCGCTGCAGCTGCTGGCAGCCGAACTGGCATTCATCGACCCGATCGACGGCACCGAGCGAACTTTCAGCAGCGTGCGTCAACTTCCACTGACCGGGAACTGAGCCTCAGGCTTCAGGTAGCTCCGAGATCGCGAGCGCGACGAACACCACGATCGATGCCGCTGCGAAGCCGATGCCCCACAACCAGAGCCCGCCTGCGGCGGCGTAGAGCGCAACGGTCAGGAACAACATGATCTGCACGATGAGGCGGGTCGGATTGTCGAGGCGGCGTGCCGAGTTCGGGCTCATCCACTGCACCCAGATTCCGAGCGCGACGAATGCCAGGAATCCGCCGATCGCCCAACCACGCCAGCCGTCGTCGAAGCCGTGACCGGCGAACACAAGCAGCACGACCATCGCGGTTTCGCATATCAAGGCAAGCGAATCGAGCGGACCCACGTCGGTCGGCTTCTGTGGAGGCATGCACTCAGCCTAGACAGTGCTACTTTCGCGACATGACCGAGTCGCCCCGCCCCAGTCCGGTGATCCTGCTCGTGGGAAGCGATGCCAATCGGGAGGTACTGGCCGACGAATTCGCGAACCGCTACGCCCGCGACTACGACATCCGCACGACATCTGGCGTCCGAGCAGTCGACCTCACCCGCGAGCTGGTCACCGACAGTCGACAGATTGCCCTGATCGGCATCGATTTCGAAGTCGAAGGTGATCCGCTGGATCTGATGGACGCGCTTCGTGGCTTGTCCCCGGGGAGCCGGCGAGTCGTCCTGATCCGGTTCGGGCAGTTCCAGCCCGCCCTCGAGATCTTGCGGCCCGCGCTCGGCATGGGCCGTCTCGACACCTATCTGCTGATCCCACAGGCACCGCGTGACGAAGAATTCCACACCGCGATCGCCGAATATCTCTCTGACTGGGCGTCGTCGTCGGCGACGCCCGAGATCGTCGGAGTGCAGATCGTCGACGATGGCCGCCAGGTCGAGGTCGCTGGAATCCGCGACTTCCTCGATCGCATGGGCGTGGCGTGGACCCGATACCGACCCGACAGCCCGGTCGGTCGCGAGTTGATCGCCGGATTGGACGGTGGAGCCGAGCTGCCGATCGTCGCGGCATTCGGCCGTCCGCCGTTGTCTGGAGCGACCCATCAGATGGTGGCTTCCACGTTCTACGGCACGCCTGCCGACCTGGGTGACGACTACGTCGCGGATCTGCTCATCGTCGGTGCGGGACCTGCCGGCCTGGCGGCAGCCGTGTACGGCGCATCGGAGGGGCTGGGCACCGTCGTCCTCGATTCTGAAGCAGTCGGTGGGCAGGCCGGCACCAGCTCGATGATCCGCAATTACCTCGGTTTCCCGCGGGGCGTCTCGGGTATGCGATTGGCGTTTCGGGCCCGCCTCCAGGCGACTCGGTTCGGGGCCCGGATCTTCACAGGTCGCTCGGCCGATGGTCTGAAAATAGGTGAGCTGCATGAGATCACCTACAACGGCGGGACGGTCCGATCGCGTGCGCTGCTGATCGCGTGTGGTGTCCGCTACCGCAGACTCGGCGTGCCGGGTCTGGAGGCCCTGGCCGGATTGGGTGTCCACTACGGAGCGGCCACCAGCTTCGCGCGCGATATGGAGGGTCGGGACGTGTTCATCGTCGGCGGCGGGAACTCTGCCGGTCAGGCCGCGATCCATCTGGCCAGGTTCGCCCGCTCGGTCACGATCGTGATCCGCCGGCCGAGTCTGGCCGAGACGATGTCGGCTTATCTGATCGACGAGATCGAGGGCCAGAGCAGGATCACAGTCTGTACGGCGTCCCAGGTCACGGACGGCGGAGGTGAGGGACGTCTGCAATGGATCGATCTGGACTGCAACGGCGAGAGCCGGCGATTGGCAGCCGACGGGCTCTTTCTCCTGCTGGGTGCTGAGCCAGGGTGTGACTGGTTGCCGGACTCGGTGAGTCGCGATGAGGACGGCTTCATCCTGACCGGGCGAGATGTGCCCAAGGAGTTGTGGCGTGACGGTATGCCGCCGGCACCGCTCGAGACGTCGGTGCCGGGAATCTTCGCCGCAGGCGATATCCGATCCGGCTCGATGAAGCGGGTCGCCTCGGCCAGCGGCGAAGGAGCCGGTGCCGTCTCACAGGTCCACGCCCACCTCGCCGCGGCGGTGCGTTAGCGTCCACTTCAGGTGCCAGTGTGGACGCCATCGCACCGCCCACCCCAGGGGGTGGACGCTAACGCACCTACCCAGAGCTGCGGGATCAGACGGAGCGGACCCGTTTGATGATGCTCGCGGAGAGTTCGTCCGGGTTCTGGTCGGGCAGCCAGTGCGTGGCGCCTTCGACGACTTCGAATTCATAGGGCGCCGAGACGTACTGCGGTGTCAACTCCGCGCCGCGTCGCACGAGAGCCGTGTCGCGGTCACTCCAGACGTACGTCGTCGGGACGTGGACGCGCCGGCCGAACTCACCAGGCGCCAGGAACATCGAGCGGTAGTAGCCGAGCCCACCGCGCAGCGCTCCGTCAGCGACGATCTCGCGACGGAAGGTTCCGATCATGTGGGAGTCCATACCGGCGCCCCGCAGCATCTTCTCGCCGAAACCGCCCGGCTTGCTGAGCATCAACTCGGGCAGGAACGGGATCTGGAACAGCATCATGTAGTACGACTTGAGGATCTGCGAACTGCTGAACATCGACTTCAAGAACGCTCCGGGATGCGCGACCGAAACAGCCGTCAGTGTCCGCAGAGAATCGGGGTGATTCGCCGCGACGCCCCACGCGACGGCCGAACCCCAATCGTGACCGACCAGGTGCACGGGTTGACCGATCTCGTCGATCAGCGCCTTGACGTCGCCGACCAGACCCGTGATCCGGTAGGCGAATCGTGACTTCGGACGGGCGCCGGGGGAGTAGCCCCGCTGATCGAGGGCATAGGTACGCATCCCCTCGGTGTGCAATCGCTCCGACACGGCGGCCCATGATGTCGCCCGCTGCGGGAATCCGTGCAGCAGTACGACGGGAGTGCCGTCGATCGGGCCGGTGTCGATGACGTCGAAGGTGAATCCGTCGTGTCGGATCTGCGAGATTCGGGAGTCTGACATGACCTACATCCTGTCAGAGAACACGATTATCTGGATAGGGTTTGCCGCCGGTGCGATGCCCGGCGACCGGGGAACCACGACGTCACTACGATGGAATCTTGCAACCCCCATCGGCCTGCAAGACCAACCACCTCAAGGAAGCTGCATGTCTGAGCCCTCAAAGGGTATTTCGCGCGATGATGTCGTCCATCTGGCCGGCCTTGCCCGCATCGACCTCAGCGACGCTGAACTCGATCACCTCGCTGCTGAACTTCCCGCCATTCTCGAGCACGTCGCAAGCGTCCAGGAGGCGGCCGGTGACGATATCCCGGCGATGAGCCATCCGGTTCCGGTCGACAACGTGTTCCGCGAGGACGTCGTGCGTCCTAGCCTCTTGCCCGAAGCCGCACTGGCCGCTGCGCCGGCGTCCGACCAACAGCGGTTCCTCGTGCCGAAGATCTTGGGGGAATCATGAGTGAGCGCCAGCGAGCGAACATTGAGACATTCATGCTGATGCCTCTTTACCGTTGCTTCTTCGAGGAGGCGTCAGCATGACGGATAGCGATCTGACTCGCTTCAGCGCCGACGATCTGGCGCATATGTTGGCTGACAAGGAAGTCTCCTCCGTCGAGGTGACCCAGGCGATGGTCGACCGGATCGAGGCTGTTGACGGCGAGATCCACGCGTTCTTGCATGTCGACGCCGAAGGCGCTTTGGCGACGGCGCTCGAGATCGACGACCGCCGTGTCAAGGACGAACCGCTGTCGTACCTCGCAGGCGTGCCGATCGCGGTCAAGGACGTCTTCGCGACGATCGGCATGCCCACGACGTGTGGCTCCAAGATTCTCGACGGATGGATCCCGCCCTACGACGCGACTGTGACGGCCAAGATCAAGGCCGCCGGCCTGCCGATCCTCGGCAAGACCAATATGGACGAGTTCGCGATGGGGTCGACGACTGAGCACTCCGCGTACGGTCCGACGCACAATCCCTGGGACACGAGCCGAGTCCCCGGAGGATCAGGCGGTGGTTCGGCGGCCGCGGTCGCGGCCTTCCAAGCTCCGCTGGCAGTGGGCACCGACACAGGCGGATCGATCCGTCAGCCCGGCGCCCTGACCGGCACCGTGGGCGTCAAGCCCACCTACGGCGGCATCAGCCGCTACGGCCTGGTCGCGATGGCGAGCAGCCTCGACCAGGCCGGACCTGTCACGCGGACGGTTCTCGATGCGGCGCTGCTGCACGAGCTGATCGCGGGCCACGATCCGATGGACTCGACCAGCATTCCCGACGCGGTACCGGCAGTTGTCGCGGCCGCGCGTCGAGCCGACGTCAAGGGTCTGAAGATCGGCATCGTCAAGGAGCTCAGCGGCGAAGGCTTCCAGCCTGGCGTCGAGGCGCGTTTCAACGATGCCGTCGAGCTTCTGACTTCGGCCGGAGCCGAGGTCGTCGAGGTGTCGATCCCGAGCCTGAAATACGCCCTGGGTGCCTACTACCTGGTCATGCCGAGCGAAGCCAGCAGCAACCTGGCCAAGTTCGACGCGATGCGCTACGGCGTCCGCGTCCCTCCTGCAGGGGTCGATGATCCGAGCGCCGAGCAGGTCATGGCCTCGAGCCGCGACGCCGGCTTCGGCGACGAGGTCAAGCGCCGCATCATTTTGGGAACGTACGCCCTGTCGAGCGGCTACTACGACGCGTACTACGGCTCGGCACAGAAGGTGCGCACGGTTCTGGCACGCGACTTCGCGGCTGCTTTCGCAGGCGTCGACGTGCTGGTCTCGCCGACATCGCCGACCACGGCCTACCCGTTGGGTGACAAGCTCGACGATCCGTTGGCGATGTACCTCGGCGATGTCGCCACGATCCCGGCCAATCTGATCGGTATCCCCGGTCTGTCCCTGCCGGTCGGTCTGGCCGACGAGGACGATCTGCCTGTCGGCCTGCAGTTCCTGGCTCCGCAGAAGGCCGATGACCGGCTGTACAACGCTGCGGCGGCGCTGGAGCGGCTGCTCGAAGACAAGTGGGGCGGCACGCTGCTGTCCAAGGCTCCTGAGCTGGAGGTCGCACGATGAGCGTTGAGACATTGGTTCCGTTCGACGAGGCCATCAGCCGGTACGACCCCGTCATGGGGCTCGAGATCCACATCGAGCTCAACACCGCCACCAAGATGTTCTGCGGTTGCCCCACCGAGTTCGGTGCAGAACCCAACACGCAGGTCTGCCCCGTATGTCTGGCGCTGCCCGGCGCACTGCCGGTCGTCAACGCGAAGGCCGTCGAGTCCGCGATCCGGATGGGCCTGGCACTCAACTGCGAAATTGCCGAGTGGTGCCGATTCGCGCGCAAGAACTACTTCTATCCCGATATGCCGAAGAACTTCCAGACCTCGCAGTACGACGAGCCCATCGCCTTCGACGGCTACGTCGACGTCGAGGTCGACGGCGAGACGTTCCGGATCGAGATCGAGCGTGCCCACATGGAAGAGGACACCGGAAAGGCCCTGCACGTCGGCGGCTCCACCGGACGCATCCACGGTGCTGACTTCTCACTGGTCGACTACAACCGTGCGGGCATCCCGCTGATCGAGATCGTGACCCGCACGATCGAGGTCCCCGCCGAGAAGGCTCCGGCCGTCGCCCGCGCGTACGTCTCGCACGTGCGGGACCTGATCGGCGGGCTCGGGGTCTCCGACGTCCGCATGGATCAAGGTTCGCTGCGCGCCGACGTCAATCTCTCGCTCAAGCCGAAGGGCTCCACGGTGCTCGGCACCCGTTCGGAGACCAAGAACGTCAACTCGTTCCGTTCGGTCGAACGGGCTGTGCGCTTCGAGATCTCGCGCCACGCCGGAATCCTCGACGAGGGCGGCAAGGTCGTCCAGGAGACCCGACACTTCCAGGAGGACACCGGCTCGACGTTGTCGGGCCGCGAGAAGTCCGACGCCGACGACTACCGGTACTTCCCCGAACCCGATCTCGCTCCGGTGTCGCCGTCGCGTGAGTGGGTCGAAGAGCTGCGGGCGACGTTGCCCGAACCCCCCGCGATCCGTCGCGCGCGGTTGCAGGCCGAGTGGGACTTCTCCGATCTCGACATGCGTGACACGATCGGCGCGGGAGCGCTCGACCTGATCGTGGCCACGGTCGAGGCCGGCACGACGCCCCAGACGGCGAAGAAGTGGTGGCTCGGCGAGATGGCCCGGCGGGCCAACGAGACGGGCCAGGACATCGACACGCTGGGCATCTCGCCGCAGCAGGTCGCCGAGATCCAGGGCCTCATCGACGCGGGCCGCATCAACGACAAGCTCGCCCGCGAGGTCTTCGACGGCGTCATCGCCGGCGAGGGAACGGCAGAAGAGGTCGTCGTGGGTCGAGGACTTGAGGTTGTCTCCGACGATGGCGCGCTCGGCGCCGCCGTCGACCGGGCGATCGAGGCCGATCCGGACGCCGCCGACAAGATCCGTGGCGGCAACCTCGGTGTGGCCGGGGCGCTGATCGGTGCGGTCATGAAAGAGATGCGCGGCAAGGCCGACGCGGGTCGCGTCCGCGAGCTCATCCTCGAGAAGCTGTCGTAACCTGCGCCGGTCCGCAGTGCCGCTGATGTCGATTCGTCAGGCGGGGCTGCGAGCCGGCGTCTAGGCTTTTCGACACGTCCAGGGGAGGGAGACCCATGCGACATGAGACGGATCAAGACGATCCCGATGCGGTCTGGCTGTGGCATCGCCGCGGCCTGATCCGCTTTGGCGGCTGCTTCGTCGTCCTGGCGTTGGCGACCGCGGTCACCGATCCATCCAGCCCGGCCGCATGGCTGATGCTGGCCGCGGTGGTGGCGGGCGCCGGCGTGTTGTTCGGTCTGCTCGTGGCCACGCACCAGATCCATCGGCGTTGGTCGCTCATGATGTGGCCGCTCGCACTGTGCGCGGGGATCTCGGTGCTCGACCTGGTGGCCCATCAGGCTGCGGGACTTGTCATGGGACTGGTCGTGCTGTCGTTCCTGTTCATCGGATTGAGTCAGCCGCCGCGCCGCGGTCTGTGGTTCGTGCCGCCGGCAGCGCTGCTGTTCCTGCAGGTGCAAGACCTCGAACCGAAGGCGGCCGCGGTCCGGCTGCCGATTTCCGCGCTGGTGTGGATCATCTGCGCGGAGGTTCCGGCCAAGCTCATCAAAGAGCTGCGCGAGAAGCAGCGAGCGCTTGAGCTGCTTGCGACAACCGACAGTCTGACCGGGCTGCTCAACCGTTCGGGCCTCGACGTCCAGCTCGAACGGGCCGGTGCCACGGGTGCAGTCGCGATCATCGATCTCGACCACTTCAAGCAGTTCAACGACAAGTTCGGTCATGTGGCCGGTGACGTGGCTCTGATGGACTTCGCATCTGAGATGCATGACGGTACACGTCCCACCGATAAGGTGTTCCGTTACGGCGGTGAGGAGTTCGTGATCGTTCTCGTCGACACGACGGTCGACGAGGCGACAGGTGTGCTGGCGCGTATCGCCGCGTCATGGGCCGAGCATCCGTCCGGTCTGACGTTCAGCGCCGGGGTGACGCACGGAGGTATCGGCGCGGTCCGCGCGGCCGATGCGCTCCTGTACCGGGCCAAAGCTGAGGGACGCAATCGCGTCGTGGTCGACTCCGACGACGCCGGACGGCCGGTCAGCTCGGGTTCTTGACCCGCCTGAGCAGGTCGAGCAGTTCGTCGAGCACGAGCGCTGGAAATTCCAGCGGGATGAAATGGGTCGCCTCGAGCTCGCGGTAGCGCGAACCTCTGACTCGCTGTGCGGCGCTCAGCATGTGTCGTGCGCCGGTGAAGACGTCCCACTTGCCGGCGATGAAGGTGACGGGCACGTCGATCGCCGACAATGAGATCCGTGGCTGCTCGGAGACTCCGATCGCGAGTTTGGCGTACCAGGTCGGATGCGTCGTGCAGAACTCCTTCATCAACGCGTTCAGGTGAGCTGGATCAGCGGCGGGGTTGACGATGCGTGAACGTCGGACGAGGTTGGCCGTCGGGGTGGTCCAGGGTATGCGTCTGGTCGCGGGCGCCAGGATCGAACCTGACAGGCCGGCGGCCCGGGTGAAGGCGACCATCAGCTGCCTGGCGAGCGCGGTTGGCATCTTCAATGGTGTGAGCATGGTTCCGAAGGTGTTGCCGGGGACACCGGCGACGGCGAGGATTCCGGTGACCCGCTCGGGATGTCTGGCGGCCAGCTCGAAGGCGATCGTGACCCCGGCCGACCAGCTGGCGACGACACACGATTCGACTCCGGCATCGTCCATGACGGCTATCGCATCCTCGACGAATGCGTCGAGGTCGACCCGATCGTCTGCGGGGCGCTCCGATCCGCCGACACCGCGGTGGTTCCACGAGATGATGTGCACGCCGCAGTCGGGTTGCAGGAGGGACGGCCACGCGTGTGGATTGGTGCCGAGTCCATTCGACAGCAGCACGGTGGGTCCGGTGGCACCGTTGGTCCAGGCACGCAGACGGGTGCCATCGGCGCTGGTCACGTCGTGATAGCGCACGAAACCGGGACTGGTCGTCGTCACGCGCTGATTGTTCATGCCTGCTCAGGTGAGCGCAAGCACCGCGTCGACCAGGCGTTCCGCACCGCCGCCGGACTGGGGCAGGAACAGGCTCGGTTCTGCCAGCTCCAGCTCGATCAGCACCGGCGAGCCGTCCGCCGCCGTGAGCAGGTCTACCCGCGCATACAACGGCGGGGTCTGAAGACCCAGAAGCGAGGTGGCGACGTCGAGGACGTGGTCGGAAAGCTCACGTTGCGCGGCGGTCGGCGTGCGCGACGTGATGGCCTCACGGCTGTCACGGTCTTGGCGGATGCCCTCGCCTGCCGTCAGCAGGGGGCCCTTGCGGATCGCATGCGAGAAGGTGCCGCTGAAGTGCAACATCGCGGTCTCGCCTTCGTCGTCGACCGACGAGATGTACGGCTGGGTCATCGAGGTCCGACCGGCTGCGACGAGGTCCGCGCTGTGCGCCCAGACGTCCTCACGACTGCCCCAACGGGCGGTGTCCTTCGACCCCGCCGAGATCGTCGGCTTGACGACCCATTCGGCGTGGTCGCCGATGTTGTCGCCAGGTGCCACATCCCATTGTGTGGGGATGATCGGTACCCCTGCGGCCTCGAGCTGCCGCAGATAGACCTTGTCGGTGTTCCACCTCAAGATGTCGTGTGAGTTATGCAAACGCGGGACCGAGGCGGCCCAACCCAAGAACTCCTCGCGGCGTGTTGTGTAGTCCCAGCACGACCGCACGACAACCGCGTCGTAGCCGTCCCAATCGATCGCCGGATCATCCCAGACGACGATCTCGGCGGACGTCCCGCGATCGGCGGCCGCGGCTGTCAGGAGGGGGAGATCGGGATCGAGCGGACGGTGGGTGGAAGTGGTCACGAAAGCTAGGGTCACGCCGCTATCTTGCCACTGCGCACATCACAATATGTCTTATGAGTATGCCTATGCTTATATCGTGACCGGACTGGTGCGGGTGGCGGTGATCATCGATCTCGTGGGCTCGCGCCGTCACTCCGACCGCAAGTGGGTGCATCAGTCCATGCGCTCGGCGATGCAGAGGGTCAACGGACTGGTGGAGTTCGACCATCCGCTCGAGGCGACCTTCGGAGATGAGTCCCAAGGGCGGTTCATGACGCTCGACGACGCATTGCGTGCCACGTTGATGCTCAGGCTGGCGCTGCCCGAGGGCATGGATTGTCGTGCCGGTATCGGCATCGGTGCGGTCGAAGATCTGGACGTAGGTGCTTACGGACCCATCCAGGATGGGCCGGCGTGGTGGGCTGCACGCGATGCGATCGTCGAGGCGAAGGCCAGAGAAGTGGCTCGCAATCCGACGCTGCGTACGTGGTATGCCCTCGCCGATCAGCCAGGGTTCGTGACCTCCGGCTACGCGTCTCCCGCGTTGATCAACGCCTTCTTGCTGGTCCGCGATGAGGTTGTCACGCATATGTCACCGCGCTCGCGTCGATTGATGCTGGGGCTGATGTTGAGCAAGTCTCAGGCCGAGATGGCAGCCGATGAGGGGGTCACCCAGTCGGCGGTCTCACAGAGCTTGCGGCGCAGCGGCGCCGCCGCGGTGCTGAGTGCACACGAGCTCCTAATAGCCGACCAAACCGGCGATCAGGAACAGCGGCGCGGCCACCGCTGAGAGACGCATGGCGGCGCGGACACAGCTGTATTTGCGGGCCACGATCCGCGACAACTCGAACAGCTGGTGCCGAGTCCGGTCCTCAAGTCGAGGAGGGTGTTTGTCGAGTGCCGAGTCGAGTTCCTCGAGATCCTGATAGGTCGCGACGTGCCCCCAGTAGAAGACGTCGCGGGACTTGGGCGGCAGGGTGAACCGTGGCCAGACGGCTGCTGCTGCGCTGCCGACCGAGGCCGCAGCAGCCAGTGCGCCGGCCCACCACAGCAGGCCCCCAGCGAGATTGAGATCGGTCGGGGTCCAGTCGCGCGCGATCAAGCCACCGAGGATCGCGCCGAAGCCGATTCCCAACACTGCAAGCACCATGGAAGCCTTGTGATCGGCAGCGCCTACTTCATTGCGGGCCTCGGCCAGCATGGCGAGTTCGACCTCGCTGGGAGTTCCGTGGGACACACCGACATCCTCTGCGCATCGTGATGAGTCCGCAATATAGCAATCCGGGTTGAGCGAGCAATGCGTCAATCTCGCACTATTGATATGTCTAAATCAACCCTCTTGCATTGATTACCTAGAATCAACCCGTATATATTGATTTCATGTTCGCGATGACGATTGACCAACGGCGTAGCCGGGACAATCCAGATGCAGTCCCGGAGCTGCTGGACGCGCTCAACACCCATCGGTTGGTCAGACGGTTCGAACGTACGGCCGGTGACGAGGTGCAAGGGCTCATCGACGACCCGGGCGTCGCGGTCGATCTGGTTGCTGCTGTCGCGAGTAGGGGCAGTTGGTGGGTGGGCATCGGAATCGGGGAAGTGGAGACCCCGATTCCTCGGTCTGTACGCGAGAGCCGAGGTCCCGCGCTCGTCTTCGCTCGCGCAGCAGTCGAGCGGGCACCCAAGTCCTCCTCCGGTGTCGCGGTGAGTGGGGACGATGTCGTGTACGCAGAAACCGCCGTCCAGGCTCTCGCAGGAATCATTGCCGAACGCAGCCCGGAAGGGCATCAGGCTGTCGCCGCGCTACAACGCAGCACGAGTCAAAGACAAGCCGCTCAGCTCCTCGGGATCTCGGCCCAGGCCATCAGTAGCCGGTTGCGGGTGGCGCGCTGGGCCGACGAGCAGAGAATGCGCGAACTGGCTGTTCATCTGATGGCCCAAGTCGAAAGGCAGACGCAGACCGCAGTCGAGAACGGCGACTAAGCCTGACCTACCGATCGCACTCGTGGGACGAGCCGTAATCTTGGACCATGCCCGAGAACGAAATCGACATCAAGCCGCGCAGCCGCACCGTCACCGATGGCCTCGAGGCCACCGCATCGCGAGGCATGCTTCGCGCGGTAGGCATGGGCGACGATGACTGGGTCAAGCCTCAGATCGGCGTGGCGTCCAGCTGGAACGAGATCACTCCTTGCAATCTGTCGCTCGACCGCTTGGCCAAGCGCGCCAAGGAAGGCGTCCACGCCGGCGGCGGATATCCGCTGGAGTTCGGCACGATCTCGGTCTCCGACGGCATTTCGATGGGCCACGAGGGCATGCACTTCTCGCTGGTCAGCCGTGAGGTCATCGCCGACTCGGTCGAGACCGTCATGATGGCCGAACGGCTCGACGGCTCGGTGCTGCTCGCAGGCTGCGACAAGAGCCTTCCCGGCATGCTCATGGCGGCCGCACGACTCGACCTCGCCAGTGTCTTCGTCTACGCCGGTTCGATCATGCCGGGCAACGTCGACGGCAAGGACGTCACGATCATCGACGCCTTCGAAGCGGTCGGCGCGTGCCTCGCCGGCAAGATGTCGCGCGAGCAGGTCGACAAGATCGAACGCGCGATCTGCCCCGGCGAAGGAGCCTGCGGCGGCATGTACACCGCCAACACCATGGCCTCGGCCGCCGAAGCTCTCGGCATGAGCCTGCCCGGATCGTCGGCTCCGCCGGCCATCGACAGCCGCCGCGACGACTACGCCATCGCGTCGGGCGAGGCCGTCGTCGAGCTGCTTCGCCAGGGCATCACGGCCCGCCAGATCCTGACCAAGGAGGCGTTCGAGAACGCCATCACGGTCGTCATGGCACTCGGCGGATCGACCAACGCCGTCCTGCACCTGCTGGCCATCGCCCGCGAGGCCGAGGTCGACCTGACGCTCGAAGACTTCAGCCGCATCGGCGACAAAGTGCCCCACCTGGGCGACCTCAAGCCGTTCGGCCGTTATGTCATGAACGATGTCGACAAGGTCGGTGGCATCCCGGTCATCATGAAGGCGCTGCTCGATGCCGGTCTGATGCACGGCGACTGCCTGACCGTCACGGGCAAGACGATGGCCGAGAACCTCGCACACATCGAGCTCAAGCTCGACGGCGATGTCATCCGCGACCTCGACAAGCCGATCCACAAGACCGGCGGGCTCACGATCTTGCACGGCACGCTGGCCCCCGAAGGTGCCGTCGTCAAGAGCGCAGGCTTCGACTCCGACGTCTTCACCGGCACAGCACGAGTGTTCGATGGGGAGCGCAAGGCCATGGACGCGCTCGAGAACGGCACGATCGTCGCGGGCGATGTCGTGGTCATCCGTTACGAAGGTCCCAAGGGCGGCCCCGGGATGCGCGAGATGCTCGCGATCACCGGCGCCATCAAGGGCGCAGGCCTCGGCAAGGATGTGCTGCTGATGACCGATGGCCGGTTCTCCGGCGGAACGACCGGCCTGTGCGTCGGTCACGTCGCTCCCGAAGCCGTCGACGGGGGCCCCATCGCGTTCATCAAGGACGGCGATCAGATCACGCTCGATGTCGCCAACAAGCGCCTCGACGTCGCGGTCGACGCCGAGGAGCTCGAAGCGCGCAAGGTCGGTTGGGAGCCGCTGCCGCCCAAGTACACGACCGGCGTCCTGGCCAAGTACCGCAAATTGGTCAGCTCGGCCGCCCACGGCGCCATCACCGGCTGAGTGGCACTGAGCAACGGGCAAGCGGTCGTGATGTGAGCGATCAGGTATTCGCGACGAAGTGGGACTTCTTGTTCGCCCGGGTGCTGGTCGGCATCGACCGGTCCTCAGGTGTCTGGTCGGGTTCAGAACCCGCGCCGGGGCAGCAGATGGTGTGTGTCTGGAGCAGCGAGACGTTGGCGACCGACGCGCTGCACATCGAGTCGTGGGAGCTCACATGGATCCCGGTGCGCGAGCTGCTCGCGCTGGTGCCTGCGGGCATCGGCGTGGTGGTCGATCCGGAGCGTCCTTCCGGTATGACGGCCAGCGCGACCCAGGTCGCGCAGCTCAAGATGCTCACCGCACCGTTTCCGCCTGAAGCGGCCTTGCGGGTCTCGTCGTGGGACGAGCTGACAGGCGGGCCTCTCGACAGCATCGTGGGGGCCGCGGCCGCCAGCCAGACGGTCAGCGAGGTCAGGGCCTTTGTCTACACGATCGACGAGAGTCCTGCTCTCGGGTGTCTGGCCTTCACCTTTGTCGGTGATCAGGACGATCCTGACCTCGTTTCTGCGGCCGTCGAGGTGGTCGGGAGGAGACCTGCTGACGTCGGCGTGAAGACCGTCAACGTCCTCGGCTGGCACGAAGTGCCGGCGGAGATCCGAGCGGCGCTGCCCGACGGGTTCGTGATCTACCGGCGCAAGCGGCCCAGGCCATGGCGTCGCTGAGCGTCGGGGACAATGGTCAGATGGCCTCTTCGCGTTCAGCAGACTTCGACGACAACGAACTCGCGATTGCCCTCAAGGTCTTGAGCGAGGCGCAGTTCCTTGCCGAAGAGGACGAGGCCTATATCGCCCTGCGTCGGGCGTGCGGCAAGTTTTACAAGGACGTCAAGAAACAGCGTCGACTCGACAAACGAGCTCAGATAGCTGCTGCGGACCGCGAGGTCGTGGCCACCACGGCCACGGGTTCGCCCACGCGCATCGACGACGAGACCGAAGGCATCCCGCTGGTGTCGAATGCCGCCGGAGCCACAGCAGGCACTCTGATGGTCGCCCGGCCGTGCTATATCTGCAAGCAGAAGTACACCGTCGTCGACGCGTTCTACCACCAGTTGTGTCCCGAGTGCGCGGTGCTCAACCGGGCCAAGCGCGACGCCCGCACCGACCTGACCGGACGACGGGCGCTGCTGACCGGCGGCCGGGCCAAGATCGGCATGTACATCGCGCTGCGCTTGCTGCGCGACGGCGCGCATACGACCATCACGACCCGGTTCCCGCACGACGCGGTGCGCCGTTTCACCGCGATGGACGACAGCGCCGAGTGGATCCACCGGCTGCGCATCGTCGGGATCGACCTGCGCGATCCGGCCCAGGTCGTGGGCCTGGCCGACTCCGTGGCCGAGCAGGGGCCGCTCGACATCTTGATCAACAATGCGGCCCAGACCGTGCGCCGCACACCGGGTGCCTACGCACCGCTGGCTGAGGCCGAGTCGGCACCGCTGCCCGCGGGGCCCTTGCCCGAGCTGCTGACCTTCGGGCACACCAGCGACGCCCATCCGGCCGCCCTTGTCGGATCGGTGTCGGCGCACCCGGTGCTGGCCGGTGACTCGCACACCGCCGAAGAGCTCACCTCGCTCGCGATGACGGCCGGCTCAGCCGATCTCGAGCGCATCGACGCGGGCGGGCTGGTGCCCGACACGGTCGACATCAACAGCTGGACCCAGCGGGTGCACGAGGTCGACGCACTCGAACTGCTGGAGGTCCAGCTGTGCAACACGACAGCGCCGTTCATCCTGGTCAGCCGTCTACGGCCCTCGATGGCGGCCGCCGACGCCAAGCGCACCTACGTCGTCAACGTCTCGGCGATGGAGGGACAGTTCAGCCGTCGCTACAAAGGTCCTGGGCACCCGCACACCAATATGGCCAAGGCGGCCCTCAACATGCTGACCCGCACGAGCGCGGGGGAGATGCTCGAGCAGGACGGCATCTTGATGACCGCGGTCGACACCGGCTGGATCACCGACGAGCGACCGCATCCGACCAAGATGCGATTGGCCGAAGAAGGCTTCAAGGCGCCGCTCGACCTGGTTGACGGCGCTGCCAGGGTCTATGACCCGATCATCCGCGGCGAGGCCGGGGAAGACGTCCACGGAGTGTTCCTGAAGGACTACTCGCCGTCGCCGTGGTGATCGTGCCCCCCGGGCGGCTACTTCAGGCAGCCCGTGAGCTTTTCGGCCAGCTTGGCCTGCTTGGCCGTGTCGTCCTTGGTCGGCTTGTACTTGCTGTCGCCGTCGGCGAGGGCCTGAACGGACTTGTCGGACAGGTCCGACTTCGAGATGATCTTGGCCGCGCAGTCGGCCTGCTTCTCGGTGATCGCGCCTTTCGAGGCCTTGGTGAGGCCCTTGGAGATCTCGTCCGCGCTGGGCCGGTCGTCCCCGCCGCCACATGCCGAGGTCACAGCCAGCGCCATCACGACGACTGTGGAGCTGAGGATCTTCTTGGCGGTCAGGTTCGTGTTCATCGGGTTCCTTAGTGGAGGGTGACAGGGATGCGGTGTTCTTGACCCAGCAATGGTGCCAGTTGTCTGTGATCCTGTCAGACATTCTGTCGTCTCAATGCACTCGACCCGGACGATCGTACTGCCGTCCGGGTCGAGAACTCACTGCGAGATCAGGCAGCGGAGGCGCACTTCGTAAGGTCCTTGCTCAGGCCGGCGAGCTTCTTCTCGTCGTCCTTGTTCTCGTAATCCTTCTTGCCTTCGACGATCGCGTTGAGCGTCTTGTCGGACAGTTCAGACTCTTCGAAAACCTTGGCGATGCAGTCGGCGGTCTTCTTGGGCACGGCAGTACCGAAGACGCTGTTCTTGCCGGTCAGTGCCTTGGAGATCTCGTCGGTGGTGGGGCGGTCGCCGCCACCTCCGCCACATGCGGCGGTCAAGGTCAGTGCGGCTGCCACGATGGCGGCGCTGAGTGTTTTCTTCACGGGTCCCCCTTATGTTCGGGCCCGCGTCAAAGGGTGCGGACCAACATCAGCATGTTGCCAGTAGTACGGAGCCGGCATGACAGGGACTCGCTGTCACGCCCGTCACACCCGGCTAAATGTCCACATCGTGGTACGAGTTGTCTCACGGCTTGACCATCGCCGCGAGGCGCACCACAATGAGGGGGTGAAGATCCAGATTCTTGTAGTAACCATGTGACGCGACAGACCTCACCAGGGTCACGCGTCTCCCTCGATTGCCTTCGGGCCGAGGGATTTTTTTATGCAAACTCCTCTGGCAGAGACCGGCATACGATGGAACAAACAGTGAGGTACCAGAACACATGACCGAGCAGATCGCTGAGCAGCTCACCGGGGCCCAGAGTCTCGTGCGAGCGCTGGAGCACGCCGACGTGGACACGATCTTCGGAATCCCCGGCGGCGCGATCCTTCCGGCGTACGACCCCCTGTTCGACTCCGAGAAGATCCGGCACATCCTGGTACGCCACGAGCAGGGTGCAGGGCACGCGGCTCAGGGTTATGCCATGGTCACCGGCAAAGTCGGCGTCTGCATGGCGACATCGGGTCCTGGCGCCACCAACCTCGTCACGGCGATCGCGGACGCCTACATGGATTCGGTTCCGATCGTCGCGATCACCGGACAGGTGGCAACCCACCTAATCGGCACCGACGGATTCCAAGAGGCCGATATCCGCGGCATCACGCTGCCGATCACCAAACACAGCTACCTCGTCACGGACCCGGCCGACATTCCCCGGGTTATCGCTGAGGCTTTCCACATCGCGGGTTCCGGACGTCCGGGACCAGTACTCGTCGACATCGCCAAGGACGCCCTGCAGGCGCAGACGACGTTCCAGTGGCCCAGCGAGCTGGCCCTGCCGGGTTACCGTCCGACGACCCGCCCGCACGGTAAGCAGGTGCGTGAGGCAGCGCGTCTGATGGCCACCGCGAAGCGGCCCGTGCTCTACGTCGGCGGCGGAGTCATCAAGGCCGATGCTGCCGCCGAGCTGAAGGTACTCGCCGAGTTGACCCAGATTCCGGTCGTCACGACCCTCATGGCTCGCGGCGCGTTCCCCGACTCGCACGAGTTGCACCTCGGGATGCCCGGGATGCACGGCACCGTCGCAGCGGTCATGGCGCTGCAGAAGAGCGATCTGCTGATTTCGCTCGGGGCACGTTTCGACGACCGGGTGACGGGTCTGCTGTCGACGTTCGCGCCCCTGGCCAAGGTCATCCACGCCGACATCGACCCGGCCGAGATCTCCAAGAACCGCACGGCCGACGTGCCGATCGTCGGCGACTGCCGCGAGGTCATCGCCGATCTGATCACGGTTCTGCAGAAGCAGGCTGACGACGACAGCGTCATGGGCGACTACAGCGCCTGGAAGAATCAGATGCTCGCCGCGAAGGCCAAGTTCCCCGTCGGTTATGACAAGCCCGCCGAAGGATTGGCGCCGCAGACCGTCATCGAGCGGCTCAGCGCTATCGCCGGACCCGAGGCCACATATGTGGCAGGCGTCGGCCAGCACCAGATGTGGGCGGCGCACTACGTCGATTACGAACGTCCGCGCCAGTGGCTCAACTCCGGTGGAGCCGGGACGATGGGCTACTCGGTGCCGGCGGCGATGGGCGCCCAGGTCGGTCTGCCCGGATCGGTCGTGTGGGCCATCGACGGCGACGGCTGCTTCCAGATGACGAACCAAGAGCTTGCAACGTGTGCGATCGAAGGCATTCCGATCAAGGTCGCCGTCATCAACAACTCCTCGCTCGGCATGGTCCGGCAGTGGCAGACACTGCTGTACAACGAGCGCTACTCCAACACCGACCTCAACACCGGTCCCGAGTCGATCGGTGCGCGCCGCATTCCCGACTTCGTCAAACTCGCCGACGCGTATGGCTGCGTCGGACTGCGCTGCGACAACGAAGCCGACCTCGACGCGACGATCGAGAAGGCCATGGCGATCACCGACCGCCCGGTCGTGATCGACTTCGTGGTCGAACGCGATGCCATGGTCTGGCCCATGGTCCACGGCGGTGCCAGCAACGACGACATCCAGATCGCGCGGGACTTGGCTCCTTCGTGGGACGAGGAAGATCTCTAAATGCGCCGTCCGATCACCCGGTCGCATGTGGGCGACCGTCACTCCGAGCAGGAAGTTTCACCGTGACCTCACATACTTTGTCCGTGTTGGTTGAGAACACCCCAGGTGTGCTCGCACGGGTCTCCAGCCTGTTCATGCGACGTGGCTTCAACATCGATTCGCTGGCCGTTGGTCCGACCGAGATCGCCGAGATCTCGCGGATGACGATCGTGGTCAACGTCGACGAACTGCCGCTCGAGCAGGTCACCAAGCAGCTCAACAAGCTTGTCAACGTCCTCAAGATCGTCGAGCTCGACTCCACGAATGCGGTCGAGCGCGAACTCATGCTGATCAAGGTCAAGACCGAACCACAGACCCGTGGGCAGGTGCTGGAGACGGTCAATCTGTTCAGGGCTAAAGTGGTCGACGTTGCCACCGATGCCGTGACGATCGAGGCGACCGGAGACGCGGGCAAGCTCACCGCGATGCTGAATGTCCTCGAGCCGTTCGGTATCCGCGAGATCGCCCAGTCCGGACGTGTGGCCATCGGCCGCGGGTCCCGCTCCATCACAGACCGCACTCTTCGGGCCGTCCCCGGCACGAAGGTCAGCTGAATCCATCAAGATTTCCCAACCAGCACTGTCCCAAGGAGAAGTACCCCGTGGCTGAACTCTTTTACGACGACGACGCAGACCTGAGCATCATCCAGGGACGCAATGTGGCGGTTATTGGCTATGGCAGCCAGGGCCACGCCCACGCGCTCAACCTGCGTGACTCCGGTGTCGACGTGCGCGTCGGTCTGGCCGAGGGCTCCAAGAGCCGGGCCAAGGCCGAGGCCGAGGGCCTGCGTGTCCTGAACGTCGCCGAGGCCGTTGAGGAAGCCGATGTCATCGTCATCCTCACCCCCGACCAGGTGCAGCGTCATGTGTACGCCGAGTCGATCGAGCCCAATCTGGTCGACGGCGATGCCCTCGTCTTCGGACACGGCTTCAACATCCGCTACGGCTACATCGCGCCGCCGGCCGGTGTCGACGTCCTCCTGGTCGCACCCAAGGCGCCGGGTCACACCGTGCGTCGTGAATTCGTCGACGGCCGTGGCATTCCCGACATCATCGCGGTCGAGCAGGACGCGACCGGCAAGGGCTGGGACATCGCGCTGTCGTACGCCAAGGCCATCGGTGGAACCCGCGCGGGCGTCATCAAGACGACGTTCACCGAAGAGACCGAGACCGACCTCTTCGGCGAGCAGGCCGTGCTGTGCGGCGGTATGTCGCACCTGGTCCAGGCCGGGTTCGAGACCTTGACCGAGGCCGGTTACCAGCCCGAGATCGCCTACTTCGAGGTGTTGCACGAACTCAAGCTCATCGTCGACCTCATGTGGGAGGGCGGCATCGCCAAGCAGCGTTGGAGCATCTCCGACACCGCTGAGTACGGCGACTACGTCTCCGGACCGCGCGTCGTCGACGCCGGTACGAAGGAGCGCATGCAGGGCATCCTGGCCGATATCCAGGACGGCACGTTCGCCAAACGCTTCATCGACGACCAGGACAATGGCGCCAAGGAGTTCCTGGAGCTTCGTGAGAAGGAAGCCGGACACCCGATCGAGAAGACCGGCAAGGTCTTGCGCTCGCACTTCTCGTGGCAGCAGCAGGACGCCGACTACATCGACGGCCAGGCCGCTCGCTAGTCACCAGTCGCACCACGAACGCCCCGCCTAGGTTCTAGGCGGGGCGTTCCCATCCCCGCACCCTCAGGCTGAGGAGGTGGATGTCGCCCCTCGAGGAGGTGGTCGTCGCCCCCACGGCGGGCGTCAAGTAACTCCTCATGCGGCGACAAGTACCTCCTCAGCGGAGAGCGCGACGTCTGCGATAGGTTCGAGGTGCAAGGCCGGGGTGCCCCACCAGGGGCTGAGATGAGACCCGCCGAACCTGATCCGGTTAACACCGGCGCGAGGGAGCCTGCCATGACGAATCATGTCACGTCCACGATTGCCACCGCGGTCCGCGAGCAGTCGCCATTGGTGCAATACATCACCAACTACGTATCGATGGACATTGCTGCCAATGTCCTCAACGCCGTGGGGGCGTCGCCGGCGATGGTGCACGATCCGCACGAGGCCGGCGAGTTCGCACGGATTGCCTCTGCCGTCGGCATAAACATCGGCACGCCGTCACCTTCCTGGGTCGATGGCATGACGGCCGCGGCCGAGGCCGCACGTGAGTCGGGTACTCCGTGGGTGCTCGACCCCGTCGCAGTCGGTGCGACGTCCTACCGGCGCACTATCGTCGCAGACCTGTTGCAGCACGCGCCTACGGTTATCCGCGGCAATGCCAGCGAGATCTTGGCCATTGCCACATCGCAGGCAGGCGGGCGGGGCGTCGACAGCCAGGCCGCATCGCTCGATGCGCTCGCGGGTGCGCGGAAACTCGCGGGGGAGTTGTCTTCGGTCGTTGTCGTGACGGGTGTCCAAGACGTCATCACCGACGGGAGCCGCACCGCGGTGGTCCACGGCGGACATGCGTTCATGCCGATGGTGACTGCCCTGGGCTGTTCGGCGACGGCGCTCGTCGCCGCGTGCTGCTCAGTCACTGAGGACCCTTTCGATGCCTCAGTGGCCGCGATGGCGATCCTCGCGGTCGCAGGGCAGCGGGCCGGACGGGACGCCGTCGGTCCTGGATCGTTCCGGGTGCGGTTGCTGGACGAACTCGCGAGCTTGGACCCGTCCTGGCTCGATGCTGCGCGCATCGACCTGTCATGACTCTCGATCTCCGCTTGTATCTGGTCACCGACCCCGGCTACGACGGTCTCGACGCGATCGTCGCGGCCGCAGTGTCGGGAGGTGTGACGTGCGTCCAAGTACGTGACAAGTCGGGCACATCGGCCGATCGTCTCGCGACGGTGTCACGTCTGCGCTCGGCGTTGCCGAAATCGGTGGCTGTGCTCGCCAACGACGACCTCGAGGCGGCCGGGTGGGGCGATGGAGTCCATGTGGGCGTCTCCGACACAGATCCTGTCACCGCACGAGCTGCGCTGGGCGACGGCGCGGTGATCGGCTGGTCGGTCAATGACCTGGACCAACTCGATGACGAGCGTCAACTGGCGGCGTGTGACTACGTTGCGGCCAGTCCCGTCTGGGCGACGCCGACCAAGACCGATACGACAGCCCCGTTCGGACTCGGGGGAGTCCGCGAGATCGCCTCGCGGCTAGCTGGGAGGTTGCCACTCATCGCGATCGGGAGCATCGACGTCAACAATGCGCGCGATGTCGTCGCGGCCGGCGCCGACGGGATTGCCGTGGTCAGCGCGATCTGCGCTGCCGAGGACCCGGCAGCCGCCGCGAGGGCTCTGTTGGCGGCCGTCGACCAAGGACTGCAAGAAAGAGGTGCGATCAGATGAGCCGCACACCCGTGATGCTGACCGTTGCCGGATCCGATCCGTCCGGCGGCGCCGGAATCCAGGCCGATCTCAAGACCGCCAGTGCGCTCGGCGTGTACGGAGCGACGGTCATCACCGCGTTGACCGTGCAGAACACCCAGGGCGTGACCGGGATCCATGCGGTGCCGGCAGATTTCATCGCCGCGCAGTATCGATCCGTGGTCGATGACCTCGACGTCCTGGCCGTCAAGATCGGCATGCTGGGTAGCGTCGAAGTCGTCCAGACCGTCGCGAAGATGCTTCGTGAACGACCGGTTCCGGCCGTCGTGCTCGATCCGGTCATGGTGGCGACTTCCGGCGACAGGCTCGTTTCCGAGGAAGCGGTCGCCGCGATCCGCGATCTGTTGCTCCCGCTGGCCACGGTCGTGACGCCCAATGCACCGGAGGCCGAGGTACTGACAGGACGAACAGTGGCGTCATTGGACGAACTGGAGGCCGCCGGTCGGGCGCTCCTGGAGCTGGGGCCGCAATATGTACTCGCGAAGGGCGGCCATCTCGCGGGCGCGGACAGCGTCGACGTCCTGGTGTCGGATTCTGGGGTGCGCCGACTGTCGGCACCTCGTGTCCAGACCCGGAACACACATGGAACAGGCTGCACGCTGTCATCGGCGATCGCGGCGTACCTGGTCCGAGGCGAATCCATGGCGGACGCAGTGGCCTCGGCCAAGGCGTACCTGACGCGAGCAATCGTCGCGGGTGCGGATCGCGAGGTCGGTCACGGCAATGGACCAGTCGATCATGGGGTGCCAGCATGAGTGTTTCCGAGCAGCTTTGGGAGTCGGTCGATGACTGGTTCTCGGCGATCTGTGACCATCCCTTCTTGTTGGGACTGATCGACGGCACCCTGCCCGAGTCGGTATTTGTCCGCTACCTGGTCGACGATGCGCACTATCTCGACCGTTACGCGCGCGTTCTGGCCCAACTCGCGGTGCGGGCCGACGATGCCGAGGGTGCCGAGATGCTCGCCGCCTCAGCGGTCGGCGCGATCTCGGCCGAACGCGAGCTGCATCGTGAATTCTTGGCGCCGCGGGGACTCGATCCCGATGTCGATACGGTGCCCGAGGCCACCCCGACCTGTGTCGCATACACCGGATTCCTGGAGTCCGCAGCGGCGACTCAGGCGTTCGATGTCGGCATCGCGGCGGTGCTGCCGTGCTTCCGGGTCTACGCCGAGGTGGGCAGGCACATCTTGTCGCGACGCGCGGCGGGGGAGCATCCGTACGCTGCCTGGATCGACACATATGCCGCCCCCGAGTTCGATGCCGCGGTCCGCCGTGCAGAGGCTTATCTCGACAAGGTCGCCGGTGACACCGCCCCGCTGCTGGAGGCCTACCAGCGCGCGACCCGTTTCGAGTGGATGTTCTGGGACGCGGCCTGGCAAGGTCAAACCTGGCCCACCCCCGTTGAGGAGGTACTTGTCGCCCCATGACGAGGTACTTGTCGTTCCCATGACGGTGCGGCAACTCTCTCGCCGCAGGGCGGTAACCCCCTCCTCAGCGTGGGGTTAGGCGATCATGTCGAGGGTTTCTTTGGCGCCGCTGCTGGACTGCTGGTGATGACGACTGGTGCTGTGGCGCGTGGGGCCGAGGACGTCCTGGTAGGCCAGCTGGAGCCGGCCGACGGCTTCGGTCAGGGCCTCGTGTGACTGCGTGTAAGGGATGCGCAGATGGCGCTCGCCGGCCGAGCCGACGTGGGAGAAGAATCGCGGTCCAGGTGTCAACAGCAGGCCGTGACGTGACGCGGCGACTGTGAGCCTGGACGACATACGTTCAGGAAGAGTGACCCACAGGTTCAACCCGCCGGTGGGGCAGGGCGCCTCGATATCGGGCAGCTGCCTCGCGAGCTCGGCGAGAAGATGGTCGCGGGCCGATCTGAGTCGAGCCCGACCCGCCGCAGCGGTCTGGCCGCCTTCGGCGAGCAGTTCGGCGACGACGAGTTGGTCGAAGGCCGAGGTGCCGAGATCGTCCATCATCCTGGCTTGGACCAGCGGCATGACCAGATCATGCGGTGCGCGGAGCCAACCGACCCGCAATCCGCCCCAGTACGACTTCGACGACGATCCCATCAGGACCGCACGCGGATCGTAGGTCGCGAAAACCGGCGGCAGCTCGACGCCGTCGAGGTTGATCTCGCGCAGCGACTCGTCGACGATCGGGATCACATCGTGACGTCGTAACTCGCGGGCCCAGACGGATCGTTCCTCGTGGGACATGACGGCGGCGGTCGGATTGTGGAAATCGGGGATGAAGTAGGCCGCTCGGTGCGATCCTCCAGCCAACATCGCGGTCAGCGACTCGATATCCCAGGGCGAGCTGCGCACCGGCAGTGCTGAGAGCCGCCCACCGACCGACTCGAAAGAGTCGTGTGCGTGCGGATAGCTCGTGCCCTCGACGACGATCCGTTCCCCGGGCGCGATGAGTGCCCGTGCCAGCAGCGAAATCGCGCCCATCGCCCCACTGGTGACGATGATCTGCTCCGGATCGGTGGGCAGACCGCCATCGGTGTACCGCTGCGCCAGGAGTTCGCGAAGAACAGGCAGCCCGTCGGGCAGATAGCCCGTCGTCGACAGCAGCCCGGGCAACTTGGCGGCGGCGGACTCGAAGGCGCGAGCGAGGCCGGGCGGTCCGATGGGCGCCGAGTACGTCAGTGCGATGGTATCCGCGTCGTCGGGAGTGATGATCATGCTGCTGGCACTCGAGGCCGCGAGCGGGACTTGGATGATGCTGCCTGAGCCTTGTCGGGAATGCAGGATCCCGGTGTCGCGAAGCTCGGCGTATACGCGGGTGGTCGTCGTCCGGCTCACACCGAGGGCTGTCGCGAGTTCGCGCTCGGACGGGAGCCTGCTCCCGTCTGCCACTCGTCCGTCGACGACGAGCAGGCGGATACGTTCGGCGATCAGCCGATAGGTCGGTCCGGATCCGTCGAGGTCGCCCAGGAGAGTCGAGAGCCGATGGGCGGAAAGAGTCACTGACACGAGGCCAGTGTTTCACAATTGGCTATTTTATCAAGGGCCAATTGCAGGCACTCTGGTTCTATGAGCGTGTTAGTTGCAGGAGTCGCGTTGATCGCGTTGGTTGTCCTGGTCGTGCATCTGTGGCGCCTCGTGGCGAGTGACGGCTATGGATTCACATCCCCGCCGCGCAGCCATCGCGAGGAGCTCGGCACGTGGGTCGACCGCGAACTTCAACGATGAGGAGTCTCGTCGCGCGGTTGATCCAGCTCAATGTCGGATTGTTCCTCTATGGCTTCACGATGGCGATGTTGGTCGAGTCGACATTGGGTCTGGACCCTTGGGACGTCTTCCACGAGGGCATCACGAATCACGTGTCCCTGACGTTCGGGCAGGTTGTCATCGCGACAGGTGCCGTCGTCCTCCTGCTCTGGATCCCTTTACGTCAGATGCCCGGCGTCGGAACCGTGCTCAATGTCGTGGTCATCGGGCTCGCAGCCGACTTCGGTATCGCGGTCATCGCTCAGCCCGACGAGATGTGGTTGCGGATTCTGCTCCTGGTCGGGGGAGTCGTGGGGAACGCCTTCGCCGGTGCGCTCTACATCGGCGCCGCGCTCGGCCCCGGGCCACGCGATGGTCTGTGGCTCGGCCTTGTGCGGCGCACGGGTCGAAGCGTGCGTTTGTGGCGCACCGTCATCGAGGTGACCGTGTTGGCGGTCGGTTTCGTTCTGGGCGGCACCGTGGGGGTCGGAACGGTTCTGTACGCGCTTGCGATCGGGCCCCTGGTCCAGGTGTTCTTGCCGCTGACTGCGGCCAAGGTGCCCGAGAAGGTCAGCGCCGCGTCGCGATGATCAACGACGCGTGGACGTCGATCAGCATCTCCACCGCGGCGAACCGCTCATCGGTCAGCCACTGCTCTCGTACCGTGTCGACACGGCCCTCGACGATGGGTGGCCAGTAGTCCGACGGGACGAAGTCATCGAGGATCACGATGCCGCCGGGCTCCATCAGATCGGCCAGCACATCGATACTCTCCATGACTTCGCGAACATCGACGAACAGCATCGAGAACGGTGCATATTGCTCGAGCGTCGACCAGTCGCCGGCGATCACGTCGATATTGGGAGTGTCGGCGAAGATCCTCTGCACGTCGCCGGCCAGCGCCGGATCGAGCTCGGCGCTCACGACGTGAGCTGACTTGGGAGCGCCGCTCGACAGCCACGCCGAGCCGACGCCGCAGCCGGTGCCGAGCTCGGCCAGGGTTCCGGTGCGCGAGGCGGCGAGCGATGCGAGCAGGCGACCGGTCTCATTGCGGATCGAGGTGATGAAGCCACGCTGACGCGAGAGGTTCAGAGCGCTGGCGACGAGATCGGGGACTTCAGCTGGTGCACTCACGTGGCCAGTCTGTCACGAGTCGCGCACGTTCCCCGCCCGCGACGTCTCGTCGGCGAAGAGATGACCACAGGGTGAGACACGCGCGGTAGGTACTTACAGAAACCGGGGGAGACGTTATGGTTATCCCTACCATGCGGAAGCAGCTTGTAGTAATCGCTTGCCGCGGCAGGGCCTCTTAGGGCTACACCCTGCCGCGGAGTTTCGGCGTTGGCCCGCCGTTCCGCCGCAGGGTAGGTGATCATGATCTGATCCCACACTCGCTGAACTCTCCTGGCTGATCCCGGGACGTTTGCGGCGTGCTGGACGGCGGGACTCCGCCGGACACGCAGCCGACAAACCGTCCGATTCGCAAAGGAGATCATCATGGAACCGCAGCTGATGGAGTGGGGCCCCGCGCATCTGCGCGACGACGCTCGTCCGATCGAGCTCGAACTGGCCGACCGTCCCGATGACAACTGACCGCATGATGATACTCGGGTTTCACATCCTGAGACATCATCCGTAGAATGACGCCCATGACCAAGTCTTTCTCGCTCGCAGTTGTCGCCGGTGACGGCATCGGACCCGAGGTCACCTCGCAGGCTTTGCAGGTGCTGAACTCGGTGGCGCCATCGCACGGAATCTCGTTCCACACGACCGATTACGATCTCGGCGCACGGCGGTACCACGCGACTGGCGAGACCCTGCCCGACTCGGTGCTAGCGGAGATTCGCGGACACGACGCGATCTTGTTGGGCGCCATCGGCGACCCGAGTGTGCCGTCCGGTGTCTTGGAGCGTGGCCTGCTGCTCAAGCTGCGCTTCGAACTGGATCACTACGTCAACCTGCGACCGTCCAAGCTGTTCACGGGCGTCGGCTCGCCCCTGGGCGATCCCGGCGAAATCGACTTCGTCGTCGTTCGCGAAGGCACTGAGGGGCCGTACGTCGGCAATGGCGGTGCGATCCGGGTCGGCACACCACACGAGCTCGCGACCGAGGTCAGCATCAACACCGCATTCGGCGTCGAGCGGGTCGTGCGTGACGCCTTCGCTCGCGCGCAGGCACGTCCGCGCAAGAAGCTGACGCTGGTCCACAAGAACAATGTCCTCGTCCACGCAGGTCACCTCTGGACGCGTACCGTCGATGCGATCGCGCCCGAGTTCCCCGACGTCACAGTCGATTATCTGCACGTCGATGCGGCCACGATCTTCTTGGTGACTGATCCGTCCCGGTTCGACGTCATCGTCACCGACAACCTCTTCGGCGACATCCTGACCGACCTGGCTGCCGCGATCACCGGCGGAATCGGGCTGGCCGCCAGCGGCAACGTCAACCCCGACCGGTCAGTGCCAAGCATGTTCGAGCCAGTCCATGGCTCGGCACCCGATATCGCCGGCCAGTCGAAGGCCGATCCGACCGCTGCCATCCTGTCCGGCGGAATGCTGCTGGAGCACCTTGGTTTCCCCGAAGCAGCAGCGCAGGTCACGGCGGCCGTCGAGGCTGACATCGCCGAGCGCACGACTACTCGTTCCACGCAGGAGGTGGGAGAGGCCATCACACAGCGCGTCACGGATCTGAGTACGGCCGCGGGCGTATCGGTCGCCTGACGACCGTTTACCCACCGAACCCAGAAAGTTGTACCGTGACGAATATGACCTCCACCCCGTTCGCAGCCACACTCACGCAGAACCCGGCGCCTAGGAGCGCTGAGCAGCGTGCCGCGATCCTCGCCGACCCGGGCTTCGGCAATCACTTCACCGACCACATGTTCTTGGCCGAATGGACGCCCGAGACCGGCTGGGCCGATGGCCGGGTGGTCCCGTACGGGCCGTTGCAGATCGATCCGGCGACCGCAGTGTTGCACTACGCGCAGGAGATCTTCGAGGGTCTGAAGGCCTACGTCCACGCCGATGGATCAGTCTGGTTGTTCAGGCCTGAGGCCAATGCTGCCCGCATGCAGCGTTCTGCTCACCGCCTGGCCCTGCCCGAGTTGTCGACTGACTGGTTCATCGGTTCGATCGAAGCCCTCATCGCGGCCGACCGCGACTGGGTGCCCGCAGGCGGCGAGACGAGCCTCTACCTGCGTCCCTTCATGTTCGCCTCCGAGGTCTTCCTCGGCGTCCGACCGAGCCAGCATGTGACCTACTCGGTCATCGCTTCGCCTGCGGGCGCGTACTTTCCCGGCGGTATGCAGGCCGTTTCGATCTGGCTGTCGTCTGAATACTCGCGTGCGGGTACCGGTGGCACGGGTGCGGCCAAGTGCGGCGGCAACTACGCAGCCAGCCTGCTCCCACAGCAGGAGGCCAGCGCGAATGGCTGTGCGCAGGTGGCATTCCTCGACTCCGTCGAGCACAAATGGATCGAAGAGCTCGGCGGGATGAATCTGTACTTCGTGAGGTCGGACGGCTCGATCGTCACCCCGGAGCTGTCCGGCTCGATCCTGGAGGGCATCACACGCGATTCGATCATGCAGCTTGCTCGCGACCTCGGCCACGAAGTTGTCGAGCGCAGGATCTCGATCGACGAATGGCGCGAAGGTGCCAAAGACGGCTCGATCACTGAGGTGTTTGCGTGTGGCACGGCTGCGGTCGTGACACCCGTGGGTTCGCTCAAGTGGGACGGCGGCGAGGCCGTCACCGGCGATGGCGAACCCGGCAAGGTCACCACCGACATCAGAGCGGCGCTGGTCGACATCCAATACGGCCGTGCTGAGGACCGACACGGCTGGTTGCACCCCGTCACGTCCTAGGAAACTGTCTGCTGGGAAGGGGCAGCAGAAGTGCGAACTCGGTTACTCATGGGTAGCGGAACGTGCTTCACCACTTTGGATCCAATCTGTGATGAACTGGACCTGAGAACTGTCCCTACCTAGGAGAATCCATGTCCGACGCCACACGTTCCGAGCATGACCTGATCGGAGACCGTGAGGTTCCTCTCGACGCGTACTGGGGTGTCCACACACTCCGTGCCCTCGAAAACTTCCCCATCACCGGCATCCCGATCGGTACGAGCCCCTATCTGGTGGCGGCGCTTGCTGCTGTCAAGCAGGCAGCGGCAGCGGCCAATAACGAGCTCGGCCTGCTTGACGACGAACGCTACGGCGCGATTCGCACCGCTTGCGAGGAAATTCGCGGGGGTGCGCTGGTCGACGAGTTCGTGGTCGACGTGATTCAGGGCGGTGCCGGCACGTCGACCAATATGAACGCCAACGAGGTCATCGCGAACCGGGCACTGGAGATTCTGGGACACAAGAAGGGCGACTACGCCTTCATCCACCCCAATGAGCACGTCAATCTGAGCCAGTCGACCAATGACGTCTACCCGACCGCGATCAAGATCGCGATCATCCTGGCCACGCACGATCTGCTGGCGGCGATGGAAGTCCTGGAGGCGTCATTCGCCCGTAAGGCCGATGAATTCCATGACGTGCTCAAGATGGGGCGCACGCAGCTGCAAGACGCCGTGCCGATGACACTGGGTCAGGAGTTCCGGACCTATTCGCTCATGATCGGCGAGGACCGGGCACGCCTGAGCGAGGCCGTGCTGCTGCTGCATGAGATCAACCTCGGAGCGACCGCGATCGGCACTCAGCTCAACGCTCCCGGTGGCTACGTTCCGATCGCCTGCGGCCACCTCGCCGAGCTCACCGGACTCCCGTTGGAGACGGCTGTCGACCTGATCGAGGCAACCCAGGACTGCGGTGCGTTCGTCCAGCTGTCGGGAACGCTCAAGCGCGTTGCGGTCAAACTCTCGAAGATCTGCAATGATCTGCGACTGCTCTCGTCCGGGCCGCGTGCCGGATTCAACGAGATCAACCTGCCCCCCGTGCAAGCCGGATCGAGCATCATGCCGGGCAAGGTCAACCCTGTGATCCCCGAGGTTGTCAACCAGGTCGCATTCCAGGTCATCGGTCACGATATGACCGTGACGATGGCGGCCGAGGGTGGCCAGTTGCAGCTCAACGCCTTCGAACCGGTCATCTGCTATTCGCTGTCGGCCGGAATCTCACGTCTTCGTGAGGCCGTCCTGGTGTTGGCGACGCGCTGTGTCGACGGCATCACGGCCAACGAGGAACTGTTGCGGGCCGAAGTGGAGAACTCGATCGGCTTGGTGACCGCGTTGAATCCATATATCGGGTACGCCGCAGCCACCGAGGTCGCGCTGGAAGCGCTGCAGTCCGGACGCGGCGTCGCCGAACTCGTGCTGGAGCGCGGGCTCCTGCCGCGCGAGCAGCTCGAGGCCATCTTGCGTCCCGAGGTGTTGGCCAATCTGGCTCCCCGCCCCCCGGTGGCAACCCAGTTGTAGCCGCTGTGTGGTGCGGCTCAGGCGAAGATGGCCGTTGCCGGATCGCCGTCAATCCGCACCACTAGTACATCGGCTGCGGCGTCGTACTCGATGACGCAGCCGATGTAGCGGTCCTTGGGTGTTTCGGGGGCTTCGGCGTCACCGAGTCCGTAGGCGATGTCGCGCAGTGTGATGGTGGCATCGCCCACGGGGTCGTTGGCCGGCCATTCGGCGATGAGCCGGTGCACGAGCCCGGCCAGCACCGCGCTGAACATGGGATGGCGTGCCTGGTCGACGTCGGTCAGCAGGATCTCTGGAAGCCCGAACGACTTCAGCCCGACGGTGCGTAGCTCGGATCGGTCCAGTGAGCTGTAGTCGACGACGTACCACTGGGTCGCGTGCGCGAGTGACACCGAGCTGGAGCTCTGCTCGATCACGCGGGGAATGCTCAAGTCGACGACGACACCGTCGTGCTCCTCCGCGATCTGGAGCGCCTCGATCCGGGTGTCGCGTTGCGTGAACGCCGCGGTGTCCACACTGGTGCTCCGCATGAGGAGCAACTGGTGCTGCCGGGACTGCAGCCGGCCCAGCGCGGCATCGGAACTGCCGTAGTGACGCAGCAGTTCCGGCGATGGGGGAGGTATGAGGTCCTCGGTCTCCAACGGGGTGCTGGTCATGACGGCGTACATGACATCGGGCCCCGTCGCGTGGGGGACGGGTCTGGCGGTCATAACCCGATCAGTCTAGACTGGCGCCCATGCAAAGCATCGCGATGATTATCGACAGGCGCGCCGGGAACTGAATCCACCTTCCCGACGCGCTGCCTCCCACTGCACTGGGAGGCTTTTTTGTTTCTCAGACGATGCCCACCAGAACGAAGGACGAAGCAGTGAACCCAGACCCAGTGAATTCAGGGCGGCAGCAGGTCAGTGACTTCCACGTCTACGACACCACGATGCGTGACGGCGCACAGCAGGAGGGGCTCAACCTCTCGGTGCAGGACAAGTTGCACATCGCGCGCCACCTGGACGACTTGGGTGTCGGCTACATCGAGGGCGGCTGGCCCGGCTCCAATCCCAAGGACACCGAGTTCTTCAAGCTGGCGGCCAAGGAGCTGGATCTTCGGCACGCGACCCTCGCGGCATTCGGCTCGACCCGCAAGGTCGGGATCGCTGCCGCCGACGATGCACAGGTCGCCGCGTTGCGAGACTCGGGTGCGTCCGTCGTCACGCTCGTGGCCAAGAGCCATGACCGGCACGTCGAGCTTGCCCTGCGGACCACCTTGGAAGAAAACCTGGCCATGGTGCGCGACTCGGTGACTCACCTACGTGGAGAGGGCCAACGGGTGTTCGTCGACCTGGAGCACTTCTTCGACGGCTACCGGGCCAATCGTGACTACGCCCTCGAGGTCGTCCAGGTCGCGGCTGAGGCCGGTGCCGAGGTCGCGGTGCTGTGTGACACCAACGGCGGAATGCTGCCGCACTGGGTGGCCGAGATTGTCGCCGACGTCGCCGCTACCGGGGCGCGGTTGGGGATCCACGCTCACAACGACACCGGCTGCGCCGTGGCGAACTCGCTCGCCGCGGTCCAGGCCGGTGCGACACATCTGCAGGGTTGCATCAACGGCTACGGCGAGCGGACGGGCAATGCCGACCTGGTGACTTGTGTGGCGAACCTGGAGCTCAAGCTCGGCCAAGCGGTGCTTCCAGAAGGTCATCTGGCCGAAGCGACCCGTATCTCGCATGCCATCTCCGAGATCACCAACTATCCGCCGCATGCGCGTCAGCCGTACACCGGCGTCTCGTCGTTCGCGCACAAGGCCGGGCTGCACGCCAGCGCGATCCGCGTCGATCCGAACCTGTACCAGCACATCGATCCGGCGCTCGTCGGCAACGATATGCGCCTCCTGGTCTCGGAGATGGCAGGTCGCGCGACGATCGAGCTCAAGGGCAAAGAACTCGGCTATGACCTGGCCGCCGAGCCCGAACGGCTCGCGCGCCTGACCGATCTGGTCAAGGAGAAGGAGCAAACGGGTTACACCTTCGAGGCCGCCGATGCCTCCTTCGAACTGCTGCTCGCCGAAGAGATGGACGGTGCGCGCCCGAGTTTCTTCAATGTCGAGTCGTGGCGGGTGCTGGCCGAATCAGTCCGTAGCGGTGCCGCAGTCGCCGAGGCAACGGTCAAGCTGACGGCCGGGGGAGTGCGACTGGCCGTCATCGGCGAGGGCAATGGTCCGGTCAACGCGCTCGATCACGCCCTGCGGCAGGCGATCGAACAGGTCTACCCGGACGTCGCCCGATTCCATCTGACCGATTTCCGGGTTCGAATCCTCGATCAGGGACATGGCACGGATGCCACAACCCGTGTGCTGATCGAGACGACCGACGGCAAGGACGTGTGGGTCACGGTCGGCGTCGGTGCCAATATCATCGAGGCCGCCTGGGAGGCGCTAGTCGATGCGATGACGTATGGGCTGCGACTGCACGGCGTCGAGCCGTACATCAACGACTGATCGTGGCGATTGCGCGCTGAACGTCGGGGTGTCAACGTGAATATGTGAACCACAGCGGGCGTCGATGGGCAGTGTTCCTGCCGACATTTGCCACGCTTGTATTGGCCGCTGCCATTGGCACGGCCATCATCGTCCAGAACCAGGCGCAGACTGATCGGATCGCCGAAGCCGACCGCACGGCAGACAGGTTCGTCAGCGAAGTGGGCTTGTTCCGTTCGGCCGTCGTCGAAGCCATCAACGGCTCGGGTGAGGACGACCCCGGTGAATTGGTCAAAGTGCTCGACGCCGCGACCGCCAAACGACCAGTGCTGGGACAGGCATCTACCGACGGCGCCGAGCGTTCGGCGGCCTACGCCGACGCTCAGCGGATCCAGGAGACACTGCTCGATCCGTATCGGGAACTGCGTCGCGAACTGCGCCGAGCCGATCTCGCGCTCGATTTCATCGCCGCGTGTTACGAAGCGCTGGGACACAAGGTCTCGGACTACGTCGGTTTCGGTGGAGTCAGCAGTAGCCGACCGATTCGCGAGAAGCTCATCCCGGCATTCGTCCGGGCGCGCGGGGAGTTCGAGGCGGCACGCGTCCCACGGGGTCAGCACAAACTCGCCGACAGGGTGGTCGGTGCGTTGCAGTACGTCATCGACCAGTCGACGCTGCTGGCCGACCGTATCGACGCGAACCGCAACTACTCGTTCAACTACGGTGACCAGTTCGACAGCGCGGCCGGTGCCGTCGGTGACTATGCGGCCACGGTCAAGGGTGACTTACTCGAGGCGATCAACGCTGTTGCGGTGACGAGATAGCCGGCCGATCATGGGCAAACAGATCGACCTGGGCCTTCTCCCGGAAATCTGCAGCGAAAAGGTGCATGACCCACGGTAGAATCACGACCGCTCGGGGGACACGAGCTAGGAGAACACGTGAAGAAGATCGCGGGCGCCATGGCGCTTGGAGTAGTGCTGGCGGCAGGGAGCATCACGGCCGCCGAGGCAGCGCCGAAGTCGTTCACCGTGACGGCCAAGGTGTCGAGGACCAAAGCCGACGTCGGTGCCAAGGTCAAGGTCAGCGGCAAAGTCTCGGGTCAGAGCGCCAAGAGCCTGAAGGGCAAGAAGGTCACAGTCCAGCGCAAGTACGTCGGCGGCGGCTGGAAGAAGATCGGGACGGTCAAGATCTCGTCGAAGCGCACGTTCGCGTTGTCGACCAAGCTGGTCAAGGGCGGAAACACGAGCTTCCGTGTCGTGAAGGGCAAGTCGGGCAAGATCAAGTCGGGCACGAGCGCCGCGCGCACATTGCCGGTCTACAAGTGGATCGACCTGACGACGGCTCCTTCGCTCGGGTCCTCGATGGGAGTGCGCAATCAAGCAGTGACCATGGGCGGAAAGCGGTATGCGCGGGCGCTGCAAGGCATTGACCAGTTGATGGTTGCCTTCAATGCGACCAACTGCACGACTTTCACAACGACGATCGGCTTCCAGGACCGGGACCGTTCGAAGTTGGCACAAACTGATACGCAGTCGCTGATCGCGATGAGAAGCGATGTGCTCGGAGGTCAGCCCAGTGGCCAGCACGGTCCCTACATCGTGAGCCGCGATCAGGTCCAGAAGGTGAGCATCAGCTTCGCGAACACCAAGATGTTCATGGCAGCCGGGGACACCGAGGTCGCTGCTGGCTCGTATTTGGCTTCAGCCGTGATGGCTGATCCGCGGGCCCGCTGCAACAGCGATTCCTTGGCGGCGATCCCGGATGCGTGGTTCGAGACCGGACCGGTCTAACTGATCGAAGCCGGTCGAGTCATCGGCACATGATCGATCCCGGCTTCGTCGAAGTCGGGGCCGGTGCGCGCGTAGCCGAATGATTCGTACCACTTCTCCAAGTACGCCTATGCGTTGAGGTGCAGGCTCTGGGCGCCCCAGAGCCTGTTCACCTCGGCCATCAGGCGGCCTGAAAGACCCTGGCCGCGGTGTTCCCTACGGGTACAGACACGGCCGATATGTGGCTCGCCGTCAGACATGAAGACCCGCAGATAGCTCGTGGGCCCGTGGACGTCGGCGAGCCACAGGTGTGTTGTGCTCGCCAAGAGATCCAGGCCGTCCACATCGATGTCTTCGACGTGCTGTTCGAAGGCGAAGACCGCATCGCGGATCTTCCAGATGTCGTAGACGTCCTGTGCTGTGAGCAGATCTCCTGACGTGACACGCACGTTCATGAGCACTGCGAGCAGGTACCGAAGATCTCAAGGGTGTGGGCGACATCGCTGAAGCCGTTTTCGTCGGCGATCTTGTCGGCCCACCGTTCAACTGTCGGTCCTTCGACCTCGACGGTACGACCGCATGCGCGGCACACCAGGTGGTGATGGTGTCCGGCGCTGCATTGCCGATACAGCACTTCGCCGTCGTCATTGCGCAGCGCATCGACTTCTGCGGCATCGGCAAGCGCCTGCAGGCTTCGATAGACCGTGGAGAGTCCGACGGATTCGCCGCGCTTCTTGAGGATGTCATGGATTTCCTGGGCACTCGCGAAACCGTCGAGATCCTCCAGGATCGCGACGACGGCGCGGCGTTGGCGAGTGTTGCGGGGGGCTTCGACCATGACTCCTCCTCAGGTTGCTTCCACGCGGTGACGCCGTGCATTGCCACGGCTGCGGATCGCGGCAGCGACCGATGCGAGGGCAAAGATGACCAGGGCCACCAGGACGATGGTAGGTCCGGGTTGCGTCTCGATCTGGTAGCTCGTCACGAGCCCGCCGACCGCTGCGATCAATCCGATCAGGATCGCGGCCAGATGGGTCGTGCGAAAGCTCCGCGTCAGCTGCTGGGATGCCGCGACCGGCACCACCATCAGCGCCGACACGAGCAACAGTCCCACAGTACGCATCGCCACGGTGATCGTGACGGCTGCCAGGATCGCGATCAGGATGCTGTAGAGCCGCACCGGGACACCGCTGACCTGGGCGTGTTCCTCGTCCTGGCACACCGCGAAGAGCTGGGGTGACAGGCCCAGGGACAGGCCGATCACGATCACGCCGAGGATGCCGACCACGACAAGATCGCCGGCTGACACCGTCGTGATCGCTCCGAACAGGTAGGCGTTGAGGCCGCTCGAACTCTCGTCGGCGAGGTTCATCAACAAGATCCCGCCGGCGATGCCGCCGTAGAACAGCATCGCCAAGGCGACATCGGCGCTCGTGCGGGCGTACATCCGCAGCAGTTCGATGACGATCGCGCCGAGCGACGCGACGATGACGGCAGTCAGGATGGGCGCGACGCCGGTCAGTACGCCCAGGGCGACGCCGGTCAGCGCCACGTGGCCGAGGCCGTCACCGAGCAGTGCAAGCCTGCGCTGGACCAGGAACGTGCCGATAGCGGGGGCGGCCAATCCGGTGAAGATGGCCGCCACAAGAGCACGGCGCATGAAGTCGTAGTCAAGCATTTCGATCATCGCCAGATTCCCTCTGCGCTGAAGCCGTCCGGTCGGTCGGGTTCGCCGCCGTGCCGGTGGATGTGCGAGTGCTCCTCGTCGTGGACCGCTTCGACGGGACCGTCGTAGGAGACTTCGCCGAACTTCAGCACGACAGCGCGATCGATCAGTGGACGCAGGGGGCCGAGCTCGTGTGCCACCAGCAGAACCGACGTCCCGTCGGTCACCAGGCCGGCCAAGAGTTCAGCAAGTGACTCCTGATTGTCGTGGTCGACGCCGGCGGTGGGTTCGTCCATGATGAGCAACTCGGCCTGGGAGGCCAAGGCGCGAGCGATCAGGGCACGCTGTTGCTGCCCGCCCGACATCTCGCTGACCGATGAGCGTGCCCGGTCAGAGAGCCCTACCCGGGCGATCGCCGCATCGACGGCGGCGAGGTCTTCCTTGGTGCGCCAACCGATGAAACGGCGGCGCGCCAGGCGTCCGCTCATCACAACCTCGTGGACCGTCGCGGGCACACCGGCGACTGCGCGCGTGCGCTGCGGCACATAGCCGAGCCGTTGGCGGTCGCGGAACTTGGCCAGAGGGGTCCCGAACAGCTCGACCGATCCGGCGCTGGTCGCGACGAGTCCGACGGCGGCGCGCACGAGCGTCGATTTTCCGGAGCCATTGGACCCCAAGAGAGCGACGAACTCTCCGGCGGTCACATCGAGGTCGACCCGGTTCAGCACGGGGCGTCCGTCGAGTGCCACGGTGACGCCCCGCACTGCAAGTGGTCGATCCGCGGGCAGCTCGCTCATTCGCAGGTGTTCGCCTTCTCCAGTGCCTCGAGGTTGTTCCGCATCAGGGTCAGATAGGTCTCGTCCTTGGTGTTCTTGGACAGCCCTTCGATGGGATCGAGCGTAGCGGTCCCGGCGCCGGTCTCGTTCGCAATGGTGTCGGAGATCGCCGGGCTCACGAGTTCCTCGGTGAAGATCGTGGTGATCTTCTCCTTGCGGACGAGCTGGGTGATAGCTGCCAGCTGGGAGGGGGAGGGCTCATTGCTGGGGTCGATTCCGGCGATCGCGACCTGCTGGAGGTCATAGCGTGCGGCGAGGTACTGGAAGGCTGCATGGCTTGTGACGATCGTGCGGGTGCGGCAGGTCTCCAGACCCGTCTTGAATGCGGTGTCGAGTTCGTTGAGTTCGGCGATCAGCCGATCGGCATTGGCTTCGAACTCGGCGGCGTGGTCCGGATCGGCCGCGGCGAGACGCGTCGAGGTGTCCTTGGCGAAGGCGATCATATTGCTCGGGTCGAGCCAGGTGTGCGGGTCTTCCTCGCCATGGGCGTGGCCGTCGTCGGCGTGGTGCTCCTCGTCCTCATCCGCCTCGTGCTCGCCATTTTTCTCCAGGGCGGGCTTGAGCGAGACCAATGACGCTGCGTCGAGTGTGTCGTCGTCAGAGCGTCCTGCCTGGTCGACGGCCTCATCCACCGCGGCCTGGAACCCTGACTGGTACAGCACCAGGTCGGCGTCCTGTACGGAGGCGACCTGCTTGGGCTTGAGCTCGACATCGTGGGCCTCGACGCCCGGCGTCGTCAGATTGCTGACGTCGACGTGTGTTCCGCCGACCTGCTCGGCGACGAAGGCCAAGGGATAGAACGACGCGACGACGGAGATCTTCCCGTCGTCCTTCGCATCGGACCCGCAGGCGGCGAGGAGAGCGACAAGCGGAACGACGGCGAGCAGGGCCAAGGACTTCTTCATGGGAATCATTCTCAAACAATGTGGGAATGATTGTCAATCCAGATCGGCCGGTCCCGGGTGTGACATGCCTCGCCGGTATCCTCAGTTGCACCTCGGGCGCCGGTCATCACGATGACCGGCCAAGGCCCGCCGACACCCAGCCGGATTGGAACATCCCCTCATGGCATCAACAGTCGACAACGTCATCAGCCTCAGCAAGCGCAGGGGATTCGTCTACCAGTGCGGCGAGATCTACGGCGGTACCAAGTCCGCTTGGGACTACGGTCCGCTCGGCGTCGAGCTCAAGGACAACATCAAGCGTCAGTGGTGGCGTTCGATGGTGCAGAGCCGCGACGACGTCGTGGGCCTCGACTCCTCGGTGATCCTGCCGACCGACGTCTGGAAGGCCTCCGGCCACCTCGCCGCATTCGTCGACCCGCTGGTCGAGTGCCAGAACTGCCACAAGCGCTACCGCCAGGATCACCTTCAAGAGGCCTACGCGGAGAAGAAGGGCATCGAAGACCCCGACTCGGTCACGATGGACCTCATCGTCTGCGCGGCGTGCGGAACGCGCGGCCAGTGGACCGAGCCGAAGATGTTCAACGGTCTGCTCAAGACGTTCCTCGGCCCGGTTGAGTCTGAGGAGGGCCTGCACTACCTCCGCCCCGAGACCGCCCAGGGCATCTTCATCAACTTCTCGCAGGTCATGACGACCGCGCGCAAGAAGCCGCCGTTCGGCATCGGCCAGATCGGCAAGAGCTTCCGCAACGAGATCACCCCGGGCAACTTCATCTTCCGCACCCGCGAGTTCGAGCAGATGGAGATGGAGTTCTTCGTCGAGCCGGGAACCGACGAGGAATGGCAAGAGACCTGGATGCAGATCCGCATGGACTGGTATACGAGTCTTGGCATCGACCCCGAGAACCTGCGTTTCTTCGAGCACCCCGCCGAGAAGCTCTCGCACTACTCCAAGCGCACCGTCGACATCGAGTACAAGTTCGAGTTCGCCGGGTCGACGTGGGGCGAACTCGAGGGCATCGCCAACCGCACCGACTTCGATCTCAAGACTCACAGCGAGCACTCCGGCAAGGACCTGCAGTACTTCGATCAGGCCAACAACACGCGGTGGACGCCGTACGTCATCGAGCCCGCGGCAGGCGTCAACCGTTCGATGATGGCCTTCTTGATCGACGCGTACGTCGAGGAGGACGTGCCCAATGCCAAGGGCGGCACCGACAAGCGCACGGTGCTCAAGCTCGACCACCGTCTGGCGCCGGTCAAGGCGGCCGTCCTGCCGCTGTCTCGCAATGAAGAGCTGTCGCCCAAGGCGCGGGCTCTGGCCACTGAGCTGCGCGGGTACTGGAACATCGAATTCGACGATGCGCAGGCGATCGGCAAGCGCTACCGCCGCCAGGACGAGATCGGCACGCCGTTTTGCATCACGGTCGATTTCGAGACGCTCGACGATCAAGCTGTCACGATCCGCTCGCGCGACACGATGCAGCAAGAGCGCATCGCGCTGGACCAGGTCACGGCCTATCTTGCGGCGCGTCTGCCGGGTTGCTGATCGCGTCGTGGCAGACAATCGGCTCGTGCTGACAACGAAGATTTCTGCCATGACGCTGATCGCGGCGCTCGCGCTGGCCGGCTGCTCCTCGGGATCGGACGGCAAGGCCGAGACGACACCCAGCCCGAACGTGCCCAGGGGCTTCGACGTGCCCGCGGGCGTCACCCTGACCAAGGGCGGCGCGAAGTTGGCGCAGGATGAGTCGGCCAGCGTCGTCTACCAAGTCGGAGACAAGGCCGCGAGTGCCGTGACGGTCAAGATCGCCGAGGTCAAGAGAGGGTCGATCAAAGACTTCGCCTTCTTCTCCCTCGACGATGCGACCAAGAAGGCCACGCCGTTCTACGTCACGGTCGAGGTCAAGAACGAGGGGCCCGCCGGGCTCGGCGGTGGCGCGCTGCCGATCTACGCCCACGACGACAGCAACACCAACCTGCAGGCGAGTGACATCGTCGGCACGTTCAAGCCGTGCCAGAAATCGAAGCTCCCGCCGAGTTTCCTGCCGGGGGCGTCGGCCACGTTGTGCCTGGTCTATCTCGTCCCGAAGGGGCGGGCCCTGGTTTCCGTCGACCTCCAGACGGGCTCGGCCAAGGACGCCATCACCTGGAAGCCCTGAGCGCCTGCGAGCGGGTCAGCGCGGCGGAAGATCATTTCGTCCGGCGTTGCGGGTGCGCTGGGCATTGGTCACGAGGCTGAGGACGATACCCAACGCGCCTGCGGCCATGCAGATGTAGCCGACGACAACCAGGTCGACGTCGGAGATGCGGTCCTGGACCGCGAACGCCAAGATGGCGCCGAGTGCAAGAAGTGCGATCGATCCACCGAAATACATGGTCGGTCCTCTCGTTGGGAGCATTGCGGCATGGGAGCTTACGCAAAGCGATGTTCGGCATGTACCCACTGTCGCCCCGTCCAAACTGCCGAGGCTCTGTGCGAGCGCTGGGCGGTGGCGGTTTCGACAACCATGGACGGGGTGAGGACAATGGAGTCATGTCCGTCGCCGCACTGCCTCGTTCTCTTCGGCTCGGCGATATCGAGGTGGACACGCCTGTTGTGCTGGCGCCGATGGCCGGAGTCACGAATGCGGCATTCCGACAGCTCTGCGCCGAGCAAGGTGCTGGACTGTACGTCTGCGAGATGATCACATCGCGCGGCATCGTCGAGGGCGACCGCACGAGTCTGTCGATGCTGACGTTCGCACCCAATGAGAAGTACAAGTCGGTCCAGTTGTACGGCATCGACCCCGCGACGATCGGCCGCGCAGTCGAGATCCTGTGCGCGGATCACGGCGTCGATCACGTCGATCTCAATTTCGGCTGTCCCGTCCCCAAGGTGACCCGCAAGGGCGGGGGAGCGGCATTGCCCTGGAAGGACGTCCTTCTGGGGCAGATCCTGACGGCGTCGGTCAAGGCCGCCGCGCCTTACGGGGTGCCGGTCACGATGAAGACGCGCAAGGGTATCGACGACGATCACCTGACCTACCTCGACGCGGGGCGCATCGCCGAGGACACCGGAACGGCCGCGATCGCATTGCACGGCCGGACCGCGGTGCAGCACTACTCCGGGCGGGCCGATTGGGATTCGATCGCCGAGCTCAAGTCCGCAGTCGCTATCCCGGTTCTCGGCAACGGCGACATCTGGGAGGCTGCCGACGCGATACGGATGGTCGAACAGACCGGCTGCGACGGTGTGGTCGTCGGTCGTGGCTGTTTGGGCCGGCCCTGGCTGTTCCGCGATCTGGCCGCAGCGTTCGCGGGGGAGCGGGTCGTCGAACTGCCGACGCTCGGTGAGGTCGCGGCCATCATGCGCCGCCACGTCGAACTTCTGGCCGGCATCCTGGGCGAGGAACGTGGCTGCATTGAGTTCCGCAAACATATTGCTTGGTATCTCAAGGGATTCGCCGCCGGCAAGGATGTTCGTCACCAACTCGGAATGGTCTCGTCATTCGCCAACCTCGATGAGCTGCTTGCCAGGCTCGACCCGTCTGAGGCCTACCCGGTGGGCGAGCTCGGCACGCCACGTGGACGGCAGGGCACCCCCAAGAAGGTCTCGGTGCCTGATGGGTGGCTCAACAGCCGCACGATCGATGCCCCGCTCGACCCATTGGCAGAGGACGGCACATCGGGCGGCTGAACTTTTTTGGAAAGGGGCTTGCATCAGCCATTACGTTACGTTACGTTTCATTACGTAATTATTCGTCACGTAATGGCCTGTGGGCCGCTCATCCGAAGGATCAACCATGCAGACTGTATCCCGCACGATCGGCGGCGCGGCGTCGATCGCGCTCGCCTCGTCCCTGCTCCTCGCGACGCCGGCTTCGGCCGCCGCGCCGGCCCCCGTCCACCTCGGCAATTACGGAAATGTGGGCCTGCAGATCCACTCCGAAGCCACGGACATGGGTTCCTACCTCCTGTTCGCAGGATCAACCGACGCCGGAATCGAGCTGTGGCGCACAAGCGCGACGGTCGCCAGTACCCAGGGCGTCAAGGACATCAATGTCGGCGGGCCGAGCAGTGCGCCGCGGTTGTTCACCCGCGCTGGAAGCACGGCCTACTTCGTCGCCACCACGGCGGCGCACGGGCGCGAGCTGTGGAAGACCAACGGAACGTCCGGCGGAACGGTCGAGGTAGAAGACCTCGTCCCGGGCACGGGCGGACCCGCGATCGACGATATCGCGGCCCTCGGCGACAAGATCGTCTTCAGCGCTGACGTCGAGGCCAATGGCGGCGACGAGCTCTGGATCTCCGACGGCACGCCAGCCGGCACCACATTGGTCAAAGACATCAACGCCGCGGGTGACTCGTCGCCCAGCAACCTCACGGTGCATGACGGCGAGGTGTACTTCGCGGCCAACAACGGATCCCATGGTCGCGAGCTGTGGAAGACCGACGGCACGACCGGAGGCACCGTGATGGTCGACGACGTCAATCCCGGAAATGGCAGCAGCAGCCCAGCGGAGCTGGTCAGCGACGGCTCGACCCTCATTTTCTCCGCGGTCGATGCGCAGGGGCGGGAGATCTTCCGATCCAAGGGCACCGCGCCGAGCACCTACCGGATGCGGGACATCAATCCAGGAGCAGCCAACAGCAATCCGACGCGCCTGACGGCGACCGGCGGAGCGACGTTCTTCACCGCGCAAGACCCCGCGCACGGCGACGAGCTGTGGAAGACCGACGGGACGATCGGCGGCACGGTGCTCGTCAAGGACATCCAACCGGGAACCAACGGGTCGACGCCCAACGAGCTCACCTCCAACGGCGACACGATCGTGTTCCGCGCGGCCGGAACAGGCAACGACGCCGAGCTGTGGACCAGCGACGGCTCCGCTGCTGGTACCCGCCTGGTCAAGGACATCCGTCCCGGAGCAGCCGGCAGCAGCCCGCGCGACTTCTCGGTCAACCCCGACACCGGGCGGACGTTGTTCAGCGCCGACGACGGTTCATCAGGCGTTGAACTGTGGCTCACCAACGGCACCGCCGACGGCACCGCACGGATCTCCGACCTTGCGCCGGGATCTGCCACCAGCGACCCCGCCCCGGTCGGCGCGGTCGGCAGCGGCGCGATCTTCCGGACAGTCGGGCAGGGCGGGTCGAAGCTGTGGGTCCTGCAGACCGACGGGTTGGAGGTCGTCCTGGCCGGCACTCCGTCGGTCTCGGGCCAGGCCGCAGTGGGCCGCACGTTGACCGCCGCCACCGGCGTCTGGGAGGCAGGCGCGAGCTTCTCCTACACCTGGCTGCGTGACGGGGTGTCGATCCCCGGCGCCACCAGTGCCACCTATCGGGCTACCGTCAAGGATCACGGTCGCAAGCTCAGCGCCCGCCTCACCGGTCACAAGGACGGCAACGTCTCGCTCGCCAAGACCTCCGCCGCAGTCACCGTCAAGGTAGGCACACAGGTCAAGCGTCCGACGCCGAGCATCACCGGTAGCAAGAAGGTCGGACGGACCCTCAAGGTCAAGAAGCGTTCGTTCGACAGCGGCGTCAGCAAGAGCTACCGGTGGTTGCGCAACGGCAAGGTCATCAAGGGCAGCGCGGCCAAGAAGTCGAGCTACAAGCTGCGCTCAGCCGACAAGGGCAAACGGATCCAGGTCAGGGTCACGGTCAAGAAGCCGGGCTACACGACTGTCGTCAAGACCTCGAAGAAGACCGCGAAGATCAAGAAGAAGTAGACGCTGACCTGCGGTGGCCGTCCCCAGACCGGGACGGCCACCGCGTCGTACCCGTCGCGGTGCACCGGTCCGCGACAGTCAAGAAGATAGGCTCGATCCATGGCGCGTCCCCGCAACCCCCAGCTCGACTCGCAGATACTGCACGCGACCCGGCGCCTGCTGGAGCGCGAAGGTGTCGAGCACCTGACCATGGACGCGATCGCCGTCGAAGCCAATGTCAGCAAGCCGGCGATCTACCGCCGCTACGCCAACAAGGACGAGATCGTCCTGTCGCTGAACATCGCCGACTCGGTGCCTGCGGTCAGCATCGACACCGGCTCGTTCGGCGATGACATCCGGGCTGTGTGCGCAAGCCTCATCGCCTCGCTCAAGACCATGCCTCGCAATGTCGCAGGTCCACAGCTCGGCATGGCGATCGCCGACGAGTCGTCCTCGCAGCGATTCCTCGACAACATGGCGCACCCCACGCTCGAGCTGATGCAACAGATCTGGGAGCGAGGTGTCAGTCGCGGCGAGGTCGATCCCGACCTCGACTTCATGACCGCAAAGGTTGCCCTCGGCACCAGCGTCATCTTCTCGATCCTGCTTTACCGGCTTGACCCCGATGGGCCCGAGGTCCAGCAGGTCATCCAGCAGTGGATCAACGGGGTGCGGCTGCGCTGACCTGGGCGGCTTCGCCCGCCCCCATTGCGGAAGTGAGATGTCAGCCGATAGCGTCCTGCCCGGTGCGCGTGCGTGTGCACCTCGACACGGAGGACCCCCATGCCCCTGACCTGGACTCTGCACGGCGACGGCCGCACGATCACCGACGGCGAGATCGTGGCCCCCAGCGAGCGGCTGAGCTGGCCACGCACGGTCGGTTTCGGCTCCCAGCACGTCATCGCGATGTTCGGTGCGACGTTCCTGGTACCTGTCCTGACCGGGTTCCCGCCCTCGACCACGATCTTCTTCTCCGGCATCGGGACGCTGTTGTTCCTCGTGCTGACAGGCAACAAGCTGCCCAGCTACTTGGGATCTTCGTTCGCGTTCCTTGCCCCTATTGCTGCGGCGAAGGCCGGCGGGGACGACATCGGCACCGCCTTGTTCGGCGTGTTGGCGTGCGGTGTGCTGCTAGCGCTGGTCGGAGTCATCGTCCTGGTCACCGGCACGGGCTGGATCCAGGTCCTGATGCCGCCGGTCGTTGCCGGTGCGATCGTCGCCCTGATCGGCTTCAATCTGTCAGGCGCCGCGACCTCCAACTTCGCGAAAGCACCGTGGACCGCCCTGGTCACACTGGCCGTTGTGCTCCTGGTCGTTGTCGTCTCACGCGGGCTCATGGCCCGGCTCGCGATCCTCGTCGGAGTCGTGGCAGGTTACCTCTTCGCGCTAGCCGCAGGTGCGATCGATTTCACCGCCGTCGAAAAGGCGGACTGGATCGGCCTTCCCGACTTCCAGTCGCCGACCGTCGCCTGGTCGGTGCTGCCGGCGTTCATCCCGGTCGTCCTGGTGCTGATCGCCGAGAACGTCGGACACGTCCGCAGCGTCGCTCAGTTGACCGGTGACGACTCGATCAATCAACTGACCGGGCGCGCCCTGCTGGCAGACGGAATCGCGACGACGTTGGCCGGTTCCGCAGGCGGTTCAGGCACGACCACTTACGGCGAGAATATCGGTGTCATGGCCGCGACCCGGGTCTATTCCACGGCCGCCTACTGGGTGGCAGGTTTCGTCGCGATCGCGCTGGGGCTGTCTCCCAAGGTCGGAGAGGTCATCCGCACTGTTCCGCCGGGAGTGCTCGGTGGCGTGACGGTCGCGCTGTACGGCCTGATCGGCATCATCGGCATCAAGATCTGGATCGACAACAACGTCGACTTCTCGCTGCCGGTCAATCAGTTCACGGCAGCTGTCGCCTTGGTCATCGGGATCGGCAATCTGACGATCGTCGTCGGTGACATGACGTTCGAGGGAATCGCACTCGGCACAATCGCGGCGCTAGTCGTTTTCCACGTCATGTCGACGATCGAGCGCCTGCGGTCGAGCTGACGCTCAGATACGAGAGGCCCTCGCGCGTTCCAGTTGGGCGAGCATCGCCGTCCGCGCATCGCCTGCGTCGAGATTGCGGCCGTCGGCATTCACGGGTCCCTTCGGCGTGTGAACCTCGACTGTTGCGACATTGCGCCTTCGCTGAAGCGGTCCCTGCCGCAATTCGACCGACTGGGTCTTGCGGTGCGGCACGATGCTGGTGGTCTGTTCGATCCAGCCTTCATGGGCGATGAACGTCGCGGGGTCCGCCGCGATCCAGCGGTAGCGCCAGCCGATCGGCGCGAACAGCCAGGACCGTCGCGGGGCACGGGTGCGCACCTGATCGATGTGCGCCGGATCGACGATGGACGTGCCGGGGATCAGCTCGGCGATGATGGCATTCGCGAGCGCCGGATCGCTGATCGGCAGCAGCGTCGACGACGAGTTCTGCCCTTGCTCCTCGGCGCCGGCCGCATATCCGGCGATATCTACCTCGAGGCGCTGCCAGCCGAAGCGTCGCCAGACGAACGGCTCCTTGATCGCGATGCCCTGCACGCGGTCCCACGGAATCGTCTGTGAGGTGCGTGAGAGCAGGCCGCGCTCGATGCGCAGACCCCGCTCGCCGCGCGAGAGGGTGAAGTCCCATTGCTGGACGACACGGCCCATCGCGATCTGCCCCAACCAGGTGGCGAGCGGAATGATGCCGCCCAGGAGGATCACGATCTGGCTGAACCAGATCGCGGCGGTGACGAGTGCGATCGTGCCGACGGCCGCGAACAAGAAGTCCAGCGACAGCAAGGTGCCGATCACGATGCGTTCTGGGGGTACGCGCGTGATGATGCTGCGTTGCTCGTCTCGATCCACCGCGAGTTCTTCGCCGTGAGCGCGTGACAGCAGGATCTGCCGCAGGTTTCGGGCATCTGCGAGCTTGAGGAACTTCAGGGACGTGCGTGATTCCTTGCCACCTGCCATCTCGATGCGGAGCTCAGCGAGTCCGAGGACGCGGGCGACGATCGGCTCGGCGATGTCGACTGACTGGATCCGCTCGTACGGGATCCGTCGTGAGGCCTTGGTGAGGACCCCGGAGTTGATCCGCAGTTCGGTCCCGTCGATGACGTAACGAGTGAAGCGCCATGAGACGAAGCCGAAGGCCAGACCGAGGGCCATACCTCCGGCCAGAGCTATGAGCAGCGCGAAGACGGGGTGAAGATTGCCCAAGCCTTCGCCGCTGATCATCGAGCCGAACAGACCCGCGCTCGCGGCCACCGCGAAGACCGCGCCCTGGACGATGGCGGTCAGGGGATGGGTGCGCAAGCCCGTGGTTTCGGCCACGACTTCAGATCCCGGCACCGTGTGCCTCCCCGAGCTCGGTCAGCCGATTGCGCAGCCGGGTCGCCTCAGGGGCGTTCAGCCCTGGGATGTCAGCCGCCGTCTCGGTGCTCGCGGTATGCAGGGTGACTGTCGCGATGCCGAAGGCCCGGTGCAGGGGGCCGGCCTGCACGTCGACGAATTGCATGCGGCCGTAGGGGATCGCCACGAGGCGTTTGAACATGACCCCGCTCGTGACAAGTAGATCGTCGGCGTTCTCGGCATAGCCCCAACTGCGCTGGTTGCGGGCCGCCCAGGTCCATCCGAAGACTGCGCCGGCGACTGCCAGGACGAGCACGATGGCCCCGATCCAGCGCAGCTCCGGCAGCAACACGAGCAGTCCGGCTCCGACGAGAGCGGTGATCGTCGCGGATGCGACGACCACGATGCGGCGGACCGTCGCGAGTCGCGGAGACACCCGCTGCCAGTGGTCCTCGGCCGGTGCGAAGAGTTCATCCATCCCGTCAGGGTAGCCACGCCCGGCGAAGTTGACCCGACGCCGTCTGCGGTGGGAGACTGATAGACGCAGAACGTGATTTCTGCCCTTGCTTTCAGTCCCCATCAGTCAGCTCAGCTCGCGGAGAACAGTCATGGCCAAGGCACTTGTCGGATTTATCGGTGGACCCACTGCCGACCAGGCACGCGAGACCGCGGTGCTGCGACGTCGCGTCGCCGATCTGGAGCGCGAGGTGCTGCGTCTCAAGGTCGAGAACGACGGCCTGCTCGCGGCGCTGCGTGAGCGTATGGACCAGGTCACGGCAAGCGACCTCGCCGAGCCTGTCGCCCACTAGTCGACCCTCGCACTAGGGTGGCTCCTATCCGCCGTACGCAGTAGGAGCCGAAGTTGTACCTCAAGAGCCTCACTCTTCGTGGGTTCAAGTCATTTGCCTCTTCGACGACCCTGCAACTCGAACCGGGTATCACGTGTGTCGTCGGGCCCAATGGATCCGGCAAGTCCAATGTCGTCGACGCGCTGTCGTGGGTCATGGGCGAACAGGGCGCCAAATCTTTGCGCGGCGGCAAGATGGAAGACGTCATCTTCGCCGGCACGTCAGGTCGTCCGCCGTTGGGACGCGCCGAAGTCGTCCTGACGATCGACAACTCCGACGGTGCCTTGCCGATCGAGTACACCGAGGTCACGATCTCGCGCACGATGTTCCGCAATGGCGGATCCGAGTACGCGATCAATGGCAATACCTGCCGACTGCTCGACGTGCAGGAGTTGCTGAGCGACTCGGGAATCGGCCGCGAGATGCACGTCATCGTCGGTCAGGGCCAGCTCGACAGCGTCCTGCGGGCGACGCCGGAAGAACGCCGCGGCTTCATCGAGGAGGCCGCAGGCGTCCTGAAACACCGCAAACGCAAAGAGAAGGCAATCCGCAAGCTGGATGCCACGCAGGGCAATCTGACTCGCCTCAACGACGTACTGACCGAACTGCGCCGTCAGCTCAAGCCTCTGGGACGCCAGGCCGAGGTCGCGCGACGGGCCGCTGTCATCCAGGCCGACGTCCGCGACGCCCGGTCGCGGATCCTCGCCGACGACATCGTGACGGCCCGCACCGTCATCGCCGAGGAGTTGGCCGACGAGTCGGCGTTGAAGGCCAAACGGCAAGAGGTCGAGAAGGCGATCGCGACGGCCCGCGAGCAGGAGATCGTCCTGGAGGACCAGCTCCGTGAGGATTCGCCGCGGCTGTCCGCCGCGCAGGAGACGTGGTACAGCCTGTCGGGTCTGCGCGAGCGGATCCGCGGGACCGCCGGTCTCGCCAATGAGAGGGTGCGGCTGGCGGCGGTGGAAGCCGAAGACCGGCAAAGCGGCCGCGATCCCGAAGAGTTCGAGGCCGACGCGCGTCGCGCACAGGAACAGCATGAGCAGCTCAGTGCCGGAGTCGCCGAGGCGACGGCTGCGTTGGAAGCGGTCATCGTCGAGCGCAATCAGGCTGAGACGGCGTACACCGCCGAGGAGCGTCGGGTCGCCGGTCTGCTGCGGGCCGCCGCCGATCAGCGCGAAGGTCTGGCCCGGTTGCATGGTCAGGTCAACGCCTTGAAGAGTCGCGCGACCGCGGCAGGCGAAGAAATCGGACGTCTGACCGTTGCACGCGACGAGGCCGAGTCGCGGGCTGCCGAGGCGCAGCGGCAGTTCACGGCGCTGGAGAACGAGATCGCAGGTCTCAATGCCGGTGAATCCGGACTGGACGAAGAACTGGAAGAGGCCGAGGAAGCGCTCAGCAAGGCATCGACGGTCATCGCGGAGTTGGCCGGGCAACTGCAGGACGCCGAGCGTCAGCAGGCAGCTCTCACGGCCCGCAAGGAAGCGCTCGAACTGGGACTGGCCCGCAAGGACGGTGCTGGTGCGTTGCTGGCGGCGACCGATGAGATCAGCGGGCTGCTCGGCTCGGTCGCGGCTCTCTTGACCGTCCGTGCAGGCAGTGAGACCGCGATCGCTGCAGCACTTGGTTCAGCCGCCGATGCCGTGGCCGTCGACCATCTCGACACCGCGATCTCCGCGATGGAGAAGCTCAAGTCCGAGGATCTCGGCCGCGCCGGCATGCTGCTGGGCGGGGGAGACGTCGACGATTCCACCTGGCCCGGGCTGCCCGACTTCGCGACGTATGCGATCGATGTAGTCGACGGTCCAGATGCTTTGCAGGGCGCTTTGCGGCGGTTGCTGTTCAAGGTCGCGGTGGTCGACACGCTGGATCAGGCGCAGGAAGTCGTCCGGCTGGCGCCCGACGTCACTGCGGTGACACGAGACGGCGATGTGCTGGGTGCACATTTCGCCGCAGGCGGTTCGACGTCCAAGCAGAGTCTGATCGAGGTCCAGGCCGCGATCAGCCAGGCGGACGAGGATCTCGCGAACGCGGTGCACACATTGGAACGTCTGCGTTTCGAGCGCGAAGCCGCGACGGCGGTTCAGCTGGCCGCGCAGGAGCGCGTCGATGCGGCGCTGGGACAGTTGCACGAATCCGACGCCACGATGGCAGCCGTGGCCGAGAACCTCGGTCATCTCGGCGCGACGTCGCGGGCCGCGCGCGGTGAGGCCGACCGCCTGTCTGCGGCGATCGTCAAGGCCGAGGAGTCGATGGCCGGTGACCAGTCGGGACTCGCAGAGCTTGAGGAACGTCTGAGCCAGGCGGAGTCGGCACCGGAGGACGAGCCCGACACGGCCCTGCTCGAGGAGCTGGCCGAAACAGCCTCGGCGTCCCGCAAGGCCGAGACCGAGGCGCGTCTGGCGTTGCGTACGAACGAAGAACGTGCCCGCGCGCTGGCCGCGCAGGTCAAAGCATTGTTCGAGGCCGCGGCGGCCGAGCGTGAGGCCAGACTGCGTGCGGCCGAGCGTCGAGCCCGTCAGTTGCGTGAGGCCGAGATCGCCAAAGCAGTGATCCTGGCCAGTGACCAGGTGCTGGCCAGACTCGATCATTCCATCGCGACGGCGTCGGCGTTGCGCACCGAGATCGAGGCCTCCCGATCCGGCAGCGAAGAGGCTTTGCGAGCAGTGCGGGGCCGGTTGCGTGAACTCAGCAGCGAGCTCGACAGCTTGACTGACACGGTGCACAAGGACGAGATGGCCCGGGCCGAGCTGCGACTGCGGCTCGAGGGACTGGAGAGCCGGGCGCTCGAAGAACTCGGGATCGAGGTCGAGACGCTGGTCGCCGAATACGGTCCTGACCAGCTGGTCCCGCCGATCACTGTCGAAGGCGAAGACGATTCGCTGCCGACCGAAGCCATTCCGTACGAACGTGAGGCGCAGGTCAAACGTCTGCGCAATGCCGAACGGTCGATGGCGATGCTCGGCAAGGTCAATCCGCTGGCGCTCGAGGAGTTCACGGCGCTGGAGGAACGACACCAGTTCCTGTCCGAGCAGCTCGATGATCTGCGCAAGACCCGCCAGGATCTGCTCGACATCGTCGAAGAGGTCGACGCGAAGGTCGAACAGGTCTTCACCGAGGCCTGGTACGACGTCGAGAGCGCATTCCAGCACGTCTTCACTCGACTGTTCCCCGGTGGTGAGGGCCGCATCCTGCTGACCGATCCGCAGAACATGCTGACGACGGGTATCGACGTGGAGGCACGCCCGGCGGGCAAGAAGGTCAAGCGGCTGTCATTGCTGTCCGGCGGTGAGCGTTCGCTGGTCGCGGTGGCGTTCCTGGTCGCTCTGTTCAAGGCGCGGCCGAGCCCGTTCTACATCCTCGACGAGGTCGAGGCCGCACTCGACGACGCGAACCTCGGCCGTCTGCTCGAGCTGTACGAAGAGCTGCGCGCCAATTCCCAGCTCATCGTCATCACGCACCAGAAGCGGACCATGGAGGTCGCCGACGCACTGTACGGCGTCTCGATGCGCGGCGATGGCGTGTCGGCCGTGATCAGCCAGCGCCTCCGCGAGGAGGAGTCTGCGTGAGCGGACGTTCGGACTTCGCCGTCTTGCGCACCATCACGACGCGTTGGGAGGACGAGGATGCGTATGGCCACGTCAACAACGTCGTCTACTACTCCTACTTCGACACTGCGGTCAACGGGTACTTGATGGACGCGACCGGCGTCGACACACGCAAGCTCTCGGCAGTGGGCCTGGTGGCCGAATCAGGCTGCCAGTTCATGCGCGAACTGACGTTTCCGGCCGATATCCAGGCCGGTCTTGCTGTCACGAAGCTCGGGACGTCGAGCATCGTGTACCGCATCGGCCTGTTCCAGGGCGAAAGCGATGAACCGGCCGCGATCGGCAAGTTCGTCCATGTCTATGTCGACGCCGAGACCAGGAAACCGACGCCGATCCCAGACGCGATCAGGAAGGCCGTTTCCGTCCTCTGAACCAGCCCCCGACCCAGGGCCGGTGCGCTGGCGTCCACCTGTGCGACGTTCTTGGACGCCTCACCTCCGGCGCCCAATGCTCCTGCCGGCGTGGTCCCACCGGCCAGGGCGACGATCGCACGCGCGAGTGCACTGTCGCCGGCGACCTTGCGTGCGGCGTCATCGGCCATCAGCTCGACCAGGACCTGGCTCTGCTGCAGTGGCGCATCAGTGCGAAGCGGCCGGGGGAATGCGCGGTGCAGTACGCCGAATCCTTCGAGCACGAGGTCGTGACGAATGCGGACGTGGGCGCGTTCGTGTTCCAGGACGGCTTGCAACGACTCGTCGTCGAGGGCGTCCAGGGTTCCCTGCGAGATCACGACGCGCGGGTCCCGTCGCCGCGGGATGCAGTACGCGATGGGGGTCTCTTCGGCCAGGATCCTCACCGCTGGCAGCGCTCCGTGAGGTTCGCCGAGCAGATCGACGAGTTCGCGGTGCCGACGCCGTCTGGCGGACGTCTCGTGCCAGACCTGCCACGCGGCCCACCAGAAGCGGGCCCACACCATGACACCGATCGCCAGGATCGCCAGGTGCAGGCCTATTCGCCACCAGCTGAGCTGGTCATCGGTCACGAGCCACAGGGCAGTGGACAAGGCAGCGCCGGAGATCGCCAGCACGGCCGCCAGCGCGAGGGACTGCCACAGCACGACGCCGGCTGCCGGAGACCGATGAGGCCACGTCATCGTGGCCAACAACGCCGGAACCGGCAGCGCGAGCGCCAGTCCGATCAGTCCCAGCAGCAGCGGGGTCACTGCGAGTTCCGGGACTCGATCTCATCGAGCGCGGCGCGCAAGGCCTGGGCCTCGGCCGGATCGACGGTGCGCGCGAAGTGCACCAGCGCCGCCGTGCGATCTGCTCCTGCCTCGTCGAGCGCCGCATGCAGCAGCTCAGAAGTGGCGGCGTCGCGGCTGAGCGCCGGGGCGTAGCGGAACGCCCGACCATCACGCTCACGGCGGACCATCTCCTTGGTCCCGAGGCGGTCCAACACGGTCATGACGGTCGTATAGGCCAGATCGCGGTCGCCGAGGCGTTCAAGTACTTCGCGCACGGTCAGCGGCGCATCGCCGTCCCACAGGACGTTCATGACGGAGCGTTCGAGCTCTCCCAATCGGGGCATGTGACCCATTCTACTACGAGAGGTAGTACCTGCTGTTGCGGACCTCCCCGCGACTTACTACAGTCGGTAGTACTTACTACGCGAAGTAGTAGACAAAAGGGAGTCGAGCATGGAAGTCCTGGATCTCGCGCGGTGGCAGTTCGGCATCACGACCGTCTACCACTTCTTCTTCGTCCCACTGACGATCGGTCTGTCCGTGCTGGTCGCGATCATGCAGACGATCTGGTGGCGGACGGGCAACGAGCGCTGGCTCCGGCTCACCAAATTCTTCGGCAAACTGTTCTTGATCAACTTCGCGATGGGTATCGCAACCGGGATCGTGCAGGAGTTCCAGTTCGGCATGAACTGGAGCGATTACTCGCGTTTCGTCGGCGATATCTTCGGCGCCCCACTGGCGATCGAAGGCCTGCTGGCGTTCTTCCTCGAATCGACGTTCCTCGGACTGTGGATCTTCGGTTGGAGCCGACTCAAGCCGGGTCTGCACCTGGCCTGCATCTGGATTGCCGCCCTCGGCACGGTCTTCTCGGCGTACTTCATCCTTGCCGCCAACTCATTCATGCAAAATCCCGTCGGTTACACGCTCAACGGCGAGAAGGGCCGTGCTGAGCTCACCGACTTCGGCGCGGTCTTGACCAACAAGGTCCTCACCGTGACCTTCCCGCACCAGATCTTCGGCTGCTTCATGGTCGCTGGTGCCTTCGTCGCGGGCATCGCCCTCTGGCACATGATGCGCAATTCAGATGGAGATGGTGCGTTTCGCTCAGCCTTCCGTATGGGGGCGGTGGTCCTGTTGATCTCTGGAGTGGGCACGATCATCACCGGCGACTTCCAAGGCAAGGTCATGACCGAGGTTCAGCCCATGAAGATGGCTGCCGCCGAGGCGCTGTACGAAGACGCCCAGCCCGCACCGTTCTCGCCCCTGACGATCGGCACCCTCGACGGCTCCGAACCGTTGCTCCAGCTCGAGATCCCCAAGGTCCTGTCGTATCTGGCCACTGGGACGTTCGACGGCAAGGTGCGCGGCATCAATTCGCTGCAGGCCGAGTACCAGGAACGCTTCGGTCCCGGCGACTACACGCCCAATATCCCGGTGACCTACTGGACCTTCCGCCTCATGATCACCGCCGGCGGCATCGCGATGGCGATGGGCGCACTGATGTTGTGGGCGACGAGACGCGGCCGCATCCCGACGTCGAAGTGGTTCCTGCGGGGTGCGATCGCCTTGCCACTGCTGCCCTTGGTAGCGAACTCCTTCGGCTGGATCTTCACCGAGATGGGTCGTCAGCCATGGGTCGTGTTCGGCCTCATGAAGACCTCGGCAGGTGTCTCGCCCAGCACGTCGGTGGCCGAGGTCGCGACCTCGCTGATCGGCTTCACGCTGTTGTACGGCGTCCTCGCCGTCATCGAGGTCAGGCTCCTGCTCGGGTACGTCAAGAAGGGGCTGCCCGAGCTCGAACCACCCGCCGACCCCGATGACGTCGACGCACCCCTCGCGTACGCGTACTGACCCGGCCCGAGAAAAGGAAGAGTGACATGGAACTGACAACGTTCTGGTTCATCATCATCGCGGTGCTGTGGGTCGGCTATCTCGTGCTCGAGGGCTTCGACTTCGGCGTCGGCATGCTGGTAGGTCTGCTGGCCAAGGGCGACAAGGAACGACGAGTCCTGATCAACACGATCGGCCCGGTGTGGGACGGCAACGAGGTGTGGCTCATCGTGGCCGGCGGTGCGACGTTCGCTGCCTTCCCCGAGTGGTACGCGACGTTGTTCAGCGGTTTCTACCTGCCGCTGTTCCTGATCCTGATCGCGCTCATCGTGCGCATCATCGGTCTGGAGTTCCGCTCCAAGCGCCCCGAAACGTGGTGGCGTGGCCGCTGCGACGCCGCGATCATCTTCGGTTCGGTCGTGCCGGCGCTGCTGTGGGGAGTCGCCTTGGCCAATATCGTGCACGGTGTCCCGATCGATGCCGACAAGGAGTTCGTCGGCAATCTGTTCGACTTGCTCAATCCGTACGCGCTGCTGGGCGGCGCGGTCACGGTGTCCGTGTTCTTGGTGCACGGCGCCTTCTTCATCGGGCTCAAGACCGTCGGCCCGATCCGCGAACGGGCCATCGAGCTGGGTCTACGCATCGGTGTCGTCGCGGCGCTGCTGACGTCGGCCTTCGTGGTCTGGACCGCGGCATCGGACGGAGATCTGGTGGTGTGGCTCCTCGGTATCGCGGTGCTGGTGTCCTTCGTGTTCGCCATGACCGCTGCCGTCGGCCGCCGGGACGGCTGGGCCTTCGCCGGGACGGCCTTGGCCATCGGCCTGCTCGTCGTGATGCTGTTCGCATCGCTGTTCCCAGCGGTCATGCCGTCCTCGCTGGACCCGGCGTGGGATCTGACGACGACGAACGCTGCCTCGACGCCTTACACATTGAAGATCATGTCGTGGGTCGCGGTGGTGTTCACCCCGATCGTGGTGATCTACCAGAGTTGGTCGTACTGGGTGTTCCGCCAGCGCATCGGCGTACATCACATTCCTGAAGATACGAGTCCTGTGGACGCGAGTCCGACTGAAGCGGGGCACTGACAGTCATGGCGCCTCTGGATCCACGACTCGTCCGACGTTCCCGGGGAGTGCGACGGCTCCTCGTCATGAGCATCGCTCTCGGGTTGGCAACGGCTGCGACGGTCATCGCAGTGGCCTATTGCGTTGCCGAGGTCGTGGCACGCCGGTTCGTCGACCAGCCTCTCGCCGGACTCGGGGTGGCGATCATCGTCGGGTTGAGCGTCCGGGCCCTGATCGCCTGGCTCCACACCGCGGTGTCGGCTCGTGCCGCCGCAACGGTCAAGGCCGAACTCCGGCACGAGGTCGTCGATGACCTGCTCGACCCACGCCGGCTGGGGCCGAGGCCGAGCAGCTCCAGCGTCGTGGCGCTGCTCGGCCCAGGACTGGATGCTTTCGACGGCTATATCGGTAGATTCCTGCCCCAGGTCGTGCTCTCGGCGCTGGTGCCACCGCTGGTGCTGGTCGCGATCGTCAGCGCCGACGTCATGTCGGCGGTCATCATCGCGGTGACCTTGCCGATGTCGATCGTGTTCCTGGTACTCGTCGGCCTCGTGACGAAGGATCGAATCGACCGGCGCTGGCAGGCATTGCAACGCCTGGGCCGTCACTTCGCCGACGTGCTCGACGGTCTGACGGTGCTCAAAGTGTTCGGACGCCGCCAGGAGGCCGGCTTGCGCGAGGTCGGTGATCGCCACCGTCGCGAGACCGTCCGTGCGCTGCGGCTCGCCTTTCTCTCCTCGTTCGTCTTGGAGCTGTTCTCGACCCTGTCGGTCGCATTGGTGGCTGTCAGCGTCGGACTCCGGGTGGTCGAAGGGCATCTGGCATTGGGCCCGGCGTTGTTCGTTCTGCTGCTGGCACCCGAAGCGTTCGCTCCCATCAAGCGGCTCGGCGCGAACTTCCACGACAGCACCGCCGGCGCCGAGGCGACGGTCGAGTTGCTGGCGTTGCTCGATCACGACAGACATTCGGGCGTAGAGCCTGCGCCGGACCTGCGCGGCGCCCAGATCGTGCTCGATGGCGTCGTCGTGCGCCATGAGGGCCGGACCGAGCCGAGCCTCGACATCGGTCACATCCGCGTTCAGGCCGGCGAGTTCGTGGCGGTGACGGGGCCGTCAGGTTGCGGCAAGTCGACTTTGCTGTCGGTGCTGATGGGCTTCGAACGTCCCACGACAGGCTATGTACTCGTCGACGACGTCGATCTGGCTTCGGTCGATCCAGCCAGTTGGCGGCAACAGATCGCCTGGGTGCCACAGGTGCCGGGTTTGGTCGCGGGCACGGTCGAGGACAACGTGCGCCTGGGTGATGCCGGGTCGAGCCGTGCCGAGGTCGTCGACGCGCTGCGTGATGCGGGTGCCGCCGATCTTGCGTTGGATCGAGTCGTCGGCGAGACAGGAGACGACATCTCGGCCGGTGAGCTCCGGCGCCTCGCGGTGGCTCGAGCCGTGCTGCGGGTGCGTCGAGGCGATGCGCGCCTTGTGCTGCTCGACGAACCGACCGCGGGGCTCGATACGGCGCGCGAGACCGTCGTGCTGAGAACACTGCGTGACCTGCGGGTCACCGTCATCGTCGTCGCGCACCGTCCGGAGACGATCGCGGTAGCCGATCGCGAACTGCGACTCAACCGAAGGCTGGTTCTGGCGTGAGCAAACATTCTTCGGGCAAACTCTTCTGGGGACGCGTCTTCGGAATTCTGTCGCAGCTTGCCGGCATCGGTCTGCTGTTGACATCGGCGTGGCTCATTGTGAGAGCCGCCGAGCAGCCGCCGGTGCTGTACCTCATGGTCGCGATCGTGTCGGTCAGATTCTTGGGGCTCTCACGAGCGGCCCTGCAGTACGTCGAACGGCTGCTGACCCACGACGCCGCATTCGCTCGCGTGACCGAGGCGCGGATCGCGGTCTATCAGGACCTCGACCGGATCGCGCCGAGCGGGATGCCCGCGCATCGGCGGGGTGATCTGGTCAGTCGGGTCGTGTCCGATGTCGACGCGGTACAGGATCGGGTGCTTCGGCTGCGCGGTCCGTGGATCGTCGCGTTGGCTTCGACGACGGTCACGGTCGTCGTGATCTCGCTGCTCGATCTGACGTCAGGCCTGATCCTGGCCGATATCGCGATCATTTCGATGATCGTGATCCGAGTGCTGGTCCCGTGGTCGGTGCGCGCGACCGGTGTCCGGACAGCTGGCTGGCGCGGTGACCTCGCGGCAGACGTCTCGCAAGCGGTCTTGGCCGCGCCTGATCTCGTGGCCTATGAGGCGACCGACGTCCTGCGGGACAAGACCCATCGCAGTATCGGCCGGTTGGCGCGGGCCCAGCGTCGAGGGGCCTGGCTGAGCGGTTCGGGCGAAGCATTCGTGCTCGTGGCGACCGGGATCGCGGTCGCATCGATCGCAGCGCTGTCGGCTGGGCTGGCGCCCGTGGTGATCGGCGTGGTGGTGCTTGCGCCGCTCGCATTGATCGAGCCGCTGTCGGCCTTGGTCGAAGCAGAACGGCTGCGGCCGGAGATCGAGGGCGCCGAGGACCGTCTCGCCGAACTCAAGGACGCAGCCGCCGCGATCGACGATCCGGCCGCACCCGCACCTATGCCGGTCGCCGTAGATCTCGTCGTGCGCGATCTTGCGGCTGGTTGGACGTCGACGGTCGTTTCGGGCGTGTCCTTCGAGGTGCCTGAAGGAGCCGTCGTCGGTCTCGAGGGGCCAAGTGGATCGGGCAAGAGCACCGTCGCGCAGACCTTGGCCCGGCTCATCGAACCCCGCGCAGGCCACATTCTGCTGGGCGGGTCGAATGTGCGGACGTTGGCCGCCGCCGATGTGCGGGCCACGATCGGCTACCTCGGCCAGGACGAGATCGTGTTCGACACGAGTATCAGGGAGAATCTGCGTATCGCAGATCCGGCGGCCACGGACGGTCAGTTGTACGACGCTCTGCGCACCGCGGGACTCGGCGATTTCGTGACGTCCCTGCCCGATGGACTCGACACCGTGCTGGGGGAGCGGGGCAACAAACTCTCCGGCGGTGAACGTCAACGGCTGTGTCTGGCACGGCTCGTGCTGGGTGGGCACCGGATCCTGATCGTGGACGAACCGACCGAGCACCTCGACGCCGCGGCGGCCGAGGCACTGATGGACGATCTGCTGGCCATGGCGCCACAGCGCAGTCTGGTCGTCATCAGCCATTCGGCGACGGTGTTGGATCGGATCGCCCAGGTCACGTCGCTTGGCGGTTCGCGTGCCGCCACCCATAGGATCGCGGTGTGAGCCCTGAACTGATTATCGGCATTGTCGTCGCTGTCCTCGTCCTGCTGGGAGGAGGCGCTGCGCTCGTCACGACCCGCAACCGCAAGCAGCTGCCACCGGCCGGTCCGAAGCCGACGATCGAGGCGCCCTCGCAACCCGAGACCGAAACGGCTCCTGAGCTACAGCCCGAGATCGTGCTCGAGCCGGAGGCTGACGAGCCGATCGCGCCGGTTTCGACCCTCGATCGACCAGAGGCTCCCCAGGGACGCCTGGTGCGTCTGCGCGCCCGTCTGGCCAAGTCACAAGGTTCGCTCGGCAAGGGACTGCTCGCAGTTCTCGGTCGTGCGACGCTCGACGATGCCGCGTGGGAAGAGATCGAAGACACCCTGCTGGCTGCCGATGTCGGAGTCACGGCCACTGACGAATTGGTCGAGAACCTGCGTACCAAGCTCAAAGTCGAAGGCATCAAGGACCCCGAAGTCGCCAAGACGGCATTGCGAGATGAACTCGTGCGCCTGATCGACCCCACGGCCGATCGTTCTCTCAAGTCGACCGGCTCCGACGGCAAGCCCGGTGTGGTCCTCGTTGTCGGCGTCAACGGAACTGGCAAGACCACGACCGTGGGCCGTCTGGCTCGCGTTCTGGTCGCGGGGGAGCAGAGCGTGCTGCTGGGAGCCGCGGACACGTTCCGTGCCGCCGCCGCCGATCAGTTGCAGACGTGGGGCGAGCGGGTCGGTGTCCCGACAGTCCGCGGCCCCGAGGCCGGAGATCCGGCCAGCGTCGGCTTCGAAGCCGTTCAGAAGGGCATCGCCGAGGGCGTCGACGTCGTGTTGGTCGACACCGCCGGGCGTCTGCACACCAAGTCGGGCTTGATGGACGAGCTGGGCAAGGTCAAGCGCGTCATCGAGAAGCAGGCGCCTGTCACCGAGGTGCTCCTCGTGATCGACGCCACGACGGGGCAGAACGGTCTGACCCAGGCTCGGGTGTTCGGTGAGGTCGTCGACGTCACGGGCATCGTCTTGACCAAGCTCGACGGAACCGCGAAGGGCGGGATCGTGATCGCGGTCCAGCGCGAGCTCGGCGTACCGGTCAAGTTCGTGGGTCTCGGCGAGGGCGCCGACGATCTGGCCCCCTTCGACGCCGAAGAGTTCGTCGACGCCCTCCTGTCCTAGTCGACGCGAGTTACCCGCGAGTGGTGCGGGTTGGACGTTTTGAGACGGCGAGTCTGTCCAGGACGCACCGCTCGGAGCGCCTTTCGCACCACTCGGAGGCGGGCTCGTAACACGGTGTTTACGCGGTCGTCGATTTCGTCACGCTCGTGAAACATCCGAGGCCGCCTACCGAAATCCTCCGCAACCAGGCTGAGACGCAGTGGGAGACACCAGCCCGCACGAATCAACCTCGGAGGTCTCATGGATACCGGCGATACCGCATGGATCTTGGCCAGCTCGGCCCTTGTCCTGCTCATGACGCCAGGACTGGCGTTCTTCTACGGCGGGATGGTCCGCTCCAAGACGGTGCTCAACATGATGATGATGAGCTTCTCGGCTCTTGCCATCGTGCCGGTGCTCTGGGTCTTGTACGGGTACTCGATCGCGTTCAGCCCGGACGGCAATCAGTTCTTCGGCGGACTCAAGCGTCTGGGACTCGACAACATCTCGGTCGACACGGTGTACGGGACGATTCCCGAGTACGTCTTCGTCGGCTTCCAGCTGATGTTCGCGATCATCACCTTGGCACTCATCAGCGGTGCGATCGCCGACCGGGCCAAGTTCTCGGCGTGGCTCGTATTCGTCGTCGTGTGGATCACGATCGTGTACTTCCCGGTCGCTCACTGGGTTTTCGACTTCGGCGACAACGGCGGCTGGATCGCGACCAAGCTTGAAGCGATCGACTTCGCCGGAGGTACCGCGGTACACATCAACGCCGGTGCGGCGGGCCTGGCGCTCGCGCTGGTGCTCGGCAAGCGGGTCGGCTGGAAGCGTGATCCGATGCGTCCGCACAACCTGCCGTTCGTGCTGCTCGGCGCTGGACTGCTGTGGTTCGGCTGGTTCGGTTTCAACGCCGGATCGGCTGTCGGGGCGAACGGACTGGCCGGGCTGGCCTTCGTCAACACCGCCGTGGCCACCGGTGCAGCCATCATCGGCTGGATCGCGATCGAGATGCTCCGCGACAAGAAGGGCACGAGCCTCGGCGCCGCATCGGGTGCGATCGCGGGCCTGGTCGCCATCACCCCGGCTGCGGGTGCGCTCTCGCCGGTCGGCTCGATCATCCTCGGTCTCATCGCCGGTGCGCTCTGTGCGCTCGCGGTCAGCCTCAAGTACAAGTTCGGCTACGACGATTCGCTGGACGTCGTGGGCGTCCACCTCGTCGGTGGTCTTGTCGGCACGATCATGATCGGCTTCCTGGCCGTCGGCGACGTCGGACTGTTCTACGGGGGCGACCTGTCCCAGCTGTGGAAGCAGTTTGTGGCAGCCTTCGTCGTGCTGGCCTACTCGTTCGTCCTCACGTACATCATCGGTAAGTTGATCGATGTGACGATCGGCTTCCGAATCAGCGAAGAGGACGAGGTGACCGGTATCGACCAGGTCGAACATCTGGAAACCGCGTACGACTACGTCGGCAGCAGCGCCGGCGGTTCACACTTCTCGAAGGAGCTCTGAGCATGAAACTCGTGACAGCGGTCATCAAGCCGCACAAGTGGGAAGAAGTCCGTGAAGCGCTCGCTGCCGCAGGTGTGGCCGGCATGACGGTGACCGAGGCCAGCGGATACGGCCAGCAGAAGGGTCATACCGAGGTCTACCGCGGCGCGGAGTACGACGTGTCGCTGGTCCCGAAGATCCGCCTCGAAGTCGTGGTCGACGACGCCGAGGTCGACACCGTGGTCGCCACGATCACGACTGCGGCACAGACCGGCAAGATCGGTGACGGCAAGGTGTGGGTCGTGCCGGTCGACTCGGTCGTCCGGGTCCGTACGGGCGAAACTGACGAAGCAGCGCTCTGATCTGAGCCTGTGATGAGACAAGAACTGGCGCAGCAGCGTAAGGATCGAGCCCTCGAGGCCGACCGGCTGCTGCGCCAGCTCTATGCCAAGGCAGTTCCCCCGAACGGCAACGATCCCCGTGAAGGATCGGGGCTCGCACTCGTGGCGGTCGGCGGATATGGGCGTTCCGAGCTGTCGCCGTTCAGCGACCTCGACGTCGTGCTGCTCCACGATCCGTCGGTCGAGGAATCGGTCGTCCACCAAGTGGCCGAGGCGATCTGGTATCCGCTCTGGAACGAGGGGGTGGCCCTCGACCATTCGGTCCGCGACGCCAACGAGATGCGAGCGGCAGCTCGGTCCGATCACCGCACGGCGATGGGGATGCTGGACGCTCGCGCGGTGGCCGGTGACTCCGGGCTCGTCATGGCACTGCGCTCTCAGGTTCTGGCCGACTGGCGGCGCGATGCCAGAACGAGGGTCGCCGAGGTGCGGGAGGCCCGCCTCACCCGCATCGAGCGTTCCGGCTGGATCGCGCATGCGGCGGTCCCCGACCTCAAGGAGTCCGGGGGAGGACTCCGTGACAGCGTCACGCTGCGGGCCCTCGTGGCGACCTGGCTGATCGATATCCCGCATCGCGAGTCAGAGCTGTTGCGAGCCGAACTGCTCGATGTGCGCGATGCGCTGCATGAAGTGGTCGGACGCCGGATCGAGCGTCTCGACAATGACGTCATCCCTGATATCGCACGGTTTCTGGGCATGGAACCGGATCAACTCGATCTGCACACCCGCCAGATCGGCCGCCGGATCGCCCACCTGGCGGCGCTGGCGTGGCACAAGATCGATGATGCCGTGGCACCTCAGCGCAAGAACACGATCACCGCGACCGGCCCCGTCGTGCAGAGCTTGGACGACGGCGTCGGCTTGCTGGATCGTGAAGTCATCGTGACCCGTGACGCCGATCCGGCCACCGACCCGGAACTGGCATTGCGTGCCGCCGCTGCCGCCGCGCGTAAAGGCCTGCCGCTCAGCCCCGGATCGGCGGCCCGCCTGGCCCGGACGATGGGCGAGCTGCCCGATCCCTGGCCGGCAACGGCGAGACGTCATCTCGTCGACTTGTTGACCGCTGGTGAGGGCCTCATCCCCGTGTGGGAAGAACTCGACTTCGCCGGCGTCGTGGATCGGCTGGTACCCGAGTGGGCGGCGATCCGGCTGCGGGGCTCATCGTCACCCGTGCACCGCTTCACGGTCGATCGGCACAGTGTGGAGACCTGCGTACGTGCCGCGGGGGTCAGGCGTGATGTCGCCAGGCCTGATCTGCTGGCTGTGGCGGCCCTGTTGCACGACATCGGCAAAGGTGTCGCCGGAGATCATTCGACAGAAGGCGAACCCATCGCCGTGCGGATCGCGCGACGCTGGGGATTCAACGACACTGACTCAGCCGTGGTCGGCAAGTTGGTTCGCTGGCACCTGCTGTTGCCGACCATCGCGACCCGCCGCGATATCGAGGACCCGTCGACAGCGGCCAATGTGGCCGAGATCGTCGAAACAGAGGATTTCCTCGATCTGCTCGCGGCATTGACGGCATCGGATGCGCAGTCGACCGGCCCGACAGCATGGACGTCATGGCGTCGGGGCCTGACCGAGGGACTGGTCGCCAAAGTCCGTCAGGTGCTGGACGTCTCGATCAAGACGCCTGACGCCGACAGCTACGAGGGGTGGCCCAGCCACGTCAAGATCCCCGAACGAGGCAAGACCGGCCCGGCCGATTTCGATCTGACGGTCGAGTCGCACCGCGGCGGTTCGTTGTTGACCATCGTCACAGCGGACCGTCCCGGCGTCATGGCCGACCTGGCCGGCGGTCTCGCTCTTGCGGGACTGGGGATCCGCTCGGCCCGCACCGTGACGCTGGGCGATGTGGCCGCCTCTTTGTGGGAAGTGACCCGGTCCGACGTCGATGCGGCCCGCATCCGTGACCGTCTCCGCCCCGCGATGGCCGGCGAGATCGACCTGGCCGGACGCTTCGAGCTGTCCTCGATCCCCGACGAACCGGATGCGCGGGTTCGGCTGTTGGGGCACGTCTCCGAGACCGCGACGGTCGTCGAGGTCAGAGCACATGACCGGCGGGGACTCGTCTGGACCGTGTGCCACGAGATCGCGACACAGGGGCATTCCATCCGTTCGGCCCATATGTCGACGTACGGCGGCGAAGCACGCGATGTGTTCTACGTCGTCGACTCCGCCGGGGGGCCGCTCGACGACGCCGCGGCGGCAGGACTCCGAGCGTCTCTCGTGGCCGTACTGGGCTGAGATAGCCCCACGCGGGTCAGGCCGTTCTCCCCCTCGGATAGAGTTGATCAGACCCCAACCTTCTGCCTGAGGATGACGACAGCCGTATGTTCGACACCCTGCAAGATCGCCTGCAGTCAGCGTTCAAGAACCTGCGCGGCAAGGGGCGACTCTCCGAAGCTGATATCGACTCGGTGGCCCGTGAGATCCGGGTCGCGCTACTCGATGCCGATGTGGCCGTACCCGTCGTGCGGGAGTTCATCGCCAACGTCAAGGAACGCGCCGCCGGCGCCGAGGTGAGCCAAGCGCTCAACCCCGCCCAGCAGGTCATCAAGATCGTCAACGACGAGCTGATCCGCATCCTCGGCGGCGAGACCCGGCGCATCCAGTACGCCAAGAACCCGCCGACTGTCATCATGCTGGCCGGCCTCCAGGGCGCGGGTAAGACGACTCTGGCCGGAAAGCTGGGCTTGTGGCTCAAGGAGCAGGGCAAGTCGCCGATGCTGGTGGCGTGCGATCTGCAGCGGCCCAATGCCGTCACGCAGCTCCAGGTTGTCGGCGAGCAGGCAGGTGTCACGGTCTTCGCCCCCGAGCCCGGAAACGGCGTCGGCGATCCCGTCGAAGTCGCCCGCGCAGGTGTTGCCGAGGCCCGCCGCACACTCCACGACGTCGTGATTGTCGACACTGCCGGACGCCTGGGCATCGACGCCGAGCTGATGCAGCAGGCCGCCGACGTGCGCGCTGCGGTCGATCCCGACGAAGTGCTGTTCGTCATCGACGCGATGATCGGCCAAGATGCCGTCGTCACGGCCGAGGCGTTCCTCGAAGGTGTCGACTTCACCGGTGTCGTACTGACCAAGCTCGACGGCGATGCCCGCGGCGGTGCGGCGCTGTCGGTCCGCTCCATCACGGGCCGACCGATCATGTTCGCGTCGACAGGTGAGAAGCTCACCGACTTCGATGCGTTCCACCCCGACCGCATGGCTGGCCGCATCCTCGACATGGGCGACATGCTGACCCTGATCGAGCAGGCCGAAAAGGCCTTCGATGCCGATCAGGCTGCGCAGGACGCCGAAAAGATCATGGGTGGCTCGTTCACCCTGCAAGACTTCCTCAAGCAGATGGAAGCCCTGTCCAAGATGGGCTCGATGAGCAAGCTCATCGGCATGATGCCCGGCATGGGCGCCATGAAGGAGCAGCTCGCCAACTTCGACGAGCGCGAGGTCGACCGCATCAAGGCGATCATCTTGTCGATGACGCCGGCCGAGCGTGACAACCCCAAGATGATCGATGGCTCGCGTCGCCTGCGCATCTCCAAGGGCTCGGGCACCCAGGTCAAGGACGTCAATCAGCTCGTCGAGCGGTTCTTCGAGGCCCGCAAGATGATGCAGCAGATGGCCAAGGGCGGCGGTGTGCCAGGTATGCCGGGAATGCCTGGAATGCCGGGCATCAGCAAGCGCGCCGGGGCCAAGCAGAAGCCGCAGCAGAAGAAGAAGGGCAAGCGGGTCTCGGGCAATCCGGCCAAGCGTGCCGCGGAGGCCTCAGCCGCTCCGCCGGCGTCCGACGGAGCCAATGCCTTCGGTTTCCCTGGTCAGGGTGGCGCCGCAGATTTCGAGCTTCCCAAAGAGCTCAAGGATCTGATGTAGTCCACGCGGAACTTCGGCTTGACGAGCATCGGGCGCCGCTCGGGCATACAGTCTTGCCATGAGTGCATCGCCGCTGGTCGTTGTCATGGGCATCTCGGGAGTCGGCAAATCGGTGGTGGGCCACGAACTGGCCGATCGGTTCGGGCTCGACTACGCCGACGGTGATGACTTCCATTCCGAAGCCAATATCGCCAAGATGTCGGCCGGAACGCCGCTGACCGACGACGATCGCTGGCCGTGGCTCGCCGATATCGGCACCTGGCTCGCCGCCCACGACGCGGCCGGCGGAGTCATCAGCTGCTCCGCGCTCAAGCGTGCCTATCGTGACGTGCTCACTGCAGCAGCCCCCCGCACGGTGTTCCTTCACCTGACGGGCGACCACGAGCTGATCAAGTCGCGCATGGACCACCGCGAGCACTTCATGCCGTCCTCGCTCCTGACATCGCAGGAGGAGACACTCGAGCCGTTGCAGGACGACGAGCAGGGCTGGGCATTCGACATCACCCCGAGCCCCGCCGAGATCGTCGACGAATTTCTCGGACAGTACGAGCTTTCCCTTGGAGGACACGCATGATCGCGCACCTGGTCAACGCCACCCCCGATCCGGTCAAGGCCGTCGCAGGGACGGGGCAGCTCATCACGGCGGCGCTCATCGGCATCGCGGTGCTCGTCGTGGCGATCACCTTCTTCAAATTGCACCCCTTCTTGGCGCTGATCCTCGGATCGCTGACGGTCGGCGCGATCGCCGGCCGCGAGATGCTCGACGTCGTCGACAGCTTCAGCACGGGCGTGGGTGACACCGTCTCCGGGGTTGGCGTGCTGATCGCGCTCGGTGCGATGTTCGGCAAGCTGCTGGCCGACTCCGGCGGGGCCGACCAGATCGTCGACACGATCGTCGGCCGGTCGAGCCCCCGTATGCTGCCGTGGTCGATGGCGGCGATCGGCGCGATCATCGGCCTGCCGATGTTCTTCGAGATCGGCCTAGTACTGCTGATGCCGGTGATCTTCTTGGTTGCCAAGCGGGCCGAACGGTCGATCATCTCGCTCGGCATCCCGGCGTTGGCAGGTCTGTCGGCGATGCACGGCTTCGTGCCGCCGCATCCCGGGCCGCTCGCCGCGATCGACGCCGTTGACGCGAACCTCGGTCTGACGCTGGGCCTTGGCATCCTCGTCGCGATTCCCACGATTGTCGTCGCGGGTCCGCTCTTCGCCCGGTTCGCCGACAAGTGGGTGCCGGTGCCGGCCGGCGATCTGTTCGACGCGTCGACCGAGAAGCGCGAGCGCCGGCCCAGCTTCGGCGCGACTCTTGCCACGGTCCTGCTCCCGGTCGTGCTGATGATGGGCAAGGCCTTCGGCGATATCGCCCTTGATGACGACACGTTGCCCCGCAAGGTCCTCGACTTCATCGGTGAGCCGTTCGTGGCATTGCTGATCGCGGTCATCGTCGCGATCTTCACGTTCGGCATCGCCACCGGCATGACCAAGGACGACGTGTCCGATGTGCTGAGCAGCTCACTGCCACCCATCGCCGGCATCATCTTGATCGTCGGCGCCGGCGGAGGCTTCAAGCAGACGCTCATCGACACCGGCATCGCAGAGGTCGTCGCCGACTTCGTGCGCGACAGCGGCGTCTCGGTGCTGCTGCTCGCCTGGCTCGTCGCGGTGGTCATCCGGCTCGCGACGGGATCGGCGACGGTGGCGACCATCACGGCAGCAGGCATCATGGCCCCGATCGCCGGCGACCTTGCGAGCGCCGAAGTATCTCTGCTGGTGTTGGCCATCGGTGCCGGTTCGGTGTTCTTCTCCCATGTCAACGACGCCGGCTTCTGGCTCGTCAAGGAGTACTTCGGGCTCTCGGTAGGGCAGACCATCAAGAGCTGGTCGATCATGGAGACGCTCTTGTCGGTCAGCGGATTGATCGTTGTGCTGGGGTTGAACCTGGTGGTCTGACGATGAACCTGCCCGTGTGAGAGGCTGTCACCCCGTAAGGTCTTCGAAGTCAGCTCCCAACAGGCAAGGAACGTCATCCGTGAGAGTTTTCCGCAAGGTCGTGCTGCCTCTTGTGTGGGTGACGATCTTCTCGGTCATCGCCGCGAGCCTTGCCGCGATGGCTTTCGACAGCCCGCCCAAGGCAGAAGGCAGTGGAATCAAACCGACCGGTGAGATTCCTGTCAGTAACGCGAGCGTCGGCCGGGGCACGGTCGAGAACGTCCTGGAGCTGCCAGGCACGATCGTGATCGATCCTGACGTGTCCGCCAAGGCGTCACATGACGGCGTCGTCAACCACTTCTTCCTCCCGGTCGGCGCCAAGGTCAAAAAGGGCGACAACCTATTCCAGCTGAAGTACGAGGAGTCTCAGACCGAAAGCGGCGACGGCGAGGAGGAAGAGGATGCGCCCAAACCCAGGACGCGGTACGTCAACGTCCTCGCGCCGAAGGACGGCAAGATCGCCAGCTTCGCCAAAGAACTCGACGACCAGGTGACCAAGGGCGATGCCGTCGCCTCGATCAGACGGTCGTCGTTCCGGGCGACAGGTTCGATCTCTCCTATCGATCAGTACCGGCTGCTCGACATGCCACGGTCCGCGACTGTCACGATCGAGGGTGGGCCAGAACCGTTCAAGTGCGGCGATCTGTCGCTCGACGGATCGACACCTGACACCTCGGGAGGTGGTGAGGCGGATCCGGCGGAAGAGCCCGAGTTCCAGGAGGGGCCCACCGGTGAAGGCGGCGAAGCCATCAGCTGCCGGGTACCCGAGGACGTCCGCGTCTTCAACGGCTTGTCGATGACCATGATGATCGATGCCGGCTCCGCGGAGGACGTTCTCGTCGTGCCCGTGTCCGCGGTACGCGGTCTGGTCGACTCGGGGACGGTGTGGGTCACCGACGACGGCGAGCCTGCCGAACGCGAGGTCGAACTGGGTCTGAGCGACGGCGACGTCGTCGAGGTCAAGAAGGGCCTCAAAGAGGGCGAGAGCATCCTCGAGTTCGTCCCCGGTGGCGAGGGAGAGTCCGAGTTCGGCGGAGGCGGCTCCATGAGCGAGGCGTACGTCGAGTGACTGTGCTGTTGCAACTCGATGATGTGACCCGGACGGTGCAGTTGAGCGACGAGAGCGATCTTCACATCCTGACCGGAGTCGATCTGACGATCACGGCAGGCGATCACGTGGGGATCATCGGTCGATCAGGTAGCGGGAAGTCGACGCTGCTCAACCTTCTCGGCCTTCTGGACCGTCCGACGACCGGGACGATCGAATGGGCCGGCAATGACACGAGACACCTCTCGGCGCGCAAGGCCGCCCGGATCAGGGGGCGCGACGTCGGATTCGTGTTCCAACAGTTCAATCTGCTGCCCGGCCGCACTGCGCTCGAGAACGTCGCGGCGCCCTTGATGTACGCGCCGGGACGCTGGTTCTGGAATCGCCGGGAGATCGCGGCCACGATGCTCGAACGGGTCGGGCTGGGTGCCCGGATCGACTCGATGCCCGAGAGTCTGTCCGGAGGCGAGCAGCAACGTGTCGCGATAGCGCGTGCGCTCGTACGCGGTCCGAAGATCGTCCTCGCGGATGAACCGACCGGTGCGCTGGATGTGGAGACCGGTGAAGAAGTTATGGCGATGCTCGACGCTGTCACACTCGAGACGGGGTCGGCGCTGATCACGATCACCCACGATGTGGCAATCGCGCAGATGGCCCGTCAACGATTCAGACTCGAGGGCGGCAAGCTGCTCAACCTCACCGAGGTGCCTGCATGACAGGCTTCGCCGCGGCGATCGTCGAGGCCTGGCAGGAACTTCGCATCCACAAGCTGCGAGTCCTGTTGTCGCTGATCGGGGTCGGCGTCGCCGTGTGCTCGCTCACCGCCGCGGTGGCGGTCGGCACGATCGCGCAGCAGGGGCTGGTCGAGCAGTACGAGAAGGAGAGCGGCCGTCCGGCGACATTCTCGATGTATCTGTACAGCGAATCGGGTGAGTCGCTGCCGATCGCGAACACTCGCGCCGTCTTCGCCGAGACGATGGACAAGTTCGGCATCGACTACTTCTCGATGGTCGGCGACTCGATGTTGACGAGCAAACTGGGGGGCAAACGGCGAGATATCAGCGTCCGGATCGTCGATCCGCCATACGCCGACATGTTCCGCAAGGTGCCCGTGCAGGGCCGGTGGCTGAGCCGTCAGGACGCCGACAACTACAGTCCCGCGATCGTGGTGGATGCCCGGTTCCTCAAGGCACGCGGCCTCGGCCCGAACTCTTTGCCGGCGACGGTCAAGCTGCAGGCCGATCGATCGGTCACCGCGACGATCATCGGCCAACTGCCCAAGGACACCAATTCGGACATGCCGACGGTCTACATGCTTCCGGAGACCTACAACAGATGGTTCGGTGCCGGCCAGCCACTCGGCGATGCGAGCTTCCAGATGTGGGTTCCGCCTAAGGGGTCCAAGGCGCTGGGCGCGGCTGTCGAGCAACAACTCAGCTCACGATTCAGCGGTGCACAGATCGAATTCAGTCGCCAGGACTACGCGACGTACGGTGGCGACCAGTTCCGTGAGTTCAAATACGTCGTCGGTGGAATAGGCCTATTGATCCTCGGCCTCGGCGCGCTGAGCCTGCTCAACATCGCCCTCGTCACGATCAAGCAACGGGTTCGCGAGATCGGCATCCGACGCAGTTTCGGCGCCACCTCGGGCCGGATCTTCTTCTCGGTCATGATGGAGAGCATTGTGGCAACCTTGGTCGCCGGCCTGGTCGGGATCGGGGCGGCCGTGGGCATCGTGAACAGTTCACTGATTCGCAAAGAGCTGTTCGACAATGTCACCGACATCCCGGCGTTCCCGATCTCCGCGGCGATCATCGGTCTGCTGGTGTCGCTGGCGGTCGGCGCCCTCGCGGGCCTGCTGCCGGCGCTTGTCGCCGTCCGGGTCAGGATCATCGACGCGATCCGGTTCTGATGCTTCCGAGCACGTCGACCCGCCGGGCTGACGTTCTGTCACATGCTCTGGTTACATTGGACCAATGCTGCTTCCGCTGCTGAGGACTTACCTCGCGCCCTACAAGCGGCCAATCGGCATCGTTCTGTTCTTCCAGCTCGTGCAGACTCTGGCCAATCTCTATCTGCCGGGGCTCAATGCCGACATCATCGACAAGGGCGTCGTCGTCGGCGACACGGGCTTCATCGTGCGCACGGGTCTCATCATGCTGGCCATCACGGTGCTGCAGGTTGTCTGCACGATCGTCGCGGTCTACTACGGTGCCCGCACCGCGATGGCATTGGGCCGCGACCTACGCGCAGGAGTCTTCGGCAAGGTCGAGACGTTCGCGGCACGCGAGATGGCCGAACTGGGTGCTCCTACGCTGATCACTCGTTCGACCAATGACGTCCAGCAAGTCCAGCTCATCGTTTTCATGGCGCTGACATTGCTCGTGACAGCGCCGATCATGTGCTTCGGCGGTATCGTCATGGCGCTGCGGCAAGACGTCGAGCTGTCAGGTCTGCTGCTGCTCGTGATTCCGGCACTCGTCATCTGCATCGGACTGGTGATTCGGCAGATGCGGCCGCTGTTCCGCTTGATGCAGGTCAAGATCGATGGCATCAACGGCGTGATGCGCGAGCAGATCATGGGTATCCGGGTCATCCGCGCCTTCGTCAAAGAGGATCACGAGGCCGAGCGGTTCCGCGACGCCAACCACGCCAACATGGAAGTCGCGATCGCGGTCGGACGCCTCATGGCCATGATGTTCCCGATCGTCATGCTGATCATGAACGTCTCGGTCGTCCTCGCGACCTGGTTCGGTGGTTTCCGCATCAGCAGCGGCGATCTCGACGTCGGCACGTTGACGGCATTTCAGAACTATCTGGTCCAGATCCTGATGTCGGTCATGATGGCGACGTTCATGTTGATGTTGTGGCCGCGCGCCGAGGTCTCGGCCGAACGCATCACGGAGGTCCTGGAGACTGAGCCGAGCGTCCTCGCCCCCGATGGCGCGGTCCAGGTGAGCCTGCAGCGGGGGCATGTCGACATCCGGGGGGCCAGCTTCGCCTTCCCCGGCGCCGAGCAGAACGTGCTGCACGAGATCGACTTGATCGCGAGACCGGGGGAGACCACCGCGATCATCGGTTCGACCGGCAGCGGCAAGTCCACTTTGCTGAGCCTCATCCCGCGGCTGTTCGACGCGACCGGCGGCACGGTCGAGATCGACGGGCACGATGTGCGTACGTTGCGCCCGCAGGATGTGTGGGCCGCCATCGGACTCGTGCCGCAAAGACCGTTCCTGTTCTCCGGCACGGTCGGTTCGAATCTTCGCTACGGCCGGCCCGATGCCACCGACGAGGAAGTCTGGGCCGCACTCGAGATCGCTCAGGCCACTGACTTCGTGACCAAGATGCCCGAGCAGCTTCATGCGCCGATCGCGCAGGGCGGCACGAATGTCTCAGGTGGTCAGCGTCAACGCCTCGCGATCGCCCGCGCGATCATCAAGCGGCCGCAGATCTACTTGTTCGATGACTCGTTCTCTGCTCTCGACTACGGAACCGATGCCGCACTGCGGGCAGCGTTGCGAGAGGTCACTCAGCACTCGGCGGTCGTGATCGTGGCCCAACGGGTTTCCACGATCCGTGGGGCCGACCGCATCGTGGTCCTCGACGAGGGCCGCGTCGTCGGCACCGGAACCCACCCCGTCCTCATGGAGACCTGCGAGGTCTACCGCCAGATCGTCTTGTCGCAGCTGACCCTTGAGGAGGCCTCCGCATGAGCGGGCGGGGACCGGCGATGGCCGGCATGGGTATGCCTCCCGCGCGGGCGAAGGACTTCAAGGGCAGCTTGCGCCGGATGGCCGAGCGACTCCTGCGCGATCGCATGTTGGTGTGGGGTGTCCTGGCCTTCGGTGTCATCGCCACATCGCTGTCGGTCATCGGGCCCAAGGTGCTGGGGCACGCGACCGACATCGTTTTCACCGGCTTTTTGTCCGACAAGTTCCCCGACGGTTCGACCAAAGCCGAGGTCGTGGCGAAGTTGCGGGCGGACGGCGACGACAAATTGGCCTCGTTGGTCGATTCGGTCGACCTTCAGCCGGGCTCGGGCATCGACTTCGAAAATCTCTCGTGGGTGCTCGGTGGCGTTCTGGTGCTGTACCTACTTGCCTCCCTGCTGCAGTGGTTCCAGGGGCGCCTTGCGACGGTAGTCGTCCAGCACACGGTCGCCGATCTACGCGATGACGTCGAGGCCAAGATCAACCGGTTGCCGTTGTCGTACTTCGACCGCACGGAGCGGGGTGAGGTGTTGTCGCGCACGACCAACGACATCGACAACATCGCCCAGTCGTTCCAGCAGACCATGAGTCAGTTGCTCACGTCCCTGCTGATGGTGATCGGCACCCTGGTCATGATGTTCGTCATCTCGCCGCTGCTGTCGCTGGTGGCCTTGGTCACGATTCCCTTGGCGTTGATGATCACTAAGGCCGTGACAAAGCGATCGCAGCCTGAATTCGTCAAGCAGTGGGCCAGCACGGGCCGTCTCAACGGCCATATCGAAGAGGTCTTCACGGGCCACGAGGTTGTGAAGGTCTACGGACGTCAGGCCGAGGCGCGAGCTGAGTTCGACGACCGCAATGACGATGTGTTCTCGGCGTCCTTCAAGGCGCAGTTCATCTCCGGGATCATCCAGCCCGTCATGATGTTCGTCAGCAATATCAACTACGTGTTGGTCGCTGTCATCGGTGGTCTCCGAGTCGCGTCCGGCTCGCTCAGCATCGGAGACGTCCAGGCCTTCATCCAGTACTCGCGTCAATTCACCCAACCGCTGACGCAACTCGCGGCGATGATCCAGGTGCTCCAGTCCGGTGTCGCCTCGGCGGAGCGGGTCTTCGCGCTGCTCGATGAACCCGAGGAAAGCCCAGACCGGGCGAATGCGCCGTTCCCCGATCCGGTGCGGGGCCGAGTCGTGTTCGAAGACGTCTCGTTCTCCTACAAGAGCGACGAACCGCTGATCGATCACCTCGATCTCGTGGCAGAACCGGGCCAGACCATCGCGATCGTCGGCCCCACAGGTGCGGGCAAGACAACGTTGACGAACCTCGTGTTGCGGTTCTACGACGTGCAATCGGGGCGTATCACGCTCGACGGTGTCGATATAGCACACATGGATCGCGGCCTGCTGCGTCGAAACTTCGGCGTCGTGCTCCAGGACACCTGGCTGTTCGGCGGGACGATTCGCGAGAACATCGCCTACGGGGCCGACGACGCGACCGAGGAGCAGATCATCGCGGCGTCCGAGGCTGCTTTCGTCGATCACTTCGTCCGAACGCTGCCCGATGGTTACGACACCGTGATCGAGGACGAAGGCACCAACGTCAGTGCCGGTCAGCGGCAGCTTCTGACGATCGCCAGGGCCTTTCTGGCCGATCCGTCGATCCTGGTCCTCGACGAGGCCACGAGCTCGGTCGACACCCGCACCGAGTCGCTGGTTCAGGGGGCGATGGAGCAGCTCCGCTCCGGCCGCACGTCCTTTGTCATCGCTCACCGGCTGTCCACGATCCGCGATGCCGATCACATCGTGGTCATGGAGGACGGCCATATCGTCGAGCAGGGCACCCACGACTCCCTGCGCGTGGCGGGTGGTGCCTACGAGCGGCTGTACTCGGCTCAGTTCGCAGCGCCGGCCACCGGAAATCCCATGACGATGTGACAGTGGGTCTCATCATCCCGCGAGGGCCTACTAGGCTGACTCCACATTCATCTCACCAGCAGGAGAACACATGGGATTCATGGACAAGCTTGTCTCGAAGCTGACCCCGGCTCCACCGGACTATGCCGGCGAAATCAACGCGGTGCTGCCGGACGGCGACCGGTATGTGGTTCACTGCCAGGTCATCCCGAGTGCGTACGAGCGCGGCGGAGCGTCTGGATCTGGCGCCAACAAACTGCTGAGCAAGGCCGTCGACGCGGCGTCCAACGCCGTCTCGGGGTCACGGCACACCGGGGGAGACGAAGGGTCGATCGCTCACGGACTGCCGCGTGAGTCAGATCTGCGCGTTCTCGTGATCAGCGAACAGGCGATCTCGCTGTGGGACTTCGGCTACACCGGCACCCAGCTACCGGCTGAGCACGTTGCGACGGTCGCGCGCAAGGACATCAAGTCGTTCGTCGATACCGGCAAGAAGGCGCAGGGCGGCGTACCCGTCGCACGCATCACGTTCGTCGATGACTCGTTCTTCGACTACCGGCTCGTCAACAAGCCTGACACCGACTTCTGGAACGTCGCCGCTCAGCTTTGACCGTGGCGACGAGGAATCGGGTTTCGTCCGCGACGTTGCAGATAGAACCCGATTCCTTCGTCCCCACGGGCGGGACGTGTGCTCAGGCGGACAAGAAAGCTGCGACGCGGTCCTTCGGACGGCCGATGATCGCCCGATCGCCGCGGATCAGCACGGGACGCTGCATCAGACGTGGATGTTCGATCAGAAGATCGGCGACCGCTTCGGGTGTCGTGTAGTCGTCGGGGTTGAGTTCAAGGCCCTTGAAGAAACCGTCCTTGCGCACCAGGTCGGCGGCCGGATCTTCAAGCTTGCCGATCAGATCCAGAAGTTCCGCGCGGGTCAGCGGCTTCTTGAGGTACTGGACGATATGCGGCTCGATGCCCGCCGCGCCGGCCTCGTCGAGGGCATGGCGCGAGGTCGAACAGGCGGAGTTGTGCAGGACAGTCAGCTCAGGCATATGCCGATCCTAGGACTGTGACCTGCATCGCATGCGACGATGGCCCGATGTGGGAGGCCTTTTCGCACAATCTGCAGGATCCGGCGGGCGCCGCGATCCCTTTCTTCCTGCTTTTCATGGTGCTCGAAATGGCCATGGTCAGGCGCGAGGAGCGGGAGGACCGCGAGAGCACTGGCATGGGTTACCTCAAGGAGGACACCCGTTCGAGCCTGACGATGTTCGCGTTGTCGCTGCTGTATTCGGCTGTTTTCCGCACGGCAGCGTTCTTGCTCTACACAGCTCTGTACGTCCACCTGGCGCCCTGGCATCTCTCGGCGAGTAATCCGTGGACCTGGGTCGGTGTGCTGCTCGGCGTGGATCTGCTCTGGTACACGTATCACCGCTTCTCGCACCGGGTGAGGATCGGCTGGGCCGGCCATCAGGCGCATCACTCCAGCATCTACTTCAACTTCTCCACCGCGCTGCGACAGAAGTGGAATCAGTGGTTCGAAGTTCTCATTTGGATTCCCTTGCCGCTGCTGGGCGTTCCGCCCTGGATGGTCTACTTCGTGTTCTCGATCAACCTGATCTGGCAGTTCCACCTGCACACCGAGCGTGTCGGTCGACTCTGGCGATGGTGGGAATTCGTGTTCAACACGCCATCGCATCATCGCGTCCATCACGGGTCGGACCCGATCTACCTCGACCGCAACTACGGCGGCATGCTGATCATCTGGGACCGGATGTTCGGGTCATTCCAGACCGAGCTACATCGTCCGACGTACGGACTGACCTATCCCGTGGATACGTACAACGTCTTCTCGTTGCAGTACGGCGAGTACAAGAGGATCTGGCAGGACATGCGGAGAACCCGCCGCATCAGGACCAAGCTCGGGTACGTCTTCGGGCCGCCGGGTTGGGCGCCGAAGCAGCGCAATGGGGTCGAGGCTAAGCCTTCTTGACCACGCTCGACTTGAGTTGCATCGGCCCGAACCCCGGTACCTTGCAGTCGATGTCGTGATCGCCGACGCCGTCGATCAGCCGGATCCCGCGCACCTTGGTGCCGACCTTGATCGCCTGCGACTGCCCCTTGACCTTGAGGTCCTTGATCACCGTGACAGTGTCGCCGTCGGCCAAGGGGGTGCCGAACGCGTCCTTGATGACGAGCTCGGCGGCGATCTCGCCGGCGTCGGTCGCGGACCATTCGAAAGCGCACTCGGGGCACACCAGCAAGGCGCCCATCTCGTAGGTGTAGGCGCTGGAGCAGGACGGGCAGGCGGGAAGATTCACGAGCAAAGGCTAGCTGGTGGCTTTTGTCAGTCCCCGGGACCAGAATGCGAAAAGGACCCTATCGAGGAGCAGACATGGCATCGACACTCAACCCCTACATCTCATTTCGTGGCCAAGCGCGTCAGGCGATGCAGTTCTATCAGTCGGTTCTCGGCGGTGAGCTGGCCTCCAACACATTCGCGGAGTTCCAGGCCGCAACCGATCCGGCGGAGAACGACAACATCATGCACTCCCAGCTTGTGACGCCGGCAGGATTCACATTGATGGGCGCCGATGTCCCTGCTGCAATGGAGCTCAAGGACGGCCACTCGATCACGATCTCGCTCAGCGGTGACGATGAGGACGAACTCCGCGGCTACTGGGACGGATTGTCCGAAGGAGCGACAATCGGAGTGCCGTTGGAACAGGCGCCCTGGGGTGACACCTTCGGCATGCTGACTGATCAATTCGGTGTGGGCTGGATGGTCAATATCGCCGGATCGCCGCCCGCGTGAGCTGGAAGTGGGACCGAATTGGAGCCCGCGCATGAGTTCTGGCAGAATAGGCCCTTGCGTCCGGTAGACGCGGGGACCCTCTCAGCCCTACGACCACCGGCCCACAGATTTCGTCGGTCGTGTCCCCACGCGATACCGGCAGGTCAACCACACACATACATCTGAGGAGACACCACACTCGTGGCAGTCAAGATTCGCCTGAAGCGCATGGGCAAGATCCGTACCCCGTTCTACCGCATCGTCGTCGCCGACTCGCGCACCAAGCGCGACGGACGCGTCATCGAGGAGATCGGCACGTACAACCCCAAGGCAGAGCCGTCGATCATCAAGGTCGACGGAGAGCGTGCACAGTACTGGCTCGGAGTCGGCGCACAGCCGACCGAGGCCGTTGCCGCGCTGCTGAAGATCACCGGTGACATCGGTGGCAAGAACACCATGAAGTTCGCCGAGGAGAAGCGCTCGAAGGAAGAGATCTTCCAGGAAGCGTTGAAGGACCTCCACGCCGAGCCGAAGGCCGCGGCCGTCACCAAGAAGGCTGACAAGAAGGCCGAAAAGGCTGCTGTTGAGCCCAAGGCCGAAGAAGCAAAGGCCGAAGAGGCTCCTGCTGAAGAGGCCAAGGCTGAAGAGCCCGCCGCTGACGAGGCCAAGGCCTGATCGTGGCCGCCCCCCTCATCGAGGTCATCGAACATCTCGTCTCCGGCATCGTCGACCATCCTGACGATGTCAACGTCCGCGCCAAGCAGACGCGCGGAGGCGATCTGTTCGAGGTCCGGGTCAATCCCGAAGATCTCGGCAAGGTCATCGGTCGTCAAGGTCGTACGGCCACTGCCATCCGCAAGGTCGCGGGTGCGATCGCCGGACGTGGCGGCGCTCGTATCGACTTCGTGGACGTCGATCGCCGCAACTGACGATGCATGTCGTCATCGGCCGTATCGGCCGAGCTCACGGGATTCGCGGTGAGCTGAACGTTGACATTCGCACAGACGAGCCCGAGCGGCGTTTCGCTCCGGGCTCGTCTGTTGTGTGTGGGTCGCGCACCCTGACCGTTGCGAAGGCCCGTCATCACAGCGGCCGCCTGGTCGTCTCCTTTGTAGAGATACCCGACCGCAATGCGGCCGAAGCCCTGCACGGCACAGTCCTCGAGGCAGTCGTCGATCCTGAGGAAGTGCCCGAGGATCCCGATGAGTTCTACGATCACCAGCTGGTCGGACTCCAGGTCCGCAGCGGTGCAGACGTCGTCGGCACCGTCACCGGACTCGTGCACCTGCCCTATCAGGACACCCTGACCGTCGAGATCGACGGGCGCGAGGTGTTCATCCCGTTCGTGACCGAGCTCGTCCCGGTCGTCGACATACGCGGCGGCTTCGTCACGGTCGCCGATGTGCCAGGACTGCTCGACCCGTCGGAGGCCGAGAACGCTGCCGCCGACCTCGCGGACGAGTGACATGAGGATCGACGTCGTCTCGATCTTCCCGGCCTATCTCGACGCATTGCAGCTTTCGCTGGCCGGTAAGGCCCAGTCATCGGGCCTTCTCGAGATAGCCGCCCATGATCTGCGTGACTTCACCCGCGACAAGCACCGCAGTGTCGACGACACGCCGTACGGTGGCGGCGCGGGAATGGTCATGAAGGCCGAGCCGTGGGGCGAGGCGCTCGACACGCTGGCAGCCGATGAGACCGTGATCGTCGTCCCGACCCCGTCCGGCACGCAGTTCACCCAGCGCGTCGCCGAACGTCTCAGCGGCCAATCGCATCTGCTGTTCGCCTGCGGGCGCTACGAAGGCATCGACCAGCGCGTCATCGATGAGGCAGGCTCGCGCTGGCGGGTCGAAGAACTCTCGCTCGGTGACTTCGTCCTGAACGGGGGAGAGGTCGCGGCGTTGGCGATGATCGAGGCCGTCGTCCGTCTCATCCCGGGGTTCATGGGCAATCCCGACTCGCTGGTCGAGGAATCGCACGGCGACGATGGCTTGCTCGAATACCCCGTGTACACCAAGCCCGCGACGTGGCGGGGTCGTGACGTTCCGGAGATCCTGCGTTCGGGCAATCACGCCGCTATCGCTGCCTGGCGACGGGAACAGGCCGTCGAACGTACCCGCGAGCGGCGCCCTGATCTGCTGTCCTGAGCCGCCGCCAACGACCCTGGAGCGGTGCACTAGCGTCCACCCGCGCCCATAGCGTGGACGCTGGCGCACCGCCGCAGGAAGGGCGCGTGACGTGAAGTTAACCCCGGCGCCCGGCACGTAACCTCCGCGCAATCTCGGGGCAAGATGCCCCACATCAACCTCCGCGAGGATTCAGGTGCTTGCAGCAAAGCTGCTGCGATGACACCTGTTTCTCCACACGTGAAGAGGTAATGATGGAACCGGGAACTATCTGGCTACTGCTCTGCGCAGCGCTTGTCCTGTTCATGACGCCAGGCCTGGCGTTCTTCTACGGCGGATTGGTCAAGGCCAAGAGCGTCATCTCGATGATGATGCTGAGCTTCGGCGCGATGGGCCTGGTGTTCGTGCTGTGGATCCTGTTCGGATTCAACATGGGCTCGAACGGTGATGACCTGATCGACGGAGTGCTGGCGAACCCGTTCTCAGACTTCGGCCTGGCCGACATGGCCGCGAACAACCCGGCCGGTCTCGCGGGTGTCGCGTTCGGATCGACGTTCGCGGTCATCACGACAGCGCTGATCTCCGGCGCGGTCGCCGACCGGGCCAGGTTCGTCCCGTGGATGGTGTTCGCCGGTCTGTGGGCCACGTTGGTCTACTTCCCCTCACAGGGCTGGGTCTGGGGCCTCGACGGCGATGGAAATCTGACCGGCTGGATCGGCAAGTTCGGCTTCGGCGACGCGGCCGTCATCGACTGGGCCGGCGGAACAGTCGTGCACATCAGTGCAGGCGCAGCTGCCTTGGCCGTCGCTCTGGTACTGGGGCGGCGCACCAACTTCAGCAAGGAACTCAACCGCCCGCACAACGTCCCTCTGGTGCTGATCGGGGCCGCGATCTTGTGGTTCGGCTGGTTCGGCTTCAACGCCGGCGCGGCCACTGAGGACGGCACGGGGAGCCTCATCTTCATCAACACGATCGCCGCTCCCGCAGCAGGAATCCTCGGCTTCATCGTCATGGAGCACTTCAAGGACGGCAAGGCCACGGCCGTCGGTGCAGCGTCCGGTGCTGTTGCCGGGCTGGTGGCCATCACGCCGGCATGTGCCAATCTGACTCCGGGTTGGTCGATCGTCCTGGGTCTGCTCGCGGGCGTCATCTGCGCCTACGCGATCGATCTGAAGTACAAGCTCGGCTATGACGACTCGCTCGACGTTGTCGGACTTCACCTCGTGGCAGGCCTGCTCGGCTGCCTGTATCTGGGCTTCTTCGCAACCGACACGGGACTGTTCACAGGCGGGAACCTCGACCAACTGCTGACCCAGATCGTCCCGGTGGGCGTCGTCATGGCGTATTCGTTCATCGTCGCGTATGGCCTGGCCAAGGCGATCGATGCGCTGTTGGGCTTCCGGGTGACCGCGGAGGATGAGATCGCCGGCATCGATCCGGTCCTGCACGGTTCGCAGGGCTACGCGCTCGACTGAACTGTTTGGGGGAGCGATTTCGTCGGCGTGTAGCCCGTATGGCAACATTGACCCTTGGCGCAGGACGGATCTGCCACAGGGGAGCCGTCGTCGATCGCCGCAAGAACCCTAGACATTCATTCCCATTCCGTGGGTGGCCTGTGGCACCAGCGAGGAGTAGAACTATGACCAACATCATCGATCAGATCGCCAGCGAGTCGCTGCGCACTGACCTCCCGACGTTCCGTGCGGGCGACACGCTCGACGTGCACGTCAAGGTCATCGAGGGCAGCCGCTCGCGTATCCAGGTCTTCAAGGGCGTCTGCATCAAGATCCAGGGATCCGGTGTCGGCCGTACGTTCACGGTCCGCAAGGTCAGCTTCGGCGTGGGTGTGGAGCGTACGTTCCCGCTGCACACTCCGGTCATCGACCACATCGATGTCCTGATCCGCGGCGACGTGCGTCGTGCGAAGCTCTACTACCTGCGTAACCTGCGCGGCAAGGCCGCCAAGATCAAGGAGAAGCGCGACATCTGAGTCGTCCGCTCCTGTTCAACGCGCTCCTCGATGCCTGGCATCGGGGAGCGCGTTGGGCATTTCCGGACGGCGATCCGGGATAAAAATCCTGATCCATCAAGTTCATCGTCGGACTGCGCCGCGCAACGTTGCGGTCAACGGCTAGGCTCACCGGGTGACTGACAAGAAACGGCAACTCCCTGTCTGGCAGGAGTCGATCCTTCTGGTCGCCACTGCCTTGGTGATGGCAGTAGTCGTCAAGACATTCTTCCTCCAGGCGTTCTACATCCCGTCCGAGTCGATGGAACCCACGATGCTTGTCAACGACAAGATCTTGGTGCAGAAGGTCTCGTACTGGGCCGGCGACGTCAAGCGCGGCGATGTCGTGGTGTTCGACGATCCGGGAGGCTGGCTGGGCGAGGGTGACTCGCGAAAGGCCAGCAACTTCGTCCAGAGCGCTTTGGAGAAGGTTGGCCTCTTCCCGACCGGCGGTCATCTCATCAAGCGGGTCATCGGCGTCGGCGGCGACACGGTCAAGTGCTGCACCGATGGGAAGCTGACGGTCAACGGCGTCAAGCTCGACGAGCCGTATGTGCAGGACGAGGCCATCACCGAGGACCGCAAGTTCGAGGTCAAGGTGCGAGACGGTTACCTGTGGGTCATGGGTGACAACCGCGGCAACTCCTCGGACTCGCGTGCCCACATGGGAGATCCCGGTGGAGGACAGGTCTCGGTCGACGATGTCGTCGGCAAGGCGTGGCTCCGTGTGTGGCCCCTCGGCCGAGCAGGCTTCATCCACAAGCCTTCGACGTTCGAAGCTGTCAACGACAAGTGATCGTGGCATGACTCCAGCTGCTCCTACGCTTCGGATCGAGAGGCGCATGTTGCGGTCGGGCCTGTCTGCCCTGGCCGGTTGCGATGAGGTGGGTCGAGGCGCTCTCAGCGGGCCCGCCACAGCCGCCATGGTCGTGGTGACGGCTGACAGCTCACCGGCACCGGCCGGCGTCCGTGACAGCAAGTTGCTCTCGGCGGCGGCGCGACACGCCCTCGTGCCGCGTATCCAGCGTTGGGCTGCTGCCTGGGGCGTGGGTCACGCGTCCCCGGCCGAGATCGACGAGTTCGGGATCGTGCCCGCGCTGCGGCTTGCCGCACATCGAGCTTTGGCCTCACTCGACATCGTGCCCGACACCGTGCTGCTGGACGGTAACCACGACTATCTCAGCTACCCCGATCAGACCGCCCTGCTGGAGCCTCCTCGGGTCCTGACCGCCGTCCCACCGGTCGTGACGATGGTCAAGGCCGATCTACGATGCGCTGCGGTCGCCGCAGCCAGCATTCTGGCCAAGACCGCGAGAGACACACTGATGCTTGATCTGGCGACCCAGTACCCGCAGTACGGCTGGGACCAGAACAAGGGCTATGCGAGTTCCACGCACCTCGATGCGTTGCGGGTCCACGGCCCGTGCGAGCAGCATCGTCGTAGTTGGCGACTTCCGGGGCTGACGTCCGACGATGCGAACAGCCTCGACACAGAGCTGCAGCATGGAGTGCCAGAAACTCTGTCTGTAGCCTTGCCGCATGAGTTCTGAGGATCTGGAGCGGTACGAGTCGGAGATGGAGCTCGCGCTCTATCGCGAGTACCGAGATGTCGTGTCGATCTTCAAGTACGTCGTCGAGACCGATCGCCGCTTCTACCTGTGCAATGCGGTTGACGTGAAGGTGCGCTCGGAGACCGGTGATGCTTACTTCGAGGTGTCGATGAATGATGCCTGGGTGTGGGACATCTATCGACCGGCCCGCTTCGCCAAGAACGTCAAGGTCCTGACGTTCAAGGACGTCAACGTCGAGGAGTTGCAGGACTCCGACTTCAAGGTGCCCGGCGCCGAGTGACGGTGGTCCGTCCACAGCACGAGCTCATCGACGGATGTGTCCACAGGACGTGACTGGCCGCTGGTGAGCGGCTCGGCGTCCGACGAAGCTCGTAGGTATGACCTATGAGCGCAATAAGGCTGTTGGCCGGTATGGCGAGCGGGTAGCCGCCGATCACCTGAGGTCCATCGGCCTGGTCGTCTTGGCGACCAACTGGACCTGCAAATTCGGCGAGATCGATATCGTCGCCCGTGACGGATCGACATTGGTGATCTGCGAGGTCAAGACGCGCACGTCACATCGCCACGGCGGACCGTTTGAGGCAATCACGGGTCAGAAGGCCGCGCGACTACGGCGCCTGGCCACGCAATGGCTCCAAGTGCACGATATTTCGCCGCCCAGCCTGCGGATCGACGTCATCTCGGTCGTGGTACCGCCCCAAGGTGGTCCCGTGGTCGAGCGGATCTGTGGGGTGGCCTGATGGCGGCCGCGACCCACTCAGTGACACTCGACGGACTGAGTGGGCGTCCCATCGAGGTCGAGGCCGATATCGGCGGGGGACTGCCCACGACAGTGTTGGTGAGCCTGGCCGACACGATGGTCAGCGAGGCGCGCGATCGTTGTCGCGCGGCGGTGTCCAACTCCGGCACTACCTGGCCCGATCAGCGCGTCACGATCAACCTGGCGCCCTCGACGTTGCCGAAATCTGGTTCCCACTACGACCTCGCGATCGCGCTCGCGGTGTTTGCCGCCAAGAAGCTGGTCCCCAGTGAGGCACTCGCCGACACCGCGTTCCTCGGCGAACTGGCGCTCGACGGTCGATTGCGGGCGATTCGCGGTGTGTTGCCCGCGACGATTGCTGCGGCCGAGGCAGGCTTCGACCGGGTGTTCGTGCCCGAAGTGAACGTCCCCGAAGCGGAGCTGGTCGACGGAATCGATGTGGTGGGAGTTCGCTCCCTGAGGCAGACCGTGGCTCTGTTGACCGGAGCCGAGGAACCCGATGATCCGCCGGTGCCGCCGCTGGACGATATCGCCGCGATCTCCTGGACCTCGGCCGACCGGTTGGCGCGGCTCGACCTGGCCGATATCGCCGGTCAGGAGGACTCCCGGCTTGCGGTGTTGGTAGCTGCCGCAGGAGGGCACCATCTGTTGATGACAGGACCGCCCGGGATCGGCAAGACGATGCTGGCCCAGCGTCTGCCTGGGCTATTGCCCGATCTGACCCATGAACAATCACTGGCGGTCAGCGCCGTGCATTCTGTGGCCGGTGTGCTGCCTAACACTTCGCCATTGCTGGTCCGGCCGCCGTTCCTCGACCCGCATCACACAGCGAGTGCGGTCTCGATCGTGGGAGGTGGCAGCAAGCTCATCAGGCCCGGCGCGCTGAGCCTGGCCCATCATGGCGTGTTGTTCCTCGATGAGGCACCCGAGTTCGCATCCAACGTGCTCGAGGCGCTTCGGCAGCCGATGGAAAGCGGTCATGTCGTGGTTTCCCGCGCGGCGATGACAGCGGCTTTCCCGGCTCGATTCCAACTGATCCTTGCTGCCAATCCCTGCCCGTGTGGGCTCAGTTCGACCGTGGCAGATCAGTGTCGATGCACTCCGCTGATGCGTCGCAGGTATGCAGATCGGCTTTCGGGACCGATCCGTGACCGCATCGACATCCACCGATCTCTGACGGGCCTTAGCCGCCCAGAGCTGGTGACGGCGTTGGCCGGATCGCGTTCCACCGCCGACCTCGCGTCAGTCGTGCTCGACGCCCGTGACCGCCAACTCCGACGATTCGCCGGCACACCGTGGCGGGTCAACAGCGACGTTCCGGGCGTCGAGATGCGCAAGCACTGGCCGGTCGATGAGAAAGGACGCGTTCTGCTCGACCGGCAATTGCGCACTAACAAGCTCAACCCACGCTCTGTCGATCGCATTCAGCGGCTGGCGTGGAGCGTCGCCGACCTCACCGGCCACGGCACGCCTACCGGCGACGATGTCGAGACCGCGTTGTCGCTTCGACGCGGCACACCTCTTGGCGGTGCCTTGCGCGATCTGGTGCAGACCTCGTGACGCGTCATGCTCGGCTGGCGCTGAGTCTTGTGGTCGAGCCCGGTGATGCCCGATTGCGTGACCTGCTGCTGAACCACGAACCCGACCGCATCGTGGTGGCCATGAGAGGCGGCGCCGGACTGCCCGACGTGCGCCTGCCTGAAGTGTGGCTCGAGCGGGCCGCAAAGCTCGACGACCTGGTCGACGGCGCATTGAGCCGAGCCGAGACTGCCGGCCTGCGCTGGATCTGCCCCGGCGATCGCGAATGGCCCACACAGCTCGATGACCTCGACCACGTCTCACCCCTGCAGGCCTCGGCAGGCGCACCCGTCGGATTGTGGGCACGCGGTGCAGGCACCCTCGCCGCGCTGTGCGACCGGGCGGTCGCGATCGTCGGCGCGAGGGACTGTACGACCTACGGTGCCGAATGCGCATCCGAGCTCGGTGCCGATCTCACGGATGCCGGTTGGACCGTGGTCAGTGGCGCGGCCTACGGAATCGACGCCTGCGCGCATCGTGGGGCGATGTCCTTGGGACGACCGACTGTCGCGGTGCTGGCCTGCGGCGCCGACGTCGACTATCCGCGTTCGCACTCGGCGCTCCTGACACGTATCGCCGAGGACGGACTTGTCGTCAGCGAGCACGCGCCGGGGGACACCCCGCACAAACGTCGATTCTTGTCGCGCAACCGCATTATCGCCGGGCTTACCGCCGGCACGGTGGTGGTCGAGGCTGCGGTGCGCAGCGGTTCGCTTAATACGCTCAACTGGGCCGATCAGATGGGGCGGGTGACGATGGGAGTCCCAGGGCCGGTGACCTCCAAGGCCTCAGGCGGTGTGCATGCCTGTCTGCGCGAAGGCCGCGCGATTCTGGTGACCCATGGCGCCCAGGTCATCGAGGAACTCAGCGGGCTGGGCGCGCCGCCAGCGCCGTCTGAGGTCGTCACGACAGAGTTCGACCGGTTGCCGATGATGATGCGGGCGACGCTGGAGGGCCTCCACTGGAGTCGGACGCGTTCATTGCTGGAACTCGCCGATGAGATCCGACTCGAAGCCAGGGAGGTGCGCGATGCCTTAGCCCTGCTCGAACGGCAGGGATTGGCCGCTCGTCAGGGGGCGGGTTGGATATTGGCTCGGCGCGCCGACACGGCCTGATCGTCTAGGCGCACGACACTGGAGTCGATGACTCCCGAGACGCCCGATGACCTGACCGAAGCCTGGTCGGGTGTTCTGGCTGCCTATGAACAGCATCTGGTGGCCGAGCGTGATCTGTCGGCGCATTCGGTACGTGCCTATCTGACTGATCTGCAGAGTCTGGCGGCGCATTCCAGCCGGCTGGGAGTCGACACGCCGTCCGCCCTGACGATCCGGACCTTGCGTAGCTGGTTGGCGAACCTGCAGACCATGGGCAAGGCCCGGACGACACTCGCTCGTCGTTCGACTTCGGCACGTGTGTTCACGGCCTGGCTCGCGCGGACCGGGCGCGCCGACGCCGATGCCGGGGCGCTTCTGGTCAATCCCAAGTCTCACCGAGAGCTTCCCGTAGCCCTCAGTGAGACCGAGGTGCGAGCGCTCCTCGACACGACAGTCGCAGCCTTGGCCGACGAAGGACCTTCTGGCCTGCGAGATCTCGCGATCCTCGAACTGCTGTACGCCACGGGAATCCGGGTGGGCGAGCTGGTCGGTCTCGATATCGACGATCTCGACCGGGGACGCCGGATCGTGAGGGTTTTCGGCAAAGGACGCAAAGAGCGGTCGGTGCCCTACGGTCTCCCGGCATCGGACGCTCTCGAGTTGTGGTTGTCCCGCGGACGCCCAGATATCGCGACCGACGCCAGCGGTGCGGCGGTATTCTTGGGAGTGCGGGGCGGCCGAGTCGATCAACGAACTGTCCGCAGGATCGTCCACGATCGACTCGCCGTCGTCGAGGGCGCTCCTGACATCGGTCCGCACGGCCTGCGGCACACTGCTGCGACCCACCTGCTGGAGGGGGGCGCCGATTTGCGCAGTGTCCAGGAGATCCTCGGCCATGCCTCACTCGGCACGACTCAGATCTACACGCACGTCAGCAATGAGCGTCTGCGCAATGCATTCAAGTTGGCCCATCCACGCGCCTGAAGGATCAGAGCGACGACTGCGGATCGGTGGGTACCCCGTTCTTCAGCACCATGAAGTGCAGGTGGCAACCGGTCGACATCCCGGTGTTGCCCGACCGGCCGATGACCTCGCCGTCGGCGATCTGCTGACCCACGGACACCGCCTGACTGCTCAGGTGGTTGTAGCTCGTCTCGAATCCCGGCGCATGGCCGATCGTGATCCTCGTGCCGTAAGGCCCGCCGCGTCCCAGGGCTGTCACGACACCGGAACGAGCGGCGTGTACCGGCGTGCCGCACGGGACCGCGAAATCGGTGCCGTCGTGCAGTTTGCGTACCCCGGTCAGGGGATGCACTCGCATGCCGAACGACGAGCTGACGGGCCCGCCGACCGGACGCCGCAAGGTGCCGCCGACACCGAGAGGGGGCGAAGGCGGCGGACCGTCGGGACTGATCAGTACGAACCGTCCATGGCCCAACAGCATCAGCGGATCCAGATAGTCTCGCCCGACCCGACGTCCCAGGTGCAAGCAGGCGCCCGTGCAGTGGCTGTGCGTCCCGAGCAGCGTTCCGATTGCCTCACGAGATTCGATCGCATCGCCGACTTCGACACGCGGATCGACCGGCTGATAGGTCGAGCGTTCGGATCCGTGGTCGATCGTGATGACCGGCACCCCAGCGACGTCTCCGGCGAACGTGACCCGCCCCGCAGCCACGGCGCGGACGACATCGCCCACGGAGCCGGCGATGTCGATGCCGCGGTGTCCTGGACCGTAGCGATCGGCCGGCGGACTGAACCGTCCTGCGAGTTCGGGTCGTTCCAGGGGCCACGACCACGCATCGGCCGACCTGGCTCGGGCCGCCGTGGGAAGGATCATCAAGAGGATGACGAGGTACGCGATGCGACGGGACATGTGCCCAGCCAAGTCCTGATCGGGCGTCGTCACATGCGTCGGCAGCATGCCTGGGGACGGCGAGTTCGGGGTGTGTCTTTGTGGATTTCGTGACTGGGGGTGCCGTGCCCTAGACTTGGGTCAATCACTTCTTTCGAAGTGAAATTCGCGCGCCTGCTTCTGTGTGACACGCAAGTTGAATACAGATGATGGTCCTGGTCTGCTCGGCTCAGCCGGGCGGTGGTCCATTTGCAGCAGGCGCCAGGTCATCGTCAACCGGCGATGAGTCAAACCAGGATTGGCACACGTGTGCCACTAGGAGATACGACTATGGCAGTCGTCACAATGCGTCAGCTGCTCGAAAGCGGCGTCCACTTCGGTCATCAGACCCGTCGTTGGAACCCCAAGATGAAGCGTTTCATCTTCACCGAGCGCAACGGCATCTACATCATCGACCTCCAGCAGTCGCTGGCCTACATCGATGCAGGCTACGAGTTCGTCAAGAACACCGTCGCCCGTGGTGGAACCATCTTGTTCGTCGGCACCAAGCGCCAGGCGCAGGAGCCCATCGAAGAGCAGGCCAAGCGCGTCGGCATGCCCTTCGTGAACCAGCGCTGGCTCGGCGGCATGCTCACGAACTTCCAGACCATGCACCAGCGCCTTCAGCGTATGAAGGAACTCGAAGAGATCGACTTCGACGACGTCGCGGGATCCAACCGCACGAAGAAGGAACTGCTCTACATGAGCCGCGAGTACGCGAAGCTTTCGCGCACCCTCGGCGGTATCCGCGATATGGGCCGCACGCCTGCTGCTGCCTGGATCGTCGACACCAAGAAGGAGCACCTCGCGGTCGACGAGTGCAAGAAGCTCGGTATCCCGATCATCGCGATCCTCGACACCAACTGCGATCCCGACGACGTTGACTTCCCGATCCCGGGCAACGACGACGCGATCCGTTCGGTCGGCCTGTTGACGCGAGTCATCGCCGACGCCGTTGCCGAGGGCCTGATCGCCCGCGGTGGCGCCAAGACTGGCCAGGAAGAGCCCGGAGCCGAACTCGGCGCCGAGGAGCCCCTGGCCGACTGGGAGCGCGAGCTGCTGGAGAAGAAGGACGCCGAGGCCGCCGCGGCAGCCGCGCCGGTCGTCGACGCACCTGCTGCTGAAGCACCTGTTGCAGACGCCGCTGAGGCGCCTGTTGCCGAGGCTCCTGCCGCCGAGGCCAAGGCCCCCGCCGTCAAGGCCCCGGCCGATGCGACTGACGCTGCTCCGTTCGGTGCCGGCTCCAAGGCTCCGCTCAAGAGCGGGAACGCTCCGAAGGGCTACTCGGTCAAGGGCAATGCCGACTCGGGTCTCTACCACCTCGAGGGTGGCCAGTGGTACGACGCCACGGTGGCCGAGGTCTGGTTCGACTCGGCTGAGTCGGCTGAAGCCGCGGGCTTCAAGCTCGCCGGCTCCAACTGATCCTGACCGACACTCGTACATAACGACAGCACACACTTAAGGACGGCACATGGCTATTACTGCCGCAGAGGTCAAGAAGCTCCGCGACGCCACCGGCGCCGGCATGATGGACGCCAAGAAGGCGCTCACCGAGGCTGACGGCGATTTCGAGAAGGCGATCGAGGTGCTCCGCATTTCGGGCGCCGCGAAGGCCGCCAAGCGTGGAGCCGAGCGTGAGGCCACCTCCGGTCTCGTCGCCAACTACGGAAGCGCCATCGTCGAGCTCAACTCCGAGACCGACTTCGTCGCCAAGAACGAACAGTTCATCACGCTGGCCGAGAAGCTTGCCGAAGTGGCAGACTCGACCAAGCCGGCCGACGCCGCCGCATTCGCGAACGTTCCGTTCGAGGGTGGCAAGACCGTGGGCGAGGCTGTTGCCGATCTCGCTGTCGTCATCGGCGAGAAGATCGAACTGGGTCGCGTCGCCAGCTTCGACGGTCAGGTTGCGACCTACATGCATCGTCGTGCCAGCGACCTGCCGCCCGCGGTCGGCGTGCTGGTGGAGTTCGACGGCGACAACGCAGAGGTTGCTCGCGGAGTCGCGATGCAGATCGCGGCGATGCGTCCTCGCTACCTGACGCGCGAAGACGTCCCGGCGGATGTCGTTGCCAAGGAGCGCGAGATCGCCGAAGCCACATCGCGCGAAGAGGGCAAGCCCGAGCAGGCTATCGCTAAGATCACCGAGGGACGCCTTAACGGCTTCTTCAAGGAGACGGTCTTGCTCGATCAGGCTTCGGTGCAGGACAACAAGAAGACGGTCAAGGCACTCCTCGATGAGGCCGGCGTGACGCTCAAGCGTTTCGCCCACATCGAGGTCGGAGCCTGATACCTAGCGACACCCGTTCAACCCGCTGATCGAGAGGCCGGATTCGTGACCACTGCAGAGCATGTCGAGGATCCGGCCTCCGGTCATCAGCTCAAACGCGTGCTGTTGAAGCTGTCCGGCGAGGTGTTCGGTGGCGGCAAGATCGGCATCGACCCCGACGTCGTCAACGCGATCGCCAAGCAGATCGCCGCGGCTGTGGCCGAAGGCGTCGAAGTGGCCATCGTGGTCGGCGGCGGTAATTTCTTCCGCGGTGCCGAACTGAGCCAGCGCGGAATGGACCGGTCCCGGGCCGACTACATCGGTATGCTCGGAACAGTGATGAATTGCCTGGCATTGCAGGATTTCTGCGAGAAGCAGGGCATCGATACCCGTGTGCAGTCGGCTATCACGATGGGCCAGGTGGCCGAGCCGTACATCCCGCGTCGTGCGATCCGCCACCTCGAAAAGGGCCGGGTCGTCATCTTTGGTGCCGGCGCCGGAATGCCGTATTTCTCCACCGACACGGTCTCGGCACAGCGCGCTTTGGAGATCCACGCCGACGCGGTTCTGATGTCCAAGAGCGGTGTCGACGGTGTCTACTCCGATGATCCGCGGACCAACCCGGATGCCAAGAAGTACGACGAGCTGACGTTCGACGACGCTTTGCGTATGGGCCTCAAAGTCGTCGATGCCGCCGCATTCGCGCTGTGCATGGAGAACAAGCTGCCGATGATCGTGTTCGGTATGGAGGGCGAGGGCAATATCGCCCGTGTGCTTCGCGGTGAGAAGATTGGCACGCTGGTGCGTGCCGCCTAGGCGCTCACAACACTCGAAATGACCGTGGAAGCACTTTCTCTGATCGGAAAAGTATCGTGATTGACCAGACGCTGCGTGAGGCCGAGTCCAAGATGGACAAGGCCGTCGAGCACACCCGCGACGAGTTCGCTGCCATCCGTACGGGCCGGGCGCATCCTGCGATGTTCGCCCAGATCACGGCCGAGTACTACGGCCAGCAGACGCCATTGAACCAGCTGGCCGGATTCCAGGTGCCCGAGCCGCGCACCGTCATCATCCAGCCGTACGACGCCGGCGCCAAGCCCGCGATCGAGAAGGCCATCCGCGAGTCCGATCTCGGTGTCAATCCAAGCGATGACGGCAAGGTGCTGCGGGTGACCCTGCCCGAGCTGACCGAGGACCGGCGCAAGGAGTACATCAAGCTGGCCAAGTCCAAGGCAGAGGACGGACGCATCGCGGTGCGCGGCGTCCGACGAGGCGGCAAGCAGGCCCTCGACAAGGCAGAGAAGGACTCTGAGATCAGCAAGGACGACAACGTCGGTGCCGAGAAGCGGCTCGATGCACTGACCAAGAAGCACGTCGACATCATCGACGAGATGCTCAAGAACAAAGAGGCCGAGCTCCTTGAGGTCTGAGTCTCCCCGGGAGGAGACGCCGGCGGCTCACGCCGAACCGGTCAAGACCAGCCGTGCGGGTCGCAACCTGCCGGCCTCGATAGCCGTGGGCCTCGGCCTCCTCGCGATGGTCGGCGTGTCCCTGTTCTGGGTCAAGGAAGTGTTCATCGCCGTCGTGGCGGTGGCCTTGATCATCGGCTTGTTCGAGTTGGCGCGCGCGTTCTCCACAGCCGGCATCAAACTGCCTGTATTACCTGTCGCCACGGGCGGAACCGTCATGCTGATCGGCAGCTTCTATGGGGGCATGGAGACCGCCTCGATTGCGATGGCTCTGACCGTCATCGGAACCATGGTGTGGCGACTGTCCGAAGGCGCCGAAGGTTTTGTCCGTGACGTGAGTTCGGGTGTCTTCAGCCTGGCGTACCTGTTCCTCATGGGGGCCTTCGTGCTGCTCATGTTGACCGAGTCGGACGGCCCCGAGCGCATCGTGGCATTCATTGTGGCCACGATCGCCTCGGACATCGGTGGATATATCGCCGGTGTGCTGTTCGGCAAGCATCCGATGGCGCCGACCATCAGTCCCAAGAAGTCCTGGGAAGGATTCACCGGATCCCTGCTGTTCGGGATCGGGAGCGGCATCGCCACGATTACTTTGATGTTGGAAGGCGATTGGTGGGTCGGTATCGTCCTGGGCGTGGCGGGAGTCGTCTTCGCGACGTTGGGCGATCTTTCGGAGTCGTTGATCAAACGCGATCTCGGTATCAAGGACATGGGTGACCTGCTGCCGGGTCACGGCGGTCTGATGGATCGCCTCGATTCGCTTATCGCGGTCGCCCCGGTGGCCTGGCTGATCCTGTATCTGTTGGTGCCGGTTTCCTAGATTCGCCACCGCGTGTCAGGGTATTGCTGTGACGGCAATTCGCGATTACTCGGCCACCGTCACGCAACCCGCGCTCACCGGTGACGAGCCGCGCTTCGATGAGGTCGTCGCGCCAGATGGCAGTCTGCGCGCCGGATGGCGCGCTGTCGCCGAGACCGCGGTGCAACTGACCGAGACGGACCTGCGTCGTGTCGGCGGGGACATCAGAAGATTCCTGGCCAATGACGGTGTGACGTACACGCCGCCAGAACGCGAGACCGTCCCGTGGCGGCTCGATCCGTTCCCGCTCATCGTGGAGGCCTCGGAGTGGGCGCCCCTCGAAGTCGGCCTGACGCAGCGCACCGAACTGCTCAACGCGATCCTGGTCGACCTGTACGGCGGGCAGACGCTCTTGTCGAGCGGTGTCCTGCCGCCGGCGGTCGTGTACGCGCACCAAGGGTTCCTGCGGGTCTCCGCACGCGCTTCGGCCCGGGATCTGCATCCACTGCTGATTACTGCCGCTGACCTGGGCCGGAATTCCGCGGGGGATTGGCACGTCATCGCGGACCGTGCCCAGGCGCCCTCGGGCATCGGTTACGCCATGGAGAACCGGCGGGTCATCTCTCGGGTGCTGCCGGAGCTGTATCGGCAGGCGAGCTTGCATCGCATGGCCCCGTTCTTCCAAGCCATGCGTGCGACTCTCCTCGCCTCCTCGCCCGGGCAGAAGCCCAATCCGCGAGTGGTCGTGCTGTCGCCGGGCACGCATTCGGAGACCGCCTACGATCAGTCGTTCGTCGCCTCCAGCCTCGGCTTCCCGCTCGTCGAGGGCAGCGATCTGGTCATGCGTGACGGAGCCGTGTGGATGCGGGTGTTCGGCCGCCTGGAGCAAGTCGACGTCATCTTGCGTCGCGTCGACGCCGACTGGAGCGACTCACTGGAGTTGCGCAAGGGCTCGCAGCTCGGCGTGGCAGGGCTGTCCGAGGCGGTCCGTCGCGGCAACGTGCGGGTTGTCAACGGCCTCGGTGCGGGTGTGTTGGAGAATCCCGGTCTGCTCCCGTTCATGTCGCAGATGTGTGAGTTCCTGCTCGACGAGCCGCTGCGGCTTCCCTCGGTCCAGACGTACTGGACCGGCGACGAGCGCTCCAGGGCCTACGTCCTGGAGAACCTTGACACGCTCGTCATCAGGTCGATCGACAGTCCGACCGACCTCGGAGTGCGTCCGCCGGGAGAGCTGCGCGAACTGATCGCGGCGGCGCCGTACCGCTATGTGGGTCAGGAGCCGCTTGCTCTGTCGCAGTCACCGACGCTGGATGCACGAGGTGTGCATCCGCTACCGGTAACACTTCGGACGTTCACTTTGCGCCACGGATCGTCATATCGGCCGTTGATCGGCGGCCTGGCCAATGTCTACGAGGCCGGTGCGGCGACGTCCAGTAAAGATGTGTGGGTTTTGAAGGATCGTCCGGAGGAGCCCGATCAAGGCCTGGTCGACGTGACTCCTCTGACTGACTTCCGGGTGCCGTCCGGGATGGTTCCTCGGGCGCTGGAGGACATGTTCTGGTTCGGTCGGTACGCCGAGCGGGCCGAAGACATGCTGCGTCTCATCCTGGCCGCACATGCCAGTTCCGATGACTTCCGGAGTCGGTCCGACACCGCTGCCGGCGCGAGTCTTGCCGTGCTGATGTCGGCGATCGGCAGGCTCGGTGGCGCGCCCCAGACTCCAGACCAGCTGGAGGAGGACTTGCGATCCTTACTCCTCGATGTGCACCGCCAGGGGTCGGTGGCCCAGTCGATCAGCGCGTTGCGTGATGCGGCCACAAGTGTGCGCGATCAGTTGTCCCCAGACACATGGCAGGCGTTCAGTGCGATCGACCGTGCCTCGGCGCAGCTCAGTGCCTCCCGGCACAGCCACCAGATCGCCGAGAGTGCGGGCGACATGTTGACCGGGGTCCTGTCATTGCAGGCCGTCACGGCCAATATGATCCGCGATCCGGGTTGGCGGATGATCGGGACGGGGCGTGCGCTCGAGAGAAGCCTGCAATTGTGCCATCTGCTCGGCGCGACAACTGCGGCCAGCCACGGGATGGATGTCGACCGCGATGTCCTCAACGCGGTGCTCGTGGCGTCCGAGAGTGCTGTCACTCATCGCCGCCGCTATCGGGGCTATGTGCGGGTCGGCGGTGTTTTGGAGCTTCTGCTGCTCGAACGTGAGAACCCTCGTTCGCTGGCGTTCGGCATCGCCGAGCTTCGCGAACAGCTTGCGGCGATGCCGGAGTCGACTGGATCGACCCGACCCGAACGGCTGCTCGACGACCTCGCCGACGAGTTGGAGCGGATCGAACTACCGGTTCTGACCGAGATCGAAGATGGGAGCCGACCCCATCTGATGCGATTCCTGGACGGATCCATCGGTCAGCTGAGCCGCTTCGCGGACGCAGTCGCCGAACTGCACTTCTCCGCCGGTCCGGTCCCGCGGGCCTTCGGTTTCGCGGCGGTGTCGCCATGAGATACCGGGTCTCCCATCGCACGGTCTACTCCTATGACGAGAACGTCAACGACAGTTTGGGCATCGCCTATCTCGTGCCGAGACAGTTGCCGTGGCAGAAGGTGCTCAGCCGACAGCTCATCCTGGCGCCCGTGCCTCTCGACCGGAGCGAGGATGTGGACTATTACGGCAACACGGCCACGTACTTCCAGGTCGCCGAACCGCACAAAGTCCTCGATATCGCGGCGACCAGCGATGTGGAGGTCGAGATGCAGGTGCACTCCGACGAGATGTTGGCCGTCGCGTGGGAACGGGCTCGCCCGGCCGCCCGTCCAGATGTCGAGGATTCCTGGCAGGCATTGGACTTCGCCTTGCCGTCGGGGTTGGTCGATCAGACGGCCGAAGCGCATGCCTATGCCGCCAGCTCCTTGCGACCAGGACGACCTCTAGGGGAGGCGGTCATCGAGGTCATGCAGCGGATCCACGCGGATTTCGCCTACGACAAGACCGCGACGACCGTCACGACGACGGTCGACGACATCTTCGACGCTCGTGCGGGTGTCTGTCAGGACTTCGCGCACCTGACGCTGGCCTGCCTGCGCTCGCACGGTCTGGCAGTGCGGTACGTGAGCGGTTACCTCGCGACCCGGCCCCCGCCCGGCAAGGAACGGGTCTTCGGTGCGGATGCGACCCACGCGTGGGCGGCAGTCTGGATTCCCGGTGACGGCTGGCTGGCGCTCGACCCGACAAATGACCAGCTTGTCGGGGATCGCTACGTCACGGTCGCTTGGGGTCGCGACTATTCCGATGTCCCTCCGGTCAAGGGTGTCATCTTCACCGAGGCGAAGAACTCGACTCTCAAAGTAGAAGTGGATGTCGCCCCGATCGCGGATTTCGGCCCGGACGGGGTGGGGTGAGAGAATGGGGGAGTGTCTGAATCTCCGCGCAGCCTCCCACTGGTGTTCGAGCAGCCGCGGGGACGCAAGAAGCCTCCGCGGCATTTGGCCGATCTGAGCGCTGAGGAGCGCACGGCTGCCGCCGAAGCACTCGGTGAGCCGGCCTTCCGGGTCAAGCAGGTCGCGAACCACTACTACGCCAGGCTCGAGCGCGATCCGGCCAATATGACCGATCTTCCGGCCGTCAGCCGAGACCGCATCGTCGAAGATCTTCTGCCGACTCTGCTCAATCCGGTCCGCACGATGGAAGCCGACAAGGGTGCGACGGTCAAGAATCTGTGGCGGCTCTTCGACGGAGCGCTCGTCGAATCGGTCCTCATGCGTTACACCGACCGCGCCACGATCTGCGTGTCGAGCCAGGCCGGTTGCGGGATGGCGTGCCCGTTCTGCGCCACGGGTCAAGGCGGACTCGAACGCAATATGAGCACCGCCGAGATCGTCGATCAGGTTGTCGACGCTGCCGGCAAGATGGCCCGTGGCGAGATCGCCGGCGGTCCGGGGCGTCTGTCGAATGTCGTCTTCATGGGCATGGGCGAGCCGATGGCCAATTACAAGTCCGTGATCGGGGCGATCCGGCGCATGGTGGCCCCGACGCCGGACGGGCTCGGCATGAGCGCCCGGAACATCACTCTCAGCACCGTCGGCCTGGTGCCGCGTATCAAGCAGCTGACCGAGGAGGGCATCCCGGTGACGCTCGCGGTGTCGCTGCACGCGCCCGACGACGAACTGCGCGACACTTTGGTGCCGATCAATACCCGTTTCAAGGTTGACGAGGTCGTCGATGCTGCGTGGGAGTACGCCAAGAAGACCAAGCGTCGTGTCTCGATCGAGTACGCCATGATGCGTGACATCAACGACCAGGCCTGGCGTGCTGATCTGCTGGCCGACGTGCTGCAGGCGCGCGGCGACTGGGGGTGGGTCCACGTCAACCTGATCCCGCTCAACCCGACACCCGGCTCGAAGTGGACCGCATCGCGTCGCGAGGATGAGCGTGAATTCGTCCGCCGTCTCGAAGCCAAGGGCATCTCGACGACGGTCCGCGACACGCGTGGCAGCGATATCGACGGCGCCTGCGGCCAGCTGGCCGCTGTCGAGGGCTAGGCGGCAGCTCCCTCCCGGTTCATCGCCGCTGTCGGGACCGCATGGTCTCGTAAGACTCCTGGTCTGTCTGTAAGAACAGACGTGCCGTTGCTGACCCTTGCCCAGATTCGAATCGGATGGTTATAGTCAAACCTCAACATATCGAAAATATCTTCGAGATATCGAATATATAGGAGGTTGTTCAATGAGGATTCGATGGAAGCGGTTGGGGGCCGTGACAGCGGCTGCCACCGGCGCGCTGGTCATGTCGGTCGCCGTGCCTGCTGAGGCTGCCATCACGGGATCGTGCACGAGTAGTGCCACCTGCCAGGTTTTCGACCCCAACTTCACGGGAGGCAAGGCTTCGTTCGACGTCGACATCACTTCGGCGACCGCGCCCTCGTCATGGGAAGTCGGACTGAGGGTCAACGGGGTCAAGAAGTGCAGTACGTTCGTGCAATCGTCGGATCCCGTCAAGTCGTTCACGTGCACGGGGCTCCCGGCCGGGAGCCTTTCGCTCTACACCGGCACGTATGGCGGAGGCGCCACCGGCAACATCAGCCTAGGACTCCGGCCCTACCAGTGAGCCGGTCGCCCGTCCCCGTCGGCCGGGGGCGGGCGTTTCTAGGCCAACGGGTCCTTGACCAGCAGCTCGGTGTTGCGGTCGCTGACTGCGCCCTCCTGAGCAGCCGATCGCAGCTGTGGGTCATTGGCCGACAGCTCTCTTGCCAACGCCGAGATCTTGACTGAATCGATCAGCGATCCGCCATGCGACGACGGTCCGGCGTGATCGAGCATCGTGGTGAAGATCGACACGGTTCCGTCGCGGTTGTTCGCGAGTTCGATCAGGCGCGATTGCTGAGGGAAGTCGACGTGTGAGGCGGTGTTGATCTCCCAGAAGCCGGACTTCTGATCGGCGCTGCGATGCGCCGAGATCTGGTTGCGATGGGTGTGCCCGTTGACCCAGGCGATGACGTTCTTGCTGGCGAGCAGGGTCGCGACGACCTCATCGCCGAGGACACGCGGATTCAGGTCGAGTCCGGTCAGGACCAGGGAATTGGTCATCGATTTCGACGTGTGGTGGCTGAAGATCAGGACATACTTGTCGGCCGAGCTCGCCAGCAGCTTCTTGAGCCACACGTGCTGCGGGCCGTCGATCGATCCGTCGGCGTAGCCATTGGGGTTGACGCTGTCGAGCACGATACAACGCACCTGGCCCTTGTCGAACGAGTAGTACGCGGTGCGTTGCCGTTTGTTGGCAGCAGTGAAGCCATGACCGACAGGAGTGCCCGACGTCTTGAAGTGCTCATCGACGATCTGTCCACGAGTCAGCGTGCGCCGCCCGGAATCGGGACTGACTATTGTCACGGAGTTCAGCGAAACGGCTCCCAGCAGGGCCAGCGGATTGCCGGCTTTGAGACTGGATATGACGTCGGCCTGGGAGAGTCCGGGCGGCAGAGTGCTGGCCTTGAGCGGGCTGGTCGCCAGAATCGACAACGGCAAAGTGTGTGGGAAATTGCCCTGAACGAGTCCGTCGTGATTGCCGAAAACCGAGTACCACGGGATCTTGAGGCCCTGCGGAGTGAATGCGCGCCGGGAGGCGTCGAGCAGACCCTTGACCCGCGGGAAGCCGAAGCGCGCGGAGTAGATGTCCTCTGGCTCTCCGGCGTTCTTCGGGCCGTCGGGATGCCAGTAGTGCTGGTCCCAGACGGTGGTGTCGGCGACGCCCTCGTATTTGGTGAGATTGCCCGAGTCAGGCGTGATCCGTTTGCCGTCGAGCACATCGATATTCCATCGGACTTCGTTGTACTGACAGTTGTCGGAGTTGTCACCCGTCTGGATCGCGAAGGCGAGCGGTTGCCCCGTGACGGGACCGCGGCCGACCCGGTTGACGGCGCGGATCATCGAGTCGGCGATCTGCGGGGTCAGCATCTCGTGCGGTCGGTAGCTCGACGACAACAGCCCGCCGAGCGTGGGGGAGCCCTCATAGGTGTCCTCCAGTCGATCGATGTATTCGACTCGCGCGGGCGATTGGGCATCGATGATGTGCACATCGGTCAGGTGCACGAAGCTCAACACCGCGCGGCGCGTCCGGACGCGTGTGCTGCCTGCCTTGGCGCCGAGCTCCGTTCTGATGGTGTGCGCCTCGCCGCCGCGGGCGATGACCTTGCGGTAGCCACCTCGGCCGGCCGCACCGCGTCCGAAGCAACTGTCGAGAGTCGTGTACCTCGGGGCGATGACGCCAGGCGCGGCCCAGCCGGTTTCGGGACGCAGGCCGACAATCGCGGCGCCTCCCACGGCGGCTCCGGAACGGATCAGGGCACGGCGCGAGATCGTCATGCACTCACAACGAGCAGATCCCTGTGACGTCACTCACGGAGGCCGTGCCGGACGGTACGGAGCACGGTCCGCAGCGATAGCGTAGAGGCGACCCGGAGGAGATCCATGATCGGCACGACCCGCGAGGCAGACGTCTTCATCATCGAACTCCAGCGCGAGGATCGGCGCAATGCCTTGAACCTCGAGCTGTGCAATGCCTTGCGTGAAGCGGCCCAGGAGGCGGTCGATGCGGGTGCGCGGGCCATCGTCATCACCGGAAAGGGCTCGGCCTTCTGCGCCGGCGCCGATCTGGGGGGCGTCTACGGTCCGGAGTTCCTGGAGGCGCTCTACGGGATGCTTCACAGCCTGACGAAGTTGCCGGTACCCATCATCGCTGCTGTCAACGGACCGGCGATCGGTGCCGGCACCCAGCTCGCGATGGCATGCGATCTGCGGGTCGCCGACGAGACCGCACTGTTCGGAGTGCCGGTGGCCCGCAACGGTATGGCCGTCGACGCGTGGACAATCCGTACCCTCGGTGAGATCGCGGGAGTCGGCGTCGCTCGCCGCGTGCTATTGGCCGCGCAGATGTTGACCCGCGATGAAGCGTCAGATTGCGGCCTGATCGACAAGAAGGCGACGCTGTCCGACGCGATCGCCTGGGCCCACGAGATTGCCGCGCTGGCTCCCATGGCGATCGCCCACAACAAACTCGTGCTGAACGGTGCATCCGACGATGTCATCGACAAGAGCTTCGACGAGGTCTGGGCCAGCGAAGACGTCCGGGAGGCGGCCCAGGCGCGCCTCGAGAAGCGTGCTCCGATCTTTGCGGGGCGATGATGGACAGCCTGATCTTCCGCGTTCTCGACGCCCAGGTGATCAAAGGTCTCGCCGACGAGCCCGCCGTCCGTGACGACAGGGGAAGCCGGTCGTATGCGCAGCTTCTGCACGAATCGGCGTGTATCGCCGCAGGTCTGAATCACATGGGCATCGAGGCAGGTACTCCGGTGGCGATCGACCTCGCGCCCGGCAGTCACCTGGTCACGACCGTGCTGGCGATCGCGCGGCTCGGCGCCCTGCCGGTCGAGAGCAGCGAATTCACGATCTCAGGAATGCCGCCGAGTCTGGTGACGCCGCATACCGAGGTGGCGTGGGATGTCCTCGACAAGGCCGGCCGCACCGAACCGTCCGCAGCGCCGATCGTCGACCCCGACGGATACGAAGCCGTACTCCGTCAGGCGTACGGTGACATCTTCGAGATCCTCGAGCGCGGCGGCACGGTGTCTTAGCGGACGCCCCACGAGTAGGTCTGCTTCTCGAGTCGCAGGTACACGAACGTCTCGGTCGTCACGACCCGCTCTAGAGAGCTGATCTGCTGTGACACGATATCGAGCAGCTCATCGTCGCTCTCGGCCACGAGCTCGGCCAGGATGTCGAAGCGCCCAGTCGTGATGACGATGTAGTCCAGCGCATCGATCGCGGACAGTTCCGCGGCGACTTCGCGGACGTGGCCGTTGACCTTGATCCCGATCATGGCCTGACGGGCGAAGCCCATCTGCAGGGGGTCGGTGACCGCCACGACCTGCATGACCCCGCTGTCGATCAGCTTTTGGACGCGATGACGTACTGCGGCCTCGGAGAGACTGACTTCCTTGGCGATCGCCGAATAGGAAAGGCGTCCATCGTTTTGCAGCAGTTCGATGATGCGCTTGGCGGTGTCGTCGAGATTCTGCCCGCGGACAGGGGCAGACTTACGGTCGCTCATGCGGGACATCATGCCCTATCAGCGCACGGAAATCACTTCACCTTGCTGCTTGGATTGACGCTTTCACGTGCGAAACAGAGTCGTAACGCCGGAATCCCTTGTGCTGAGCCCCCGATCTTGCGAGTATTCGTAAATCAGCGGAGGAATGGGGTAGCACATCGTGGGAGTCGATCGACGAACCGTCCTGAAGGGTTTGGGCGGCACTGCCGCCGCTCTCGGCGTAAGCGGATTCGCACTGACCAGGTTCGACACGCCAGATCGCAAGCAGGATCCGGCGACGTGCACGGCCAAGGACATGTCTGCCAGCCAGAAGAATCTGGTGGTCTCGAACTGGCCCGAGTACATCGACCAGGACGACGGCGACTACATCTCGACGTTGACCCAGTTCCAAGAAGACACCGGCATCGACGTCCGATACACCGCCGACGTCAACGACAACAACGAGTTCTTCGCTAAGGTCTCCAATCAACTCGGCTCCTGTAGTTCGTCCAAGCGTGACATCTTCGTGTTGACCGACTGGATGGCAGCGCGGGTGATTCAGGTGGGCTGGATCCAGAAGCTCGATGCTGCCAAGGTGCCCAATCTGCATGCCAACATCATCGACTCGCTCGCCAAGCCCGACTGGGATCCCCGCCGAGAATTCTCGGCGCCCTGGCAAAGCGGCTTGACCGGCATCGCGTACAACAAGAGCAAAGTCGACGAGGTCAAGTCATTCAAGGACCTGTTGACCCGCAAGGACCTCAAGGGCCGCATCTCGTTGCTGACCGAAATGCGCGACACGATGGGCTTCTTGCTGATGATCGAAGGCGCCGATCCCGAGAACTTCACCAAGGCGCAATGGGAGGCGGCCATCGAGCTGCTTCGAAAGGCACGCGGTGACGGCCAGGTGCGCTCATTCACCGGCAATGAGTATGTGCAGGACCTTGCATCGGGCAATATCGTCGCCTGCGAAGCATGGTCGGGCGATATCGCCAACGCCGGCGACGAGAATCTCGTCTGGCTGCCGCCGGAAGAAGGCATCATGATCTGGGCCGACAACATGCTCGTGCCCAATCTCGCGACGCACCAGGCCAATGCCGAGGAGTGGATCAATTTCTACTACGAGCCAGAGGTCGCGGCGAAGCTCGCTGCCTACAACAGCTTCATCTGTCCGGTGAAGGGTGCGCAGGAAGCGATGGAGAAGGTCGATCCCGAGCAGGTCGAGAACGAGTTGATCTTCCCCACCGAGGACACGTTGTCCCGCACGAGTCAGTTCATGGCCCTCGATGAGGCCACGATGCGTACCTACGAAGGAGATTTTGCTGATGTCACAGGTGCATGACGGGCCGACTGCGTCGGCACAAGATTCCCCGACCGGATCCTCAGCGACCTCGCGGGACTTGCGACTCAGCAAATTGACCAAAGAGTTCGCGACGTTCACAGCGGTCAAGTCCTTGGATCTGGTTGTCCCACAGGGGCAGTTCTTCGCTCTGCTGGGCCCTTCGGGTTGCGGCAAGACCACGACCTTGCGCATGGTGGCCGGACTCGACATCCCCACATCCGGCACGATCCATCTCGGCGACACCGAGGTGACGTACGAGAAGCCGTACAAACGTCCGGTCAACACGGTCTTCCAGAACTATGCGCTCTTTCCGCACCTGAACATCGCCGACAATGTGGCGTTCGGCCTGAAGCGTCGGGGAATCAAGGACGTCAAACAGCAGGTCTCCGACATGCTGGAACTCGTCGAACTGACCTCTCAGGCGCACAAGAAGCCGGCGCAGATGTCCGGCGGGCAGCAGCAGCGCGTGGCGCTGGCCAGGGCCTTGATCAACAAGCCCGAGGTGCTGCTGCTCGATGAGCCGCTGGGCGCCCTCGACCTGAAGCTGCGACGCGGGATGCAGCTGGAACTCAAGCGCATCCAGACCGAGGTGGGCCTGACCTTCGTGCATGTGACCCATGATCAAGAAGAAGCCATGACGATGGCCGACACGGTCGCGGTGATGAATCAAGGCGTCATTGAGCAGATGGGAGCTCCCAGCGAGCTGTACGAGAATCCTCGTACGACGTTCGTCGCGAACTTCCTGGGCCAGTCGAATCTGATCAGTGCCGAGATCGAGGGCCGCGAAGGCGATCACGTCAAGGTGCGGATGGCCGGCGGTATCGCCTCGGTGCCAGGCGATCGGGCGCATTCGGACACCGGCCACGGCTGGCTCGGCATCCGTCCTGAGAAGGTCCTGATCGCCGAACACGGGCAGCCGATCGATGCGCCAGGAAGCGTCCTGGAAGGTGGCTACATCACCGACGTCAGCTTCGTCGGCGTCAGCACGCAGTACATGATCATGATGCCGTGGGGCCAGGAACTGATGGCGTTCGAGCAGAACACGGGTGCGCGGTCGATGCTTCCGGTCGGCACAAAGGTCGATGTGTCGTGGCGCCCCGAGTTCGCCTTTCTGCTCGACGCCAGCCAGGACGCTATGGCCGGGATCGAGGAGGACTAGTGGCCACGCCTGTTGCCGCTCGTCCGCGGCGCAAACTCACCGGCTACTGGCTGATCGCCCCTGGCGCGATCTGGTTGGGACTGTTCTTCCTGATCCCGTTCTACTCGCTGATCGCGACCAGCCTGTACGACCCGAGCGGGTCGGTGCTCACGGGCTATCAGATGTCATGGCACTTCTCGAACTTCATCGACGCGATCGACCAATACAAATCCCAACTGTGGCGCTCTCTGTGGTACGCCGGACTGGCGACGCTGTTGTGTTTGGTGATCGGCTACGTGCTGGCGTACGCGATCGCGTTCAAAGCCGGGCGTTGGAAGAATCTGATGCTGATCTTGGTGATTGCACCGTTCTTCACGAGCTTCCTGTTGCGCACGCTGTCGTGGAAACTGATCCTGGCCGATGACGGCTTTGTCGTCGACGCGCTGCAGACAGTGCATATTCTCGGTCCCGACGATCGGCTGTTGGCGACGCCGGTCGCCGTCATCGCGGGGTTGACGTACAACTTCTTGCCGTTCATGGTCCTGCCGTTGTATGCGAGCCTGGAGAAGATCGACATCCGGTTGATCGAAGCCTCCCAGGACCTGTATGCATCCCCACTCCGGGGCTTCTTCAAGGTGACGCTCCCGTTGTCGATGCCCGGAGTCGTCGCAGGCACGCTGCTGACATTCATCCCGGCGGCCGGTGACTACATCAACGCCCAGCTCCTGGGCAGCCCGAATCAGCGAATGGTCGGCAATGTCATCCAGAGCCTGTTCACGACTCAGGGTGACTTCGCTGCGGCCGGTGCCCTGTCGGTGACCTTGATGGTCATCATCGTGGGAGCGGTCATGATCTATATCCGCACTGCCGGAACGGAGGAGCTCGTATGACCCCGTTGCTTCGCCTCAAGCGCTGGATCGGCGACCATCTGATCATGGGGCTCGGACTACTGGTTCTGGCCTACACCTTCGTGCCGATCGCGGTCGTCGTGTTGATGAGCTTCAACGACAGTTCGAAGTCGCGCAATGTCTACAAGTTCCAGGAGTTCACCTGGAGCAACTGGCTGCATCCGTTTAAACCCGCTGGAATGGGCGACTCGGTGATCCTGAGCATCCAGATCGCATTCTGCGCGACGATCGTCGCCACGATCCTGGGCACTCTGGCGGCCTTCGCGCTGGTCAGACACCGGTTCAAGGGACGCTCTGCTGCGAACCTGATCATCTTCTTGCCGATGGCGTCGCCGGAGATCGTGATGGGCTCCTCGCTGCTGGCGCTGTTCGTGTCGAGCGGTTTCGGCGGCAAGCTGGGCTTCGTGACGATTCTGATCGCGCACGTGATGTTCTGTCTGTCGTTCGTGATTGTGACGGTCAAGGCCCGGCTCAGCGGGCTCGACGACAACTTGGAACAGGCTGCGATGGACCTGTACGCCACCGAGAACCAGACGTTCTGGCGGGTCACCTTCCCGCTGGTGCTGCCGGGCATCATCTCTGCGGCGCTATTGAGCTTCTCGCTGTCGTTCGACGATTTCATCATCACGAATCTCAATTCGGGCCAGTCGGTGACGTTCCCGATGTTCGTCTACGGATCGTCGCAGCGCGGTGTGCCTATGGAGGTCAATGTGATCGGTACCGCGATGTTCATCATCGCGATCTCGATCGTCGTCGCGGGTGAGTTCGCCCGTCGTCGCCAGCAGAAGTCCCTGGCTACCTAACCCGTCACCCGGACAAAGCACGAGGGCCCTTGATCGAGTTGATCAAGGGCCCTCGTGTCTGTGATCAGAGCAGGTTCTGGGCTTCGGTAAGGACGGAGCGCAGGATCTGCTCCATCTCGTCGAAATGGCTCTGATCGGCGATCAGCGGCGGGGACAGCTGGATGACCGGATCGCCGCGATCGTCGGCGCGGCAGTACAAGCCGTTGTCGAACAAGGCCTTCGACAAGAATCCGCGCAGCAGACGCTCCGACTCGTCGTCGTCGAAGGTCTCCTTGGTCGTCTTGTCCTTGACCAGCTCGATCCCGTAGAAGAAGCCGTCGCCACGCACGTCTCCGACGATGTCGAGGTCGAGCAGCTTCTCGAGCGTCCCACGGAATGCGCCTTCGTTGCGGCGCACATGGCCGTTGAGATCCTCACGTTCGAAGATGTCGAGGTTCGCCATTGCGACCGCCGCCGAGACCGGGTGGCCGCCGAATGTGTAGCCGTGCGCGAAGGAGTTGTTGCCCTCGAGGAACGGCTCCATGATCCTGTCGGAGGCGATCATCGCGCCCATCGGCGAATATCCGGACGTCAGCCCCTTGGCGCACGTGATGATGTCCGGCTGGTAGCCGAATTTGGTCGCGCCGAACATCTCACCGAGACGGCCGAATGCGCAGATGACTTCGTCGGAGACGAGGAGGACGTCGTGCCGGTCGCAGATCTCACGAACCCGCTGGAAGTATCCGGGCGGGGGCGGAAAGCAGCCGCCGGCGTTCTGCACGGGTTCCAAGAAGACGGCCGCGACGGTGTCGGGGCCCTCGGCGAGGATCGCTTCCTCGATCCGGTCGGCGGCCCACCGGCCGAAGTCCTCGAGGTTGTCGCCATGCTCGGGTGCTCGGTAGAAATTGGTGTTGGGCACGTGGACGGTCGACGGCACGAGCGGTTCGAACATCTGCTTCAGTGCCGGAATACCCGTGATCGACAAGGCCCCGTGCGGAGTGCCGTGATAGGCGATCTGGCGGCTGATGACCTTGGTCTTGAGCGGCTTGCCGGTCAGTTTGAAGTACTGCTTGGCCGCCTTCCAGGCTGTCTCGACAGCTTCGCCGCCCCCGGTCGTGAAGAACACCCGGTTGAGGTCTCCCGGCGCGTAGGACGCGATGCGTTCGGCCAGCATGATCGCATTGGGGTGAGCGAACGTCCAGATCGGGAAGAACGGCAGCTCCTTGGCCTGCTTGGCCGCTGCCTCGGCGAGCTCTTCGCGACCGTGGCCCGCCTGGACGACGAACAGCCCGGCAAGTCCGTCGAGGTACTTGCGGCCGTTCGAGTCCCAGATGTACATCCCATCGCCCTTGGTGATGATCGGGATGTCATGCGCATCGTCGTATGCGCCGTGCCGAGAGAAGTGCATCCACAGGTGGCGTTTGCCGGCCTTTTGGAGATGGTCGAAGTCGAGTTCGCTGCTCATGACACCAGTATCACGAATGATCCGATAGAAAGACAAGCGAATTCGTCGTCGGATCGAGTTTTGTCGATGGATTTCGTTGATCACCGGATCCGGATACGGTTGGATGAGAGCATGAAGATCCTCCTTGTGGGTGCCGGTGGCGTCGGTTCAGCGTTCTGTGCGATTGCGACCCGTCGCGACTTCTTCGAATCGGTGGTGGTCGCCGACTATGCCCTCGACCGGGCCCAACGGGCGGTCGAGTCGCTCGACGATCCGCGGTTCACGGCGGCCCGCGTCGATGCATCCGATGCGGCATCGATCGAACAGTTGGCCCGGCAGGTCGGCGCGACGCATGTCATGAACGCCGTCGACCCCCGTTTCGTCATGCCGATATTCGACGGAGCCTTCGCGGCGGGCGCGGACTATCTCGACATGGCGATGAGCTTGTCGAAGCCCCACCCCGAGCAGCCGTATTCACAGGCCGGGGTCAAGCTCGGCGATGAGCAGTTCGCCGTGGCGACCGAGTGGGAGGCGGCCGGCCGCTTGGCGCTTTGCGGGATGGGGGTCGAACCGGGACTCTCCGATGTCTTCGCCCGCTATGCCGCCGACCATTTGTTCAGCGAGATCGACGAACTCGGAACCCGTGACGGTGCGAATCTCACGGTGGACGGCTATGACTTCGCTCCGTCGTTCTCGATCTGGACCACGATCGAAGAGTGCCTCAACCCGCCGGTCATCTGGGCCGTGAATGACGAGGGACAGGGCCACTGGTTCACGACCGAACCGTTCAGCGAACCGGAGATCTTCGATTTCCCCGAGGGCATAGGTCCTGTCGAGTGCGTCAACGTCGAGCACGAGGAAGTGCTGTTGATGCCGCGGTGGGTCGACACCAAACGGGCGACATTCAAATACGGGCTCGGTAACGAGTTCATCGAGGTGCTGCGCACATTGCACAAGCTCGGCCTTGACTCCACCCAGAAGATCACCGTCGGCGGGGTCGAAGTCTCGCCTCGCGATGTTGTCGCGGCTTGCCTGCCCGATCCGGCAACGCTCGGCGACAAGATGCACGGCAAGACGTGTGCGGGGCTGTGGGTCACGGGCAAGGACAAGTCCGGGCAGCCGAGATCCACGTACCTGTATCACGTCGTCGACAATGACTGGTCGATGCGCGAATACGGCCATCAGTGCGTCGTCTGGCAGACCGCAGTCAATCCGGTCGTCGCATTGGAATTGCTGGCCGACGGCACCTGGTCAGGCTCAGGCGTGCTCGGCCCCGAGGCGTTCGACGCCGTCCCGTTCCTGGAGTTGTTGCGCGACGGCTACGGCTCCCCTTGGGGTCAGCGCGAGCAGACTATCGAGGCTTGACCGCCTGCAGCGTGTAGGTCATCGGAAGGCGCCCGGGGCGATCGATGAGTCGGTACTCGCCGTTCGGTAGCAGCTCGGTATAGCCCTCGAGAGCGTTCCACGGAGCGCTGTCGTGATCTTCGAGCCCTGTGATGGTCAAGCCTGCATCGAGCAATGCCGTGACGATCTCACCCATGCCGTGGTTCCATTCGTGCGACATCGTGTGCTCGAACTCGACGTCCGTGGCGACGTACGTGCCGGGCTCGTCCCAAGTGCTGGGTTCCTCGTGCTCGAAGTACGGGTGCTCGATCGTGATCAGCTTGTCGGGACGCGGATCGGCCAGGGAGAACAGCACAGGATGGCCTTCACGCAGGAACAAACGGCCACCCGGCGCCAGGAGACGTGCGACGACATCGGCCCAGCGGCGGATGTCAGGTAACCAGCCGAGAGCGCCGATTCCGGTGAACACCAGATCGAAGGCACCTCCGGGCAAAACCTCTGGTGCTGCGTACAGATCGGCCTCGACGAAGTCGATCTCGTGGCCCAGCTCGGCGGCGAGCCTGCGGCCTTCTGCCAGGGATGCTCCGCTGAAGTCGAGCCCGGTCATCCGGGCGCCGAGACGCGCGAGCGAGATCGTGTCGGTCCCGATATGGCATTGCAGGTGCACGCCGCGAAGTCCGTCGACCGAACCCAGCCGGGGCAGATCGAAACGGACCACGTCGGAGATGTACTCCGGATCGCTGCGGAACTCATCGAATCTGTAGTCGGGGGACTGCGCATGGGCAGCCGCCCGTTCGTTCCAGGCCGCGCGATTGATGTCTTGGTAGCTGTCAGTCACATCGACCAACCTAGGGCACAGGGGGTCGCCACTGGAGCGCCGTACTTGCCAAAATGGAAAGCAGGAAATAACTTTCCAATATGGAAACTTCGAAGCAGGTCGATGAGGGCGGCGAGATGGCCGCGCGGGATCTCGCATCGATCGACGAGGCGCGACGCGGTTTCGCAGGCAGTCTCGTGGTGCCGAAGTGGTATGACCTCACCTCCGGAACGGCTACCGGGCTGAACGTCGCCGCTGTTGGGCTGATATTCGGTGGATCCCCGGCGTGGCGGGTAATCCTGGGCGTCGCTCTGTTCGCCGCCGCGATGGCGGCGCTCGGTTGGTCGATGCGTCGTTTCCGTGACGCCAACGGCGCCTGGGTATCCGGTTCGCGGAAGGGTCGCACTTTTCGCACGTCTGCCGTCGGCGGCGGTGTGCAGATGATCCTCGGGTTCGCTGCGGCTATGGCTGCCGTCGCCGCAGGCTGGTGGTGGCTCGGGCTGATTTTGGCACCTGTACAGGTCATCGTTTTCGTACTCGTCAGCCGACGCTGGATGAGGATCTACCGCGAGGAGCATGGCGTTTGAGCGACCTCGATCCGGTGATCCATGCCCCGGCGCGGCTCCGTCTTTGCGCGATGCTCTCAGTGGTCGACGAAGCTCAGTTCGCGACACTGCGAGAGCGACTGGATGTGAGCGACTCGGTCCTGTCCAAGCACGTGTCGGCCCTCGCTGAGTCCCACTACGTTTCGGTGCGCAAAGGGTCCTTCGATGGACGCCGTGCGACGTGGCTCGCCCTGACTGCGAAGGGGCGCAAGGCCTTCTCATCACACGTCGCGGCGCTGCAGGCAGTGATCGACATGTCGACCGTAGCCGAGGCGGAGCGTTAGAGCAGGCCGGCCTCGTGCATCGTGATCGCGACCTGGACCCGGTTGGTGGCACCGAGCTTGGTGAACAGGTGCGAGATGTGCGCCTTGACGGTCGCCACGCTCATGTGGAGTTCTGCGGCGATTTCGGCGTTCGAGGACCCGCGCCCCACCGAGATGGCCACCTCGCGCTCACGGTCGGTCAGGCAGGCGATGCGATCGAGGGCGTGGTTGGCCTTGTTGTCCGGGGCCGCGTCGGTGACCTGGCGGATCAGCTGCTGGGTTATCGCCGGCGACAGCATGGGCTCACCGTCGGCGACCCGGACGATCGCATCGACGATGTCGGCCGGAGCGGTGTCCTTCAGCAAGAACCCGTTGGCGCCGGCCGCCAGGGCGCGCACGACGTACTCATCGGCGTCGAAGGTCGTCAGCACGATGACCTTCGGCGGGTTCGGCAGCGCGAGCACGGCTGTCGTGGCGGCGATCCCGTCGAGCACCGGCATGCGGATGTCCATTAGTACGATGTCGATTCCGCCGGCGCGCACCGCTTCGACGGCCTCCTTGCCATCGCCGACTTCGCCGACGATCTCCAGTGACGGCGAGCCTCCGAGGATCATCGTGAGCCCGGCGCGGACGAGCGGGTCGTCGTCGGCGAGCAGTACGCGAATCGTCATGTCGGCCACGGCAGCCACGCCTGGAGGACGAAGTCCTGGCGTGCGGAGATGTGGTGGGTCAGATGGCCGCCTGCCAGGACACTGCGCTCGCTCAGCCCGACGAGTCCTAGTCCTGACTCCGGCGCCTGGGAGTGCGTCGATCCGATCCGGAGCGGATTGCGCACCACGACTGTCAGCCCGGCGTCCGGGCTTCCGTTGAGCTCCACGGTCACCAGTGTGTCGGCTGCGTGTTTGCGGGCGTTGGTCAGGCCCTCTTGGATGACTCTGTAGGCGGTTCGACCGAGTGTCTCGGGAATCAGTTCCAGTTCGATGTTCTGACTGTCCTCGATCCGCATTCCCGACCTGCGGGCTTCGGCGAGCAGGTGCGGAAGGTCAACTGCTGACGGCTGGGGGAGTTCAGGAGCTGCGTCTCCGGGGCCGTCGCGCAGTATTCCCAGGACCTCTCGGAGCTCGACCATGGCCTCATGGGCGTTGTCCTGGATGATCTCGGCGGTTGCCCGCATCTGGTCGGCCGAAAGGTCTCTGCGATACGTCAGCGCGCCCGCGTGCATCGTCACGAGTGAGATTCGGTGCGCGAGGACATCGTGCATCTCGCGCGCGATTCTCGAGCGTTCCGCGGTTCTGGCCTGAGTGACTCGCGACGCCTGCTCGGCTTCTGCCGTCTCGGCGCGGTCGCGCAATGTGGCCAGCAGCTCGCGTCGCGAGCCGATGTACATGCCCCACCCCACCGTCACCGCGAGGAACGACAAGAGGAAAGGAACCGTGAACGTCCAAGGTTCTTCGCCGACGGGATCGAGGAACATGAACACCATGCCGGCCACGAACGTCAGCAGTCCCACCGGAATGATGTGCCGCCACCGGCGATGCGTGGCCAATGACACGAGGGCCAGGGCACCGGGGCCACCGGCCGAGGCCGAAACGGCTGTCAGGGAGTTGGTGATGACAGCAACCGTGACCGGGTAGCGGCGGCGCAACGGCAAAAGGCAAAACGCCGCGACCCCTAGCGCGAAGTCGCTCCAGAACCAGAGCTTCCGGTTGTCCCATTGCCAGTCGGCGAGCTGACTCCACGCCGCTACCGAGATGCCGAGCACCAAGGCGTATCGCCAGACGTGACTCCACCATTTCAGCTCGGGCTGGTAGGTCACTGGGGGCACGTCTACAAGGCTAGGGGTGCCGGGCCCGCACTACGACCGCCCATCGTCTGCGGCGTTGTCATACTTTTGGCTATTCAACTACGGCCCCATGGCGGATGACACTTGTCGGTGGAGTACGCCAGAGTAAGGGTCATGATCACAGTTGACCGACTCACCAGGACCTATGGTGGCTTCCGGGCAGTGGACGATGTCTCGTTCGAATGCCGCCCCGGTGCCGTCACTGGCTTTCTCGGCCCGAACGGTGCGGGCAAGTCCACCACGATGCGTATCATCGCCGGTTTGACCCCAGCTTCGTCCGGCACCGCACTCGTCAGCGGCGTCAAATACGCCGACATCCCCAATCCCGGCACCCAGATCGGCGTCCTGCTGGATGCCTCTGCTCAGCACGCCGGCCGAACCGGACGCGAGATCCTCACGATCAGCGCCATCACGATGGGCCTGCCGATGTCGCGGGTCGACGAGATGCTCAAGCTCGTCAGCCTCACTCCGGCCGAGTCCAAGCGCCGGGTCAAGAACTACTCGCTCGGCATGCGCCAGCGTCTCGGTATCGCCAACGCTTTGATGGGCGATCCCAAGATCCTGATGCTCGATGAGCCCGCCAACGGCCTCGACCCGGCCGGTATCCACTGGATGCGCGGACTGCTTCGCGAGTACGCCAACCGTGGCGGCACCGTGTTGCTGTCGTCGCACCTGTTGCACGAGATCGAAGTCATCGCCGACGAGATCATCGTGATCGGCAACGGCAAGATCGTCGCCGAAGGTACCAAGGCAGAGCTTCTCCAGACAGCCGGAACGTTCGTCAAGGCAGGTGACGCCTCGGCTCTTGCCAATGCGCTCACCAGCGCCGGCATCTCCGCCGGTCCTTCGGGCGACGGTGGCATGCGCACCGAAGCCGATCCCGCAACGGTCGGCAAGGCCGCGGCCGCTGCTGGCGTCGCACTCATCGAGTTGCGTCCGGCCGACGGCGCCGGGCTTGAGGAGATGTTCCTCCAGCTGACGGCCAACACCCAGCGTGAAGCCATCACTCCCGAAGGAGCCACCTCATGAGCACCGCAGTAGCAAGTGTCGACACGAGCCGTCCAGGGGTACCCATGGGCCGGCTGGTCAAGGTCGAGCTCCGCAAGATGTTCAACACCCGGTCCGGCTTCTGGCTCATGGCGAGTATCGGCATCATCGCCTTGCTCGCGACCATCGGGTGCATCCTGTTCATCGATGGTGAAGACCTGAGTTACGAGGTCTTCGGCTCCGCTGTCGGATTCCCGATGGCCATTTTGTTGCCGATCGTCGCAATCTTGTCGGTGACGAGTGAGTGGAGTCAGCGCACTGGTCTGATCACGTTCACCCTGGCACCGCATCGTGGCAGCGTCATCGGCGCCAAAGCCATCGCGGCGATCTTCATCGGCGTCGTCAGCATGATTCTGGCCTTCGCGATCGGAGCCATCGGCAATATTGTCGGGTCATCGATTGTCGGTGCCGACATCGTGTGGGACTTCAAGATCACCGACATGCTTTTGATCATCCTGGCCAATGTGCTGGGTCTGATGATCGGTTTCATGTTGGGCGTGCTGATTCGCAATTCCGCCGGCGCGATCGTCGCGTACTTCGTCTACTCGTTCGTGGTCCCGTCGATCTTCGGCGTCTTGGCTGCGACGCAGGACTGGTTCGAGAAGATCCAGGCCTGGGTCGACTTCAACTTCGCTCAGTCGCGGTTGTTCGATTCGCCGGTCACCGGCGAGGAATGGGCCCAGATCGGCGTCTCGGGGATCATCTGGATGGTCATCCCGTTGACGCTCGGAGTCCTCGCGGTCATGAAGTCCGAGGTCAAGTAAAGACTTCCGGGTCACGGAGACGGCGACAGGACATCGCGGAATCCGTGGCCCGGAGACAGACGGCGGCGACTCGTACCAGGGGCGAGTCGCCGTTGTCGTTCACCGCCCTGATGGGCGGGTGCGAGAATGGCGGCATGCGTAAGCGTGTCGCCATTCTCGGCTCGACCGGCTCCATCGGAACCCAGGCCCTCGAGGTCATCGCCGCCAACCCCGAACGGTTCGAGGTCGTCGCCCTTGCCGCTGGTGGGGGCAGTCCGCGGCTGCTGGCAGAACAGGCGATTGCGTTCAACGTCCCGCTGGTCGCCGTGGCACGGGGGAGCGCTGCAGAGGACGTGCAATTGGCGCTCTACGCCGAGGCACAACGGCACGGCTACGCCCAAGGAGATCACCGGGTGCCACGGCTCTTAGCCGGCCCGGACGCGGCGGTCGAGGTTGCTCGCACGCCGTGCGATGTCGTGCTCAACGGGATGACCGGGGCCGTCGGATTGCTACCGACCCTCGCAGCGCTCGAAACCGGCACGACTTTGGCGCTGGCCAACAAGGAGTCGCTCATCATCGGCGGTGAGCTCGTCACGGGTGCCGCCAAGCCCGGCCAGCTGGTGCCGGTCGATTCCGAGCATTCGGCTCTCGCGCAGGCGATGCGCGGTGAACGTCCAAGCGATGTGCGCCGGCTCATCGTGACGGCCAGCGGCGGCCCGTTCCGCGGGCGTACCCGGGCTGAATTGGCCGACGTCACGCCCGAGCAGGCCGCCGCCCATCCCACCTGGGACATGGGTCCGGTCATCACGATCAACTCCGCGACCTTGGTCAATAAAGGGCTGGAGGTCATCGAGGCCAATCTGCTGTTCGACATCGGATTCGATCGGATCGACGTCGTGGTGCACCCGACATCGGTCGTGCATTCGATGATCGAGTTCGTCGACGGGGCCACGATGGTGCAGGCCTCGCCGCCCGATATGAAGCTGCCGATCGCGCTGGGGCTCGCCTGGCCCGAGCGGGTGCCCGATGCAGCCGCCGGCTGTGACTGGACGCAGCCGGCGAGCTGGGACTTCTTCCCGCTTGACGACGTTGCGTTCCCGGCGGTTTCGTTGGCTCGGAAGGCAGGCGCCTTCGGACGTACCGGCCCGGCGGTGTTCAACGCGGCCAATGAGGTCTGCGTCGACGCGTTCGTCAACGGGAACTTGGACTTCCTGGGCATCGTTGACACCGTGGGCGTCGTTCTCGACCAGCATCTGTCTGATCCGGACGTCGCCCGCCAGGAGATGACCCTCGACGGCGTGCTCGGCGCTGACACCTGGGCCCGAGACCGAGCGGCGGAGCTGGTGGACAAAAGATGAACGCCTTGATCTACACGTTGGGCGTCGTGATCTTCGTGATCGGCGTGGTGGTGTCGATTGCGCTGCACGAGGTGGGGCATATGTATCCCGCCAAGAAGTTCGGCATCAAGGTCACGCAGTACTTCGTCGGATTCGGCAATACGATCTGGTCGACCAAACGCGGCGAGACCGAATACGGCTTCAAGTCGATCCCGCTCGGCGGGTACGTCAAGCTTGTTGGGATGCTGCCGCCGGCCAAAGGTGCCGATCCGCACGCCGTGCGCAAGAGCAACACCGGCATGTTCACCCAACTGATCTCGGATGCCCGTGACGCGGAGTACGAGCATGTCGAGGACAAGGACCTGGACCGGCTGTTCTATCGCAAGCCGTGGTGGCAAAAGCTCATCGTCATGGCGGGTGGTCCGATGGTCAACGTGGTCATCGCGATCTTCTTGTTCGCGGTGGTGTTCATGGGCTTCGGCGCGATGACCCCCACGACGACAGTCCAGCAGGTCTCGGACTGCGCGATCACCGATGCGGAGGCAGGACGCACCTGCACGCCAGATGATCCGGAGACGCCGGCCAGCAAGGCCGGGCTCAAGCCCGGAGACCGAATCACGTCGTTCAACGGTGTCGAGATCGCGTCGTGGGATTCCCTCACCCGCAAGATCCGCGCGAACGGTTCACAAGAGGCGACGATCGAGTTCGTCCGCGACGGTCAGACAAAACGCGCCACGGTCGCGACCTCGGTGCTCGCCCGGACAGACCTGGACGATCCCGACAAGACCGTCGACGTCGGATTCCTCGGTGTGTCACCGACACAGCAGATGGAGCGTCAGGGGCCGGGCTACGTCGCCGACGTCATGGGCGACTACGTCGTCGGCACGGCCAAGGCGATCTGGCATCTGCCGGCTCGCATGGTCGACGTCACGAAGGCTGCATTCGGTGCCGAACGTCAGGCGGATGGGCCGATCAGCGTGGTGGGCGCGAGCCGGGTCGCGGGGGAGTCGTTCACGATCGACGATCCGAGCTGGTCGGAGCGGGCGCAGCGCGTCATCATCTTGCTGGCCGGCCTCAACCTATTCCTCGCGATGTTCAACTTCATTCCATTGCTCCCGCTGGACGGCGGCCATATCGCCGGTGCGCTGTGGGAGGCGGTTCGCCGCGGAATCGCCAAGCTGCGCGGAAAGCCCGACCCTGGCTACGTCGACGTGGCCAAGATGCTGCCAGTCGCCTACGGCGTGGGTGCCCTCCTTATGCTGATGAGTGTGATCTTGATTTACGCCGACATCGTCAACCCTGTGAGCCTCTCATGACTGATCTCGGCCTCCCGGCCATGCCGCCGCCGGTGCTCACCCCGCGGCGCAAAACCCGCAAGATCAAGGTTGGCAGCGTCGACGTCGGCGGTGACGCCCCTATCTCGGTGCAGTCGATGACAACGACGTTGACGTCGGACGTCAACACGACCTTGCAGCAGATCGCCGAACTCACGGCTGCCGGCTGCGATATTGTCCGGGTCGCCTGCCCGAGCCAGGACGATGCCGACGCGCTTCCCGAGATCGCTCAGCACTCGCAGATCCCGGTCATCGCCGACATTCACTTCCAGCCCAAGTACGTGTTCGCGGCGATCGACGCCGGTTGTGCGGCGGTACGGGTCAATCCCGGCAATATCCGCAAATTCGACGATCAGGTCGGCGCGATCGCCCGTGCGGCCAAGGACGCCGGTGTGTCGATCCGGATCGGCGTCAACGCCGGTTCGCTCGACAAGCGGATCTACGACAAGTACGGCAAGGCGACGCCCGAGGCGCTTGTGGAGTCGGCCGTCTGGGAAGCGTCGTTGTTCGAGGAACATGATTTCCACGACTTCAAGATCTCGGTCAAGCACAACGACCCGGTTGTCATGGTGCAGGCCTACGAGATGCTCTCCGAGAGGGGCGATTGGCCCTTGCACCTCGGCGTGACCGAGGCCGGTCCGGCGTTCCAGGGGACCATCAAGAGCGCTGTCGCCTTCGGCTCGCTGCTCAGCAGGGGTATCGGCGACACGATCCGCGTCTCACTGTCGGCGCCGCCTGTCGAAGAGGTCAAAGTGGGTCTGCAGATCCTGCAGTCGTTGAACCTGCGCGAACGCAAGCTCGAGATCGTCTCCTGCCCGTCGTGCGGTCGCGCGCAGGTCGACGTCTACACCTTGGCCGAGCAGGTCACCGCAGGTCTCGACGGGCTCGAGGTCCCGCTCCGCGTCGCGGTAATGGGCTGTGTCGTCAACGGACCCGGTGAGGCGCGCGAGGCCGATCTCGGCGTCGCGTCGGGCAATGGCAAGGGACAGATCTTCGTCAAGGGCGAGGTCATCAAGACCGTGCCCGAGTCCAAGATCGTCGAGACCCTGATCGAGGAGGCCATGCGCCTCGCCGAAGACATGGAGCCGGTCGAGGGTGGGGCGGCAGAAGTCAGCGTCAGCTGATCGGCCCGGCTTCAGGTGCGAGCCGGGTCTCTCGGCGACCTCGACCGGACACCCACGTAGTGTGTAGCCAACTTCAGTGGGGGAGGCCCAGTGCTCAAGACGACGAATCAGCTCCGTCCGCTGTCACCCGATGACCTGCCCGAGCTGCACGCTCTGCTCGATCGGGATCCTCTTGTGAACCTATTCGTGCGCAATCGGGTCGACGCGACCAAATTGCAGACCAGGTGGCTGGGTGGCCAGATCCTGGGCTACTTCGAAGACGGCGCACTTGTTTCGGCCTGCCATGCGGGCAACAACATCGTCCCGGTGCAGGCGAACCGTCGATCGATCCCGGCCTTCGTCGAACAGTTGATCGCCGATCGGGTGCGTCCATCCTCGATCGTGGGCCCTCGGGACTCGGTGCTGCCGATGTGGAACCTGCTGGAGCCGCAGTGGGGACCGGCGCGCTCTCCACGTCTCGACCAGCCGTTCATGGTCATGGAAACCGATAGCCGGGTGACCCCTGACCCGAGGGTCCGGCCCGTACTGATGGACGAATTCGACACGTTGTATCCCGCATGTGTCGCGATGTTCACCGAGGAAGTCGGCGTCGACCCCGAAGCTGGAAATCGCAGCGGCTACCGGGCCCGGGTCGCTCAGCTCATCACCCAGGGCTGGTCGTTCGCGATCATCGAGAACGACCAGGTCATCTTCAAGACCGAGGTCGGCTCGGCCACGCAGTACGGCTGTCAGCTCCAGGGGGTCTACGTGCATCCGGACCTGCGCGGCCGGGGGATCGCGGTTCCGGCCATCGCGGCAGTCGTACGCCTGGTGCGTCAGAGCATCGCGCCGATCGTCACGTTGTACGTCAATGACCACAACACCGCGGCTCGCCGTGCGTACGAGCGGGTGGGATTTCGCCATACGACGACGTTTGCCTCAATCCTGCTCTGATCAGGATCTGGACCCCCTACACTTCTTGCGTGCTCCGCCGTTGCCTGTCTGCGCTCATGTCGGCGATGTTGCTGGCGACCGGTGTGACGATCGGATTGACTACTGCGCCGGCCGGCGCGGCAGAACTGATCGCGCCTGACACCAAGTGCCGCAGTGGCAAAGTCGCGATGACATTCGACGACGGCCCGCACAAGGTCAACACGCCGCGGCTGCTCAAGCTACTGCGCAAACACCGCGCCCAGTCGACGTTCTTCGTCACGGGAATCAACGCCACACGTCACCCTCGGCTGTTGCGTGAGATGGTGCGTGACGGCCATGCCGTCGAGGTGCATTCGTGGGACCACCCCAAGCTCACGTCGAGGCCGAATCGCAGCGTCAAACGGCAGCTCTACCTCACCAAGCGCGCCATCCGCCGGGCGATCGGCATCAATCCGCGGTTCTACCGGCCGCCGTACGGCGCCACGGACCGCCGAGTACGGAAGATCGCCAAGCGGTACAACCTTCGGGAAGTGATGTGGACGATCGACACGAACGACTGGCGTGGTGGATCGAGCAAGCAGATCAGGAAGAGCGCGTTGCGGGGATTGCGCAAGCATCGCGAGAACGTCATCTTGATGCACGATGCTGTCGGCAACTCGCCGCAGACGATCAAAGCCGTCCCGGGCATCGTCAAGGGTCTGCGCAAGAAGGGCTATTGCCTCGTCCCGCTCGAGGCGATGATGCCGCTCGGGTCCGTGAGCGGCAAGTCTCAGACGTTCGTCGAGGGACCGGAAGCCTCCAAGGTGGTGCGGGTCAAGTTCCGGCTTGACGGTCCCGCGCAACGCAATGGCTCGTTCCGGGTCCGGTCGGCCGACGCATCTGCCCACGCGGGGGTCGACTACCAGCGGATAGATCGAATCGTCAGGGTGCGGCGGGGCGATCGGTCGTTGAGTATCGGCCTGCGCGTCTTCGGCGACTCGATGCCCGACGTCGACAAGCGTCTGAGACTCCGTCTGGATCGAGCTCGAAGCCTGCAGATAGCGACCGCCGAGGTGACGGTCACGATCCAGGACGACGGCGCGTGGCGTCAGGCCGTCGGCGAATTGATCGCGCCGATACTCGGCGGACCGTCTAGGGTCCAGTCATGAACCGTGACATCAAGTTCCTGGCCGGCCTGTTCGTCGGGGCGGGGGTGCTGCATTTCGCCCGTCCCGAACCGTTCGAGAAGATCGTGCCGAAGCCGCTGCCGTACAAGAAGGAGCTCGTGTACGCCTCAGGCCTCGTCGAGATCGCGGCAGGGGCCATGCTGCTCAACCCGCGGACTCGGCGCCTGGGGGGCCTGACCGCGGCGGGACTGCTGGCAGCGGTGTTCCCGGCGAATGTGCAGATGGCCGCGGACGGAGTGCGCAGCAAGCGGGCGCCGTCTTGGTACAAGGCCGGTGTCGTCGCGCGACTTCCCTTGCAAGCACCGATGATCCGCATTGCCCTGAAGGCCGCCAAGTCATAGGCCGCATCTCAGCCCGATAGGCTCGGGCCCATGCGTATGTCCCGGCTCTTCCTCCGCACCCTCCGTGACGATCCTGCCGATGCCGAGGTGCCGAGCCACAAGCTCCTGGTACGTGCCGGCTATGTCCGACGGGTTGCTCCTGGCATCTACTCCTGGCTCCCGTTGGGGCTGAAGGTGCTGGCCAAGGTGGAGCGGATCGTTCGCGAAGAGATGGAAGAGATCGGTTCGCAGGAGGTACGTTTTCCTGCGCTGCTGCCGCGTGACCCCTATGAGGCCTCCGGCCGGTGGGAGGAGTACGGACCTCTTTTGTTCCGGCTCAAGGATCGCAAGGGCAATGACATGCTGCTCGGCCCGACGCACGAGGAGCTCTTCACCCTCGTGGTCAAGGACCTCTACTCGTCCTACAAGGACCTGCCGCTGAGCCTGTTCCAGATCCAGACGAAGTATCGCGACGAAGCACGCCCGCGCGCCGGCATCCTGCGAGGCCGCGAGTTCATCATGAAGGACTCGTACTCGTTCGACATCGACGACGCCGGGCTGGAGGCGTCTTACCAGGCGCACCGCGAGGCGTACGTGCGAATCTTCGATCGGCTCGGTTTTGAGTACGTCGTCGTGCGCGCAACCTCAGGTGCGATGGGCGGTTCGGCCAGCGAGGAGTTCCTGGCCGTCTCCGAGACGGGTGAGGACACGTTCGTGCGGTCGCCTGCCGGGTATGCCGCCAATGTCGAAGCCGTGACGACTGTCGTGCCTGATTCGATTCCGTTCGACGGGCTGCCCGCAGCCCACGCTGAGCAGACGCCCGACACTCCGACGATCGAAACCCTCGTCGATCACCTCAACGAGGCCTTCGCCCGCGACGACCGCCCGTGGCAGGCGTCTGACACGCTGAAGAACGTCCTGGTGATCCTTCGCCATCCCGACGGTACCCGCGAGCCCCTGGCGATCGGTCTGCCCGGCGATCGGGAGGTCGACGCGAAACGCCTCGAGGCGCAGGTCTCGCCGGCCGAGATCGAAGCCTTCGAGGAGAAGGACTTCGCTGCACATCCCGGCCTGGTCAAGGGCTACATCGGACCCGCAGCGCTGGGCGCCGAGAGCGAGACCGGAATCCGTTATCTCGTCGACCCCCGCGTGGTGGACGGTACGAGCTGGGTGACTGGTGCCAACATCAAGGGCTCACACGTCATCGATCTCGTCGCGGGTCGTGACTTCACCGCCGACGGCACGATCGAAGCTGCTGAGGTGCGGGCGGGTGATCCTGCGCCTGATGGTTCTGGTCCGCTCGAATTGGCTCGCGGTATCGAGATGGGACATATCTTCCAGCTCGGTCGCAAGTACGCTGAAGCGCTCGACCTCAAGGTGCTCGACGAGAACGGCAAACTCGTCACGGTCACGATGGGCTCATACGGTGTGGGCGTCTCGCGCGCTGTGGCGGCGGTGGCCGAGTATGCGCATGACGAGGCAGGACTCGTATGGCCTAAGGAATTGGCGCCGTTCGACATCCACCTGATCGTCGCGGGCAAGGACGAGACCATTGTTGCCGGTGCGGAGCAGGTCTACGCGGATCTGACGGGTGAGGGCTTCGACGTCCTGTTCGACGACCGCCTTGGCAAGGTCTCACCCGGCGTGAAGTTCAAGGATGCTGAGCTGATCGGCGTCCCGACTATCGTCGTGGTCGGTAAGGGTCTCGTCGACGGCAATGTCGAAGTGAAGGACCGTGCAACAGGCGAAAGAGAAGACGTCGCGCTGGCTGATTTGATGTCGTACCTCCGCAGCTAGGGGAGGCCAGGGAAGGCTTTCGGGGACGCACCCCAGGTCTGCTCTGCCAGGGCAGCCTTTTTCAGGTTCTTGACGGCGGACGTTCGCAGGTCTGAGGTGGCTTCGCCGGCCAACTGCAGGCAGGCTGCGCAGATTCGGGCCTCGACGGCCTGAGCGGCCTTCCTGGCTTGGTTTTCGTTCGTGAGCGGACCGGTCTCGTACGACAACTCAGTCGAGACGGGATCGACTCCCAGCAGCTGTAGTCGTCCCAGCAGCGCGTCGCGGGTATCGCGGTGCATTTCGAACGAGCGGGTGGCCCGCGGACGCAAATCTGCGAACCGGGCGCCGATCACGGGGTAGAGCCACACCGCCTCGTGCTCCACAGCGAGCCAGCCGTTCAGGGCATCTGCTGCACTCATAGCGAAGCCGCCTTCCTGGCGCACTGGGCGAGACCGGCCGACATCGATGCGAGCACCCGCACGAGTTCGGGGGAGAAGGCCTCACCGGCCGCGCGAGCTCGGTCCTTGGACGCCCCGTCCAGCATCGCCACCAGGGCCGATGTTGACCTCGGCACACTCGCGAGATCGGTGGTTGCGGTGTTGCCGCCGACCGCAGTGAGCTGTTCCTGACAAATCGCGGCGATCGGCGCGAGGCCGAGCGATGGATCTTCCTCGTGCATGATGGCAACCGTGGCTGTCACGACAGCCTGGTCTTTCGAGGCTGCTCGCACGATCTCGTCATCGCGCGGGTCCGGTTCGGGCTTGGGTTCGAGGCCGACCAGACGCGCTGCGTCGTCGAGGCGGTGAGTGATCTGTGCCGCACCGAGTACGGCTGCGCCCCCTGCAACAACGGCACCTGTTCCGAGCAGGACGCGACGGGTCATCATGGTGGCAGGTTAGCCTCTCGAAGTTCGGTAGGGTGGTCCGGATACTTCACTCGGTGCTGAGCACCGATCCCCATGAGATGCGCCCACAACAGAAGACGGAGGACGAGCCATGACAGAAAGTCTGGAGGCCCTCGTCGAGGCCACCGTGACGGCGCTCGGCTTCGATCTTGAAGCACTTGAGCTCACGCCGGCCGGAAACAAACGAGTCCTGCTCATCGCTCTGGATCGAGATGGCGGTGTGGGCATCGACCACATGACCGATGCGACCCGCGCCCTCTCGGAGGTGCTCGACTCGTCCGACGTCATGGGTGAGCAGCCCTACACGCTCGAGGTCACGTCGCGCGGCGTGGACCGACCGCTGACCTTGCCGCGTCACTGGCGCCGGAACGAAGGACGCCTCGTGCGCCTGCGACTGACCGACGACGACGCATCCGTCGACGGCCGCATCGGTGCCAGCGACGACAGCGGCGTCGACATCGTCGGACGGACGACGACGCGATACACGTACGACCAGATCAACTCAGCGCTCGTGCAAATCGAGCTCAACAGGAAGGACGCCTGATGGACATCGACATGGCCGCACTGCGCGCCCTCGAGCACGAGAAGGACATCCCGTTCGAGGTGGTCTGCGAGGCCATCGAGACTGCCCTGCTCTCGGCCTATCACAAGACCGGAAGCTCCCACCCGCACGCGCGGGTCGAGCTCGACCGCAAGACCGGCCACATCACGGTGTGGGCCAAGGAACGCCTGGAGACCCCGCCTGCGCCCGAACCCGAGCCGGATGCGGCATCAGAGGAGGGCGAGGAGCCCGTTCGGGTCGCTCCGTCGTTCAGCGAGGAATTCGACGACACCCCCGATGACTTCGGACGGTTCGCCGCGACGATCGCGCGTCAGCTCATCATGCAGCGGATCCGCGACGCCGAAGACGAATCCAAGTACGGCGAATTCTCAGGGAAAGTCGGCGATATCGTCTCCGGCGTCATCCAGCAGGGTCGCAATCCTTCCGACGTCATGCTCGACATCGGTCGCCTCGAAGCCGTGTTGACGGGCACCGAGCGCGTCCCAGAAGAGAAGTACGCCCACGGTGAGCGTCTCAAGGCATATGTCTACGAGGTCGAGAAAGGCATGCGCGGCCCACGGGTCAAGGTCTCGCGTACCCACCCCAACCTGGTCAAGCTGCTGTTCGCGCTCGAGGCACCCGAGATCGCCGACGGATCGGTCGAGATCGTGGCGATCGCCCGCGAAGCCGGCCACCGCACCAAGATCGCTGTGCGGGCCAACCAGTCGGGGATCAACGCCAAGGGCGCCTGCATCGGGCCGATGGGATCGCGCGTGCGCAATGTGATGCACGAACTACACGGCGAGAAAATCGATATCGTCGACTACTCGGACGATCCGGCCAGGTTCATCGCGCATGCGCTGTCGCCCTCACAGGTTAAGAGCGTCACGATCGTCGACGAGGCGACTCGCTCGGCTCGGGTCGTGGTGCCTGATTTCCAGCTCTCGCTGGCGATCGGCAAGGAGGGCCAGAATGCCCGTCTCGCAGCAAAACTGACCGGCTGGCGTATCGACATCCGCTCCGACACCGAGGCGCCCCGTACCGAAGGCCAATGACCAATGGCGCAATCGGTTCGGCAAACGGGTAGACTGTCCAAGGTTGTTCGTACCTGCATCGGTTGTAGGCAGCGTGCGGACAAGGCCACTCTGGTGAGAATCGTGGCAGTGCGGGAACAGGCGGCAACTGTCGTCACACCCGATCTGGACGGAACGTTACCGGGGCGAGGGGCGCACCTGCACCCCACGAACCGGTGCCTTGAACTGGCGACACGCCGTAAGGCGTTCGGCCGGGCACTTCGAACCGAGGGGCCGCTTGACCTGAGCGCGCTGGTCGACAGCATCGCCCAGCAAGACCCGCAAGATTGATCACGATGGAGCGCAAACCCTGTGCTCCAAGACCCAAGAAATCGGAGCAACACTCATGACTATGCATGTGAGTTCTGCGCGATGAGTACTGCGCGATGAGTACTGCGCAATGAGTACGTTCGTCAACTAGTGGTCTGATCCTCCTTCGGGGTCGGACCCCCCTGAAGGAGAAAAGTGGCTGTAAGAGTCCACGAGCTCGCCAAAGAGTTCGGTGTCGAAAGCAAAGTCGTCCTCAACACCCTGAAAGACATGGGTGAGTACGTGAAGTCGGCTTCTTCGACCGTAGAAGCCCCCGTCGTCCGTCGCCTCAACGAGGTGCACGGCGAAGCGCTGCGCGCCCAGGGCGCCAAGAAGTCCGGCAACAAGGCCGCCGCGCCAGCACCTACCCCGTCCGCACCCGCGTCGGCAGCACCTGCTGCCCCGGCGCCGGCTGCTCCCGCAACGGACGCTGCCGCTCAGGCCAAGCCGGCCCGTACCCCCGGCCCGGTTCCGGGTCCTCGTAAGGCACCTGAGCCCACCCCGGCACCGGCGCCAGAGGCTCCCGCAGCTGCGGCCGCTCCGGCACCCGCTGCACCAGCACCGGCAGCTCCTGCCGCTCCGGCTGCAGCAGCCCCCAAGCCCGGTGGCCCGACTCCGGGACCTCGCCCCGGCCCCAAGGCTCCGGCCCCCAAGGCTCCCGGTGCACGTCCCGGCAACAACCCGTTCTCGTCGAAGCAGGGCATGCAGAGCAGCGCTCCGCGTCCCCCCGCAGCACGTGAAGGCGGCGCCGCCCCGGCCGCGCCGAGTGGAATGCCCCGTCCGAACCCGGCCATGATGCCGCGTCAGTCCGGTCTCGCCGGTCCGACCGCTCGTAACGGTCGCCCCGGTGGCGCACCCGGTCGTCCCGGCGGTGCCGGTGGCGGCGGTCGTCCCGGTGGCGGCGGTGGCGGTGGCTTCGCCGGTCGCCCCGGCGGCGGTGGCGCACCCGGTGGCGGTGGCGCTCCCGGTCGTCCCGGTGGCGGCGGCTTCAGCGGACCCCCGCGTACTGGTGGCCCCGCAGGTCGCAACACGCGTGGCGGAACCCAGGGTGCGTTCGGTCGCGCCGGTGGACCCGTGCGTCGTGGACGCAAGAGCAAGCGCGCGAAGCGTCAGGAATTCGACCAGATGCAGGCGCCCGCCATCGGCGGCGTCCGCGTCCGCAAGGGCAATGGCGAGCTGGTTCGTCTGACCCGCGGATCCTCGCTGGCTGACTTCGCCGACAAGATCGGCGCAGACTCTGCGTCACTCGTGGAGGTGCTCTTTCACCTCGGTGAGATCGTCACGGCCACCCAGTCGGCCAATGACGAGACCCTGTTGCTGCTGGGCGAAGAGCTCAACTACAACGTCGAGGTCATCTCGCCCGAGGACGAGGACCGAGAGCTGCTCGAGTCGTTCGACATCGAGTTCGGTGAGGACGAGGGCAACGAGGAAGATCTCGCCCCCCGCCCGCCGGTCGTCACGGTCATGGGTCACGTCGACCACGGCAAGACCAAGCTCCTCGACGCACTGCGCAGCAGCAACGTCGTCGACAAGGAAGCCGGCGGCATCACGCAGACCATCGGTGCTTACCAGGTCGCGACGGAGGTCGACGGCAACGAGCGTCGCATCACCTTGATCGATACTCCGGGTCACGAGGCGTTCACCGCCATGCGTGCCCGTGGTGCGCAGGCGACCGACATCGCGATCCTCGTGGTCGCAGCTGACGACGGTGTCATGCCGCAGACGGTCGAGGCGCTCAACCACGCCAAGGCCGCCGGCGTCCCGATCGTCGTCGCGGTCAACAAGATCGACAAGCCCGACGCCGATCCGACCAAGGCCCGTGGCCAGCTCACCGAGTACGGTCTCGTGCCCGAGGAGTACGGCGGAGACACGATGTTCGTCGACGTGTCGGCCAAGGCCGGCACCGGGCTCGACGCGCTGCTCGAGGCCATCATCCTCACGGCTGATGCTTCGCTCGACCTGCGCGCCAACCCCGACCAGAACGCCGAGGGTCTCGTCATCGAGGCGCACCTCGACCGTGGTCGCGGTCCGGTCGCCACTGTCCTCGTGCACCGTGGAACGCTCAAGGTCGGCGACTCTCTTGTCGCCGGTCCGGCGTTCGGTCGCGTTCGCGCGATGCTCGACGAGCACGGCAACAACATCGAAGAGGCGACTCCGTCACGTCCGGCCTTGGTGCTGGGTCTGACGGCGGTGCCCGGCGCCGGTGACAACTTCATGGTTGTCGCAGACGACCGTCTGGCTCGCCAGATCGCCGAGAAGCGTGAGGCCCGTGAGCGCAACGCTCTGCTGGCTCAGCGCAGCGGCCGCCGCACCCTCGAAGACTTCATGTCCTCGATGGAGAAGGGCGAGACCGACGAGCTGCTCCTCATCCTCAAGGGTGATGGTTCCGGTTCGGTCGAGGCGCTCGAAGACGCACTGGCCCAGATCGATGTCGGCGACGAGGTTGCTCTGCGCGTCATCGACCGCGGTGTCGGTGCGATCACCGAGACCAACGTCATGCTGGCTGCGGCGTCCAACGCCGTGATCATCGGCTTCAACGTCCGCCCGCAGGGCAAGGCGACGGAGCTGGCCGACCGCGAAGGTGTCGAGATCAAGTACTACTCGATCATCTACAACGCGATCGAAGAGATCGAGGCATCGCTCAAGGGTCTGCTCAAGCCGGAGTTCGAAGAGGCGCAACTCGGTACCGCCGAGATCCGCGATATCTTCCGCTCCAGCAAGATCGGCAACATCGCCGGTTGCATGGTCACCAGCGGCACGATCAAGCGCAATGCCAAGGCACGTCTGTTGCGCGATGGTTCTGTCATCGCCGACAACCTCGACTTCTCGAGCTTGCGACGTGAGAAGGACGATGTGTCCGAGGTCCGCGAAGGCTTCGAGTGCGGTCTCGTGCTCAAGGGCTTCAACGACATCAAGCTCGGCGACGTCGTTGAGACGTTCGAACTCCGCGAAAAGAAGCGGGACTAGTCACACCGGGACGTCATCTCGTACGTGGCCTCACGACCACGTACAGGATCCGCGATTGGGCTTCCTGACGATCACCGACGTGCGCATGACCGGTGACGGTCAGCAGGCATCGGTGTTCTACACCGTGATGGGCGATGAAGCGCAGCGCGCCGACACCGCCGCCGCGCTCAAGAGTGCCACGGGACTCATCAGGTCAGAGGTCGGCAAACAGCTCGGCACCCGCATCACCCCGTCGATCACGTTCTACCTCGACGCGGTGCCCGAGACGGCCAAGGAGATCGAGGATCTGCTGGCCAAGGTCAAAGCGTCCGATGACGAAGTTGCGGCGCGCTCGGCAGGTGCCGAGTACGCGGGTGACGCTGATCCGTACAAGAAGCCTGTGTCAGATGAGGAAGACGACGAGTGACTGAGCTTCAATCGGGGCTTGTCATTGTCGACAAGCCCTCTGGCTGGACCTCTCATGACGTTGTGGGCAAGATGCGACGCCTGGCGGGCACCAAGAAGGTCGGCCACGCAGGAACGCTCGATCCGATGGCGACCGGCGTCCTGGTGCTCGGAATCAACCGGGCCACGCGGTTGCTCGGCTACCTCACAGCGTCCGACAAGGAGTACCTGGCCACGATCAGGCTGGGTCAGTCGACGGTGACCGACGACGCCGAGGGGGAGATGACCTCGTCCACCACCGCCTCGCACATCGACGCGGCTGCCGTCGCGGCGGTCCTGCCCTCCTACACCGGCGAAATCTCGCAGATCCCGTCGTCGGTGTCGGCAATCAAGGTCGACGGTGTGCGGTCGTACGCCAAGGTGCGCAGCGGCGAAGAAGTCACGCTCAAGGCCCGTCCCGTGACGGTTTCGGAGTTTGTCTTGGGGGATCTTCGCCATGAGGGCGATGTGGTCGACGTCGACGTGCGCGTCGTGTGCTCGAGCGGGACCTATATCCGTGCATTGGCCCGAGACATCGGCGCCGAGCTGGGCGTCGGGGGGCACCTGACGATGCTGCGTCGCACCCGGGTCGGTGGATTCCCCCTGCGCCTCGCGCGCACCGTGGAGGAGTTGGAGAAGGAACTGATGGTCATCGGCCTCGACGACGTCGCCCGGGCGAGCTTCGACTCGTACGATCTGACCGAGCGGGAGGCCAACGACGTGCGTTTCGGTCGCGCGCTGACCGGAATCGATCTGGGGGCTCCGCGCGCGGTTGCGGTATTCGACCCGGCAGGCGAGTTCTTGGCGCTTTACGAACAACGCGGGCAGGTCGCCAAACCTGTCGCTGTATTCGTCTAGGGTTCGATCCATGAGTCTTCGTGCGTCGACCCGCCGGATCCTGCGGCGGGGGCTCATCGGTGCTTTGCTGGTGCAGATCGCCGCTGTGGCGTCGTTGATGGGCGGCACCAAGGTGCGCAAGATGCTGCGCGGACGAAATGTCGCCCCGCTGCCGCCGGCCGATGCCTCGCGCCATGAGATCGGCGACGGCAGCGCCGCCTCGACCTACACCTACGGCGCCGTGCTGTTCGAGGACATGCTCGATGCGATCGCCGGCGCGCGCAAACGCATCCTGCTGGAGTCGTACATCATCAAGGGCGACGCGATGGGACTGCGCTTCAAACAGGCGTTGATCGATGCTGCGGCGCGCGGCGTCGCCGTCCACGTGATCTACGACGGATTCGCCAATATCGTCGTGGGCCGCAAGTTCTTCCGTTTCCCCGACCCGATCCAGGTGATCAAGTATCCGGTCTGGAGTACCGGTTGGCAGGTCTTCAATCCGCGGCGTTATGGCCGGGATCACCGCAAGATCCTCGTCGTCGACGATACGGTGGGCTTCATCGGCGGCTACAACATCGGCGATCTCTATGCGACGCAGTGGCGCGACACACACCTGAGGTTGGAAGGTCCTGCGGTGTGGGATCTCGACAATGCATTCGTCGACTTCTGGAACATCCAGCGCACAGCCGGCCAGCGAGAGCTCGCGCCACTGTCAGTGGCCGATTGGTCGCCGCAGATCCGAGCGCACCGCAATGTGCCGCGACAGTTGATGTTCCCGATCCGCGGGATGTACCTCGAGGCGATCGATCGGGCCCACCACACGATCGACATCACCGCGGCGTACTTCATTCCCGACCGCGATATCTTGGGCGCGCTGCTGGAGGCGAGTCGTCGCGGGGTACGGGTGCGCATCCTGGTGCCCAAGGTCTCCAATCACGTGCTGACCGACTGGTTGTCGCGCGGCTTCTACGGACGCCTGTTGCGCGGTGGCGTCGAGATCCACCGGTACACCGATCACATGGTCCACGCCAAGACCGCCACGATCGACGGTCAGTGGACCACGATCGGCACGGCCAATATCGACCGGCTCAGTCTGACCGGCAATTATGAGATCAACCTAGAGATTCTCGACACCGGCCTCGCGCAGGGCATGTACGAGATCTTCACCGCGGATCTGTCTAAGGCCGACCGCCTCGACCTTCACGAGTGGGAATCGCGTCCCTTCATCAACCGCCTCTACGAGGCGATCCTGCGTCCCCTGGCGCCCCTCCTCTAACTCCCTCTTCAGCGTTGGGGGTGCATGAGAGGGGTCTCATGTTGGGCTCATCCAGGACTTACTTGCGGCCGCGAGGCTGTCTTCAGTAGCAATAACCGACTGAGGAGCAATCATGGACAAGTACGCACGCACAGGCATCGTGGCTGTCGCAGGGGCCGTTGCGCTCGGCGGCATCGGATTCGTCGTGACCGGCGCGAATGCCGATCCGGTCGCCAAACGCGAAGACACCTCGACGTCGTGGACCCAGACAACCGATGTCGACGATGATCTGAACGACGACAACGATCGTTACGACGACTCGCCGACGGTCAACACCGTCAACACGGTCAACACGGCGCCGACCAAGAACACTGCACCGACCAAGAACACGGTCAACACCAAGAACAGCGTTCCGACCAAGAACACGGTCAAGACCGTCAACAGTGTTCCGACCAAGAACACCGCCCCCACCACGAACACGGACTGATGTCCGACACCTGGGGGCTGGCCGGGGGCGACCAGATCGCCCCCGGCCTCACGGCCGTCAAACCGGTCGGCGGCGGCGAGGTCTTCGAGGCTTGGCTCGCCTTCGATGAAAGGCTCTATGCTCCGGTCATCGTCAAGGTCATGCGGCCCGGACATGTCGACATCGGCAGTTCCCGCACCGGCCTGCTGCGTGAGGTGGAGATGCTCTCACGGCTGAGTCATCCTGGCGTCGTGCGGCTGTTCGCGTACGACGACGAGGCCGCACGGCCGTATCTGGTGCTCGAGAACATCGACGGGCCCAATCTGTCTTCGTTGATCTCCAAGCACGGCTACCTGCCGCTGCACCAGTTACTGCCGCTTGGCCTGGAGCTGTGTTCGGCCCTGCACTATCTGCGGGGCACGGGCATCTGCCACCTCGACGTCAAGCCGAGCAACGTCATCATGGGCGCGCCCGCCAAGCTCATCGACCTGAGCATCGCGATGGACGTCAAACAGGCCGCCGATCTGGATCACCCGCTCGGCAGCGATGAGTACATGGCCCCGGAGCAGTGCCGCCCGGGCGATCTGGGACAGGTCGGACACGCCAGCGATATGTGGGCCTTCGGCGCGACGATGTTCCGCGCCGCAGCGGGCTACCGTGCTTTCGACCGCGAACCCCGTTGGGCGCAATTGACTGACGCTCCACACGATCTGCCGCACTTCGTGCCCGCAGAGCTGGGGGAGCTGATCACGTCGTGTCTGGTGAAAGATCCCACCGCCCGTCCGACGCCCATCGAGGTGGCCGAGGCGCTGGAGCCCATGATGGCCCGTCTTCCTCAAGCCAGACTGTCGGGCTTCAAGATCAGCCTGTGACCGGCAGCGGTCAGTCGACGCGGTAGCCGAGACCTCGTGCTGTCGTGACGAGGTCGGCACCCAGCTTCTTTCGCAGATAGCCGACATAGACGTCGACGACGTTCGAGCCGGGATCGAAATCGTAGCCCCAGACCTGCGACAAGAGCTGCTCACGCGACAGGACGAGACCGCGGTTGCGCATCAGCACCTCGGCCAGAGCGAACTCGCGCGCCGACAGTTCGACTTCCTTGTCGGCCACGAACGCGCGGCGGTGCCGCAGGTCGAGGCGCACATCGCCGGCCTCGACCTCGTCATCTGGTGCCGCTTCGCCGGGCGGCCTCAGCCTGAGCCGCACTCTGGCCAGCAGTTCGCCGAACCGGAACGGCTTCGACATGTAGTCGGCGGCCCCACCCTCGAGGGCGGCGATCGTGTCGGTGACCGAATCGCGTGCCGTCAAGACGATGACCGGCAAAGCCGGACGTTCGAGCGACACCCGCTCGAGCACGCGGAAACCGTCCATGCCGGGCAGGCCGATATCGAGCACCATGAGATCGAACTCGCCGGTCAGGGCGTAGTCGAGCCCGGTGATCCCGTCTGCCACGACCGTCGGGGTGAATCCCTCGGCCCTGAGTCCCTTGGCGACGAATGAGGAGATGCGGTCCTCGTCCTCGACGATCAGGATCCTATTCATGCGGTCACCTTCGATGGGAGAGTCAGGGTACGGCGGAGCCCGCATGAAGTGCGCTTGTCGTTCACTCGCTGGCGCTCGTTCATCGGTCTATGCCCCCAGTGGAAGTTGCAGGCGGAACGTCGCTCCGCGCTCGTCTGTCGATCGAGTGTCAAGGACGATCGTGCCACCATGCGCGTCGGCGATCGCACTGACGATCGACAGTCCCAGGCCGAAACCTTCTTGGGCGCCATCGGCTTGTGAGAACCGGTCGAAGATGTCGGAGGCGATCTCCGGGTCGACACCGGCGCSGGKGCCGCGAACCCAGAACTCGAGACGGCCCTCGTGCAGGCGTGATCCGATGCCGATCTCATCGCCAGGCTGCGTGTGTTTGGCCGCATTGTCGGAGAGTTGCAGGAGTGCCTGCGTGATCCGCTGAGCGTCCAGCGCGACGCTGGTGCGTGCGACGCCGTCGAGCAGCCAGTTGCGATCGGCCAAGGCCCGGGCACGTTCGATTGCTCCGAACGTCAAGGATTCGACATCGACCGGATGGGGATCGACGAAGTCGGGGCGGCGAGCCTTGGCGAGCATCAGCAGGTCGTTGACAAGCCGCGACATCCGGTCGATCTCATCGAGAAGAAGAGCACGGGTCGCCTCGACATCGTCCGGGTCGTCGATGTCGAGCACTTCCAGGTGCCCGCGCAGCACGGTCAGGGGAGTACGCAGTTCGTGGCCTGCGTCATCGAGCAGCTCGCGCTGGGTGACGAACGCGGCCTCGAGGCGGTCGAGCATGTCATTGAACGTGCGCTGCAGATCCGACAGGTCGTCGTGGCCCGTGACCTCCAGACGTGCGCCGAGGTCCCCGTCAGAGATTCCTCTGGCAGTGTCCCGTAGCTGACGTACGGGGCTGAGCAGGCGGCCGGCGCTCCACGACGCGATGCCCGCGATGAGGATGACCGATAGCGCCGCCAGCAGGGCATACGTCGTCATGAGTTCACGAAGGGTCGATCGGGCCGCCGTCACGTTGTGGGTCACCACGAACGCCGAGGTGGCCCCGCCCTGTCGGATGGGCTGGACGGCGACTCGATAGCTGCGTCCGGAGACGTCGAGTTTCGCGGTTCCTCCGGTTGCCCGCAGTCGGTCGACCGCGGCCCGAAATGTCGGCGATTTCTGCAGTACCGGATCACCGTCGCCCTGATATGTCGGTCCGCCGGTGGCCGGGAATCCGTACAGCGCTTCATCGTCGTCGGGCAGATTGCGTTCGAGGAAGACCCGCAGGAGCCGGTCGGCGGAGGTGAACGGTTTGCCCGTGCTGGGATCCACTTCACTCTGCAGGGCTCGGAACTCGCCGATCTCCTGGTTCAGGCTGTTTTCGATACCGCGATCGATGCGGCGTGATTCGAGGGCGTACAGCGTCAGGCCGACAGCGAGCAGGGCAACGGACGTCAGCGCACCGACCGTGAGGGTGAGGCGCTGACGAACCGACAATTGCGACAGGGAACGTGGATTCACCTCAGTCGTCGTCGCGATCGTCGAAACGGTCATCGTCGTCGTCATCGTCCGGGCCGTCGTCGTCATCGTCGTCGCGCAGGCGGGGTTTGACGCGGTCGTCATCGTCGTCGTCATCGGTGTCGGTGCTCGGGCTGGCGGACGGGGTCGGCGTCGGGGTAGGGGACGACGGAGCCTGCGTGGTCTCGAGCACGATCGGCTGAGTGTCCTGGGGGGCCGGGTCTGCCCCCGCTGAGACCCGGCCGGCGATCACTGCAGTCAGCGCGATCGCCACAACGGCGAGCAACAGTCCCGGGAGCCGACGTGTCAGGTTCATGGTGAACAGCCTGCCGTATGTGCCCATGCGGGTCGATGAGGAACTGATGAGAACGTTCTTAGGTCCGGCTCGCCCGCGGCCGCCGATTCGGGTATGGCAAAGTTTTCCCGTGACGATCTGGCGAGACATCCTAGGTGCGTCCACTGCTCCTCGGGTCGAACCGGCCGCTGTGACGGTGGGAAACTTCGATGGCGTGCACCGAGGGCACCAGCATGTCGTCCAGCGAACCCGTGAATTGGCCGGTGACCTGCCCGTCATCGCGGTGACCTTCGATCCGCACCCACTGGCCGTCGTCGGTCGAGGTCGGGCGCCGAAGATGCTGACGTCGATCGAGCGGCGGGTCGAGCTTCTGTTGGCCGCCGGTGTCGACGAGGTCAGGATCTTGGACTTCACCCCTCAGATGGCCGGGTGGTCGCCGCAGGAGTTCGTCGACCGCGTCCTGGTCGAGCAGCTGCGAGTCGCGCTCGTCGCAGTAGGCGATAATTTCCGCTTCGGCCACCGCGCCAGCGGTGACACCGCATTCTTGCGTGAGGCCGGTACGCGCGCAGGGTTCACCGTCGACGGCCTGGGCCTCGACGGCGGTGCCGAACCGTACTCCTCGACGTTGGTCCGCGCGATGGTGGCCGACGGCCGGATGAAGGCTGCCGCCGAAGTGCTGGGACGTCCGCACGAGGTAACCGGAATTGTCCGGCAAGGAGATCAGCGCGGCCGGATTCTCGGATTCCCGACCGCCAATGTGCCCGTCGATGAGACCTATGCGGTTCCGCCCGACGGCGTCTACGCGGGTTGGCTGATTCGGGCCGATGGCACCCGGCTCCCCGCCGCCATCTCTGTCGGCACCAATCCGACCTTCGACGGCGTCGAACGTCGCGTCGAGTCCTATGTGTTGGATCGCACGGATCTGGAACTGTACGGCGAGCAGATCGATGTCGAGTTCATCGACATGCTGCGCGGAATGGAGAAGTTCGACGATGTCGACGCTCTTATCGCGCAGATGGACAAGGACGTCGCCGGTATCAGAGTCGTGCTCGGCCTCTAGCCAGTCGGGCTGACCGGTGCCCTCAGGCGGGTGTTGAGCTCGTCGGCGACGGCCGTCATTCCGGCGGCAGTCGGATGCATGGGGGTGCCGTCCCCGTCGGCGCCCTCGAGTGCGTGCACCCAGGCGTCCTGTCCCGCGCAGGCATCGTGGCCGCGCGACAGGTTCTGCAGTGACACGAATTCGATGCCGAGCGCCTTGGCTGCGGCCTGCTGGGTCGCCTCCAGCCGGTTCTGGACTGTCAGGACTTGCTGGACCTGAGCGGCTGTCAGATCGAAGGCGCGGCACGGACCGGCGTCGGGCAGATAGCGCAGATAACCGACCAGAACGATGCGGGCGTCCGGAGCTTTGAACTGGACTACCCGCATCCACCCGGTGAGCTCCTCCTTCGTGGCAGCCAGGACTTTATCGGCGTCGCGCTCGACGAACGTCGTACAGGCCTGCGGAGAGCGTGTTTCGGGGAAGTAGCAGGCGTCGAACAGGCTCTCGTACAACAAGCCGTCATTGCCGCCGGTGCCTATCGTGATCAGCCGGGTGTCGGCATCGACCGCGTCGAGCTGGGCCGCGAAGGTCTCACCGGCGACCTCGGCGGTGCCGCCGATCTCGGCCGATCCGGTGGTCGCGCAGCTGACGTCGGCGAAGCCGGAGATTCCGAGACGAGCCGCGAGCAACGTCGGGTAGTTGCGCTCGGAGCGATGGCAAGCGCCCGATTCGCGGTCGTAAGGGTCGATGCCGGGTCCGCCGACGAAGGAGTCGCCCATCGCGACATAGGACGTCAGGCCCGCGATCGGGGTCGGCTCGGGCAGGGGAGTGGCACTGCTGCTGCATCCTGCCAACAGAACGACGCCGAGCGAGGTGGCGAACAGCCCTGGTCTCACGACTCAGCACTCTTTGCCGACTCGACGGCTGATCCGACGATTTTGGCGACCGCCCGCATGCCGTCCTGGCGAGGGTGGAAGAAGATGCCGTCGCCGTCCGAGGGGCGTGCGCCATTGGTCCACGCTTCGTCGCCGGCGCAGGCGTCATGTCCCCGTGAGGCTTCGAGCAAGGACGTGTAACCGATCCCGGCTCGCTCGGCGGCGGTATCGAGCGTGTGGTCGAGAGCCTGCTCGGCACTGGCGACCCGGTCGGCCTGCGAAGCCGGGACGCCGACGGCGTCGCACGTGCCGCTGGCCGGCATGATGCGCAGATAGCCCACCAGCCGGATCTCGGCCTCTGGCGCTCGGGCGCGGATCGCCTCGACCACTGCGACGATGCTGTCGACGGCCTTGGCAAGGATGGTCGGTGCCTGTGTGTCGACGAAGGTCTCGCACGCGGTGCCCTCCTTCGCGCAGGCAGAGATGAGCGAGGCGAACAGTGCGCCGTCATTGCCGCCGACCCCCAACGTCACCAGGTCGGTCCCAGCGTTCAACGGAGCGAGGCTCACGGTCGACAGCACATCGGCCGAAGTCGCGCCCGAGCAGCTGAGGTCGGTGAACTTGTCGAACTCGGCCGTCTTGGCCAAGAGGGACGGCCAGTTCGCGACCGAGCGCTGGCAGTACCCGGCATCCGACTTCTGGGGAGCGATACCGGGTCCGGCGGTGAAGGAATCGCCGAATGCCACGTACGAGGTGGTCATGTCACGTGGCGTGGGAGATCCAGTCCCCTCCGGGACGGCGTCGGGCGCCGAGCCGGACGAACAGGCCGCGAGAGACATGGCCAGGCCGAAGGCCACCGCGCCGCGTACGATCGTGTCGACTCCCATGACCTGGAGGCTATCGGTCTGGCCGAAGCGGCCAACTGTCGATTGGCCCTGCCAGTGCTGCCGCTGATAGTCTGGACGTTGCCGTGTGATCGGCCACGGATCGATAGTGCCCCGGTGGATGTGCCCGGGCGCGCCGTGCAACGGAACCAAGGAGAGAAATGTCGAAGAAGACTGCTGCGCCCACAGTTGCGGGCGTTGCCAAGGAAGACATCATCAAGCAGTATGCGCTCAAAGACGGTGACACCGGTTCTCCGGAGGTTCAGATCGCGCTGCTGACAGGTCGCATCGCGCACCTGACGGGCCACCTGCAGGAGCACAAGCACGATCACCACAGTCGTCGTGGTCTGCTGCTCCTGGTCGGTCAGCGTCGTCGTCTGCTGAACTACCTGCAGAACACCGATATCGAGCGTTACCGTTCGCTCATTGAGCGTCTCGGTCTGCGCCGCTAGTTTTGCCCTGAGGCGGTCACTTCTCACGAAGTGGCCGCCTCTCGCACAATTCCATACCGCACCACACCAGACGAGAACATCGGGCACGCGCGCTCGGTCCTCGGTAGTGGCCCTCGGAACGCATCGATGCGCAGCCGCAGGCCTCGATCGAAGACCGGCATGGTTCATCCGCCCGATTCAGTTCTCGTCCCATCGATGCAGAGTCAACTCTGCGGAAGGGACTTCCATGACGGAACCCACACTTCACTCTGTCGAGACAGTTATCGACAATGGTGCCTTCGGCACCCGCACGATCCGCTTCGAGACGGGCATCCTCGCCCAGCAGGCCGCCGGTTCGGTGTCCGCATTCCTCGATGACGACACGATGCTCCTGTCGGCCACGACGGCCGGCAAGCACCCCAAGGACCACTTCGACTTCTTCCCCTTGACGATCGACGTCGAGGAGCGGATGTACGCCGCAGGTCGCATCCCGGGATCGTTCTTCCGCCGCGAAGGTCGCCCGTCCGAAGACGCGATCCTCACGTGCCGCCTGATCGACCGCCCGCTGCGCCCGACCTTCAAGAAGGGTCTGCGCAACGAGGTCCAGGTCGTCATCACGGTCCTGGCGCTCAACCCCGACACCCCGTACGACGTCCTCGCGATCAACGCGGCTTCGGCGTCGACGCAGATTTCGGGCCTGCCGTTCACAGGTCCGATCGGCGCCACGCGCGTCGCCCTGATCGACGGTCAGTGGGTCGGCTTCCCGACGCACAGCCAGCTCGAGAACGCCGTCTTCGACATGGTCGTTGCCGGCCGTATCGCCGGCGATGACGTCGCGATCATGATGGTCGAGGCCGAGTCGACTGAGTCGACCTGGGATCTGGTCAAGAGCGGCGTCCAGGCGCCGACTGAAGAGATCGTCTCCGGTGGCCTCGAGGCCGCCAAGGTCTTCATCAAGCAGCTGTGCGAGGCGCAGGCTGAGCTCGCGAGCTCGGCGGCCAAGCCGGTCCGCGACTTCCCGATCTTCCTCGACTACGAAGACGACGTCTACGAAGCCGTTGAGAACGTCGCCAAGGCCGATCTGGCCCAGGCGTTGACGATCGTCAGCAAGGCCGACCGCGAAGAGCGCGAATCCGAGATCAAGGCCGACGTCATCGACAAGATCGGTGCCCAGTTCGAGGGACGTGAGAAGGAGATCGGCGCTGCCGTTCGTTCCGTCACCAAGGCTGTCGTCCGTGAGCGCGTGCTGCGCGACAAGGTCCGCATCGACGGCCGTGGCCTCGAAGACATCCGCGCCCTGAGCGCCGAGGTCGGCATCGTGCCCCGCGTCCACGGCTCCTCGCTGTTCCAGCGTGGCGAGACCCAGATCATGGGAATCACGACGCTCAACATGCTGGGTCTGGAGCAGAAGCTCGACACGCTCTCGCCCGAGACGTCGCGCCGCTACATGCACAACTACAACTTCCCGCCCTACTCGACCGGTGAGACCGGCCGGGTCGGTTCGCCGAAGCGTCGCGAGATCGGTCACGGCGCCCTCGCGGGCCGCGCGCTGCTGCCCRTGCTGCCGACGCGCGAGGAGTTCCCCTACGCGATCCGTCAGGTCTCCGAGGCGCTGAGCTCGAACGGCTCGACGTCGATGGGCTCGGTCTGTGCCTCGACGCTGGGTCTGCTCAACGCGGGTGTCCCGCTGCGCGCACCGGTCGCCGGTATCGCCATGGGCCTGATCTCCGGCGAGATCGACGGCAAGCAGACGTTCGTCACGCTGACCGACATCCTGGGCGCTGAAGATGCTTTCGGCGACATGGACTTCAAGGTCGCCGGAACCCGCGAGTTCGTCACGGCGCTGCAGCTCGACACCAAGCTCGACGGCATCCCCGCCGACGTCCTGGCCGGCGCGCTGAAGCAGGCGTACGGCGCTCGCGTCGCGATCCTCGACGTCATGGCCGAGGCCATCGACGTCCCGGACGAGATGAGCCCCTACGCTCCGCGGATCATCACGATCAAGATCCCTGTCGACAAGATCGGTGAGGTCATCGGCCCCAAGGGCAAGATCATCAACCAGATCCAGGACGAGACCGGCGCCAACATCTCGCTCGAAGACGATGGCACGGTCTACGTCGGTGCGGAAAACGGCGAAGCTGCAGAGGCTGCGCGTGACGCGATCAACGCGATCGCCAACCCGACGATGCCCGAGGTCGGCGAGCGCTACCTCGGCACGGTCGTCAAGGTTGTCGACTTCGGTGCCTTCGTGTCGCTGGCTCCGGGCCGTGACGGTCTGCTGCACATCAGCAAGCTGCGCGAGCTCAACGGCGGCCAGCGGGTCAACAACGTCGAGGACGTCGTGTCCGTCGGCCAGAAGATCCAGGTCGAGATCGCCGAGCTCGGCGACCGCGGCAAGCTGTCGCTCGTCCCCGTGGTCGAGAAGACGGAAGAAGCTGAGGCTCCGGCCGAAGTATCTGCCGACGCCTGATCCTGTTCTGACGAGGGGCCCCCCGGCTTATGGCAGCGGGGACCTCGCCGATCCGCTGGCGCCTTTTCGGGAACGATTCGTTGTCGACGATGACCTGGTGGCGTATCTCGACGGAAACTCGCTGGGCCGCTTGCCCCAGGCGACTCTCGAACGGCTCACGGCGTTTCTGCGCGACGAGTGGGGCGGCCGGCTGATCCGTGGTTGGTCGGAGGGCTGGACGGAGTTGCCGCAGATCGTCGGCGACGAACTCGCATCGGCTGTGCTCGGCGCCAAGGCAGGTCAGACCGTGATCGCCGATTCGACCTCCGTGTGCCTCTACAAGCTCCTGCACGCAGCCGCAGAGCTGAGGGCGGGCCGCGACGAGATCGTGATCGACGCGACGAACTTCCCGACCGACCGCTACCTGGCCGAATCAGTGGCAGCTAGCCGGGGGATGACAGTGTGCTGGCTCGAACCGGAGATGATCGAGAACGTCACTGTCGAGGTGCTGAACGAAGTGCTGGGGGAGCGCACTGCCGTGGTCCTGCTGAGCCACGTCGACTACCGCTCCGGGACATTGCTCGACCTCCCGGGATTGACCGCTTCGATCCACGCGGCAGGAGCGGTCGTCATCTGGGACCTGTGTCATTCCGCAGGAGTCGTCGAGATCGATCTGGATGGCGCTGACGTCGATTTCGCGGTCGGTTGCACCTACAAGTACCTCAACGGCGGGCCCGGCTCGCCGGCGTTCATCTATGTGGCGGAGCGACACCTGGCCCGGGCCAAGCAGCCGATCAGCGGCTGGTGGAGCGCCGCAGACATGTTCGCGATGGCAGACGTCTATGAGGCGTCGCCGTCGATCCGTCGGATGCTGAGTGGCACGGCGTCCGTGCAGGGCATCCTCGCGGTGCGTGAGGGCGTGAGGCTCGTCGCCGAGGCGGGCATCGAGGCGATACGCGACAAGTCGGAGCGTCTGACGTCCTACGCCATGGCGCTGCTCGACCAGGCTGGTTTCGAGGTCGCTACGCCGCGCGACATCTCCCTGCGAGGCAGTCATGTGACGGTGCGTCATCGCGATGCCCGCGCTATCACGGCCCAGTTGGTAACCAGGGGAGTTGTCCCAGACTTCCGGGAGCCCGATCTGATCCGACTCGGGCTGTCGCCGCTGACGACGTCGTATGCCGAGTTGGCCGAGGGAGTGCGCATCCTGAGCGAGACGGCGACGCCGATAGGCTGACGTCCATGACACGGGTGGCAGTGCTGGGCGCCAAAGGGCGCATGGGTTCGGAGTCGGTTCGGGCGATCAACGCCGCTGAGGGCCTCGAGGTGGTCGCCGAGATCGACTTGGGTGATTCGCTCGATGTCATCACGTCATCTGGTGCAGAAGTCGCACTCGATTTCACTCAGCCCGGTGTCGCCCTCGACAATGTGGCCTGGTGCATCGACCACGGTGTCGACGTCGTGGTGGGCACATCGGGATTCGATGATGACCGCATTGCGACGGTGCGCGCCAAGCTCGGGGATGCGCCCACGGCCAGTGTCCTGATCGTGCCGAACTTCTCGATCGGTGCGATCTTGATGATGAAGTTCGCCACTGCGGCGGCACCGTTCTTCGAATCGGTCGAAGTCATCGAGATGCACCATCCCAACAAGGTCGACGCACCTTCTGGAACGGCCGTGCGCACGGCTGAGCTCATCGCAGCTGCACGCGCCGCCGCTGGATCGCCGCCGCTGCCCGATGCCACGACGACCGACCCCGACGGCGCACGGGGCGCGAAGATCGCCGGTGTGCCGGTTCACGCCGTCCGGGCGCGGGGATTCGTCGCTTCGCAGGAGATCATGTACGGCGGCGAGGGCGAGTCGTTCTCGATCCGCCACGATTCGCACGACCGTACCTCGTTCATGCCCGGGGTCGTCGCAGCTGTGCGGGGTGTCGGCGGACGTCCCGGCGTGACAGTCGGGTTGGACGAGATCCTCGGCCTCTGAGCAAGATGTCGGCGGTTCCGGGTCGATAACCCGGCCGGTTCGACCCAGAACCGCCGACATCTTGGGGGATGGGGGCGGGTCAGAGTTGGCGGATCAGGGCGGCTGCTACTGCGGCCGCGACGACCATCGGCAGGAACGGGACTCTGAACGCCAGTAGAACTGCTGCTACTCCGAGGCCCACCAGACGGGCGTCCAGCACGACCTCCTTGTCGCTGCCGAGCACCTGGACCGCGATCAGTGCGCCGAGGAGTGCGACCGGGATCAGATCAGCAGCCCGGATCGTCCAGGGATGATTGAGCACCCGTGCAGGCACCGACAGACCCGCGAGCTTCAGCGCGAAACATCCCACGATCATGATGACGATCGCGATCCACACCGACGTCACGACTCGGCCCTCGGACGCCAGAGCATCCCGAGCAGGACGGCAGCCGCCCCGCCGATGATGATCGGCATACCGGCCGCAGCAATGGGCACCGACCCCAGGGCCACCGCGGCGGCGAACAGTGCCACGATCCGGGCATGCCAGGACGTGAGTCTGGGCCACAGCAAGCCGAGGAATGCCGCTCCGACCGCTGCGTCGAGACCGTAGGTACGGGGATCGCCGACCTTCTCGCCGGCCAGTGCACCCACCAAGGTGAAGATGTTCCACAGGATGAAGATCGACAGCCCGGTCCAGTAGAACCCCAACCGCGATTGGTGCTGATTGTCACGGGTCACCGCCATGGCCGTGGATTCGTCGATCACCAGATGCGCTGAGGCAAGGCGCTCGGCGGGGGACAGGCCGAGCTTCTGTGCCAGGCTCAGACCGTAGAACAGATTGCGGCTGCCCAACAGCACCGACGTCAGCGCACCCGCGATCGGGTTGCCGCCCGAGGCGATGATGCCGATGAAGGCGAACTGCGAAGCACCGGTGAACACGAGCAGCGACAGGGCGCACGTCTGCAGGACGCTGAGCCCCGACGCCGTCGAGATCACGCCGAACGAGACGCCGTACACGCCGGTTGCCACGCCCACGCCGAGCGAGTCGACGATGACGGATCGGTCAGTCGTCATGCCAGTGCAGTGTGGAGCCGGATCTGCTTGACCGTCGCTCCGGTGTCGCCTTCCAGCTCGCGATGGGCGCCGTCAGCGGCCCAACCAGACTCTGTGACGAAGGCGCGAAGCACGTCATCGGTCGAGGCGATCCACCAACGTGCCCGGGTGAACTTGTCGGCAACCAGGGTGTCGACGGCGGCCTGCAGCAGACGGGATCCGTGACCGTCTCGCTGATGAGCAGGATCAACCATGAACTCGCCGATCTCGCCGTCGGCGACCTGGTCGCTGTCGGGGTCGTAGGACGGGTGGACCAGGGCAAAGCCCCTGATGTCGGCCCGTTCCAAGGCCACGAGCACCCGCATCCGCGCGTCCTGAGGTGAGGAGATGAGGTTGGCCCAGCGCTCGGTCAACTCAGCCGGATCGAGGGCGTCCAATACGTCTGTGGGGACCAAGTCATTGGCGCGCCAGCAGGCCAGCTGGACGCGAACCATCGAGGCTGCGTCATCCGGCCAGGCCAGTCGTGCGCTGACGTCTGCGGTAGGGCTCATGCAGTGGGACGTTCGATGATGACGGTGCCGCCGTGGGAGGCGGCTGTCTCTGCGAGGCGGAGCGAGGCAAGCATCGGGTGATCCTCCAAGATCTTGGCGCTGTTGGCCATGGCACGCATCACAGCGACTTCGCTGCGGGCGCGCTCAAGTGCGACCTGCGCTTGGCGCTGGGCAGTGATGAGTTCTTCGCTGGCGCGCCGAATCTCGCCGGGAATCAACACGTCTCGGATGCCGAAGTCAGTGATCTCGCAGCCCGTGGCGGACGCAGCCGCGGCGATCTGCGCAGGAGGCTGGTCGACCGTGATGCCGGCGACGACCTCGTCGAGAGTACGTGCACGGATCTCGTCACGCAGCCAGGTCTTGACGGCGTCGTACAGGAAGGCGAGTGGATCGGCGGCGTGCTCGACATGTGCGACGGGGTCTACAACGCGCAGCTGGGCGGCAGCGCTGACTTTGACGTTGATCCCGTCGGAGGTCGGCACCTCTTGGGGACGGACCTCGAAGAGCTGGACACGTGTGTCGATGCGCTCATAGGTGTGACCGGAGCCCCAGATGCGGTGGCGTCCCGGTTCGAGGACGTCGATGAGCGCGCCGTGGCGGTAGTGGACGAAGCGCTCGTACGGCATCACGGTCACCATGATGAGTCCCTTTCCAATGGTGGTCCGTTCGCAGATCGGCTCGGAATCGAGGCGGGGAGCCCGAAGCCCCGCAGAGCCCTTCATCCGTGCCCCGAAGGGCATGCCGATCTGCGAACGGGCCTATAGGAGTCCATTTTTGAGATGGCAATCCACGGAGTACAACGCGTGGAAACCGTGTGACCTACGGTCACTGGTCCACTGATTCCGTGGACGGTCAGTCTGTCATGAGTCGAGAAAGCTCTCCACCAGGTGTGACTTGGTTCCGCGTGATTCCAGCATCGCCGCGGTCATCGAGGTGTTCCGCAGGCTGGGCCAGATCTCCCAGGTCAACACGATCAGGCCCGGGAAACCGGCGATGATGAGCGGCCAGCCGCCGTGACCGGCCACGAACGTCACGACGACCGCGATCAACAGCGGGATCTCGCACCATACGAGTTTGCGGACGGTCTGACCGGCGAAGATGCCGACCGCGGTCTGGCTGACCTCTTCAGGGTCGAGGTCGGGCGGCAGCGGTGAGCCGGTCAACCAGACCCGTTCGGCAAAGAACGCACCGAGCCCGACCAGGGCGACGAGCGCCACCGCCAGCCAGATCGGGGGGAAGGGCTCGTCGGTACCGCCGAGCATGAAGAACAGCAGGACGTAGAAGCCTGCTGTGAGGCTGATTTGCAGGACGGCGAATTTGCGGACTTCAGTGGGAGTTGCGTCGTATTCATCACTCGGCATGCAGAGAGTTTCGCACAGGGTTTGGTGTTGTGGAATTGATACTGTGGACCCATGCGGGCCTACCTCGATCTCGTCCAGAAAATCCTCGATGACGGGGTCGCCAAGGGCGACCGCACCGGCACCGGAACACGCAGCGTTTTCGGTCACCAGATGCGATTCGACCTGGCCGAGGGCTTCCCGCTCGTAACGACCAAGAAGATCCACCTCAAGTCGGTCATCGCCGAACTGTTGTGGTTCATCAAGGGCGACACCAATACCGGTTATCTACGCGAGAACGGTGTGTCGATCTGGGACGAGTGGGCCGATGAGAATGGTGATCTCGGCCCGGTCTACGGCTACCAGTGGCGCTCCTGGCCTGCGCCCGACGGCCGGCACATCGACCAGTTGTCACAGGTCATCGAACAGATCCGCACGAATCCCGACTCGCGCCGTCATATCGTCAGCGCCTGGAACGTGGCCGATCTCGACGCCATGGCGCTGATGCCGTGCCATGCGTTCTTCCAGTTCTACGTCGCCGACGGCAAGCTGTCGTGCCAGATGTACCAGCGTTCGGCGGATGTCTTCCTGGGCGTGCCGTTCAATATCGCGTCGTACGCGCTGCTGACCCAGATGGTCGCCCAGGTCACGGGCCTGGAGGTGGGCGAGTTCGTCCACACCCTGGGTGATGCGCACCTGTACGTCAATCATCTCGATCAGGCGCGCGAACAGCTCACGCGGGAGCCCCGGGCCCTGCCGACGTTGTGGCTCGACCCGTCGGTGACCTCGATCGACGATTTCTCCCTCGACTCGATCAAGGTCGAGGGCTATGACCCGCACCCGTTGATCAAAGCGCCGATCGCAGTATGAAGGCGGCGCTGTGACAGTCGCGTTGGTCGTCGCGATCGGCGACAACGGGGTCATCGGGTACCAAGGCGATATGCCCTGGCCCCGTACGGGCGACCAGGTGCAGTTCAAGCAGCTCACGATGGGCCATCCCATGATCATGGGACGCACGACGTTCGAGTCGATCGGACGGCCGCTGCCGGGACGCACGTCGATCGTGTTGACCCGCGATCCCGACTGGACCGCCGAGGCCGTCGAAGTGGCGGCCAGCCTGGAACAGGCGCTCAAAATCGCGGCAGACCTCGACGACGAGGTGTTCATCATCGGCGGTGCGCAGGTGTACGCCGCTGCGATCGAGGCCCGCGTGGTCGACCGGATGGTCGTGACCCACGTGCACCTCTCGCCCGAGGGCGACGCCTGGTTCCCCGACCTCGACTGGTCGCAGTGGAGCGAGACGAGCCGGCAAGCCTATGACGGTTACGACATCGCCGACTACGAGCTGCGCGGGGCGTCCGCTACCAGGTGAGTTCGATCTCGAGCTCGTTCTCGTCGCCGATCTCGACCTCGATCTTGAGCTTGACCTCGTCGGGGATGCTGACGGTGATCCGGCGTCCGTCGCGTTCGAACTCGACCGAGTTGTGACGCGCCAGGGCGTCGGCGAGAGCGTGCAGCTTGGCGGCGGCGTCCTCGCGGGACAGCGTTGTCGTGTTGTCGATCTCGAACAGGTCCACGGGTACTCCTCGGTAGGCGGTGCAGCTTTGCCCCGAGAGTACCGATACGGCCTAGAGGAGGATCCCGAGCTGGCGACTCTGAGCGACCAGGTTGCCCTCTTCGTCCCAGAGCTCGCAGTCTTCCTCGTGGAAGCCGTTGACGATGTGCCGGGTCGTGAGCTTGGTAGCGATCCAGCCGGGGCTCGGTAGTCGGTGCAGGTGCACGGTCAGCTGGACCGTCATGGAGTTGTGGCCCGGACCCAGTTCGGTGACCGGAGGCATGAATGAGTCGCACAGGAAGGCCAAGGCGGGAAAGTCGATCTCGCGGCCGTCGCGCAGGCGCTGCCAGACCGTCAGTGTGGGATCGTCGGTCCACTTCTGGAACACGACGGCGGGTATCTGGTCGATGCGGTAGTCGACGCGATCGAACAGGCCGCCTTCGGGCATCCCGTTGCCGCGGGCATCGAAGCACTCCGACGGAGGTTTCATCGTCGGCGGCGCGCCGAGCTCACGAGTGATCCCTCCGGTTCGCTCGCCGAAACTCGCAGTCATCTCCGCGACGTGCCGGTCGCCCTCCCACAGCGAAGCCGAGCCGGTCTGCACCCGCCGGCCCATCCGCAAAGTTGACGTACGCAACTCTGCGGCGCCGGTTTCAGGCGATGCGAGATACGAGATCGAGGCGACCAGAGGATCGCCTGCCCCCATCTCCTCACCCAGGCCGCGCAGCATCGCGGCCAGGATGTAGCCGCCATTGGGCTTGCCGAGCGGAGTGTTCCACCGGTCGGTCAGGGTCAGATCGCGCGTTCCGTCACCGCGTGGGACCGATGCGGTGTCGATGTCGTAGATGTCTTGACTCACATGTCCATCCTGCCGGTCGTCACCGACAGGTACTCAGGCGGTAGCCTCGGGGTATGACGTCGCCGTTCGCAACTGAGGCAGCGCCCTTCGGGCGTGTGCTGACAGCCATGGTCACGCCGTTCACCGTTTCGGGTGAACTCGATCTCGACGCGGCGCAGAAGGTGGCGTCATATCTGGTCGACCAGGGCAATGACGGACTGGTGGTCAGCGGCACGACCGGCGAATCGCCCACGACGACCGGCGAAGAGGACGGACGTCTGTTGGCGGCCGTGCTCGAAGCCGTCGGCGACCGGGCCACGATCGTCGCAGGCGTCGGGACGAATGACACCCGCCACTCGATCGAGCTCGCTCAACAGGCGAAGAAGATCGGCGCCCACGGCCTGCTCATCGTGACGCCGTACTACAGCAAGCCGCCCCAAGCAGGCATCGTCGCGCACTTCAACGAGGTCGCACGGGCAGGCGACGACGTACCGGTCATGCTCTATGACATCCCCGGTCGTGCAGGCGTCGCGATCGCACCGCCGTCGTACGCCGAGCTGGTCAAGAACCCCTTGATCATCGCGGTCAAGGACGCTGTGGGCGACTTCAACCGTGGTGCGTGGATCATGCGCGAGACGGGTATCAAGTTCTACTCCGGTGACGATCCGCTGAACTTCGGCTGGCTGGCGCACGGCGCCAGCGGTGTCGTCAGCGTCGTCGGTCACGCAGCAGCACGTCAGTATGCCGATCTGGTCGCGGCAGTCGACGCAGGGGACCTGAGGGCCGCCCGCGCGATCAACGACCAATTGCTTCCCGCCGTCCAGGCGTTGATGACACACACGCAAGGTGCGATCACCGCGAAGGCAGCGTTGCAGCTGCTTGGCGTGATCGAGAACCGCACGATGCGTGCCCCGCTGCCTGAAGCCACTGACGAAGAGGTTGCGATTGTTCGCGCCGGACTCGTGGCCTCAGGCCTTCTTGAAAGCTAGGCCACTCTTATATGAGCCATATGCACCTGGAGCTCGACGCTCCGCCCGCACTGCCCGAAGGCGCCCTGCGCGTCATTCCGCTTGGCGGACTCGGAGAAATCGGTCGCAATATGACCGTGTTCGAGTACGGCGGCAAGCTCCTGATCGTCGACTGCGGCGTACTGTTCCCAGAGGAGACCCAGCCCGGTGTCGACCTGATCCTGCCCGACTTCGGGCCGATCCGCGATCGGCTGAAGGACGTTGTCGGCATCGTGCTCACACACGGCCACGAGGACCACATCGGCGGAGTTCCGTACCTGCTGCGCGAGCGCGGCAACATCCCCGTGATCGGCTCCAAGCTGACGCTGGCGTTCCTCGACCCGAAGCTCAAGGAGCACCGGCTCAAGGACGCCCCGAAGTACATCGTTTCGGAGGGCGAGGTCGCGACGTTCGGCCCGTTCGAGTGCGAGTTCGTCGCGGTCAACCACTCGATCCCCGACGCTTTGGCCGTCGCGATCAAGACCCCGGCCGGCGTCGCACTGCACACCGGCGACTTCAAGATGGATCAGTTGCCGCTCGACGGACGTATCACCGACCTGCGGGCCTTCGCCCGCCTCGGTGAAGAGGGCGTCGACCTGTTCCTGACCGACTCGACGAATGCCGAGGTCCCGGGCTTCACGACGTCGGAGCGCAATATCACCCCGGCTATCGATGCGGTGTTCGCCAGCAGCAAGAAGCGCATCATCGTGGCGTCCTTCGCTTCGCACATCCACCGTGTGCAGCAGGTCATCGACGCGGCGGCCAAGCACAATCGCAAGGTCGCCTATGTCGGACGTTCGATGGTCCGCAATATGCAGATCGCCCGGGAGTTGGGCTACCTCCACGTGCCTGACGGTGTCGTCGTCGACAAGATCGACGCGGCTCCGCCACACCAGATGGTGCTGATGTCGACCGGTTCGCAGGGCGAGCCGATGGCGGCTCTGTCGCGCATGGCCAACAACAGCCACCAGCAGGTCAGCCTGGAACCCGGTGACACGGTTCTGATGGCCTCGTCGCTGATCCCCGGCAACGAGAACGCGATCTACCGGGTCATCGACGGTCTGACCAAGCTGGGTGCCAACGTCGTGCACAAGGGCAATGCGCTGGTGCACGTCTCGGGCCACGCGTCGGCCGGCGAGCTGCTCTACTGCTACAACATCGTCAAGCCCAGCAACGTTCTGCCGGTGCACGGCGAGATCCGCCACCTGCATGCCAATGCCAAGCTCGCGACGGCCACCGGCGTCCCGAACGTGCTGCTGGCCGAGGACGGCTACGTCATCGACCTGGTCGACGGACATGCCTCGATCACCGGTGCGGTCGACTGCGGCTACGTCTATGTCGACGGCTCGTCGGTGGGCGATCTGACCGACTCCGAGCTCAAGGACCGTCGCGTCCTGGGCGAAGAGGGCTTCATCTCGGTCGTGGTCGTCGTGGATTCGGCCACGGGCAAGATCCTGTCCGGTCCCGAGATCCACGCGCGCGGCATCGCCGAGGACGATTCGAAGTTCGACGAGATCCTGCCCAAGATCGTGGCGGCGCTCGAAGAGGCGATCGGTGACGGCACCCGCGACTCCGGCCAGCTCCAGCAGGTCATCCGCCGGGTGCTCGGTTCATTCGTCGGACGTCGGCTGCGTCGTCGCCCGATGATTCTGCCGGTCGTCATTCAGGCCTGACATCATGACCGCGTTCGACGCGATCGTCCTGGCAGGCGGTCGGTCGAGCCGTATGGACGGCGTCGACAAGATCGGCGTGGTCCTCGACGGTCTGCCGTTGCTGGCACACGCCTGCGAGGCAGTATCGGCGGCGGGGACGCTCGTGGTGGTGGGACCGGACGGTCTGGCCGGCACAGCACCGCGCGCCGTCGTCGTGCGTGAGGATCCACCGTTCGGCGGACCGGCGGCCGCGCTGGGAGCAGGTCTGGCCGCGCTGGGCAATGATCCGGCAGAGCTGGTCGTCGTCCTCGCGGCTGATGTGCCCCGGGCCGCTGCTGCGGTTCCGGCCCTGCTGGCTGTGGCGCCTGACAGCGTCGACGGGGTCGTGGCGCGCTCCTCTGACGGGCACCGCCAGCCGCTTGTCGCGGTCTACCGTGTGAAGGCGCTGGCGACGGTCCTCGCTGCCCACGAGCCGCTGACAGACCTCGGGGTCACTCGGGTGACCCGGGACCTCGCCCTGACAATCCTCGATCTGCCCGACGACGTCCTCGCCGATATCGACACACCCGCTGATCTGCGACGTTTCAAGGAGTCCGAACATGACTGAACAAGTTCTGGCCAAGTGGGCCGAAGGTCTCGCTACCGACCTCGGCATCGAGCAGGTGCTTGACGTCGACACTGTGCTCAAGCTCGCGGCAGATGCGGCGCACGGAGTCGTCCGGCCCGCAGCGCCGCTCACGACCTTCCTGGCGGGTGTCGCGATAGGTCAGGGTGATCGTGACCCGGCCAGGGTCGCCGAGGTGTTGGCGACGGTCCAGGACGCGCTGGAACGCTGGGCTGTGGAGTAACTTCTCACAGTCGTCCCTCCCGCACCGTGCGGGAAGTGTTACTCACTGCTGACTCGATGACACCCTTCGGCGAAACACACGCTTCCTAGGTTCAAGTCATGACCAGCGTCGTGACAAGCCCGCCCGACCACGAGTCGGCCCCGTCCCGCCCGACCCGCCGGCGCACCGGCCGGTGGATCGACGAATGGGATCCGGAGAATCCGGCCCAATGGGAGGCCGGCGGCAGCCGGGTGGCCCGCCGCAACCTGATCTGGTCGATATTCGGCGAGCACCTCGGCTTCTCGGTGTGGCTGATGTGGAGCGCGGCCGCCGGCCTGCTGGCCAAGGCCGGCTTCGCGTTCACGGCACAGGAGTTGTTCTGGCTCGTCGCGGTGCCCAATCTGGTCGGCTCGCTGCTGCGACTGCCGTACACATTCGCGGTGCCGAAGTTCGGTGGTCGCAATTGGGCCGTGTTCAGCGCCTTGATGTTGCTCGTCCCGACGTTGCTGTTCGCGTGGTTCGTGCAGCGCCCGGACACGCCGTATTGGGTCTTCATCGCCATCGCGGCGACGGCAGGCGTCGGGGGCGGCAACTTCGCGTCCTCCATGGCCAGCATCAACTTCTTCTACCCGGCCCGACTCAAGGGCACTGCTCTCGGGCTGAACGCGGCAGGTGGCAATCTCGGTGTTGCGGTGATCCAGTTCTTCCTGCCGATCATCGTGGGCGGAGCCGGGGCTTTCGGGTTGGTCAAGGCCAGCCAGAGCGGAATCGTGCTGGAGCGGGTCGGTTATCTGTACGCAGCGCTGGCGGTCGTGGCCGCGCTGACGGCGTACTTCTTCATGAACAACCTCGCTGCGGCGTACTCCCGACCACGTGAACAGCTGGCCGTCGTCAAGTACAAGCACACCTGGGTCATGTCGCTGCTGTACATCGGCACGTTCGGCTCGTTCATCGGCTACTCCGCGGCGATGCCGTTGCTGATCAAGATCAACTTCTTCAACCAGCCGATTCCGACGATTCCCGGCATCGGCATCAACTTCGCGTTCTACGGCTTCCTTGGCGCACTGGTCGGTTCGTTGACCCGGCCGTTCGGGGGATGGCTGGCCGATCGGTTCGGCGGTGCACGCATCACACTGTTCGCCTTCATCGGCATGATCGTCGGTACCGGGCTGGTCATGCTGTCCCTCGCCCAGCTCGAGGCCGTGCCGAAGCCGGCCGGTTCGCTCGATCCGGCCACGTTCACGTACTCCGGGGCGGTGCGAACTGCCGTCGAGCACAACACCGATGTCTTCCCGTGGTTTCTCGGCGCCTTCCTGATCGTGTTCGCTGCCACTGGCATCGGCAATGGTTCGACGTATCGGATGATCCCGCTGATCCAGCGGACATACGCACAACAGGTGGGAACCGACGGCAGCCCGGCCCGACTCGCCGCGGAGCGACGTTCACCCAAGGAAGCATCGGCCGTCATCGGGATGGCGGGGGCTGTCGGGGCCCTTGGTGGATTTCTTATCCCGATCACGTTCAGCGCACCCTGGATCGCCGATCCCGTGGATGCGGTCAAGAGCGCGTTCTGGGTTTTCACCGCGTTCTATGTCGTCTGCCTGGCGGTGACCTGGCTGTTCTACCTGCGACCGAAATCGGTCATGGCCAAGGCGGGCGTGTGAGCATCGCATGACCGACACGCACTGCCCGTACTGCGCGCTGCAGTGTGCGCAGCATCTGAGCGGTGAGCCGCTGATCGCGGAGCCGCGACAGTTCCCCACCAACGCAGGTGGGATGTGTCAGAAGGGGTGGACCAGTACCGAGGTACTCGGTGTCCCCGACCGGATCACGGCGCCCATGCGGAAGGGGCCGGCCGGATTCGAGGAGATCACGTGGGACGAGGCGCTCGACGACATCGCAGCTCGGGTCACGGCACTGTCAGCAGAGCACGGACCCGACACGATCGCGGTGTTCGGCGGGGGAGGACTGACCAACGAGAAGGCGTATCAGCTGGGCAAGTTCGCCCGGCTCGCGCTGCGCACCCGCAATATCGACTACAACGGACGCTTCTGCATGTCATCGGCCGCTGCAGCCGGCAACCGCTCGCTCGGCGTCGACCGTGGTCTGCCGTTCCCGCTGACAGATCTGGCCGACGGCGATGTCGTGATGCTGTTCGGCAGCAACCTGGCGGACACGATGCCGCCGGCGGTGCAACACCTCGGACCGGTGCGGGAACGGGGGGGCCTGCTCGTCGTCGATCCGCGTCGCAGTGCCACCGCCAGGCTGACCGAGAATCGTGCTGGTGAGCACCTGCAGCTCGTCCCCGGCACAGACCTGGTGCTGGTGCTGGGACTGTTGCACATCGTGTTCGCCGAGGGATTGGCCGATGCCGACTACCTGGCGGCCCGCGTCGACGGTGCGGACGAGGTGCGCCGAAGCGTGGCGCAGTGGTGGCCGGAGCGGGTCGCCGCCACGACAGGAGTGTCCGACACCCAGCTGCGGCGGATCGCGAGGGTCCTGGCTGACGCGAGTCCTCACCGCGGCGGTCGTGGCGCCTTCCTGCTCACGGGCCGGGGATCGGAACAGCACGCTGACGGCACCGACACCGTCACCGCGGTGATCAACCTCGCCCTTGCGCTGGGACTCGTCGGGGCTGAGCGCGGCGGCTACGGAGCGATCACGGGTCAGGGCAATGGGCAGGGCGGACGCGAGCACGGGCAGAAGGCCGACCAACTGCCCGGCTACCGGATGATCTCGGACCCAGTGGCCCGTGAGCACGTCGCGAAGGTGTGGGGCGTCGACCCGGACGTCATTCCGGGACCGGGAGTCCCCGCGGTCGAGCTGCTGATGAGTCTGGGGGAGCCGGATGGGTCTCGTGCGCTGTTCGTGCATGGCAGCAACATCGTGGTCAGCTCGCCGGACGCCGGCCGGGTGCGGGAGCGGGTCGAGGCGCTCGACCTTGTCGTGGTGTGCGACTTCGTCCCCTCGGAGACGGCGTTGTTGGCCGACTACATCCTCCCGGTCACGCAGTGGGCCGAGGAAGAAGGAACCATGACCGGCCTGGAAGGACGGGTGCTGCGGCGTCGCAAGGCCGTCGAACCGCCAGAGGGTGTCCGCTCCGAGCTGGAGATCTTCGCCGGCCTCGCGGCGCGCCTCGACGCTCCAGGCGCGTGGCCGACCGACCCGCGGGAGGTCTACGACGAGCTGCGACGGGCCAGCGCCGGGGGACGCGCGGACTATGCGGGGATCTCGTACGAACGACTCGACGCCGGCGAGGCGCTGTACTGGCCGTGCCCGGACGAGGATCATCCCGGCACACCACGGCTGTTCGCCGAGGCCTTCCCGACGCCGAACGGCAGGGCGCGGATGGTCTCGGTGCGTGAGGTCGGCCCGGATGAGCCGTTGCGGGCTGACGCGCCCGTGTGGCTCGTGACGGGCCGGGTGCTGCAGCACTATCAGTCCGGGGCTCAGACACGACGTGTCGCGAAGCTCAACGATTCGATGTCGCGCGCCTACGTCGAGATCCATCCCGTGCTCGCGGGACGCATCGGTGTGGAGGGCATCGAGGACATCACGATCACGTCTCGTCGGGGCTCGATGACCGCGCAGGCCCGGATCAGCGCCGACATCCGGCCCGACACGGTGTTCGTCCCGTTCCACTTCGCCGACCAAGGAATGGTCAATGCCGTGACGAATGCGGCAACCGATCCGATCTCGGGTATGCCCGAGTTCAAGGTGTGCGCCGTTCAGATCGCGAGGAGCGGCTCATGAAAGTGGTCGTCATCGGCGCGGGTATGGTCGGCAACCGCTTCGCCGACGAGTTGGGTCGGCTCGCGCCTCAGATCGACATCGACGTGCTCGGTGCCGAGTCGTACCAGCCGTACAACCGGGTCATGCTGACCGAGCTGATCGCCGGCCGCATCGACCTGGCGGGGCTCACCCTGCCGACCCCGGACCAGGGACGGGTGCGCGTCCGTGCGGGGGTGCGGGCGGTGGAGATCGACCGGGACCGGCGCATCGTCGTGACCGCCGACGGTGACTTCGGCTACGACGTGCTGGTGCTCGCGACGGGCGCACGAGCCCGGGTCATCCCGGTGCCGGGCCTGCGCGACGGGCTGCCGCGCGGAGCGCATGTCGTCCGCCGGATCGACGACGCCCGCGATATCACCGCCGCTGCCCTCAACGTCTCGCATGCGGTCGTCATCGGTGCCGGCCCACTCGGGGTGGAGACGGCGTGCGCCTTGCGGCATCGCGGTGTCGGAGTCACGCTCATCGCCGCGTCCGATCTGCTGAACCGCGACGTGGACCCCGATATCGCCGCGGTGGCCGCCGACCAGGCGTCGTGGCTCGGTATCGACGTCGTGCGCGAAGCACAGATCGCTTCGGTCAGCGTGCGAGGTGGGCGAGTCGACGAGGTCCGTCTCCGCGACGGTCGATCGTTCCCGGCCGAACTCGTCGTATTGGCCTGCGGTTCGGCTCCGGAGACCGGGCTCGCGGCACGGGCCGGGCTGGAGACGAATGTCGGTGTCGTCGTCGGTCATGACCTGCGGACTCCCGGCGACGCCGCTGTGTGCGCGATCGGAGACTGTGCCGAAACGCCCGCGGGCGTCAGCGGTCTGGTCGCTCCCGGCTGGGCCCAGGCCCGTGCGCTGGCCCGGAGCCTGGCGGCCGGAACCGAGATCGAGCTGCCGCCGATCGCAGGTTCGGCGATGCGGCTGAAAGCCGTCGGAATGAGCGTTGTGACGATGGGCGTCCGCAGCTCGACGGCCCGGTCCGACGACCGAGTCGTCACAATGTCGGACCGTCGCGAACGTCGTCACATCGAGCTTGTCACCCGCGGCGACACCCTCGTCGGTGTGACCTGCGTCGGGGCACCCGAGCTCGCCGCCCACCTGTCGACGCAGTTCGACCGCCCAGGCATGTTGCCGGCCGATCCGATGCACCTGTTGATGGGAACCTCGTGTCCCGGCGCAGCCGAAAGCGACTCACCGACCGCTATGCCGGCAGCGACCACGGTCTGCCGTTGCAATGGGGTCACGAAGGGCGATCTGGTGCACGCCTGGGACGGCGGGGCGAGCACCGTCGAAGACCTCGCCGAGGCGACCCTCGCGACGACCGGCTGTGGCGGCTGCACCCAGCTCGTGTGCGGGATCGTCGACTGGCTGCAGGCCAGCGACCCGCAACCGCCCTCACAGTCGGCCGACGCCAACCGTGAGACAACTGTTCCATCGAGGTAACACGAAGTCGGCGGCCACGAAATCTGGCCTTCCTAGTGTTCACGTCATGACGAAGAAGAAGCTCGCCGTGGTCGGCGCCGGCATGGTGGCCCACCGTCTCGTGGAAGCGCTCGTGGAACGTGGGGCGGACGATGCCTGGGACATCGAGGTGTTCGGCGACGAGACCCGGCCGCCGTACGACCGCGTCGCTCTGACCTCGTTCTTCTCCGATCGCGATCCCGACGATCTGCTCCTCGGTGACCCAGGTCTGTGGCGGCGGCCGGGGGTGCGGCTCTACCGCAACTCGAACGTCACCCAGATCGATCGCGACGCCCGCCGGCTACATGCCCGCGGGACGACATTCGCCTACGACAAACTCGTCCTGGCCACGGGTTCGTACGCGACGGTTCCTCCGGTCGACGGCTCAGACCTGCCCGGTTGCTTCGTGTACCGCACGGTCGACGACGTCACCGAGCTTCGCCAGTGGGTGCTCGACCGCGAGGCGGCATTGGGTCGGACCGTCAAGGGGGCGGTCGTCGGCGGCGGGTTGCTGGGTCTCGAAGCGGCGGGTGCCCTGACGGCATTGGGTGCCGAGACCACGGTTGTCGAGTTCGCGGAGTGGCTCATGCCCTTGCAGGTCGACCGCGCGGGTGGTGCCGCGCTGCAACGGATCATCGAGAATCTGGGCGTCTCGGTGCGCACCTCGACCTCGACGTCGAAGCTCAAGTCTGGCCGCGACGGCAAAGTGACGCGGATGCAGTTCGCCGACGGGGAGCGGATCGACGCCGATGTCGTCGTGTTCGCGACGGGAGTACGTCCACGCGACGAGCTGGCCCGGACGATGGGTCTCGACGTGGCCGAAAGGGGCGGTGTCGTCGCCGACTCGGGCTGCTTGACCAGCGACGCGTCGATCTACGCGATCGGCGAAGTCGCGCACATCGCGGGACGGGTCTGGGGCCTGGTCGGTCCCGGATACACGATGGCCGAAGTTGTCGCCGACCGGCTGCTCGGGGGAGAGGCGGCGTTCGAGGGCGCGGACCTGTCGACCAAGCTCAAGCTGCTGGGCGTCGACGTCGCAAGCTTCGGCGATGCCTTCGCCGCGACCCAGGGCAGCTTGGAGGTCGTGTACGCCGACCCGACCGCAGGGGTCTACAAGAAGCTCGTGATGAGCGATGACGCGCAGCAGCTGCTGGGCGGAATGCTGGTCGGAGACGCCAGCTCCTACACCAATCTGCGTCCCATGGTCGGTCGTGCTTTGGGCAGCGACCCGACGGCTTGGCTGCTGCCGGAAGGCTTGGAGCGGCCGGCCGGCAGCGCCCTGCCCGACGACGCCACGGTGTGTTCGTGCAATAACGTCACGGCAGGCCAGGTGCGCTGCGCCGTCACAGAGGGTGCATGCACCGACCTGGCCGGGGTCAAGGCCTGCACCAAGGCCGGCACGAGCTGCGGATCGTGCGTGTCTTTGGTCAAGAAGCTCGTCGACACCCAGCTGGCCGAGGAAGGCATCGAGGTCAGCAACGCCCTGTGCGAGCATTTCGCGTTCACCCGTGCCCAACTGTTCGACATCGTCAGGGTCAGCGGGATCTCGACGTTCAGCGAACTCATCGGCCTGCACGGCAACGGCCGCGGCTGTGACATCTGCCGGCCAGTCGCGGCATCGATCCTGTCTTCGCTCGGCAAGGGCCACGTGCTCGACGGCGAGAATGCCGCTCTGCAGGACAGCAACGATCACGTCATGGCCAATCTGCAGAAGGACGGCACCTACTCGGTCGTCCCGCGCATACCCGGCGGAGAGGTGACGCCCGAGGGTCTCATCGCGATCGGCCAGGTCGCAGCCGACTACGGTCTGTACACCAAGATCACGGGCGGTCAGCGGATCGACCTGTTCGGTGCCCGCATCGAGCAGTTGCCGGCGATCTGGCGCCGACTCGTCGATGCAGGATTCGAGTCGGGGCACGCGTACGGCAAGTCGCTGCGCACCGTGAAGTCGTGCGTCGGACAGTCGTGGTGCCGCTACGGCGTGCAGGACTCGACGACGCTCGCGATCGACTTGGAGCTGCGCTACCGGGGTCTGCGTTCACCGCACAAGATCAAGCTCGGAGTCTCAGGCTGCGCTCGCGAGTGCGCGGAGGCCCGCGGCAAGGACGTCGGCGTCATCGCGACCGACAAAGGCTGGAACATGTACGTCGGCGGGAACGGCGGGTTCACGCCCCGGCACGCGCAACTGTTCGCCGAGGACCTGACGACTGAGCAACTCGTCCGCGCCATCGATCGGTTCCTGATGTACTACGTCCGCACCGCCGACCGGCTGCAGCGAACCGCGCCGTGGCTCGAGAGCGTCGAAGGCGGGATCGACGCGGTACGGGCGGTCGTCCTCGACGACAGCCTGGGCATCGCCGCCGATCTCGACGCCGCGATGGCCTCACATGTCGACATGTACGAGGATGAGTGGGCCGCGACTCTCGGCGACGATCAGAAACTTCTTCGCTTCGTGTCATTCGTTAACGCGCCCGAAACACCCGACCCGGATCTTGTATATGTGCAGGAACGCGGTCAGCGCCGACCTGCCGACGACCAGGAGCGCGCCGTACTGATCGCAGGAGCCAGCATTCCAGTACGGCCACAGACCGAGGAGCTGACGGTATGACTCAGTGGCAGCGGGTGTGCTCAGTCGATGCGCTGGTCCCGGATCGGGGATCCGCAGCACTGGTCGGAGGACGGCAGGTGGCGGTCTTCCTGCTCAGCGACACTCGCGAGATCCACGCCGTCGACCATCTCGATCCGTTGAGTCGGGCCAATGTCATGGCTCGCGGACTCGTCGGCAGCCGCCAGGGCGTTCCGACCGTGGCCTCGCCGATGCACAAGCAGTCCTTCGATCTGCGCACCGGCGAGTGCCTGGATGACCCGGCTGTCTCGTTGACGGTCTGGCCGACTCGGGTCATCGACGGCTGGGTCGAGATCTGCGGCGCGCCATGAAGACATTGGGTCCGGTGCTCGCCGGAACTCAGATCCTGGTGACCGCCCAGCGGCGCGCCGATGATCTGTCCCAAGCACTCGGGCGCAGGGGCGCGGCGGTGTCAGTCGCGGCAGCTCTCGGCGTGGAATCGCATATCGACGAAGACACGCTGCTGGCGCAGACCCGACAGATCATCGCGACCGGTGCCGACATCGTGGTCGTCACCACGGGAATCGGCTTTCGCGGTTGGCTCGACACCGCCGAAGCCGCCGGACTCGGGCATGACCTGATCGAGGCCTTGGGCTCGATGCGGATCATCGCGCGTGGCCCCAAAGCGCGCGGTGCGCTGCAGGCGGCCGGTCTGATGCCCGACTGGGTCGCCGAGTCCGAGACGTCGGCCGAGATCGCGGACTTCCTGGTGACTGAGGGTGTGCAGGGGCTGTCGATAGCGGTCCAGCACCACGGCGCCGGCGACGACGGACTGGAGAAGCGGCTCGCCGCGGCGAGCGGACGTCCATTCGGGCTGGTCGTGTACCGCTGGGGTCCGCCCCCGGACCCGGAGGCCGTCGAACGGTCGGTGGTCGCCGCCGCTGCGGGCGCGTACGACGCGGTGGTCTTCACTTCGGCGCCCGGCGCCTCCGCCTGGCTCGGGACGGTCGAGCGGGCCGGTGTCACGGACGACTTGCGGCGGCTGGAGAAGGATCGTCGATTGACCCTCGCCGCAGTCGGCCACGTCACCGCAGATCCCCTGCGCAACGCGGGTTTCGACCCGCTGTTGCCCGACCGCGCACGTCTCGGCGCGATGGTGCGCTCGCTTGTGATGTACCTCGGCGATGCCTCCACCAGCGTCCCGACGGTGGCCGGTGATCTGAGGGTGCGGGCCACCGCGGCAACGCTCGAGCACACGGTTCTTCCGATATCGCCCAGCGGGCTGGCGATCCTGAGGGCATTGGCCCGCGAACCGGGGGCGGTCCGATCGCGCGAGGAGTTGCTGACGGTCCTGCCGGGGGAGTCGGACGACCCGCACTCGGCCGAGGTCGCGGTGGCACGGTTGCGGGAGGCGGTCGGGCGACCCATCGTGCAGACCGTTGTCAAGCGCGGTTACCGGCTCGCCCTGAGGGAGGACGCATGACGCTCTCGCTGATGGCGACGAGCCACGGCACCGACGTCCCCGCCGCTCAGGAGGCCATCACGGCACTCGTCGAGGCGGTCAGGATCGAGTCACCGCACCTCGACGTCCGTGAGGCGTTCGTCGATGTGCAGTTGCCGCGCATCGACACGGCAGTGGATCTGATCGACGGCCCGGTTGTCATCGTCCCTCTGCTGTTGGCGCCCGGATTCCACGTCCGGGTCGACGTGCGGCGGGCCGCCGACCGCGACTGGGTCGTGGCGGCGCGGACCCTCGGTGCGGACAACCGACTGACGCAGATCATGCTCCGGCGGCTCGCCGAGGCCGGGGCGACGACCGATGACATCGTCGTGCTCGGGGCCGCAGGCTCCACCGACGTCCTTGCCCTGCGGAGCGTCGAACATGCTGCCCGGCTGCTGGGGGCCGCCTGGGGAGCGCCGGTCAGGGTCGGACACGTCGGCGGGTCCGGTGCACCGATCGCCGACGTCGTGCGTGGCGTCTCGAAGGCAGGACGCCGAGTCGTCGTCGCGAGCTACCTGATGGCACCCGGTTTCTTCCACGGCCGTCTCACACGATGCGGCGCGGACGTGGTCACCCGGCCGCTGCTCGACGGCACCGACGTCGATCCGGCGATGGTCTCGCTCGTGCTCGATCGGTGCGCCGAAGCGGCTGGCCGGCTGCGCCGAACAGTGGCTGCGGTGCGCTGAACTCGGAACGTGCTGCCAAGATAGGCGCTGTGAACGGATCGGAACCCACGGTCGGGACAGACGTCGGTCGGGCCTACTCAGGCCGAGCGCAGGAATATGTCGAGCTGTTCGGTTCGATGGATTCGACCCATCCAACTGATCGTGCCCTCGTGCGGCATTGGGCCGACGGCCTGACCGGGCGAGTGCTCGACGCCGGCTGCGGTCCGGGGCAATGGACCGACTTCCTGGCATCGGGCGGCACGTCGGTCCACGGTCTGGATCTGGTCCCTGACTTCGTGGCCCGGGCCCGCCAACAGTATCCGGGTCTCCGCTTCGAACTGGGGTGCAGCGAGGCCCTGCCAGACGCCACCGGATCGCTGGGCGGGGTGCTTGCCTGGTATTCGCTGATCCACCACGACCCCGAGTCGATTCACATTCCGTTGAGCGAGTTCGCCCGTGTGCTCGAGCCCGGTGGGAGCCTCCTGATCGGCTACTTCGAGGGTGCGACGGTCGAACGATTCGACCATGCTGTCACGCCTGCCTATCGGTGGTCCGCCGGCGAACTGGGCCGGCAGCTCGTGGCGACCGGCTTCGATGTCGTCGAGTCCCACACCCGCACGGCCCCGGGCCACCGGCCTCACGGGGCGATCGCAGCGCGCCGTCGGACCGGATTGGTTGATCTGTAACCAAAGCCCGCCGCTGCGTTAACCCGCGCGAAACAGCCATGGATCAGGCTGAAGGGGCTGAGGGGAGACCCGGACCGACGTCTCAAGGGGGCTGGACATGTGTGTCAGCGCATCCCGCGGGCGGTCGGTCGGCGCTCGCCGAGGTGTTCTCGAGGTTCCGGCGCCCGTTCACGCAACGGTCGCCGGAACCTCGAGGCACGAACGACCCACCGCGGGCATCTCGGGTTCCGCGGTCGATCGGAGGCCGTCGTGAATCAAACCGTCATCTTGTGTGCGCATGGTGGGACCAGTCCGAAGGGGAGGGGCGCCTTCGCCGCCTTGGTCAACGCGGTGCGCCGGGAGGCGCATGACCTCGAGGTCGTCGACGCATTCGTGGACGGCCAGCAGCCCGGCGTGGCCGATCTGGTGCGGGAGAGCTCGGGTCCACGAATAGTGGTTCCTTTGATGCTTGTCTACGACCGCCCGGTCGCGGTCGATATCGCGCGTGCCTCACATCTCGATCCGATGGTGACTGTGACGGCGCCGTTGGGCCCGGATTGGGTGCTGGCCGAGGTCGGCGTGCGCCGTCTCGTCGAGGCCGGAGCGCGGGCCGACGACACCATCGTGCTGGCGGCAGCAGCTCCGACAGATGACCGGGCAGTCGCCGACATCGGCAAGGCGGCGCGGCTGCTGAGTGCCGTGTGGGGCGGACGTGTCCACGTCGGAACGCTCGGCGGCCCTGACATTCCGCTCGCCGATGCCGTCGACGTCGCCCGCGCCTACGGCAAGCGTGTCGTGGTGTCGACGTACCTGCTGAGTCCGGGGACACCGCACGATTCGATCGCCGACGCTGGGGCCGATGTCGTCACCGAACCGTTGCTGGACGCGGGACCGCCCGATCCGCGACTCGTCGCCCTGATCGTCGACCGTGCGCGGTCCCAAATGGGGCGGAACGGCGTGGTTCACGCCAAACCTTCGACCTTTGCTTTACCCTTTGAACATGGCGACCCGAACGACTTCCCCGCCGCGCAAGCGGCCGTCCGGCAGCCAGGCCCGTAAGAAGCCGACCACCAGCAAGCGCAAGCCGCAGGCCAGAAAGCCCGCAGCCCGCAAGCCGGCGGCAGCCAAATCGGGACCTGGCCCCTTTGTAGTGGTCTTTCACGCGCTGCTGCGCGCCTCGACGGCGTTCTGGCTCGGCGTGGCCGGCATGGTGGGCGCGATAGCGCGCAGCATCGGCCACAGTGCACGTGATCTCGACCCCGAGCAACGCCGCGATGGAGTCGGCTTCGGCATCCTGGCGCTCGGCATCGTCGTCGCCGGATCCGTGTGGTCCGACATGTCGGGGCCGATCGGTGAAGGGATCCGCAAGGCGACCTCGGGCGCGGTGGGCCTGTTGGCCTGGGCCGTCCCGATCGTGCTGATCGTCGTGGCCTGGCGGACGCTGCGTCATCCCGACCGCAACGGGCCGGCCGGCCGTCAACTCATCGGCTGGGCAGCCATGTGCGGCGGAGTCCTCGGACTCGTCCACATCGCTCACGACGTCCCGCGACCCAGCGATCAGGATCCTGACGCGATGCGCGAGGCCGGGGGAGCTGTCGGCTTCTTGTTCTCGGCCATCCCGATGGACCTGTTGAAGAGCGCCTACGTCGTCTCGCCGATCCTGATCCTCGTCATCGCGTTCGGCCTGCTGGTCGTGACCAACACTCCGGTGTACGCGGTGCCCGACCGGCTGCGCGATCTGCGCGACGTCGCACTGGGTCGTAAACCCGAGGTCGATGAAGACTCGCCCGCGCCAGAACCGCGCAAGCGCAGGCCGTCCAAGGCGATCGTGTCCGACGACGTGCCGTACGAGAATCCGCTGATCGACGGGCCCGACGACGAGGTCAAGCCGCCCGCGCGCACGTTCAAGCCGTTCGTGCCCGAACCGGCCGAGGCCGCCGAAGTCGTCGAGGACGCAAGTGACGACTTCGAGGTCGAGCTGCCGCCGATGGAGCCGATCCCGGCGCGCGCCGAGCAGCTCGCACTGTCCGGCGACGTCGTCTACTCGCTGCCAGACAGCACGATGCTGCGCGAGGGCTCGCCCCACAAGGCACGTTCCAAGGCCTCTGACGACGTCGTGGCGCGCCTGACCGAGGTGCTCGAGCAGTTCCAGATCGACGCGGCCGTCACGGGCTACACGCGCGGCCCGACGGTCACCCGGTACGAAGTTGAGCTCGGCCCCGCGGTCAAGGTCGAGAAGGTCACCGCACTGAGCAAGAACATCGCGTACGCGGTGGCCTCCAACGAGGTCCGCATCCTCAGCCCGATCCCCGGCAAGTCCGCGATCGGCGTCGAGATCCCCAATATCGACAAGGAGATGGTCTCGCTCGGTGACGTGCTGCGTTCGCCCAAGGCGCGCGGCGATCACCATCCGATGGTCATCGGTCTCGGCAAGGACGTCGAGGGCGGTTACGTCCTGGCCAACCTCGCCAAGATGCCCCACCTGCTGGTGGCCGGCGCAACTGGTTCGGGCAAGTCATCGTTCGTCAATTCGATGATCTCGTCGATCCTGATGCGTTCGACGCCCGAAGAGGTGCGCATGATCATGGTCGACCCCAAACGGGTCGAGCTCACGGCGTACGAAGGGGTCCCGCACCTCATCACGCCGATCATCACCAACCCCAAGAAGGCCGCCGAGGCGCTGCAGTGGGTCGTGCGCGAGATGGACATGCGCTACGACGATCTGGCCAACTTCGGTTACCGCCACATCGACGACTTCAACAAGGCCGTCAAGGCGGGCCAGGTTCAGCTGCCACCCATGAGTGAGCGGGTGCTGGCTCCGTATCCGTACCTGCTGGTCGTGGTCGACGAGCTCGCCGACCTCATGATGGTTGCTCCACGAGACGTCGAGGATTCCATCGTCCGTATCACCCAGCTCGCCCGTGCCGCCGGAATCCACCTGATCCTGGCGACCCAGCGACCGTCCGTCGACGTCGTGACGGGTCTGATCAAGGCCAATGTGCCGAGCCGTCTGGCGTTCGCGACCTCGTCGTTGGCAGACAGCCGGGTCATCCTCGACCAGCCGGGCGCCGAGAAGCTCGTGGGCCAGGGCGATGGCCTGTTCTTGCCCATGGGACAGAACAAGGCCATGCGCATGCAGGGTGCCTGGGTCACCGAAGCTGAGATCCAGACGATCGTCGAACACTGCAAGACACAGCTGCAGCCGACGTATCGCGAAGACGTCACGGCGGCCCCTGCAGCCAAGCGGGAGATCGACGATGACATCGGCGACGACATGGACCTCGTGCTGCAGGCCATCGAGCTGTGCGTCACGACCCAGTTCGGCTCGACGTCGATGCTGCAGCGCAAGCTGCGTGTCGGCTTCGCCAAGGCCGGACGTCTGATGGACATTCTGGAGAGCCGGGGCATCGTGGGACCCAGCGAGGGCTCTAAGGCCCGTGACGTGCTGGTCAAGCCCGATGAGCTCGAGCAGGTCCTGGCGACCATCCAGGCCGGCTGACCATGAGCGATGCCTTCGAGGTGCACAGACGGACGAGTCTGTATCTGGTGCTCGTGCTGGCCTGCCTGGCGGTGGGCGGTGGATTCGTCTGGCAGGCTACCGAACGGGAGGACTATCTGCTGATCGCTCCGGCGGTCGTGCTCATCGGATTGGCGGTCATGCTGCTGCGCGGCGTAGGCGACCCCCGCACGCCGCTGTTCGTCGCCGACGATCACGGCATTCGGCTGCGTTCGGACAACGGCTGGGTCGGACTGCTGTGGAGCGAGCTGGGCGAACTGAGGGTCGAACCCCGTGAAGGCGTGATCCACGATCCGCGGATCAAGGTCGTCAGCAGCGACGGACGCCGGTTCTACACCTCGCCGCTGGGGCTGTCGACGAATGTCTCCCCGGGCGAGGCAGAGGTCCAGTTGGCGTCACGCCGCTCTGCTGCCGCATACTGAGGAGTCGTTTCATCCCATCGAAAGGGACTCATGGACGCGGCATCCACGCCGAGCAACCTGAACATCGCGAACGTACTCACGGTGGTCCGGATCGTCGGCGTTCCGTTCTTCGGTTGGCTTCTGCTGACGCAGGACGGCGATTCCATCAGCATGCGCGTCGCCGCCTGGGCGGCGTTCGGGGTGCTGATGATCACCGACCGCATCGACGGTGACCTGGCGCGCAAGTACAACCTGGTCACCAACTTCGGCAAGCTCGCCGATCCGATCGCCGACAAGGCACTGACGGGTATGGCGTTCGTCGGTCTGTCGATCATCTTCGACAATTGGCTGTTCTGGACCATCACGATGCTGGTCCTCGCCCGCGAGTGGGGCATCACTTTGATGCGGTTCGCGGTCAAGAAGTACGGGGTCATGCCGGCGAGCCAGGGCGGCAAGCTCAAGACGATGTTGCAGGCGCTCGCACTCGCCGGCTACATCCTGCCGTTCGAGCTGTGGGACAACCCGTTGACCGACGTCCTGTTGATCATCACGCACATCCTGATGGCCGGTGCCGTCGTCATCACGATGTGGACGGGTGTGCAGTACATCCGTGACGCACGAGTGCTTCGACGTGAGGCACGGGCAGCGGCGTCGTCGTGACGCTGGCGGCCGAGACGGTCACCGCGCTGCGGACGGCAGGTGCCACCGTGGCGACGGCCGAATCGCTGACCGGGGGACTGGTTTGCGCGACACTCGTCAGCGTGCCCGGTGCCTCAGACGTCGTACGCGGCGGCGTCGTGGCATATGCGCCGTCACTCAAGGTCGAGTTGTTGGGCGTCGACGCGGAACTCATCGCGACCCATGGGACGGTCGATGCCGGAGTTGCGGCGCAGATGGCGCTCGGTGTCCGCTCCCGGTTGGGCTCGACCTATGGATTGGCGACGACCGGCGTGGCCGGTCCCGGACCCGACGAGGGCAAGCCCGCGGGCACGGTCCACATCGCGGTGGCAGGGCCTGAAGGTGCTGTGACACGGTTGCTCGAACTGTCCGGAGATCGTGAATCGGTACGAACCCGGACGGTCGCCGCGCTGTTGTCTTTGCTGGTCGCTAGGCTGGGGGAAGATTCTCGACCCGATTGAGGTTGAGACTCATATGCAGGCAATTGACGGAGGTGCCCGATGACCGCGATGCGACAGCACGTCGGCGAAGTGCTCCGCGCTCGTCGAGTCTCACAGGGCCTCACCTTGCGTGACGTCTCAGGGAAGGCCCGAGTCAGCTTGGGCTATATCTCCGAGGTGGAGCGCGGGCAGAAAGAGGCCAGCTCCGAGCTGCTGGCGGCCCTTGCGGCGGCGCTCGATGTGCCACTGTCCAAGGTGTTGCTCGACGTCAGTGCATTGCTCGAAATCGAAGAAGCATCCGTGGAGCAGATCGCGAGCATCTCGTCGATCGCCCCGGACGTCGCAGTGTCGGCCGCCTGAGCCTGCAGCAGTGAGACACAGTGATTTCTGGATCCGTATGGATCAGCATTTCGGCCGCGCCTATGCCCGGGTCTGGGCCGGCAACCATGTGATGGCGGTATTGGGCGGCCGCACGGCCAGTGAGGCGCTCGACGCGGGCGAGGACCCCAAGACCGTGTGGCGGGCTGTGCACGCCACCTTGGGGCTCCCCGCCTCCGAGCGCTGATTCACCCCACCCCTGATCCGCGAGTGGTGCGGTTTGGTCTTTCTGGGACGGCGTGTCTGTCCAGGACGCACCACTCGGGGACCGTTGCGCACCACTCGGCGTGTCGCATTTCGATCGAACAGGTGTTCGGGTACCGTTGTGCACAGGTTGGACGTGTGAAGGGCAACTTCCACAGACGAGTCGATGAGGCTCACTTTTGTCTGTGGGTCCTTCTAGCGTCGTCGATGACCGGCCACCCACCAGCAGATATGGACCCAGACCCATGGCACAGCCCAACAGCTCCATTGCTTCCGACAAGGATCGCAACAAGTCGCTCGAGAATGCGATGGCCCAGATCGATCGTGCCCACGGCAAGGGTGCTGTCATGCGACTGGGCGATCAGGCCCGCGCGCCGATCGAGGTCATTCCCACCGGTGCGACGACGCTCGACATCGCGCTCGGCATCGGCGGTCTGCCGCGTGGCCGCGTCGTCGAGATCTACGGCCCTGAGTCCTCGGGTAAGACGACCGTCGCCCTGCACGCGGTGGCCAATGCGCAGAAGGCCGGCGGTGTCGCGGCCTTCATCGACGCCGAGCACGCACTCGATCCCGATTACGCCCGCAAGCTGGGTGTCGACACCGACGCCCTGCTGATCTCGCAGCCCGACAGCGGTGAGCAGGCGCTCGAGATCGCCGACATGCTGATCCGCTCCGGCGCGCTCGACATCATCGTGATCGACTCCGTGGCCGCACTTGTGCCCCGCGCCGAGATCGACGGCGAAATGGGCGACAGTCACGTCGGTCTGCAGGCCCGCCTCATGAGCCAGGCGCTGCGCAAGATGACCGGCGCGATCAACGGCTCGGGCACCACCGCGATTTTCATCAACCAGCTGCGCGAGAAGATCGGTGTCATGTTCGGCTCGCCCGAGACCACGACGGGCGGCAAGGCGCTCAAGTTCTATGCCTCGGTCCGCCTCGACGTGCGCCGCATCGAGACGCTCAAAGATGGCACCGACATGGTCGGCAACCGCACGCGCGTCAAGGTTGTCAAGAACAAGCTGGCCCCGCCGTTCAAGCAGGCCGAGTTCGACATCATGTACGGCCAGGGCATCAGCCGCGAAGGCAGCCTGATCGACGTCGGCGTCGAGACCGGATTCGTCCGCAAGGCCGGCGCTTGGTACACCTATGAAGGCGATCAGCTGGGTCAGGGCAAGGAGAAGGCGCGCGCCTTCCTCAAGGACAATCCCGATCTGGCGGTCGAGCTGGAGAAGCGGATCATGGAGGCCAAGGGCATCGGTCCGCAGGCCGATATGCCGGCAGCTGTCGATGAAGTCGAAGGGCCGGATCTCCCGGCCACCGAGTTCTGATCGACATGAGTGACGAGGACCTGGCTGAGCAGATGAGTCGGGCGCGCCAGATCGTCTACGACCGGCTGGCGGTCTCTGCTCGAAGCCGGGCTGACCTCGAGCAGACTTTGGCCAAGAAACAGGTGTCTGCCGAGGTGGCCACGGCGGTCCTCGACAAGTTCGAGGACGCCGGGCTCGTCGACGATGCGGAGTTCGCCCACGCATGGGTGCAGGCCAGGCAACGCAGCAAGGGGCTTTCGTCGCGAGTGCTTGCAATGGAGCTCAAGCGCAAAGGCGTTGCCGACGAGTTGGTCCGCGATGCCTTGGATGAGCTCGACCCCGAGGCCGAGGTGGAAGCCGCGCACCGGCTCGTGCAGGCCAAATTGCGCTCGATGAGCAGGCTCGACGAAACGACCAAGATCAGACGGCTGACAGGGCTCCTGGCACGCAAGGGTTATGCACCGCAGGTGGCCTTCGAGGTCGTGCGTCAAGAACTCGGTGCCGAGGCGCAACCGCTCGAAAGCATGTAGTCGTCCCGATCATGGGCTAACTTGTTTGCCCATGGATGGCTTCATCTTCCGCCGACTCCTCGACGCGGACATCCCGATGCTGGTGATGTGGATGGCCGCCGACCACGCGCAGCCCTGGTTCGGCGATGAGCCGCGATCTCCTGAGCTGGCTCGCACGCACTACGCCGATGAGCTCGCCGGGACCAGCGCGACCCGCATGTGGATCGTCGAACTGGATGGACGCCCGATCGGCTATGTGCAGGACTATCCCGTCGCGGCGTACGACGACTATGCCGTGCGGGTGCAGGACTTGACCGCGGTGGCCTTCGACTATCTGATCGGCGAGCCGGATCTGGTCGGCCGCGGCATCGGGACGGCAATGATCACGACGTTCTGCCGCGAAGTTCTGTGCCGTGACTATCCGGATGCGCCGAGGTTCGTGGCGAGTCCTGATGTCCGCAACGCCAGGTCGATCCGGATGTTGGAGAAGTGCGGGTTCACGCAGGGCCTCTGGATCCAGCCCGAGTCGGTGACTCATCCCGAGGTGGTCTGCACGGCACCCCGTGAGGTATTCGATCGACCCGTTGACAGCCCGGTGGCTTCGGCCTAGCGTCCAGACTCCGGACGATTCCATCGGGAGGTGGGCCACATGTCGTCAGCTGTGTTGTTGGCTGGGACGCGTAAAGGGCTGTTCATCGGCCGCTCCGACGAGGCTCGGGAACAGTGGCGCTGGGATGCGCCGGTTTTCCCGATGGAAGAGATCTATTCGGTCGCGATCGACGACCGTGGTTCTGTCCCTCGGCTTTTCGTCGGGTCGACGAGCATGCCGTATGGGCCGCAGATCTACCGATCAGACGATCTGGGTGCCACCTGGTCGGAATCCCGAGAAGGAGCTGTGCGGTTGCCTCGCGGGGAGGGGGCTTCGATCGAGCGGGTCTGGCAGATCCAGCCTTCGGGCGCCGACAACGGCGTCGTCTGGGCGGGCACTCAGCCGTCCGCATTGTTCCGTTCGGATGATCGAGGAGAGACCTTCGAGCTCGTGAGGAGTCTGTGGGACCACCCGCACCGGCCGGAGTGGGGAGAAGGCTTCGGCGGCCAGGCGATCCACACGATCGTGCCCCACCCGACGGATCCCGACATCGTCACCGTGGCGATGTCGACCGGCGGCGTGTACCGGACCGAAGACGGCGGTGCCAGTTGGGAGCCGCGAAACCGCGGCATCACGACCGACTTCCTGCCGGGCGAAGCTCCCGAATTCGGCCAGTGCGTGCACAAGGTCGCGGTCGATGCGGGCGATCCCGACCGTCTCTACGCGCAGAATCACGGGGGAGTCTTCCGCTCGGATGACGGCGGTCGTTCGTGGGTCAAGATCAGTGGAGGGCTACCCGTCGAGTTCGGGTTCCCGATCGTCGCTCATCCGCATCGTCCCGGCGTTGTGTACGTGTATCCGCTGGTGGCCGATATCGAACGCTTCCCGCCGGCAGGTAAGCCGGCTGTGTGGTGTTCTGAGGATGCAGGTGAGACGTGGCACGAGACCGGCCCGGGGCTTCCTGAAGAGGTGTGGTCCGTCGTACTGCGTGATGGCTTCTCGGCCGACCGCGCGGATCCGGTAGGTCTCTACCTAGGTTCACGGCACGGTGCCATCTGGGTCAGCAATGACGAGGGGGGCACGTGGAGTGAGGTACGCACGAACTTGCCCGATGTGCTGTGCATTCGCGGGGCGGTTCTCTAGCCGGTCGCCATCGTTGGTTACTTGTGGGTAACATAGCGTCATGTCATCCACCCTCGAGCTGTACAAGAAGGTCACCGCGCTTCCACAAGGCAAGCGGGTCTTCTCGGTCCTCTACGGACAAAAGGCACCGTACTTCGCATCGATCCACATGCAGGTCCAGGAGATGAAGCCGCACCTGGGCAAGGTTGTGATCCCCAAGCGCCGTTCGGTCAAGAATCACATCGGCACGGTCCACGCGATCGCGGCCTGCAATGGTCTGGAGGCGGCGATGGGGCTGCTGGCCGAGGCGACCTGCCCGGCCGATATGCGTTGGCTGCCCAAGGGGATGGACGTCAAGTACCTGGCCAAGTCGACCACGGCGCTGACGTGTACCGCTGAGACGATTGAGTCCGACTGGGCCAACGGCCCGGACGTCCCGGTCAGGGTCAAAGCGGTGACGACCGATGGAACCGTGACAGTCGAGGGCACGATTCATCTCTGGGTGACTCCGAAGGGGAGCTGAGCCTGGGCCGGCCTGGGAAACCGGGTCAGTTCACTCTGGATTCCGGGCGATTGGGCCGGGCAGCGTGGGAACTCCCTGAACCTGGATGGAGTTCTTATGAGAATCGCCCTGCCCTCGTCCCGTACATATCAGACCGCAGGTCTGTTGACGGTCGCCGTGCTGGCTCTTGTCGGTTGCAGTTCCGGCGGCGGTGACGATGTCGCCGGCCCGGACGACGGATCCGCGCCGGACGTCACGTCCACAGACGTCCCACCCGAGTGCAAGGCGGCCTTTCCCACGGCATTCGGGACGCCAGACATCGCTGACGTACGTCTGCTGCCGGCCGATTTGCCCGGGCCGCCCCCGGGATCGACCCTCTGCCAGACGTCCGAGACGGTAGGCGGATCGCGGGAGGAAGTCGACTACGCGACCGAGTTGGCGCCGGACGAGATCTTCGCGGCGTACGAGTCGACACTCGCGCCGTCGTACAAGCCTGTGCGCGACAAGTCGGGCCTCGGCGAGGATGTCCTGGTCGGCGTGGCGGACGGTGTGGACTTCCAGATCTCGGCCGACGAGGGCAAGTTCTCGATTGCGCTGGCCAAATGAGGGCAATCGACCCTGGTTCCCGGGACTCTGGGACGTCGAGGCTGGGGCGCATGAATCTCCTGCACCGATCCTCCCATCTGCTATTCCGGCTGACGGCCGTCGCACTCATCGCCGGAGCACTGGTCGCCGTGGGGCCACGCGCTCCATCGGCCCACGGGGCGACCATGGCGGGTTCGATCGTCTTCATCAAGAATCACAACATCTGGGTCTCGCGGCCGGATGGTTCCGGTCAACGGGCGCTGACCAGCAACGGTACGAGTGCCTCGCCGTGGCGGTCGCCGGATCAGTCGGACGTCGGCACAGTCGTTGCCACCCGCGGCACTCGGATCTATCGGATGAATCAGTGGGGGACCGAGCTCAACACCATCGATCCGCCCGACCTGAAGAACTCGGCCGGGGAGTGGATCGGGGGGCGGATGACCCACGTGACGATCTCGCCCGACGGGTCGAAGATCGCGTACACATATGAGCGGTTCTCGTGCCCGTCGACCATACCGGCACCGCCCTGCCGGCTGCGTTGGGTCACCGCGATCACCGCAGCCAACCGGCTGACGCCGGCTGCCGGCTACGGTGTGATGTTCTACGACCACCCCACCTGGCTCACCAACAGTCGGCTGATGGTCAATGGCATCGGCTTCGATCAGATGTACCTGTTCGACGTGTACCGAGGCGATGCGTTCTGGTTCCACGAAGGTATGTTCCCGGGCTCGGACTTCATGCCGCTCGCCGATGGTGCGGTCTCGCGCAACGGCGCCTACCTCGCGATGGTGCGGGGGAAGTTCGAAGACGCCCGCATACAGATCGCCCATCTACCGGGCAATCCGCGTACCGGGGGAGTTCCACCACTGCCCGAGTACCGGTGTGAGACCGAGGCGCAGTCGGGATTCAACAGCCCGACCTTCGCTCCCGACTCGTCGGCCCTCGCGTGGGAGGAACAGGACGGAATCTGGATCAAGAGCGAGCCGATCAACTGCGCCTTGCAGGCAGTGTTGACGATCCCCGGCGGGAAACAGCCGTCGTGGTCGGCATCGGTCTATCAGACGAGGCGACCGGCACCCATCAAGTTCGGCGTCACCAAGATGCCGAAGATCTCGGGCACCGCGAAGAAGGGCAAGACGCTGCGAGTCACTTCTGGCACCTGGACCTCTGTGCCGGCCAGTGTGTCCTATCGCTGGTACCGCAACGGTCGAGCGATCGGCGGAGCGACCAAGGCGTCGTACAAGGTCAAGAAGAGCGATCGCAAGCGCAAGCTCTCGGTCAAGGTCACGGTGCGCAAGCCCGGCTACGCCACCCGGACAGTCAAGACGAAGTCCGTGCGGGTCAGGAAGTGAAATCGCCGGCCCTGTGGGCGATGGTCGGCCGCAGGGCCGGTAAGCCCTCAACCACGAACAAACGTGACGCGGTTGCAGAGTCGCCACGTCGGTCGAACGGGACGCGAAAACAGCACGGGGTGGTCCCGCGCCTGACAGGATGACACGGTGAACGCGAACCGTGCAGATCTGAGTCATCGCAAGTTGGGCATGGGGCTGTTCCTGGCAGCGGCAACATCGGAAGTGCCTGTGGCAAAGGCCCGATGGAAAAGCTGGCGCTGGAGCTCTACAAGCCGGAGTCTCGCGGCGTCTAGCTGGAGCACCCGCGCAGCCCGATCGGGTGCGAAGACCCCGGTGCGGCGGCTAGTGTCGGCAGATGGGCCGGATCCTGCAACACGCTGAAGCGATGAGACGTGCAGTGTTGCCCACATCGCCGCCTCACGAGCTGTGCAGGAAGTGCGGCCATCGCAAGGACGAGCACCGAGGAAGCTGCCGCGCCTGCATGCGGGAGGAGCGTGTCGGCGGCGGGGATCCGAAAGACGCGCCGTGTTCGAGGTTCGGCCGGTCGACCTGACCTTGGGGAGGTTCGGCCACGTACCATTGAACGGTCATGACGAAGACCTATGAAGTGCGCACCTACGGCTGCCAGATGAACGTTCACGACAGCGAACGCCTCGGCGGGCTGCTGGAGACCGATGGCTACATCCCGGCGGAGGACGGCACGACGCCTGACCTGGTCGTGTTCAACACGTGTGCGGTGCGTGAGAACGCCGACAACAAGCTGTACGGCAACCTCGGCCACATCGCGTCGGTCAAGGCCAAGAACCCCGGCATGCAGATCGCGGTCGGTGGCTGCCTGGCGCAGAAGGACCGCGACACCATCACCAAGAAGGCGCCGTACGTCGACGTCGTCTTCGGCACCCACAACATCGGCTCGTTGCCGGTGCTGCTCGAGCGGGCCCGTATCGCCGAGGAGTCCCAGGTCGAGATCCTGGAGTCACTCGAAGTCTTTCCGTCGACCCTGCCGACCAAGCGCGATTCGGTGTTCGCGGCCTGGGTCTCGATCAGCGTCGGCTGCAACAACACGTGCACGTTCTGCATCGTCCCGGCGCTGCGCGGCAAAGAGAAGGACCGTCGTCCTGGCGACATCCTGGCCGAGATCAAGGCACTGGTCGCCGACGGCGTCATCGAAGTGACCCTGCTGGGCCAGAACGTCAATGCATACGGCGTTGAGTTCGGTGACCGGCAGGCCTTCGCGAAGCTGTTGAGGGCGTGCGGAGAGATCGAGGGACTCGAGCGTGTGCGGTTCACGAGCCCGCACCCCAAAGACTTCACCGACGACGTCATCGCTGCAATGGCCGAGACGCCCAACGTCATGCCACAGCTGCACATGCCGCTGCAGTCAGGCTCGGATCGGGTGCTGAAGGCGATGCGCCGCTCGTACCGCCAGGAGAAGTTCCTCGGCATCATCGACCGTGTCCGCGAGGCGATGCCGGATGCCGCGATCACGACCGACATCATCGTCGGATTCCCCGGTGAGACAGAAGAGGACTTCGTTCAGACGATGGAGGTCGTCCGCAAGGCCCGATTCACCAGCGCGTTCACGTTCCAGTACTCCAAGCGTCCCGGCACCCCGGCGGCCGAACTGCCCGATCAACTGCCCAAAGCGGTCGTGCAGGAGCGATACGACCGACTCATTGAGGTCGTCAACGAGGTCGCCTGGGACGAGGCGAAGAAACAGGAAGGTCGCACCGTCGAGTTGCTCGTCGCCGATCACGAAGGCAAGAAGGACGGGGCGACGCTGCGGCTGACCGGCCGTGCCCGCGACAACCGGCTCGTCCACTTCGTTCCGGGCGATCACGATGTCCGTCCTGGCGACATGGTCGAGGTCCGGATCACGTACGCCGCGCCGCACCATCTCGTCAGCGACGATCCGCCAGTCATGTACCGGCGGACGTCCGCCGGCGATGCGTGGGAAGCGCGCCAAGGAAAGACCGAAGTGCGGTCAGTCGGGCTGGGTATGCCGTCGTTGGGCGCACCAGCGCCATTGCCGCCCGCGCAAGCCTGCGCTCTGTAGTCCGTCGAACGGTTGCCACGGGCCGCGACCCATGGCACTGTGAACTGGTCCTGCCCAGCTTGGGTACGGGAGTTGGGAGAACATCGTGCGCAGCAAGAAGATCCTTGGTGTAGTCGCCGCAGCATCAGTCGGGGCCTTGACACTCAGCGGTCCCGGGACGACATCCGCCAGCGCGGCGCCTCTGGCCCAGAAGTCGGCACCGTCATCGATCGTGTGGAAAACCTGCGCCGACGAGGACCTGCGTGACTTCGGCGCCAAGTGCGCAACGGTCTCGGTCCCGCTCGACTGGAACAAGCCACGCGGCAAGAAGATCAAGATCGCGATCTCCCGGGTCAAGCACACGGTCTCGAAGAAGAAGTACCAAGGCATCATGCTCGTCAACCCCGGCGGCCCCGGCGGATCGGGCCTCGGTCTGTCGTTCCTCGGCCAGATCATCCCCGCCTACAAGGGCAAGTCTGTCGGCGGAGCATATGACTGGATCGGCTTCGATCCGCGTGGCGTCGGCGCGAGTGAGCCCAACGTGTCGTGCGATCCGAAGTACGCGGGCTATAACCGTCCCAAGTACGACCCCGACAAAAACGTCAGCTACAAGACCTACAAACTCACTGATCCGTGGCCGGCCAGGACGAATGCCTACACCAAGGCTTGCAAGGCCAAGAACAGCAAGAGCCTTCTTCGTCACCTGACGACCAAGGACGTCGCCCGCGACATGAACCGGATCCGTCAGCGGTTGGGTGCGGGCAAGATCAACTACTACGGCTTCTCGTACGGCACCTATCTCGGCCAGGTGTACTCCTCGATGTTCCCTGAGCGCACCCGGCGCATGGTCTTCGACGGGACCGTCGACCCGCGCGAGATTTGGTACAAGGCGAATCTCTCGCAAGACGTCGCGTTCGACAAGAACATCAACATCTGGTTCGGCTGGCTTGCCAAGAACGACAAGGTCTACAAGCTGGGCAACACCACGTCCAAGGTGCGCAAGCTCTTCTACAAGACCCGCAACAGCCTGTACGCCAACCCGGTCGCCGCACCCGGCGGCAAGCTCGGTGGTAGTGAATGGACCGATGCGTTCTTGTATGCGGGCTACTACCAGTCGACCTGGACCGATCTGGGCAGCGTGTTCAGCGCCTTCGTCAAGAAGGGTGACGTCGCGGCGCTCGAGAGCGCCTACCTCGACGCCTCGGGCTACGGGGACGACAACGGCTACGCGGTCTACCTCGGCGTCCAGTGCACTGATGTGTCCTGGCCCAAGAGCTGGACGAAGTGGCGCAAGGACAACAACAGGGTCAACGCCGTCGCGCCGTTCGAAACCTGGTCCAACGCTTGGTACAACGAACCGTGCCGCCACTGGCCCGCCCCGTCCCGCACTCCGAAGAAGATCAACGGCAAGAAGGTCAAGAGCCTGTTGATGATCAACGAGACGCTCGACGCCGCGACCCCGTATGCGGGCAGCATCGAGGTCCGTAAGCGGTACCCGAAGGCCAGGCTGATCTCGGTCGTGGGCGGAACGACGCACTCGAATTCGCTGGCCGGCAACGCCTGTGTCGACAAGACCATCGCTCGCTATCTGTACGACGGGCACGTTCCGAAGCGGATGAAGGGCAACCGTGCCGACAAGCGTTGCGCGCCTCTCCCACAGCCGACACCGTCGACTTCGGCGGCCAAGGCCCAGCAGCCGTCCTTCAGCAACAGTTGGCGTCTCGACGTCCAGAAGATGGCAGTCCCGCACTGAAGTCGGGCCGGCGATGACGATCAAGGGCGAACTGCACGACAAGCTCCGCGAGTCGCGCGGCGCGCTGCTCGCGGCGCTTGACGGTGCAGATGACTACGACGTGCGTCGACCGATGACGCCGACGGGCACCAATCTGCTCGGACTGGTCAAGCACCTCGTGGGCATCGAGCACGTCTATCTCGGGACCTCGTTCGGCCGTGCTGCACCGGACGTCTTGCCGTGGGTCGAGGACGGATCGGTCTACCAGGGATCCGATATGTGGGCGACCGCCGACGAATCCGTCGCCGAGATCTTGGCGTTGTACGACCGCGCCTGCCGTCACAGCGACGAGACCATCGAGACCCATGACATCGACAGCCCCGGTCGGGTGCCGCACTGGGTGGAAGAGAAGGCGGATACGACTCTCGGCTTTCTCATGGTGCGCATGGTCGCCGAGACAGCGCAGCACGCGGGGCACGCCGAGATCGTCCGGGAGCTCATCGACGGACGCAGCGGTTCTGACACCAGCGCCTCGGACGTCGACTGGTCGGCCTACGTCGCGCGGATCCAGGCCGAAGCCGACGCCTCCAGGACAGGCTAAGTCAGACCATCAGCGTGGGGTGCAGCCGTTTCATCGTGACGGTCTGCTGACGCCTCGCCGCGATGACCGTGACCGTCAGCGCGAGTACGGCGAACAGAGCGAGCACCACGAAGTCGCGCGTGACGCCGTCGGTGCCCCCGGCGAGTGCTGCTCGCATCCCGTGGACGGCATACGTCATGGGCAACAGATCGTGCAGCAGGCCGAAGAACGGGGGAGCCGTCTCGATCGGATACGTCCCTCCAGCGGCGGTGAGCTGCAGACTGACGAAGACCAGCGCCGCGAACCTGCCGGCGCCGCCGAACAAGGCGACGAACATCTGATTGATCGCGGTGAAGACCGCCCCGGTCATCAGACTGATACCGATCAGGAGCGGACGATTGGCCGGATCGATGCCGACGATCCATTCCAGGACCAAGAGCAACAGACCCACTTGTGCGGCCGAGATCGCCAATCCGGGCGCGAATCCGGCCAGCGCGGTTCGGACACTGCCCGCCGTCGAGGCGATCGCGCGCGCTGACAGCGGTCGAAGCAGGAGGAATATCGCCATCGCGCCGACCCACAGCGCCAAGGAGATGAAGTAGGGAGCCAGAGCGGAACCGTAGTTCTTGACACCATGGACCCGCTTGGCGGCATCGTCGATCGGAGTCGCAGCGGTCTTGGCGAGTTGTTCGCGCTCGGATTTGTCGTAGTCGGGCACCTGGCCGCTACCGTCGCGCAGACCGTTGGCGAGTTTGAGCGCACCGGTCGAAAGCTGGTCCGCCCCGTCCACGAGCTTGGTGCTGCCGTCGGCCAGCGCGCCGGCGCCGGTCGCGGCCTGCGACGCACCGTCGCTGAGTTGTCCCGTCGCACCGGCCAACTGTTTCGCGCCGCCTGACGCATCGCCGATCGCCGAGACGAGGGTCGGCACGCCCTTGGCGAGTTTCGCGTTGCCGTCGGCCACCTGCTCGGCGCCGTCGCTGAGCTTTTGCGTACCCGCGCTGATCTCCTTGGTCTGCCCGCGCACTTCGCTGACGAAGCCCTTCAGCTCACCGGATCCGTCGGCCGCCTCGCGGAGCAGACTGCAGTCGATGCCGGCCGGCTGGGCGCTCTCACACGTCGCGGCGAGTTCACCGAGATTCCGGGTGAGTTCGGCGATGTCGCGGTTCGCGTTCTCGGTGGCGTCGAGGATCGTCGAGCCGATCAGTTGCACCGTCGAGTTGAGTTCCTCCGTGCCGTCGGCGACCTGGCGTGATCCATCGGCGAGCTGTCGTGTCTGCCCGGCGAGAGGCTTGGTCTTGGAGTCGAGTTCAGCGAGTCCGCCGGACAGCTTCTGCGCGCCCGTGTCGAGCTGTGACGCGCCGTCGGCAAGACGCCTCGTTCCGTCGGCCAGAGTCGCCGCCCCGTCCGAAAGCTTGCCGGCTCCGCCCGCGAGTTCGTCCGCACCGTCGGCGAGCTTCGTCGCGCCTTTCGCGGCGTCGTCGAGTGAGACCTTGATGTCGGAGAAGCTCAGGTAGACGTTGTCGAGATAGGTCTCGGTGACTTGAGCGTTCAGGGCGTTCTTGGCTGCCTGCAGGATTGTCTGGGCGATCGTCCCGTTGATGTAGTTGACCGCGTCGTTGGTCTGCAGATCGAGTTTGCCCTGCAGCACGTCCTGGGGGTCTCCACTGGTCGACGTCGCAGCCTTCGACAGGTTCTCAGGGATCGTCAGGACGGCTTTGTAGTGACCGTCTGCCAGGCCGCGCTGGGCGTCCTTCTCGTCGGTCAGTATCCAGTTGTAGTTGTTCGAATCGTCACTGGTGACGAGATTGCCCGCGAGCTGTCTTCCGACCGCGACGGGCTGCTTCTTGCCGTCCCGACCGGTGATCTCGATGAGCTGATCGTGGTTGACGACCGCGGCGTCGACTTTGTCGAGTCGCCCCGTGGGGTTGATATTGGCCCAGGTGTACATCGCGCCATAGAACAGCGGCACCAACATGACGGCCACGATGGCCGCGCGGGTCAGCCTGCTGCGCTTGAACCTGGCGAGTTCGAACCAGGGAAGGGTGGGGGAGGGAATCATCGGTTCATCAACTCGTGGAGTGTGCGGTTCGTGTCCAACTCCAGGAGGTGGAGTCGGCTGGACGGTTCGGGTGCTGCGGATGCGGACTGGGCGCTGGCCAGGAGGGTGACATCTCGGTCTTCGAGCAGCCAGGCGAGCGCTGTCCAGAGCAGTTCGATGTGTTCGCTGGCCCTCAGATCGTCGATGTCATCGACCACGACGATTCGCGGGTCGTCGATGAGTGCCAGGACGATGCCGAGCAACTTGCGCTCGAGCCGGGGCAGCGCCGATACGAGAGTCGAGCCGGGATGGCTCTCGTAGGGGAGTCCGGCAGCTTCGTAGGCGTGCTGCAGCGCCTGCTCCAACTCGACCCGGACAGGTCCGATCCGGCTGCGGCTGACCCACAGACCGAATGATCGGATCGACAGTCGCTCGGCGATGTGCTGATCGATCGAGAGATTGTCCTCGAGATCGTTGATTCCCGAGAACTCCGCGAGCGACACAGATCGACGGACGTTCGACGTCTCCTGGGGCAGCAACGCCCCGTTGACGCGCAGACGCCCGTTGTCGAACGCCATCCGTCCGGCGATCGTCAGGAGCAGCGCGGTCTTGCCGGATCCGCTCGGACCATGCACGACGAGCCAGTCGCCGGCCTCGATCTCGACCGAGACATCGTTGAAGATCGGGCCCTCTGGGCCGTTGGTCGTCAGACCCGACGCGGTGATCGCCGCCGTCGAATGCGGACGTGGCCAGGCCTGCAACTCGACCCGTTGATGCAATCCCTCGCCTTCGACGTCGACGTGGGGGAGCCGGGAGTCAAGTGCCCTGGGCAGCACCCATGCGCGTCGTCCGAAGAGCTGCAGGACGGCAGGTGCGAACAGCATCCGCACGAGGAAGGCGTCGGCGAACACCCCGATGGCCAGTGCGAAGGCGATCGGTTTGATGTTGGGATCGCCCTCCGGGACGAATGCCGCGAAAACCGCCAGCATGATGATCGCGGCCGCCGTGACGACCCGTGAACTGCCGACGAATCCGTCGACGATTGCGCGATGCGGGTCGCCGGTGCGGACATATTCCTCCTTCATGCGCGACATCAGGAAGACCTCATAGTCCATCGAGAGTCCGAACAGCACGGCCATCAGGATGATCGGCAGGAAGCTGATGAGCGGCCCCGTCTGTTCGAGGTGCACCAGGTCCATGAGCCAACCCCACTGGAACACGGCCACGACCGCGCCGAAAGATGCACCCGTCGACAGGAGGAACCCCAGCGTGGCTTTGACGGGCACGACGATCGAGCGGAACACGACCATCAGCAACAGGACAGACAGACCGACCACGACGAGCCCGAATGGCAACAGCGCCCCCTGCAGACGGTTGGACACGTCGATGCCGCCAGCGGTCAGACCGGTCACGGTGACGTCGACCCCGTGCTCGTCTTTCCACTCGGCTTTGCGGTCGCGAATCTCATGGACGAGATCGGCGGTGCGGGTGTCCGTCGCACCGGTCTGGGGGATGACCTGGATGATCCCGGTGTCTGCGGTGCGGTTGGGGGTGGCCAGCCCGATGGCCTCGACACCCGGCAGCTCACGCAGGTCATCGGCGATGTCATTGACGACACCGACCGGATCGGTCGTCGAGATGATGTCGATCCCGATCAGCAAGGGCGCGTTGTAACCGGGCCCGAAGTGCTTGTCGACCAGGTCGAAGGCCGCCCGCTGGGTGCTTGCTGCCGGCGCGGATCCATTGTCGGGCAGGGCCAGCCGCAGGTCTTTCGAGGGGATCGCCAGGACTCCGAGGCCGACCACCACGATGACGATCGCGAAGATCGGGAAGCGGGTCGTGGCTTTGACCCAGCGGCGGGAGAATCCGTCGGCGGAGCGATTGGTTTCAGGTGTCAGCTTCGCACCGGCGCGACCCAGCAGCGCTGGGATCACCGTCACGGCGACGGCGACGGCGATGACGACCGACAGTGCGGCGGCGGCTCCCATGACGGTCAGGAACGGGATACGGGCGATCGCCAGACCCAGCAGGGCGATGACGACCGTGACGCCGGCGAAGACGACTGCTGACCCGGCGGTTGCGACGGATCGGGCGGCCGCCTCTTCGGGCTCGATGCCGTCGGCGAGCTGTTCGCGGTGCCGGGACACGATGAACAGCGCGTAGTCGATACCGACCGCCAGGCCGATCATCAGTGCCAAGAGTGGAGCCGTCGCCGAGATCGTCATGAATCCGGTCGCGGCGATCGTCAGGGCGGTCGTAACGAGTACGCCGAGGAGCGCCGTGACGATCGGCATCACAGCAGCGCGCAAAGAGCGGAACATCAGATACAGCACGATGAACGCGACCACCACGCCGATGACCTCGGTGATCGAGAGCTGAGGACCGGTGTTGGTGAAGACGTCGCCGCCGAAAGCGGTCGTGTATCCCGCATCGCGCAGGGCATCGCCGGTCGCGACGAGTTGGTCTCGGTCGGCTGGCGCGACGTCGGTCAGATCCCCGCTGAACTGGACCTGGATCTGGGCGGCGGTGCCGTCCTTGGAGACGCCGATGGGGGGCAGATCTGAGTAGGGCGAGACGACCTGGGTCACCCCGTCGACCTTCTTCATCCCGGACATCGCATCTGCTACGAGACGTTTGGTCTCGGCGTTCTGGACGCTTTGACCGTCGGGAGCCACGATCACGAGGAATGCCCCAGCACCGCTCAACTCCGGGAACGTGCGCCCGAGCGAGTTGATGGCCTCTTGGGACTCGGTGCCCGGGATCTCAAATGAGTTCTTGGTGCTGCTGCCCAGGCCGAGAGCTGCGACTCCGGCGACCAGGAGCACGACCATCCAGGCGGCCAGTACTCGACCCGGATGTCTGAATGCCCAGCGGCCGAGGGTGTAAAGAGATGTCGACACACGTTTACGATACGTTTGTGTATTCAATACGTCAATGTATCGAGTACGCTGTGTGCGTCACATAGGAGGAGAGAGCATGACTGAGGTCTCCAGTGGCCAGCGCACAGTAAGGCGCCGCGCCGCGACCCGGGAACGGCTGCTGGATGCTGCCCGTGTGGTGTTGGCGCGTGAGGGCATCCAAGGTGCTTCTGTCGAGCACATCTGCGAACAAGCCGGGTTCACCCGCGGTGCGTTCTACTCCAACTTCTCGACCAAGGACGAACTCGTCCTGGCGTTGTTCAACCGTGAGCACGAGACGATGTTCAGCATGCTTCGCGAGGCGGCGGATCCGACGTCGTACTCCGGCAAGGACGTGCTCGACGCGATCCGGGTCATCGTCGACCGGTTCTTGGTGCTGCATCCGCCGGAGCGTGAGTGGTACCTGTTGCATGCCGAGTTCGAACTGCGAGTCGTCCGCGATGATGCCGTCGGTCGCGAGTTCGCAGCGGTGCTGGGTCAGGTACGCAGCGACCTGGAGGCATTCATGCAGTCCGTCCTCGACGCGCTCGGACTGCAGCTGACGGTCGACGTCGGTCACGCGTCGACAGTGTTGATGGGTACCTACGAGATGGCATTGCGCGAGGCATTCGTCGGGCAGCGTCCGATCGATCAGACGCTGATGCGGGACACTCTGCCGGTTCTGCTGCACTCGATCACTCGGCCGAAGGCGTAGGTGTGGATAAGTCCGGGTTGTCGAAATATGAGTGTCTGAGGTGTGGGGCAGAGTGGTTTGTGCACCGGAATTGTAGGGATTTCGGGTTGTAGATTCCGCTTTGGAGGTTGCCCGTGTCGGCTGTTCTTGCGTCGTTGCCTGACCCGTTGTCGGGTGGGGTTGTGGCGATGAAGAATGCGCTCGACGGTATGCCGATTGCGGCGTGGACGGCTTTGGAGGCTGAGACCGTCCGGCATCTGGCCGAGGAATTGATGCGTGCCGAGGCACGGGTCAAGGCGCACCAGTTGGCTGCGGCGCGGGCGTTGGAGGCATCTGGGTTGGCGAGGAAGTCAGGTGCCACGTCGACGGGTGCGATGTTGGCTGGTTCTTTTGGTGGTGACCGGCGGTCTGCTGAGGCGATGGTCAAACAGGGCCAAGCGCTCGAAGACGCACCGTCGACAGAAGAAGCCTTGGCGGATGGCCAAATCGGTGAGAAGCAGGCCGGAATCATCGCCGGCGCGATCGGCGATCTACCCGACGGCACGACCGATGAGCAGAAGAAGGCCTGTGAAGAGGCGCTGATCGGGGACGCCCCGAAGTACAACCTCAAAGACCTCAAATCCAGGTCGAAGCGGATCACTGACCGGTTCAAACCAGAGCCTGAGGTCGATAAGGACGAGAACGAGAACTTGGAGGCGCAGGAGAAGCGGGCCTGGAAGGCGTCCGAGTTCTGGATGAAACCCAATGGTGACGGCACCACGTCGGGTGGGTTCAAACTCCCTGATGCGCAGGCCGAATCAGGTTGATCTGGCTGCTGGTTTCGAGACGCTGCTCGTCCCGCCCCCACTCGCTACGCTCGCGGGAGGTGCCCCCAACAGCTCCTCAACCACCGGCCAGGGACATGAACGGGTCCCTGAGGAGCGAGCGAAGCGAGCGTCTCGAAGGGCCGTACCCGGATGGGTGTCGGATTTGCCGAACTCTGCTCCAGGCTCCCGGGGCACTTGCTGCCAGGCCGCTCTGGGCTGGGTGCGATGTTGATGGTGCGGTTGGATCTCGACACCCTGATCCACGGCATCAAAGCCGCGACGTTATCGACCGGCACCAGGATTTCTGCTTCACAGGCACGGCTGATGGCTTGCAATTTGGGGATTGTGCCGCAAGTTTTCGGCGGCAAATCGCTGCCGTTGGATCATGGGCATGAACAACGGCTGTTCACCAAGGCTCAGAAACAAGCGCTGGCTGCCCGCGACCATGGGTGCACATTCCCGGGATGTGACAGGCCACCTGAGGAGTCCGAAGGGCATCACTGGCGGATGGACTGGGCCAAAGGCGCCACCACCACCCTCGACGACGGGCTACTCATCTGCCCACACCACCACCGACTGATCCACTCCGAACCGTGGTCGATCAGACTCAGCACGGCCGGCCATATCGAATACCGGCCACCCGAATCAACCCTGTGGCAACGCAACCACCGCTGGCGACCCTGAGCCCTCGAGCGGGAGTTTCTTGCGATGATGGAGTCATGGCCATCCAGATTGCGCAGGATCCACACGCTGACCAAGTTCTGACTGACAGCCCGTTCGCGCTGCTGGCAGGCATGCTGCTCGACCAGCAGTTTCCGATGGAGCGGGCGTTCGCGGGGCCGGCCAAGGTGCTCGATCGTTTCGGGACACTTGATCCGGCCGTGATTGCGGACGCCGATCCCGAGGCATTCGCTGATCTGTGTGCGACACCGCCGGCGATCCACCGTTACGGGCGATCGATGGCCGGACGGTTGCAGGCCCTGGCCCGGATCGTGGCCGACGAATACGGGGGTGATGCTTCCCGCATCTGGACCGAGGCCAAGACCGGCGACGCTCTGATGAAGCGGCTTACCGCGCTGCCGGGATTCGGCGAGCAGAAGTCCAAGATCTTCGTCGCGCTCGTGGCCAAGCAGTTGGGCGTCAAACCGCGTGGCTGGACGACAGTTACCGGGGACTACGGCCGCAAAGGCTTCCGCTCAGTCGCCGACGTCGTCGATGCGGATTCGCTGGCCAAGGTGCGGGCGCACAAGAAGGAAATGAAGGCCGCCGCCCGCACGTCAGATCTCTGACGTGCGGTGCCGAGGGTAAGGCCACAGCAGACTCGGCGGGACGGCGCAGACGGCATCGCCGAGCCAAACGTCCTCCATCCGCTGATGAAGAGGATTTCCTGACGAGTCCACGGGAGCAACGAAGGTGGCCTCGCCCCGGCGCAGCAACTCGGTGCGGAAGCGATCACGAGCTGCCAGGAGCCTGGTCCAGTCGTCGAGCCACTGCTGTGCCGGACGGTCGGCACGGATGAGTTCACCGTGACCGCGCTCGATCTCCGTCAGCATCACGGTGACCGCCAAATCCTGGTCTTCGATCGTCTCGGCTTGTTGCCGTGGCGAACCACTGACAGGCATCGACTCGACCGTAGTGGTCATCAGCTCGCAGGCATCGTCGATGATCGCGGTGAGGTCGGTGTCGTCGATGAGGCCCGGCGCATCGCGGGTTTCCAGGACGATGATCGTCGTGGTGAGCAGTATCGCCACAACAGCGCTGAGAGCCGTTGCCGCGATCGCGAGCCACTTCCACCGCTTCTGGATCGGCGGGGGTGGGAACTGCCAGGCGTTCTGCCGCGGCGGGTAGGGCGGCAGCCCCTGAGAGTCGAACACAGGTCCATCGTGACACGCCAGGTAGCCTTCGTCGCGTGATCGTCGCCGCCGCTGTGTGCCCGCACCCTCCTGTCGTGGTGCCGGAGATAGCGCCGGGTACCGCCGCCGAGCTCGAAGAGTTGCGACGCGCCTGCTCCGAAGCTGTGCAGACCGTACTGGATGCAGCACCTGAGCGCATCGTGGTTGTGGGCGCCGGAGTTGCGGCCGATGACCTGGACGAAGGAGCAGGTGGCACCCTCGCGTCATACGGCGTCGACGTCCGGGCCGGGGGAGATGCGCTCGTGCTCCCGCTGAGCCTGACGATCGGCGCTTGGCTGCTCGATCGGGCGGGCTGGTCGGGCGCGAGGACGTACTCGACGGGCCGTCCCCTGATCGACGGCCGGGTCGGTCTGCTCGTCATGGCCGATGGCAGCGCCAAACGTTCGCTGCAGGCACCCGGATTCCTCGACGAACGTGCCGAGCCGTTCGACGCCGCGCTGGCCAAGGCCCTGTCCGAGGGCGACGCCGAGTCGCTCGCATCGCTCGATACCGATCTTGGGGCAGAACTCTTGGCCGCGGGCGTCCCGGCGCTCAAGACCTTGGGAGAACTGACAAAGGGCGCCGATATCGTGGCGCGTCTGCGCTACGACTCGGCGCCCCTCGGGGTCGGCTACATCGTGGCCGACTGGGTGCTCAGGTAGCGGGCTTGTCGCCGCCCTCGGCGAGCTTGTCGGCAGCGTCCTTGGCCTTGTCGGCGGCGGAATCGATCTTCTCGTCGAACTTGCCCTTTGTGGCCTTGTTGGCCAGGTCGGCTGCCTTGTCGATGCCCTGATCGATCTTGGCGTTCTGGCTGGCGGCCAGATCGGCTGCCTTGTCTTTGAGTTCAGGAGCCTTCTTTTTCAACTTGTCGAGGAAACCCATGGGTTCACTCCTTCTGTTGTTAGGCGTGGGCACGACCGCCCCCGTGTAGCAATCACAGTACTGCGAGAATTTGCGATATGTCCTTACCTGACCGCATCGTGGCTGTCGTTGGCCCGACGGCGTCGGGCAAGTCGTCGCTGTCTGTTCAGATGGCGTCTGCGCTGGGAACCGCTGAGGTCATCAACGGCGATTCGATGCAGCTGTATCGCGGAATGGACATCGGTACCGCCAAGCCGACCGCGGCCGAACGTGGCGATGTCGTCCACCATCTTTTCGACGTCCTCGACGTGACCCAGCAGGCCAGTGTCGCCGAATTCCAGGGCTGGGCGCGCGCGATCATCGACGACTGTTCCGCGCGCCGAGTCACGCCGGTCATCGTCGGCGGGTCGGCGCTGTACGTGCGCGCGGTCCTCGACCGTCTGGAGTTCCCCGGAACGGATCCGGCGGTGCGAAAGCGCTGGGCGGACCAGCTGCGGGAGCGGGGACCCGCTGAACTGCATGCCGAACTCGCCCGCCGTGATCCTGCCGCAGCGGCCCAGATCCTGCCCAGCAACGACCGGCGGGTCGTCCGAGCCCTGGAAGTCATCGAACTGACCGGCGAACCGTTCACCGCCACGATGCCGGGGTACGACTCGATCTACGACAATGTCACGATCCTGGGATTGGACGTGCCCCGCGACGTGCTCGATCGGCGGCTGACCGCGAGGGTCGAACAGATGTGGGCTGCGGGCTTCGTCGAGGAAGTGCGGTCGCTCCTGCCGTCCGGAATCGAGGAGAGCCTGACGGCCTCCCGCGCGATCGGCTACCAGCAGATATTGGCCTTTCTGCGCGGAGAGATGACCGAGGACGAGGCGCGGGAGGCCACCGTCACCGGAACCCGCAAGTTCGCCCGACGTCAGGACCGCTTGTTCCGCAAGGACCCCCGGATCCACTGGCTCAAGTACGACGCGGACGATCTGGTGGATCAGGCCCTGCGTCTCGTTGGTTGAGGATCCGCGAGGCACGAGCAGTGTTTCGAAACCAAGTAGACTGGAACCCATGACCTTTCCATGGCTCAAGGGGCACGGCACCGAGAACGACTTCGTGCTGCTCCCAGACCATGACGGCACGATCCACGGTGAGCTGGACGCTGCCTTCGTGGCCGCACTCTGCCACCGTCGGCGCGGTATCGGTGCCGACGGTGTCTTGCGCGTCATCCGAACTCAGGCGATCGGCCTCGAATCGGCCGGCGAGTGGTTCATGGACTACCGCAATGCCGACGGATCGGTCAGTGAGATGTGCGGCAACGGCATGCGGGTCTTCGCCTTGCATCTCGCGCAGGAAGGTCTCGTCGATCCGACGACGCCGTTCGTCGTCGGCACGCGCGACGGAGACAAGACCATCACATTGGACGGCGACCTCATCAGCGTCGACATGGGCGCTCCGCAGATCCAGGGCGTCTCCAAGGTCGCCGTCGACGGTCACGCCTGGGAGGCCCAGGACGTCCGTACTGGCAATCCGCACGCTGTCGCCTTCGTCGATCGCCTGAGCGATGCCGGCACCCTGCTGCAGCAGCCCGAATTCGACCGCACCGTCTATCCGGACGGCGTCAACATCGAGTTCGTCGTTCGCCAGGGTGACCAGCACGTCGCGATGCGGGTCCACGAACGTGGATCGGGCGAGACCCGCTCGTGCGGCACCGGCGCCTGTGCGGTGGCCGTGGCCACAGCAGCCGCTGACCGAGCCGAAAGACCGGCGACGTACCGCGTCGACGTGCCGGGCGGCACGGTGCACGTGACCTGGCGTGCCGATGACCACATGATCCTGACGGGTCCCGCCTCAATTGCCGCACGCGGAAATATGGATTGGATTGCATGACCGACACTTCGACAGGCCCAGCTCACGAAATCGGCACGGAAGGTCTCGAGCTGGAGGAGCGCAACTCACTTCGCCGAGTCGTCAACCTCCGCACCGAACTCGAGGACATCACCGAGGTCGAGTACCGCCAACTTCGGTTGGAGCGAGTCGTCCTGGTCGGTGTGTGGACCGAAGGCACCGTCGAGGACGCCGAGAACTCCCTGGCCGAGCTCAAGCTGCTCGCCGAGACAGCCGGTTCCGAGGTGCTCGATGCCATGATCCAGCGGCGGCAGAAGCCCGACCCCGCGACCTTCATCGGCTCGGGCAAGGTCGAGGATCTACGGGCGTCGGTCGAGGCCAGCGGCGCCGACACGATCATCTGCGACGGGGCGCTCGCGCCCAGCCAGCTGCGCAATCTCGAGGACAAGTGCAAGGTCAAAGTCGTCGACCGCACGGCGCTGATCCTCGACATCTTCGCCCAGCACGCCAAGTCCAAAGAGGGTAAGGCCCAGGTCGAGCTGGCCCAGTTGAAGTATCAGAAGCAGCGACTGCGCGGTTGGGGTGGCAATCTGTCGCGCCAGGCCGGTGGACAGGCCGCGGGCGGTGAGGGCATCGGTGGTCGTGGCCCCGGTGAGACCAAGCTGGAGACCGATCGCCGCCGCATCGAGATGAAGATGACCAAACTGCGACGCGAACTGATCGACCTCGGCAAGGCCCGTGAGACGAAGAAGGCCAACCGCAAACGTCATGACATCGCCTCCGTCGCGATCGCGGGCTACACCAACTCAGGCAAATCGAGTCTGCTCAACCGACTGACCGATGCCGGTGTGCTGGTCGAGAACGCACTGTTCGCGACCCTCGATCCGACGACCCGGCGCACCCAGACCGCCGACGGCCGCGTCTACACGATGTCTGACACCGTCGGCTTTGTCCGCAATCTGCCGCACCAGCTGGTCGAAGCGTTCCGTTCGACGCTGGAGGAGGTCGCCGAGTCCGATCTGATCCTGCACGTCGTCGACGGCTCCCACCCCGATCCCGAGGGACAGATCGCTGCGGTGCGCGAGGTCTTCGCCGATGTCAACGCGACCGAAGTGCCCGAGATCATCGTGATCAACAAGGCCGATGCCGCCGACCCGATCGTGTTGCAGCAGTTGCTGTCCCGAGAGCCGCACGCGATCGTCGTCAGTGCGCTGACCGGGGAGGGCATCGATGAACTGCTGAGTGCGATCGAGGCCGATCTGCCGCAACCGGCCAGTCGAGTCGATGTCGTGCTCCCGTACTCGCGCGGCGATCTGCTCAATCTGATCCACACCCAAGGCGAGATCGAGTCCCTCGACCATGAAGCCGAAGGAACCCACGTGGTCGCCCGGGTGCATGGTGCGCTGGCGGCCGAGCTGGAACGTTACGCGAGCTGATCCAGCGGGAGCAGACGGCCCGATCGCAGGCCGCTCACGGTCCGTATGGCCACGACGACCCAAGCGGTCAGCAAGATCAGGAACAGCGCGACCGCCGCGACCTCGAGCACAGGGCTGCCGGTCGCGGCGGCGAGCCCGGAGGTTCCCGTGACGACGGTGCCCACCGGGAAAGTGAACGACCACCACGTCAACGCGAACGGCATACCCTGACGCGCCGTCCTGGCCGTCAACGTCGCGGCGACGATGAGCCACACCGCTGCCGCCGTCAGAACCGGCACGCCGTAGGCCACCGCGAACGTTCCGTGCGGAGCCAGCGTGTGCGCGGCGGTCGCCGACTGGCCCAAAGGTCCGACAACGATGAACAGCGTCGGGATCGTGGCGGCCGTACCGAGCCGGCCGGTTGCGACATTCCGGACGATCTGCGCGATGAGCGGAAGGCTCGCCGCCAGGGCGATCGCGAACAGCGCCCAGCAGGTGAGGCGCACGGGCGTGTGCAGCGAAGCCGGAAGATAGGGCACGAGGACCCCTCCTGCCGCGGCGCTCACCATCGGGGGGACGACCGGCATGAGCCAGCCGCCGAATGCCGGACCCCGATAGGTGTGGTGCATCCGGCGGGGCACCGCGACGGTCGTCCACAGCCCCAGGGCTGTCCCGGCAATCCACAGCGTCATGCTTACCGCCGTGGCCGCGGGTGTGCCGATCAGATCTCGACCTACCAGCAGGGCGCCGGCTCCGACGGTCATGAGCGCCATGGCCGGGGCACCGTAGAAGTGCGATAGCACCGGATCGTTCAAGTGAGCGCGGGCAGTGGATGGACGCCGGATCCATTGGCGGACGTTCACGGTGATCAGAATCAGGAGCAGGCTGGCTGCCAGCAGCCATATGAAGCGCGCGAACACGTCGATGGCGGCGTGGTGAACGGGCAGGCCGACAGCTGCGGTGGCCACGATCCCGGTGCCCATGACAGCGGCGAACCAATTGGGTCCGAGTGCTGCTCGTCTGGCCCTGACTGCGGGGGAGCGGGTCATCGTGGTCATAGTTCCAGCGTGGGCGGTTCGTGACTCATCGAGTAGCGGTCAGTTGCCTGTGGGTCCACAGGCAACCCCTGTGACCGGAGTAGGCTGTCGAGGTGCCCCTCAGCCCCCGCCTACCTGACCTGACCGCGATGTCACTGCTCGTCGACGTCGCCAGATTCGGCAGTATCGGCGCCGCTGCGAGGGTCCAGGGCATGACTCAACAGGCTGCCTCCGAGCGGTTGCGGGTCCTGGAGTCACAGGTGGGCTTCACGGTCTTGCATCGCAGTGCCCGCGGCTCGACCCTGACGACGTCGGGCACTGTTTTGGTCGGCTGGGCCGCGCAACTGCTTGACCTCGCCGAAGAGGTCGACGGTGCGATCGCGTCTTTTCGCACCGATCGTCGCCGTGAATTGCACATCGCTGCCAGCATGACGGTCGCCGAGCACCTCGTCCCGCGATGGATGGTCCAGTTGCGCGAGCGGCAGACTCGCGAAGGCGTGGAGCCGACCGCTGTCAGTCTCCAGGCCGCCAACAGCCGTCAGGTCCTCGCGGCGGTTCAGGACGGCACGGCTGATCTCGGATTCGTCGAGGGCACCGACGTCCCCGACGAGCTGGGCACGCAGGCCGTGGGATCGGATGAACTTCTGCTTGTCGTGGCTGCAGGCGGGCCGCTGTCGGGCACGCGGAAGGCGCTGACGCCAAGGCAGGTGGCCGAGTTGTCGCTGACATGCCGTGAGGTCGGTTCGGGCACTCGGGAGGTTCTCGAACGGGCACTCGCAGCGCACGATCTCACGATGGCCACGCCTGCTGTGGAGCTGACGACCTCCACTGCGGTACGCGCATCGGTCAGGGCCGGAGGAGCGCCGGCATTCCTCAGCTCGCTGGTGGTCGAGCATGACGTCGCGGCCGGGCACCTGGTCGTCGTCACTACCAGTGGGCTCGACCTGCGACGCACGTTCCGTGCCGTGTGGGCAGGCAGCGATATCCCGCCGTCCGGGCCAGTACGGGAGTTGCTGGGGCTCGCCGGCCAGTGACCTGTGGACGGCATCGCATGGGCGTGAGCGGGTCCAGATAACCTTCAGGATGTGCCCGATATCCGCGACGTCCTCCATGCCGCGGTCGAAGCTGTCGGCGGCACGGACCGCCCGGGTCAGATCGAGATGGCCGAGGCCGTCAAGCGCGCACTCGACACCGGCGAGCACCTGCTGGTGCAGGCAGGCACCGGAACGGGAAAGTCGCTGGGCTATCTCGTGCCGAGTCTGCTGCACGGCAAACGAGTCGTGGTAGCCACCGCGACGCTCAACCTGCAGCATCAGCTGGTCGAGCGTGACATCCCGGCGCTGAAGGCAGCCGCCAAGGCGACTCTCGACAAGGTGCCGCATCACGCCGTCGTCAAAGGCCGCGGCAATTACGCGTGTTTGCACCGGGTCCGAGAAGGTGCCCCCGATGACCAGGGCACGTTGATCGAGATCCCCGAAGGGTCATTGGGCGCCGAGGTCGTCGAACTGCGCGAGTGGGCCGAGGAACAGGCAGCTGGCGGCCACACCGGCGACCGTGACTCCGCGCCGTCGCACAACGACCGTGCCTGGCGGCAGGTCAGCGTCAACCACCGTGAATGCCTCGGAGCGTCGCGCTGTGCCCATGCCCTGGAGTGCTTCGCCGAACTGGCCCGTGAGGACGCCCAGACCGCACAGGTCGTCGTGACCAATCACGCCCTGCTGGCCATCGACGCGATCGACGGCGTGCCGATGCTGCCCGAGTACGACGCCGTGATCGTCGATGAGGCACATGAGCTCGCCGCCAGAGTGACTCAGGCCTCGACCGACGAGCTCGATCCGGTCATCGTCGAACGCGCAGCCAGACGTGCGAGGGCGCACGTGGAGGGCAAGGAGGCCGATGATCTGTCCGACGCATCCGACAATCTCGCCGACGTCCTCGCGCGGACGCAGGAGGGACGTATCGACGAGCCGTCCCAGCCATTGCAGGAAGTGCTGGCCTTCGTCCGCGATACCGCACGCAACTGTCTCTCGGCCTTTCCGAAGGAGAAGGACAAGGGCGAGCCCGACGCTGCCAAGCTGCAGGCCAAGGGCATGGTCGACGAGGTGCGCAAGGTCGCCGAACGAATGGCTGCCAAGGCCGAGACAGAAGTGCTCTGGCTGAGCGATCTGCGAGGCAATAAGCAACTGCACATTGCGCCGATCGATGTGTCGGCGGCGTTGCGCGACAAACTCTTCGGCAGTAAGACCGTGGTACTGACCAGCGCGACACTCAAACTGGGTGGCGGATTCGACCCCGTCGCCCGCTCCTTGGGCCTGTGGGACGATGACCCGCCGTGGAGTTCGCTCGACGTCGGCTCGCCATTCGACTACAAGAAGCAGGGCATGCTCTATGTTGCCCGAGACCTGCCGGCGCCGGGCCGCGATGGCCTCGAGGAAGCGCAGCTCGCCGAGATCACGGCGTTGATCGAGGCGGCCGGCGGACGGACGCTCGGGCTGTTCTCATCACGCCGCGGCGCCGAGAAGGCGGCTGAGGAGGTACGTGCTCGGCTGCCCGACATCGATATCTGGTGTCAGGGCGATGCGCAACTACCCGAGCTGGCCCGACGGTTCGCCGAGACGCCGACCACATGCCTGTTCGGCACCTTGAGCCTGTGGCAAGGTGTCGATCTGCCGGGTGAGACGTGCCAGCTGGTCATCATCGACCGCATCCCGTTCCCGCGCCCTGATGATCCGCTCATGAGCGCCCGACAGCGCCTCGTCGAGAAGCGGGGCGGCAACGGGTTCATGGCGGTGGCAGCCAATCATGCGGCGCTGCTGCTGGCGCAAGGAACCGGACGTCTGATCCGTCGTTCAAGCGACAAAGGCGTTGTCGCGATTCTCGATCCGCGGATCGCCACCGCACGCTACGGCTCTTTCCTGGCGGCGTCATTGCCAGATATGTGGCGCACCACGGATCGCGAGATCGCGCTGGGGGCGCTGCGGCGGCTCGACTCGGCAGCAATGGCCGCGACAGGCTCTTCCGACTGATATCGTGAGGCGGCTGTCCGCCACCACGTTTGGGGAATTCATGAAGTACCGCGGTCTCCTGTTGCTGCCCACCTTGGGGGCAGTCGTCGCCGGATTGCTGGTGGCCTCTCCCGCGGAAGCGGCGAGTCACAAGTCGTACCTGAAGTCCAAGAGCATCGCGATCTCTTCGACGGGCAAGGGCAAGGTCGCGATTGCCTGCAAGTCGTCGAGCACGTGCAAGGGCACGCTCCGATTCGTCGGGTCGACCAAGACCACCAAGTACAGCGTTCCGGCCAAGAAGACCGTCTATCGTGCCGTCGCGCTGCGATCTGGCGACTCGGCCAACCCCCACCGTGGCGGCACGTCCAGGAACGGGCAGTACTTCTACAAGACCGGCCAGAAGCTCCGAATCGTCGAGACCTCGCCCAAGAAGGCGACCACGACCTACGCCGTGACCACAGAGACCCCGGTGTGGCGGCAACAGATCACCGGAGTCATCGCGGCCGTCAACGGTAGCGACGTCAGTGGTGTTCGAGTAGAGCTCCTACGTCTGGTCCGCGGGGGCAACACCAGCGTTGTCCGTTTCGTCAACGATCTGAGCGCCGGCGACCGTTACACGCTCAGTGTTCCGCTGGGTGCGAACAACTCGCCGTCGGGTGCCTTCCGGTTGCGGATCAGCGCCAAAGATCAGGACGGTATCAGCCGCACTTGGTACTGGCGAGGCAGAAATAGTGTTCCGACCGGCGGCGGCCGGTACTTGAACGAAGCCAGCGTCATCCAGGCGACGAAGACCAGCGATTTCAACGCGGACTTCCGCTACTCCTCGATCCGTGGGACAGCGCCTGCGGGAACCACAGTGACTGTAGTCGCGCCGCCGAGGTCATATAAGGGCGGAAGCACCGTCACCCGCGAACTCGATTTCGTGGGCTGCGGAAATGCTTTCGGCGAGACCCGGGCCGCATCCAACGGCACCTACCGAATCGACTTCCTGCCCTACCGTGCAGGCGAGCGCAGGTACATGGTTTCTGCACGCAGGGGCTCGGTCGACGCGTGGTACGGGCGGTCCGCCGAGCGGTTCGGTAGCTGTTTCGACGTGGGCAGATACGCGTACTCGACAGCCAATCTGATCGACCTCGACGGCACGACGCCCGTGACCCGGAATGTCGACGTGTCGGCCAGCGGAATCGACATCGCGGTCAACGGTTCATTCTCGGGGTTCAGTCCGACCACCCAGGGTGATCGCTGGATCCGGTTGCGCGAGCGGGTACCAGGCGCGCCGATTCTCGACGCTCCCGTGGTCGCCGAACGATTGGGCAATGCCAGCGGAAACGTCCGGTTCAGCGATGTGCCGCCGGGCAACTATTGGGTCGAGCTGGGTCGACGTACAGGCTGCTCGGACTGGTACCCCAGCCGTTTCCCGAACAACGCCGCATACTTCAAGGGGCAGGACCGGGGCGCCGAGCGCTGGAAGGCGTTCCGCAAGCTCTCTGATCTGAACAGCGGCCTGCGTGCCAAGGCACGCAGCGTGCGTCCCAATCCCGCAACAGATGCGCAGAACAAGGTCAAGGCCGGATCGCGCGGCTGGATGTACCGATCGCACTGCCGGGCTGTTGGCGCTGGCAAGTACGTCGCCGTCAGCGTTCGCGACACCGGCTCGTCCTACACCAAGAGCGTCTCGGTGAGGGCTGCGAAGGGTGCGTCGGTCAGCGGTCGCGTCGTCCGTAGCAAGGGCCGTACCAACAAGGAGATCATGGTGCGGCTGTCGTCGACCGACGGTGTCCGTGTGCTTCGCACCGCCATGACCGATGGTTCCGGACGGTTCACGGTTTCGGGCCTGCCGAGCGGCAACTGGTCGGTTGCGGTCAACAGCGACTCGTGGCGTGGAATCGGCCGGGCGTTCAAGGGTCGGCACAGCATCCGGGTCAACGCCGGTAGGAGCTATTCGGTCGGAACTCTGAGGTTCAACGGGTGAGGTTGGGCAGGAGTCGCCAAGATTTGTTATGTTGGCCGCTGCCTGTCATCGAAGTTCTCGGGGGATGTTCATGAGACTGCGTACGCCTGCCATTGCTCTTGCGCTGATGGCGTTGGTGGTCTCGCTGTTGTCGGCGTTGCCCGCTGAAGCGGCCAGCTACTACTCATCTGTCAAGACGACTCGCGTCGCTTTGAGCTCGGACGGCACCGGGAAGATCCCGGTTCGCTGCTCACGCAAGTCGAAGACTTGCAAGGGCAAGATCTGGTTCCGCGACGACATCGGTAAGCCGCGATCGCGAAGCTACTCCGTCAAGGCCCGCAAGACGGCCTACGTGTCGGTGGCGATCAACACGGGCGCTCCAGACAATCCGCACCGCGCTCCGGCAGTTGCCGGTCGCGACATCAAGACAGTCAAGAACGTACGCCTGACGGTCGCAGAGACCTCACCCAAGCGGGTTACTCACCACTACAACTCGATGACCACTGAGACACGTCTGACCCGTCAAGACATCACTGGCGTGGTGTCTGGCGTCGGTGGGTCGTTGGCCCGTGACATCCGGGTCGATCTAGTTCGTACGATCAAGGGCGGAAACGTCCAGGTCGTCAAGGGTCAGGACATCACCGTGAATGGCGGACGATTCCGCCTCAGCGTGAGCTTGGGTGCCAACAATGCCTCGAGTACTCCCTATCGCCTGCGGATCAGAGGCAAGGATCAAAACGACGTCACCCGGTCGTGGTATTGGCGCGGCACCAGCAACAAGCCGGCCGGCGGGGGTGCGCACCTGAGTGACGGCAGTGTCATTCGAGCTACCCGTATCAGCGATTTCATCGCCAACTTCACCTACGGAAACATCTCCGGAACAACTTCAGCGGGTACCGAGATCACGGTGGCGTCGCCGCCGCCTTCGTACAGCGGGGGATCGTCGAAACTGCGTGAGCTCGACATCATGCGCTGCGCCAACGTCTTCGGCCAGACCATTGCGAATAGCTCTGGCGCGTATCGGGTGGGCTTCCTGCCGCTGACAAGCTCGTCGTCAAACCGCTACATGGTGGGAGTCAAGCGTGGCTCGGTGCAGGCGTGGTACGGGCGGACGAGCACCCGATACGGCAGCTGCTACGACATCACGAACTACAGCTACAAGAAGACCAACCTCATCACTCTGACCAGCCCACTGGTCAAGTCACTCAACGCCAGCTCAAGCAATAACCGCGTGACGGTCAAGGCCCGCTACTCACGAGCCTATAAGCCGACGAGTCAGGGTGACCGTTGGATCCGGATCCGCGAAAAGGTGCCAGGAGCGAAGGTGCTCGACGCCCCGGTCGTGGCCGAAGGCATCGCCAGCAGCTCGGGAACCCGGGTATTCAACAATATGCGGCCGGGAAGCTACTGGGTCGAAGTCGGGCGACGTACTGGTTGTTCTGACTGGTATCCCAGTAAGTTCACCAATAACCGTGCCTATTTCAAGGGCGCGGATCGTGGAAACGAGGCGTGGAAGTCGTTCAAACGGCTGAAGAGCCTCTCCGGAAACAAGAACAGTGGCCTCGAAGCCAAGGCGCGTCGGGCGGATCCCAATCCGGCCACGAACGCGCAGAACAGCATCAAGCGTGGCTACGCCGGCTGGATGTACCGCGGCTACTGCAAGGCTCATGGCGCGGGAACCATCAACACCTTGAATATCTCGAACACCGGCCAGCGAATCACCAAAACCACGAGCACCAACAGGCAGGGTGCTGTCGTCAAGGGGCGGGTCACCCGCACGAAGAAGCGCACCAACAAGGAGATCATGGTGCGCCTGTCGTCCTCGGCGGGAACTCGGGTCATTCGCACCGACATCACCGACAGCAAGGGCACGTTCTACATCGCGGGCCTGGCCTCGGGCTATTGGACCATTTCGGTCAACTCCGACTCCTGGCGCGGTATCGGACGAAAGTTCAGCGGCAAGAAGTCGGTCAAGGTCAAGGCGGGCCGGGGCTACAACGTCGGCACGCTGCGCTTCAACGGGTAATGGTCCCACCTGAGAAGGTGGAGTCATGACTGTTCTCGTCACCGGCGGTGCCGGCTACATCGGCTCTCACATTGTCAGGGCTTTCCGCCTCGCAGGACTCGACTGCGTCGTGGTCGACGACTTCTCCAGTGGGCACCGCGGCTTCGTGCCCGATGACGTCGAACTGATCGACGCCACGATCCTCGACACGACGATCGTCGCCAAGGCGATGGTCGAGCACGAGGTGGAGGCCGTCGTTCACCTGGCAGGGTTCAAGTACGCCGGGGTCTCGGTACACCGTCCCCTGCACACGTACGAACAGAACGTGCAGGGGACTGTCAGCCTGCTGCGGGCCATGAACGAGGCCGGAGTCGACAAGATCGTGTTCTCGTCGAGCGCTGCGGTCTACGGAACGCCTGACGTGGACCTGGTCACCGAGACAACCGAGACGGCGCCGGAGTCACCGTACGGTGAGAGCAAGCTGATCGGCGAGTGGCTGCTGCGTGACACCGCGAGGGCGCACGCCCTGCACCACACGTCGCTGCGCTACTTCAATGTCGTCGGCTCGGCCGTGCCTCAGCTGTACGACACGAGCCCGCACAATCTGTTCCCGCTCGTGATCGAGGCGCTGCTCGAGGGGCGTACGCCACGGATCAACGGCGCGGACTACCCGACGCCGGACGGTACATGTGTGCGGGACTACATCCACGTCGCCGATCTGGCGGACGCGCATGTGGTCGCCGCCCGGAAGCTGCTGGCCGGTGTCTCGTTGGAGTCCGTCTACAACCTCGGTAGCGGCGATGGCGTCTCGGTGCGCGAAATCATGACCGCCGTGGCACAAGCGACCGGGATCGACTTCGATCCCGAGATCACCGACCGGCGTCCGGGCGACCCGGCACGGATCGTCGCCTCGGGCGAGCTGGCCGCGCGAGATCTTGACTGGACGATGCGGTATTCGGTCGCCCAGATGGTCGAAAGCGCCTGGGCGGCCCGTCGTCTCACACCCGCCGAAGGACCGCGGTGACCTTGCCGAGGATCGTGGCATGGGTGCCGTCGATGGGGGAGTAGTCCCGATTGTGCGGCAGTAGCCAGACCTGGCCGTCTTTGCGCTGGAAGGTCTTGACGGTCGCTTCGCCGTCGAGCATCGCAGCGACGATCTCGCCGTTCTCGGCATTGGGCTGCTGGCGGATCACGACATAGTCGCCATTGCAGATCGCGGCGTCAATCATCGAATCGCCGGAGACTTCGAGCATGAACAACGTCCCGTCGCCGACCAGGGATTTGGGCATCGGGAAGATCTCCTCGACGCGCTCCTCGGCCAGGATCGGTCCGCCGGCCGCGATGCGCCCCACCAGCGGGATATTGGTCGCGGTGGGCGCCGCGTCGTTGATGCCGGTCTCGTCGAAGGGCGCCTCGTCGTGCGGCACAGTGGCCATCGAGCGCCTCGCCGCGAGCACGTCCGGCAAGAAGATCTCGAGCGCGCGAGGACGGTTGGGATCGCGCTTGACGTAGCCGAGACCCTCGAGAGTGCGCAGCTGGTGAGCGACCGAGGACGTACTGGTCAGGCCGACGGCAGCACCGATCTCGCGCATGCTCGGTGGGTAGCCGCGCTTCTCGATCTCATCGCGCAAGAACTCCAGCACCTTGCGCTGGCGGACGGTCAATCCAGTGGAGTCCGCCGGCCCGTCGGGGAGCTCGGTGACGTCGGCTTTGCGTTCGTCGCTCATGTGTGAACACTAACCCGGATCGAGGCCCAGATTCAAACATATGTTCGATGGCGTGTCGTGCCCTGTAACTCTAAGTTGGGGCGATGCCCAAGACACTCGTGAAGCCCGGTCAACCGAGAACCGCTGTCGTCACCGGCGCCGGCCAAGGTATCGGACGTGCCGTGGCGGTCGAGCTGATCCGGCGCGGATACAGCGTGATCGTGACCGATATCGACGAGCCGGCGGCGATACGGACCGCGAGCGAGATCGGCGCGTCGGCGGGCTACGGCCTCGATGTCACCGATCCCGAGGCGCGAACCGCATCGTCGCGGTGCGCGCCCGTGAGATCGCGCCTTTGGGCGCCTGGGTCTGCAATGCGGGTGTCTTGTTCGAAGGCGACACGACGGCCCTGACCGAGCAGCAGATCCGCACGACGGTCGAGGTCAATGTCTTGGGCGTCGTGTGGGGAGTACGTGCGGCTGCCGATGCATTCCGCGAGCAGGTCAGCACCGGGGTGACCGGGGGAGAGATCGGCATCCTGGCCTCTTTGAGCGCACATGCCCCCGTAGCGGGTCTCAGCGTCTACGCCGCGTCGAAGGCTGCGGTGCTCTCGCTCGCGACATCGCTGGTGGCCGAGTTGCGCAAGGACAAGATCCGCGTCCACGCCCTGTGCCCTGACGGGGTCGACACTGCGATGGTCGGTTCGATGGCGCCAGATGGCGGGGCGAGGGCGATCTTGGCGGCAGGAGTCCTGTTGACACCGCAGCAGACAGCTCATGCACTGGTCGAGATGTTCGGCACCCGGCGGTCGGTCAGGACTGTGCCGATGTGGCGTGGGGTGCTCGGCAGGAGCGCCACGTTGGCGCCGGGCGCGGCGGCCCGGGTCGATCCGTTGATCAAACGTGTGGGTGCACGGCGGCTGCGCAGACAACGGGCAGCGTCCTAGAGCTCGCGGGGGGCGTCCTCTTCGATGGTCTCGGTCGTGACGATGTCTTCGTTGACGGCCTCGATCGTGGCCCCGAACAAGATCGCGTACAGGCCGATCCAGAGCCACAGCAGCAAGATGACGACGCCGGCCAGTGCGCCGTACGTCTTGCCGTAGCTGCCGAAGTTGTCGACATAGACCGAGAAGCCGACCGACACGATGACCCAAAGTGCGCTGGCGACCAGCACTCCCTTGGTCACGAGCTTGGGCGACTTCGGACGGTCCGGCGCCACCCGGAACAACACGCCGATCGCGATCACGAGTGCTCCGAGCAGAATCGCCCAGCGTGCGAGTTCGAGCAGGACACGGACGCCGGGCACGATCTCGAAGGCGTCGAAGATCGCCGGTGCCGCTGCCACGAGAGTGATCACCACGAGCACGAAGACGATCGCGCCCAACGTCAGGCCCAGTGCCAGGAGTTTGCGCTGGACGAAACCGCGCGAGTCCTTGATGCCGAACATGACGTTGATCGCGGTCACCAGATTCCCGACGCCGCCTGAGGCGCTGTAGAGCGCCAGCGAGACCGCCAGGACCAGTCCCACGCCGAGGGAACCGCTCGACGTCGACGTCAGGTTCTCAAGTTGCCCAGTGACCAATGAGGCGGCGTCAGCCGGCAGCGCATCAGTAAGTTCCTCGGACTGTCGTTGGACGGTTTCGGGGGAGGCGACCAGGCCGTACGTCAGCACCCCGGCGATGAGTGCCGGGAAGAGCGACAAGAACGCGTAGAACGCCACGCCGGCCGCGAGTAACGGTGCTTGTTGCGCCGATGCCTGCTTCCAGGACGTTCGAACGATGTGAGCTACAGCCATGTCTCGACGGTAGTGCGCGACGGCTGCTCTCGCCTGTTTTGGCGGCGGGCGGGGAGACTGTTCGAACAAATTCTGCGCAATTTGGCACTGCAATTGCAGTGGTTGAATGACGCCACTCGAATTTCTGTTCGATTAAGACTTCCTTTTGTCGGAGGTGGCCCCTATTGTCGTACATGTGTTCGATCGAACGCCTGTTCGCATCATCGAATGACATCGAGAACCGCCGCTCGGTCGAACGCACCACATCTCTGGCAACCGAGTTCCAAACCGTCTCACTTCCCCCACGGAGGCACGCATGAGCACCATGACCATCAATCAGTTCGATACCCGTTCATTCCGCGACGTGCGCGTCGTCCCGGTGCAGCGCGAGACGGCCCCGGTCCGGTTGACCCGCCGCGGCAAGAGTGTCGTGCTGGCGTCCGCGATCGCCGCGATCGCGGTCCTCGCCGTCATGTTCGGCCCGTCGTCGACTGCGACAGACCAGGCGGGCACACCGTCCGAGACCAGCGCGGTGCGCATCATGCCCGGCACCACACTGTGGGATATCGCCGTCAAGGCCAACCCCAACGGCGACATCCGCAAGACCGTCGACGAGATCATCAAGCTCAACTCCATGCCGAATGCATCTGCCCTGCAGGTCGGCTCGGAGATTGCGGTGCCGGTCTACTCCAAGTAGTCACCGCGCACGACGACGCAGCCCGTCGGGGTCACAAGGGAAGGTGACCTCGGCGGGCTTCGTCATGACCCCTGTGAGCCACAATGAGTCCATGCGGATTCACGTGGTCGCCGATGCGACTGACAAGGACGGCGGTTACGTCGTCGACCGGCTCATCGAACGCGGCGGCGAGATCATCGAGCTCGACCGCGACGACCTCACGACGTATGACCAACTCGGCCGATCCGATCTGATCTTGTTGCTCGGATCGGACAAGTCGGCTCATGATCCCCAATGGAAGTCGGCTGTCACGGCTGAGACACGTCTGATCCGATCCGCGCTGCAGACGGGCACGCCGATCATGGGCATCTGTTATGGAGCGCAGCTCCTCGCCAGAGCGCTGGGCGGCACATCGTGGCGCTCGGACCAAGCCGAATTGGGCTGGGGACGAGTCGACACGATCGATCCGGTGTTATGTCCCGAAGGCCCCTGGGGGCAGATACACAGCGATGTGTTCGCGCCGGGTCCGACATCGCGGATCCTCGGCACGTCGTGGCGTGGGCCGCAGTGCATCATCGACGACTCGATGGGCACTCGCGCGATCGCGTGGCAGTTCCATCCCGAGGTCAAGCCCGACACATATGAACGCTGGGTGCATGAGGGTTACTTCGGTGACCTCGGCGTCGACACCGCGGCGTTGATCCGGCAGGCGCATCAGAACGCGATCCAGTCGCGTATCCGCGCCACCGCGTTGACCGACGCGGCACTGACCTACCTGGGCGTCGCATGAAAGGGCGGCCCAGCGGCTACGAGTGGAGCGTGCGCGGCAAGGAGGTCGTGATCACCCACCACGGAGTCGTGGGAGCGGTGCTACGAGGTCCGACCGCTCACCAGTTCGTCCGTGACGCCGAGCACGGCGATCAGCAGCTTCTCATGGCGAGGGTCGTGACCCGAGGTACCACGGCCCCCGCCAAGAAGCCGCCCCGCAAGCGTTAGTCGGTGACGTCTGCTGCGGCATGTGCGTCCGCAGCTGCCTGCTTCTCCGACGTGGCGTCGGCGGTAGACAGGCGTCCACCGGTGCTCTCCAAGTGAGCCCGGATGAACCAGTGGAACAGCTCAAGCTGCCTCTGCTGACCGATGATCATGTCTTCGGTGACCGGATCCAGCTCTGAGACGGCCGCCTGCGCCTTGCGGTGGTCCTCCAGGAGGCCGACGTACACCTCATCGAGCGCCCCGAGGTGCTCATTGGTCGTGGCCCGACCGAGAGAGTAGTCCTCCCAGGTACGTCCGGCGACGATTGCGCCTGGGGTTCCCTTGGGGGAGACGCCGAGCGTCGCGATACGTTCGGCGGTCTCGTCGACCATCGCGATGACTTCGTCGACGTGCGGGTCGATCATTTCGTGGACCGCGATGAAGTGCGGGCCGACGACGTTCCAGTGCACGTGCTTGAGAGTCAGGTGCAGATCGTTGAGGGCGTTGAGCCTGTCCTGCAGGAGGCCGGCGAGCTTCTCGCCGTCGGCGTTGGTGAGGCCAGGAATCGTGAATTTCGGGGTTGAGTTAGCCATGTTCTTTTCGTACCCCCTCTGCTCGCGCTCAATCGTGGATCTCGGGGGAGGGACTACAGCAAGGCATGTCGCGAAGTGTCGTGGGGAGGCTGTTTTTCTCGTGGGGTCCGGGGCATAAGTTTGAGCCATGGCTTTGATCGTCTGCCCCTTGTGCGTCCGTGAAGATGACGTCTTCTTGATCCGTGCGCTACCGGACGGCAGGAAGGAAGCCAGGTGTGACGACTGCGACTTCGTGTTCACGTACGGCAAAGCCGCCGAAGAACCATCGAGGTCAGCGCCGAAACCCCGCCCGAAGGCCAAAGCCAAGGCCTCTGTGGCGCGTCCGAAGTCTCCCGCGAAAGCATCGGTGCCCTCGATCCAATTCGCGCTGAAACAGTTCCAGACTTCAGTGCAAGTCTCAGCGGACAGGCTGGAGCACGTCTTCGCGCTCAAGCAGGAGTTCCTGTCGAGCGTGGCCTACACACCGCATCCAGGTGTCGAGAGCCACTGGCGGAAGTTCGCGTGGGCATTCTCGCCGGCCGGACTCGACAAGGCGGTGATCTTCGACCTCGAACAGTTCGTCCACGACCCCATCGGGGCCGATCAGGGCAGCACTGCGGTGTTCGACAAGGCGTGGAGCGTCATGGGGGAGTTCGAGGGCGCACGGCGCATTCGCGCCAGCGTCGAGTACCTGCTGCGCGGAAACGGTCCCATCGAGGACCGGCTGACCGAGCTTGTCGATGGCACGTACTCGATGTCGATGCCCGGGTTTGGTGAAGAACTGCTCACCAAGACGCTCTCGGTGGCCGAGTCGGACCGCTTCCTGCCGATCCTGACGTACGCCCAGAAGCGTGAACTTGCCCACGGTGTGTATGGCCTGGATCTGCCCTCTGCCGACGTGGGTGCTTGGACCGTGGGACGCCTCGCAGTATGGACCAACGACCTGTTGGTCGAGCTGCTCGGCGACGATTTTCATGACCAGCATCACGCTGCTCATTTCTTGCTGTGGGCGCAGGGACGCTAGCTCGCCACGGGACCGTTCCGGAGCCGCTTGAGCGGTGTGCGACACGCCGTCATTGCAGGTCAAAATACGCTCTGACCTGCGCAAATACCCGCGCTGCAAAAAAGTGTCACCACGACCCGTCAGGATGTTGCACGAGGCGTTTGACCGGCGTACAGTGACACTAGATCTAGTAGTTACATCGCTGTAGTTCTCCACATCTAGTTGCACAGCTTGACCGGGGTTACGCACCGAAATAGCGACTGATCCACATGGTTTCCACAGCTTCATCCACATTTTTCATTTTCACGAAGGCTTCGAAAGGAGTTGCGCGATGTACTGCCCGTTCTGCAAGAACACCGACACCAAGGTGCTCGACAGTCGTCTCGCCGATGAAGGCGGAGCAATCCGCCGGCGTCGCTCCTGTTTGGCGTGCGAGAAGCGCTTCACCACGATCGAGCAGATGCAGCTCACTGTGGTCAAGCGGTCTGGCGCGACGGAGCCTTTCTTGCGCGACAAGGCCATCTCCGGTGTCCGTAAGGCCTGTAAGGGTCGACCGGTCTCCGACGATGATCTGGCGCGTCTCGGCCAGCAGGTCGAAGACACGCTCCGCGAATCCGGGTGTGCAGAGGTGCCGGCCAATGAGGTCGGTCTCGCAATCCTGGAGCCGTTGAAATTGCTTGACGAAGTTGCTTATCTGCGGTTCGCGAGCGTCTATAAGGCGTTCGATTCGGCAGATGATTTTGCCGCCGAGATCGCCAGCCTGATGGCTGCTGGTGCCGACGGAGAGCTGGCCGAGCAGCAGGCCAGTCAGCAGCACCACAAGAGTTCTTAAACTCCCGTACCCGATTCCCAGGGGAATCCGGGTATTCGTAACGCATCTACATTCACCGCGCACGACGTACACCACAAGGAGCAGTACATGACGGAGACGGTCAACGGGCCCACGGGCTCACCGCGTAAGGCCACGGGCAAGGCCGCCGCTAAGAACGGCGCCAAGCTCAAGATCGAGCGCGTCTACACGACCGAGGGCGTGCACCCGTACGACGCCGTCACGTGGGAACGTCGCGATGTCGTCCAGACCAACTGGAAGACCGGCGAGAACGTCTTCGAGCAGCGCGGTGTCGAATTCCCCGATTTCTGGAGCGTCAATGCCTCCACGATCGTCACGACCAAGTACTTCCGCGGTGCCGTCGGTGCGCCTGACCGCGAGCAGAGCTTGCGCCAGCTGCTCGATCGGGTCGTCCTGACCTACACTGCGGCCGGCAAGGAGCACGGCTACTTCGCCTCCGAAGACGATGCGACGATCTTCGAGCACGAGCTGACCCACATGCTCCTGCACCAGGTCTTCAGCTTCAACAGCCCGGTGTGGTTCAACGTCGGTACGTCCAGCCCCCAGCAGGTCAGCGCCTGCTTCATCCTTGCGGTGGATGACTCCATGGACTCGATCCTCAACTGGTACAAGGAAGAGGGCCTGATCTTCAAGGGCGGATCGGGTGCTGGTCTGAACCTGAGCCGTATCCGTTCGAGCAAGGAGCTGCTCCGCTCCTCGGGTGGCACGGCTTCCGGCCCGGTGTCCTTCATGCGCGGCGCCGATGCCTCTGCCGGCACGATCAAGTCCGGTGGCGCGACCCGTCGTGCGGCCAAGATGGTCGTCCTCGACGTCGACCACCCTGACATCGCCGAGTTCGTCGCCACGAAGGCCAAGGAAGAAGACAAGATCCGCGTCCTGCGCGACGCCGGTTACGACATGGACCTCGGCGGCGCCGACATCACGTCGGTGCAGTACCAGAACGCCAACAACTCGATCCGCGTCAACGACGAGTTCATGCGCGCTGTCGAGTCCGGTGGCGAGTTCGGCCTGCGCGCCCGTACCAACGGCGAGATCATCGAGACCGTCGACGCCAAGAAGCTGTGGGAAGACATCGCACAGGCCGCCTGGGCGTGCGCCGATCCCGGCATCCAGTACGACGGCACGATCAACGACTGGCACACCTCGCCGGAGGCCGGCCGCATCACGGCGTCGAACCCGTGCTCGGAATACATGCACCTCGACAACTCGAGCTGCAACCTCGCTTCGCTCAACCTGCTGAAGTTCCTCAAGGACGACGGCTCGTTCGACACCGCGACGTTCACCAAGGCCGTCGAGTTCATCATCACCGCGATGGACATCTCGATCTGCTTCGCCGACTTCCCGACCGAGGCCATCGGTGACACGACGCGTGCCTACCGCCAGCTCGGTATCGGCTTCGCCAACCTCGGCGCGCTGCTCATGGCGTCGGGTCTGGCGTATGACTCCGACGGTGGACGGGCCCTCGCCGGCTCGATCACCTCGCTCATGACGGGTGCGTCGTACCGCCGCTCCGCCGAGCTCGCCGGTGTTGTCGGCCCATACGACGGATTCGCCCAGAACGCTTCGGCGCACGAGCGCGTCATGCGCAAGCACCAGGCCGCCAACGATGAGATCCGCACCGTGCACGGCATGGACATTGCGGTGCACCGCGCTGCGGCCAAGGAGTGGGCCGAGAACCTCGTGATCGGCAAGAAGAACGGCTGGCGAAACAGCCAGGCCTCCGTCCTCGCGCCGACCGGCACGATCGGCTTCATGATGGACTGCGACACGACCGGCATCGAGCCGGACTTCTCGCTGGTCAAGTTCAAGAAGCTCGTCGGTGGCGGTTCGATGCAGATCGTCAACCAGACGATCCCGTTCGCGCTCAAGAAGCTCGGCTACACCGGCGAGACCATCGAGGCCATCGTCGAATACATCTCCGAGAATGGTCACGTCGTCGACGCGCCCGGTCTCAAGACCGAGCACTACGAGATCTTCGACACCGCGATGGGCCAGCGTTCGATCAAGCCCATGGGCCACGTGCATATGATGGCCGCCTGCCAGCCGTTCCTGTCGGGTGCCATCTCCAAGACGGTCAACCTGCCGGAGTCTGCTTCGGTCGAAGAGATCGAAGACGTCTACTTCCAGGGGTGGAAGCTCGGCCTGAAGGCGCTCGCGGTCTACCGCGACAACTGCAAGGTCGGCCAGCCGCTCTCGGACGGCAAGGAAGCCAAGGATTCGGGTTCGACCAAGGTCGAGATCAAGGAAGTCATCGTCGAGAAGCCGATCCGTCGTCGGCTCCCGAAGTCGCGTCAGGCGATCACAACCTCGTTCTCCGTGGGCGGCGCCGAGGGTTACATGACCTCGGGTGCTCACGAGGACGGTTCGCTCGGCGAGATCTTCCTCAAGCTCGGCAAGCAGGGTTCGACCCTGGCCGGCATGATGGACGCCTTCTCGATCGCGATCAGCATCTCGCTGCAGTACGGCGTGCCGCTGGAGACGTTCGTCAGCAAGTTCACGAACATGAAGTTCGAGCCGGCCGGTCTGACCGACGACCCGGACGTCCGCATGAGCCAGTCGATCATGGACTACACGTTCCGCCGTCTGGCCCTGGACTACCTCGACTTCGACACCCGTTCGGCACTCGGCATCTACTCGTCCGACGAGCGTCAGCGCTATCTCGACACCGGCTCTCACCAGCCGATCTCGAGTGGCTCGACGGCCGCTGAGCTGATCGAGACGCCTCCGGCCCCGGTGGTTGAGGAGGGCGAGGGACGAACCCGTCTCGAAACCTCCGGCACCACGTCGGTCTCAAGCGACAGCCATGAGGCTGCAGCATCCAAGCCCGCCCCCACGCAGGCCCACACCAGCGCCGAGCTCCTCGAAGTCATCACCGGCTCCGCGGTCGACTCCCCGCTGTGCATGACCTGCGGAACCAAGATGCGTCCTGCTGGCTCCTGCCACGTGTGCGAAGGATGCGGCAGCACCAGCGGCTGCAGCTGATCATTTGATATTGACAAACTACTGATACCGGCCCGAGCTCTCCTTGTGGAGGGTTCGGGCCGGGTCAGTTTGCGCGGTATATATCCGTCCTCATGGAAGAAGGACTCGAGCGTCTCCGCCTGTCTCTTGCGGGTACACGAGGAATGAGTTTCCCCTGGCGTCTGTCTCCACGCGGTGGGCGTCCTGGAACGAGATATGGTCAGCCGCGGTCGGCATATCGACATCGATTGGCTTGTAGACGGTGCCATTGCCTCGGTACAGACTGACGCGAGTTTCACCGAACGTGAACGTCGAGACGATGTACTCCGATGACGATCCCGGCACGTCGAGTTCGTAGCGTGGGTCCACTGAGAGCCCGATCGCAGTGACGATTCCGATGATCACTGACAACCCAAAGGCCCCCAAGACGATGGCCCCCGCCACGAGACCGGCTAGCGCCTCAAGGACCCAGCCACGAGCGACTTTCGCGATGCCGCCGATGGCAGCGGCAGCGAGACACCACACCGCTGCGGAGCCCAGCAGCGCGACGATTTTCGCGGCGTCGAGCGGCCCGATCAGCACGATGCGTCCGTTCACGTATTGCCCCAGCACAATGGCGACTGCGGACAGGCTGGAGCCGCAGGACAAAGCGAGGAACGGCCAATAGCGACGCGACCAGCTGACTGTCGTCAGCTCGGCGTGCGTGGTCGTAGCAGCCATCTTCCGGATCCGTTCCCTACGGTGCTGCTCGAACGTAACCTATCAGGGCAATTGGGATGGGTGTGGACAACTTCGATTGGTCTGAAACGGGTGTCTGAGCCTTGTCATAGTGTGGTGGAAACGCTGCAATATGAGGGGTTTTCATGCTGGACGACAATCAGACGATCGATCAGATCGTCGTGCGCCGGCAGGCCCTTGCCTCGATTGAGGCGGCCGAAGCAGCTGACCTGCTTGACTATGTCGATCGCGCTCGGGTGGTCGGCGAGTCGCGTGGTGGTCAGGCTCAGGGTCGGCGTCGGGTTGATGCGGCGATGCATGAACTATCGCTCGCGTTGCGGCTCCCGGTCCCCACTGTCGAACGTCGGGTCGCCCGCGCTCACCGTCTTCGCAACATGTTGCCGACGGTGTGGCAGGCCTGGCACGACGGACGCATCAGCACCGCCGCGGTTGAGTCGATTGACCGGGCGGCCCGCCGTCTTCAAGAACCGGCATCGGTGGCCCATCTCGACGACATTGCCGTTGATCGCGTAGGCAACCTGACTCCAGGTCAGGCGGTCCGTTGGCTCGACCGCTGGGTGGAGCGCACCGAAGCCCAGGCCGCGCGTCATGAGCTCGCCAACGCCGATCGCAACGTCGCACTGCGACCAGCTGGTGACGGCATGAGCCGCATTACCGCGGTCATCAATTCAGTCGATGCGGCCGCGATCATGGCTCGTCTCACCGGTGCAGCCCACCAGCTGCCTGCCGAGGACCCTCGCACGATCGACCAGGCCCGTGCCGATCTCCTTGCCGATGGACTCCTCGAACGCCGCGACGGTGGTCTGGGCTACCGCGCCGTCATTGGAATCACCGTCCCGCTGTCATCGCTCATGGGTTTCAGCGATGCCCCCGGTGAATTGACCGACCGCAGCGCTACGATCCCCGCCCATATCGTTCGGGCGGCGATGGCGGATGAGCACAGCTTGCTCTACCGGCTGGTCACCGACGACATCGGCAATCTGCTGACCGTGACCTGGCTCGGACGCTTCGCTCCCACTCGGCTCAAACAAGTACTCGAGTTCCGCGACGGAACCTCCGTCTTCCCGACCAGCAGCGTCCCGGCTCGCATGTGCGATCACGACCACAGCGATCCGTGGCCCGCCGACACTTGCGCCGCCAACACCGGCCCCCTCAACCGGCGAGCCCACAACCTCAAGACTGAGGGACTGATCAAGCTTCGACAACCCTCGCCCGGCACGTTCGAATGGACCACAATTACCGGGCACACCTACACACAACACCCCGATCCGCTACCGGTCGGGGACTGGGAGTGACTACTGGCGGAGCCAGTCACGGCGTACTCACGCTATTCCCCGCCAGCGTCACCGTCCCCACCGACAACGCGCGTCCCGAGACCTGCGCACCGGCACCGATCGTGATGCCGCCCTGCGCGAGGATCGTCCCGGCGAAGTGAGATGTTGCGCCGAGGCCAGCGGCACCGAGCACCTGCCAGTGGATGTTCGACGCCTTCGCGCCGTTGACGAGCACGATCTGGCTGGCGGCGGCGGTGTTGAGGGCCGCACCGACTTGGACGATGAAGACCGCATCGGGGTCTCCGTCAGCGTCGAAGGTCATCGTGCCGGTCAAGGCGAAAGCCGCGGTCGTCCGGTGTACCCCGGGTCTGAAGACCTGACCATTCTGGTCGCCCGCGAAACTGCGGCTGGCGGCCCGACCGGAGGTGTCGGCGTAGGCGGCGGCCGCGTCGAGCTGCGCTTGGGCCGCTGCACTGTCGCCGGCGTGAACCGTCCCGTGCACGATGCCAGGCGGGAATCCGGTGATCACGGGGCTCGGGCTTACGCCCAGATTGCCGCTCAGCACGGTCGAGCCGGTACTCACGACGCCGGTCCCGCCGAGCACCGAGTACTGAGCAGCGCTGCCCAGGTTGACGGGTGCGGGATTGATTTCCGCGGTCAACTGTTGGCTGGCGAAGCCCGCATTTCCGGCAACATCTCGCACCTTCGCAAGGACGGTGTACACCCCTGCAGCGACGGTCGCAGCCGTGACTGACCACGTTCCGTCGGCGAGCACGGACGTCGTCAGTGTCTGGCCGTCGATCGTGACAGTGACGGTCCGTCCGGGAGAGGCGCTGGTCGTACCGGAAATCGTGGGTGTCGGATCCTTCGACAGGTGGGTGGCGCCGCCGGCAAATGCAACTGTCGGCGCCAGCGCATCGGTGAATCGCACCGTATTGCTGGCCAACGTGACAGCCGCCCTCGACAATGCGCGTCCGATCAGCTCGCTGTCGGCACCCAGTGTGATGGCTCCCTGCGCCAGAATCGTGCCGGCGAATGTCGAATTCGCGCCGGTACCCGCAGCGCCCAGCACCTGCCAGTAGACATTGGACGCTTTCGCGCCGTTGATGAGTACGACATGGCTCGCGGCCGCGGTATTGAGTGCGGCGCCGACCTGGAAGACGAACACAGCGTTGGGATCGCCGTCACCATCGAGTGTCAGGGTTCCGGTCAACGCCATTGCGGCGGCGGAGTGCCGGACGCCGGGATGGAAGGTTCGCCCGTTCAGATCACCGGCGAAGTCGGGACCCGTAGTCGGCAGATCCTCTGCCGCTTCGTACGCCGTCAACAGGTCGGCCTGCGCCTGCGCCGCTACAGGGTCTGCCGCGTGGATGTCGCCGCCCACGACGCCTGGCGGGAAGCCGACGACCGAATTGCTCGGGCTGACCCCTAGATCTCCGCTGACCAACGTCGTTCCCGTACTTGTCACGCCGATCGCGCCCAGCACTGAGAACGGTCCGGCACTTCCCAAAGGAATGACTGAAGCCCCCACGGCGATCGGATCGCTGCGCGCACTCTCTTCGCCGCGCCAATGCTGGCCGACCAGCGGAGTCACGGCATACACCCAACTGCCGCTCGGCACGCCGGTCTCGGTGCACGTCGTGGCAACAATTGGCCCTGCACACGACGAGAGCACGGCTTGGGGTGCAAGAGTTGTCGAGTCATACCGGGTGACGACGTATCCGTCGACCGGATCGCCATCCGACAACGTCGATGCGGCCCAACTGATGGTCACTGTGCCGTCGAGCGCGAAGCCTGCCGGCTGGACCCCGCGATTCACGGAGGCCGCAGCTGCAGCGCCCGTTCCATCAGCGTCCAGGTTCCAATACGACCAGGCGGCACCACCGCTGAGCAGTATCGCGAGCACGATGACGAGTGACCGCCGCACGATCATGAGCTTGCCCGGAGCTGGACGCTGAACTGTGCGCCCTGGCACGCATCGGCCGCGTGGGATCCCATCGAGATCGCGTCGGCCAGCGCGACGTCCAAGCTGCCGTCGACGGAGCTGGTCCGGGCCGGCACGCTCCATCCCGAAGTCTGGGTGACGAAGCTCAGCGCGCTCGTGTCACACCCGGAGTGGGCAGGATCCACGGTCAGACCCGAGCTGCCTGGGCTCGAGTCGAGCGCAAGCGAGGCCAGATGGACAGGTTCAGGATTCGGATTCGAGATCGTCAGCGCGACATCGGCCGTGCCACCGGGACGAAGCATCTTCGAAGGGGTCCCAGGGCTCAACGTGAGGACCGATGTCGTGCCGGTCGACCCGGACCCGGACGCGCGCCCGGTGCTTGTCCAGAACGCATCTGCTGCCTCCACGGAGAAAGCAACCACGACCGCCAGGACACAGGCCAACCACCAGCGTGAACGAGGCAATACGGAGCCCGATCTGCCGAACATGGCATGGCTCCTGACCCTCCGAGCCGAGACGAATCGGAGTGCTGTTGGCGCCACCGTACGCCTGTTCCGGACAAATTGATACTTTTGACCCACATTGGATTTTTCCGTGCAATTGCAGATTGAACAAGCTGCAACAATTGCGAGCTTTTAGACGTACTGTGGGCAAGAAGCTGTTATTTGCCACCTCACTCGAGGGCGGCTCCCGGGGATCTTCCTTGGACCTGCAGGTCGATGCAGACACCTATGGGGAGTCTCATGTTCACGATCACTGCACGCAAGAATCGCACCATGCTCATCGCGCTGACGACGGCTGCGATCGTCGCTGTGGGCGCTGTTGCCTTCGCCTATTGGACGTCGGAGGGCGAGGGCTCCGGATCAGGAGCAACCGGCACGAGTTCCGTCTTCGTCGTCACCAGCACACCGGAGACAACTCCTGCCCTCAAGCCGGGCGTGGGGGAGCAGACGATCGACTTCGAGGTGGCGAATCCGTCCGACAGCGCACAGACTCTGACGAACGTCACGGTCACGGTCGCGAACGCCGACGGCACTCCGTGGACGAGCGTCGTCGGATGTTCTGCCGCTGACTACACCGTGGGCACAGCGGCCATCACGTATGCCGACATGGCCGCCGGGACGACTGCTGAGGGCACAGTGACCCTGAGCATGGTCAACTCAGCGACAGACCAGGACGGTTGCAAGAGCGCGATCGTCCCGTTGTACTTCGTCGCCAGCTGATTGGCATGAACTGCGTATCTCTTCCGGACACCGGCGGGCCGGCCGCGGTCTGGCTCATCATGGGTCTGGCGTGCGTGGTCGGCGGGTGGTTGTTGGTACGGCGAGGTGGCACTGCCCGGCGACACAGTCTGAGCAGCGTCGTTCTGGTCGTCGTCGCGGCTGCCTGCCTCGTGGCTCAGCCGTCGCCGGGCCAGGCAGCCGAGGACTGCACCTTGGTGATCGAACAGACGTCGGTCATCACCGGTTTGGCGCCGTCGGTGGCTCCGGCCGCCATCACAGGGGTCGTGATCAACCCGTCGCACGACTCGACGTACGTCACCGACGTGACGGTCCGTGTCACCTCGGTCACCCAAGATGTGCGACGACGTGCGGGACAGTGCACTGCCTCCGACTATGTCCTTCTGGACGCCCGAATGCCGGTGAACCGTCCTCTGCCCGAACTATCGTCCGTCCGGTTCTCGGGCGCATCGATCGGTCTGAAGAACACCTCCCGCAACCAGGACGCCTGTAAGCGGGCGACAGTCCACTTGGGGTACGTCAGCGGATCGCGCTAGCACCTACAGCTCGTACAACAACGCCGCGTGATCGGAGAACCCCATCTTGGGTGGGACGTCGGTGGGAATCGTCTGAGACCACACCCTCGTCGGGTTCATGGTGCTGATCCCCTTGACCATCGCCCAGTCGAGCTCTCCGCCGCTGTTCTGCGTCGGCGCATTGGTCCGCAGAACGCCCCAGCCGGCAGGTACGGCATTGAGCGCATTTTTGATCTGCAAGTTGAAGTTGAGGTCTCCGGCGACCATCAGCGGTACGGACTGCATGACGACCTGGCCGGCCTGCTTCGCCAGTTCAGGCAGCACCACACCGGCCTTGTAGTGATTGGCAGGCAGATGCGCGAAGAGAATCGTTGCCTGCAGGTTGCCGCCGATCAGCAGCGTCGCGGTGAGTAGAGGTCGGCTGTCCTCCACCAGAGCACGTACGCCGGGCTGCAGCGTCAGCGTGGATTCGCTGCCGGGGAACCAGTACAACGAAGTTGAGCATCGCAACGACGGTTTGCCCGGTTCGGTCTGCCACGGCACCCATAACGCGTCGGCCACCCGGCGACCTTTGCCGCCCCACGCGGCCAGAGCTTGCGCGATGCCGCCCCGAGAGGGGGTCTTGTTGATCCAGTCGGTGCCTGCTCCGGCACTGCCCGCCTGGAACGTATAGGCGTGCCCGAGAGACACCTTGGCCTTCGGATTGATCCAGGGTGGCGTGCTGCCCTCCGAGACGAAGACCAAGAGATCGTCCTTGGCCGTCGCATTCCCAGGGAAGTCCGCAGTGGGGCCGGGTAGGCCCGGCAGGATGCTCGAACCGGGCCACCGAGATGCGGGCCGCAACTGCGGATTGCCCATCTTCAGCAATGTGCTCCACAGCTGATCGGCCTTGTCACCCTGGCTGTTCCAGCACATCACGCGCAGCGTCACGCGGTCACCGGCGACACGATGGTGCCCGACGCGTCGACGAGTTGCATATCCGTCTCGACGTACTGGGCGACCGCGCGGGTGGGTATGGCCAGATCGTCGAGGTCCCACAGCGTCTTGATGACCGCCACAGGTGTACTGCTCGACGTGGCCGCGAGCGCCATGATGCAATCGCCGTCGGCAGCGTCGACGGCGGACTGCAGGTCAAATCCGAGAACGAGAAGCAGGTCCTGCAGGCCCTGCGGGATGAGCGTTCCTGTGGTGACTTCGCCGGAGACGTTGTACGGACCGAACTCTCCGAGCAGCATCACGAGGGGACTGCTGAACAGCGCGCGAGCCGCAGCGACGTCGGCATCCACTTGGTCGGCGAAGCCATCGGAGAAGAAGTAGCCCTTACTCAGCGAGCCGGTTGCCGAGAAGTTCGGCGACTCACTGTCCAGGATGACCAGCCACATCCAACCCATCATTCGAGCGTCGAGCGTGGTCGGTTGGCCCCAGAACTGGGCGGCCTGCGGCTGGCGCTGCGGGGCCTGTCCCGGCAACGCGATGCTGGACGCGAACTGTCCGGGCAGGTTCGGGTCGGCCGGCCCCACAGGGCGAGGCATCGTGTACTCCCAAGCCTCCAACAGCAGCAACGACATCACATAAGCGTCGATGGCTTGGTCGACCGCATCGGCAGTTTCACCGTCGAAGACGACCGACAGTGGCGAAAGCTGATATCCGACGATCGCCGGCGAGGCGTCCACCGTCCCGATCCAGTCCGACACGAGCGTGTTCGCGGTGGCTCCGATCTCAGGCACGAAGGCCGCAAGAGGACCTGGTTGTCCACCGAGAACCTCGAACGTGATCTCGCGGGACGATCCCCAGTTCTCGGTGACCTTTCCCCAGGCGGCCGACGCCTCGGCCGAGAACAGTCCGGCGTACTCCATTTTCATGTCGGCCGCGGCCGAAACCGACGTCATTGTGGATGAAAGCTGAGCCGTTGTATAGGCATTGAGTTTCCCGCCCAGCGTGACCTCGGTGACGATATGGGTGCCGAACCGGCGGAAGATGCGGAAGAACTGCTCAGGAGCAGCCGGATCGAACTTCGTCGGCAGGTTGAGCACATCGGTCGACAACCCGAATGACTCCGACAGCACGTTGCGGTCAGTGTTGGCCAGCTTGGTGATCTGTGTGGGGCGAACAACCTCGTACATTCCGTAGGCCGTCTGTACGTCCGATGCGCTCTCGGACTGGTACTTGGCAGAGAACTCTCCGGAGAAGACGAGCCCGGAATACGAGAGGGACGCTTCCGCAGCGAAGTGCTCAGTGACCTGCTGGCGCGAGGTGAAGGTCGAGCTCGTGATTGCCGTGGCTTCGTCGCCCGGACTCGTGACGATGTTGTCGTCATCTTGATTCACGCTGGTCTTGACGATCGGCAGTGTCGTTCCGGAGGCGAGATCGGTGCGTCCGAAGATATTGAATCCGAATCCGAGCAGTGACGTGGCAGCCATCGAAGGTTCCTTCGAGTCAGTGGGAGCGTGCATGCCGTCCGACGGCCAGCATTCGCTCAGTGTGCGGGAAAAAATCATTCGTGAGGGGCGATTCGCCAAGTTGGCGGCCTGGCCTGGATGCATATCCCGGTGTGGCGGTGGCGGTGTGAACGCATTCTGACCTCGTGCGGACGTAATGTCGTGCGCATGGATGACGATGCGGCTGTCGAGGCCCTACAGGCGCTGGTACGGATCCCGACGGTCAGCGATCGCGACCCCGACAAGATCGATACCGCGGTGTTCGATCAAGCGCTCCAGGAATTGGACAAACGCTTCCCACTGCTGCACGAGCACCTCGAATCGACCCGGATCGACACCCACGGACTGCTGTTCCATTGGGTTGGTACAAGTTCCGCGCGCCCAGTCGTGCTGATGGCGCATCTGGACGTCGTACCGGTTGAGGGAACCTGGCAGTACCCGCCGTTCAGCGGCAAGATCGTCGACGGAACCATGTGGGGCCGCGGGACGCTCGACGACAAGGGCAGCCTCGTCGGCATCTGTGCGGCGGTCGAGAGGCTGCTCCACGACGGCTTCGTCCCTGCCCAGGACATCTGGCTCTCGTTCGGCTGCAATGAGGAGGTCTCAGGCAGCGCAGCGACCTTGGCGGTCGAGGAACTCAGACGCCGCAGCGTCCAGCCGTGGTTCGTGATCGACGAGGGCGGCGCGATCGCGAGCGAAGCCTTCCCGGGCGTGGCCGCTCCGATCGGCGTGATCGGACTGACCGAGAAAGGCGTGACATCGATCGAACTTCGGGTCGAAGGACGCGGCGGACACGCCTCGACGCCGGCCAAAATGGGCCCTACGGCCCGTATCGCCCGGGCCATCACCCGCATCGACCGTTCGCCGATGTCGGCCAGTATTCCGGCTCCGACCATGGAGCTGCTGCGCCGCATGGGCAAGCACGCCCCACGGCCGTTGCGTCCCTTGATGGCCAAGGCCGATCGGGTCAAGCCGCTGCTGACCCGGGCGTTGATCGCGGCGGGGCCAGAACCAGCAGCCATGACCCGCACGACGTTCGCGATCACTACGCTGTCGGGCTCACCCGCGCTCAACGTCATCGCCTCGACGGCCAAGGCCGGCGTCAACATCCGCATCATGGTCGGCGACACCGTTGCCGGGGTTCTGGAACACGTCCGCAAGGCGGTCAACGACGATCAGGTGCATATCGATGTCGTCGAGCAGAACGAACCCAGTCCGATCTCGCCGATGGATGAGGCATTCGAACTCCTCGAAAGCACGATCACCGAGATCTTCCCCGACGCGGTGCCCTCGCCCTACGTCATGATGGCCGCCACGGATTCGCGCTTCTTCACCGCGATCTGTCCTCGCGTCTACCGATTCGCCCCCTTCCGGATGACCAAGGCGCAGCGGGAGTCGATCCATTCCTACGACGAGCACCTGGGAGTCGACGCGTTTCTCGACGGCGTCCGCTGGTACCGCCGGCTGATCGAGAGGCTGCCCGCATGACGGTTTCGACAGGCTCAACCGGTGGGGCTGCGGTCAAGAGCCTGGCGGCGATCGTCGGATTTCTCGTGGCGGTGGAAATCGCCAGCGGGGTCCTGCAGGGCTACTACACGCCGATCTACCCGCAGATCGCCGAACACCTCGACATCTCCGAGGGGGATATCAACTGGTTCGAGGCAGCGCAGCTGATCGTCTCAGCACTCGCGATCCCGTTGCTCGCCAGGCTCGGCGATCTGGTCGGACACAAAAAGGTGCTGGTAGGTGCCACGGCTGTCACGGCGATCGGCTCGTGGGTCACGGTCGTGGCCCCTTCGTTCACGACATTTCTGATCGGCTGGGCCTTGCAGGGCGCGGCGGTGATCTGGTTGCCGTTGGAGATCGCGATCATCCATCGGCGCACCCGCGATTCGGGACGCCAATCGCTGCTGACCCGTCGTGGTGCGGCGGTGTTGGTGGGCGCCCTGGAGCTCGCAGTCATCGCCGGAGCCCTGACCAGCGGCGCGATCGTCGACGGTCTCGACATGACGATCGTGCTCGCGGTTCCGGCAGTTGTCGTGACGCTCGTGCTGGTCCTGATCTGTTTCGGGATCGAGGACACACCGGGGGAGTCCTCGGGCGGCATCGACTGGGGTGGCCTCGGGCTCATCACCGTGGCGCTCGGTCTCGTGATGGCCGGTCTCGTGCTGGTGCGACTCGACGGCGCCGGCAGCGTACGTGCCTGGCTCGTGATGCTCCTCGGAGTCCTGGTCCTCGTGCCGTTCATCCGCTACGAGAGGACGGTTGCCGATCCGATCGTCGACGTGGTCCTGCTCGCGAGCCCGCGCCAATGGCCGATCCAACTGACGGCGTTCTTGTTCGGCATCCCGGTGCTCGGCGGTCAGATCCCGCTGTCGACGTTCGCGCAAGCAGATCCGGACGTGCGCGGGTACGGCCTCGGTGCCGATTCCGGTTTCGTCTCGACGCTGATCGGCGTGTATGTCATCACGCTTGCGATCGGTGCGTTCACGCTGCCCTTGACGACCCGGTTGCTGGGTGTCCGCCGAACGTTGATCCTGGCGTGCCTGCTCGTCGCCGGAGGCTACGCCCTCTGGCTGCCTTTCCATGACACGACTCTGCAGGCGGTCGTGAACATGGCGATCGCCGGTATCGGGTCGGGAGCCCTTGTGGCATCGCTACCTGCGGCAGCCGCCGCGGCAGCGCCACCGGAACGCACGGGTATCGCGACCGGGATGACGAATGGAACCAAGGTCATCGGAGGCGCGATCGCGTCGTCGGTCTTCGCGATCGCATTGGCCTCGACCGGTTCGATCGACAAGCTCGGCGAGGAGTCGACCAACGCCCCCTTGTCGGGCTATCTCGTGGTGTGGGGCGTGTGCGCGGGTGCCGCCTTGCTGGCCGCGGTCGCCCTCGCCCTGGCGCCGAAGATCGCGTTCGTCGAGCAGGCGGAAGTCGCCTGAACGAAGCTTGTCCGAGCCGCCGACTAACCTCACGAAGGTGACGCAATCAATCAGTTCCCTCACCGATGCGGAGCTGCGTCGCGCCTTCGACTCCGGCTCGATGACCCGCGGCAAGGCATACGCCAATGCCGGACGAGTCACAGTCCTCAGTAACGACCCCGATCGGGCGGCCGCGAGTGCCTCGGTACGGGGTACTGGCGAGCAGACCTACGCGACGACGGTCCAGCTGATCGAGACCCGCACCGGAGGCTGGCACATCGTCGCCACATGCACCTGCCCAGTCGGCTTCAACTGTAAACATGCGGTGGCGCTGATCTTTGCGATGCGCAGACGCCATGAGACTTCTGAGTCGAATGTCGTGACCCATCCGTCATGGGAACGCGTGCAGGCGCAGCCGTCCGAGCCTTCCTGGCGCTCGGCACTCTCTCCGCTGGTCGGCGGCAACCGAGTGCAGAAACAGACGGCGTGGGCGCTTCAGATCGACCTGACGCCGGCCTATTACCGCGATGAGGCGCTCCTCACCGCCCGACCCTTCAAACGCGGGGTCAAAGGGCGGTGGATCAAGACCGGCGCGAGTTGGTCCGACGTGGCAGCGTCGGCGGGCGGCTTCGGCGGGGGGTCTGCGCAGGTCAATGCGCTGGCAGAGCTCGAGGTCGCGGTGCGCACGCACTATTCGCACTCGAAACGCTCCGACGGCACCATCGATCTCGGTGGCCTCACCCGCGACGCATGGCGGGTCTTCGCCCTGCTGGCCGACGCCGGTGTGACGCTGCTTGGCCCGAGCGGCGCCGAAGTGACCGTCGTCAGCTCCCCGGTGGTGGTCGGCTTGGACATCAGCCCCCACGACGATGGCGGTCTTCTCGTATCGGCGAAATTGTCCGACGAAGCGATCGCCGAGGCGCGGACGCACGATCGGATCAAGCTGATCGGGCAGCCTGTCCACGGGATCGTCGGCTGGGACGACGACCACCCCACACACGTGTGGCTGGCTCGCTTCGATGAGCCGCCCGAGCAGTCCCTGAGTGCGCTGGTGCGTCACCGATATGGCGTCCGGGTGCCTGAGGCGGACGCGGGGGAGTTCCTGCGCGAGTTCTACCCCCGCCTTGACCGGGCACTCGGCTCGGTGAGTGTCGACCCGCGGGTCGAAGTGCCGACGATCGCGCTTCCGCGTTTGTCGATCACAGTGAACTACGTGGGTCTCTCATTGGAGGTGCAGTGGGGCTTCGCGTACGAGATCGACGGTGAGACGATCCATACGCCATGGGGCCCGAGTCGCGACACTTTCCGTGATTCCATGGCCGAGTTCGACTTGGTCACCGCTTTCGTTCCGCCGACCGGGGTGCCGACCACGACGGGCGATGCGGGTTCGGTCCAGGTGGCTCCGTTCGCGCGCTTCGAGGGATATCCCGCTGTGGTGTTCAGCGAGGATGTCGTTCCCCAGCTCACAGCAGCCGGTGTCGAAGTCATCGTGACCGGCGAACGACCCAGCTACCGTCTGGCCGATGTCGCGCCGGTTGTCCACATCTCGCTCGAAGACGGCAAGGATCCGAAGAGTGATTGGTACGACCTTGCCGTCACTGTCACGATCGAGGGGGAGAAGGTCCACTTCGGGCCGCTGTTCGCGGCACTTGCAGCCGGCGAGACCCATCTCGTCCTGCTCAGCGGCACCTACCTGTCGATCGACCGCCCCGAACTGCTCCAGCTTCGGGAGCTGATCCACGAAGCGCGACTGCTCACCGATCGCCGCAGCGATCGACTGCGGATCAATCGATTCCACGCAGGCATCTGGGAGGAGCTCGTGGCCCTCGGCGTCGTCGAGCGTCAGTCGAGCACATGGAAGGAGTCGATCGGCGCACTCACGTCGATCGATGAGATTCCGGTGCCCGATCTCCCAGCAGGACTGCGGGCCGAACTGCGTCCCTACCAGCGCGATGGCTATGCCTGGCTGAACTTCCTTGCCGACCATGGACTCGGTGGAATCCTTGCCGACGACATGGGCCTGGGCAAGACCGTCCAGGCGCTGGCGATGATCGCTCGACAGGTAGAGCAGGGCAGTGGCCCGTTCCTGGTTGTCGCTCCCACCAGTGTGGTCAGCAACTGGGCACGTGAGGCCGAGAGGTTCACTCCCGGGCTCAACGTCGCGACGATCTCACAGACCAAGGCTCGACGGCGTACCGAGCTGGCCGACGTCGTGGAAGGGGCCGACCTCGTCGTCACCTCGTATGCCCTGTTCCGCCTCGAAAACGATGCCTACGCCGAGCGGCCGTGGGCAGGGCTCCTGCTCGACGAGGCCCAGTTCGTCAAGAACCATCAGGGCAAGACGTATCAGTGTGCTCGTCGTCTCGACGCACGGTTCAAGCTCGCGATCACCGGCACGCCGTTGGAGAACTCACTGATGGACCTGTGGGCGATGCTGTCGATCGTCGCGCCCGGTCTCTATCCAGATCCGCAACGGTTCGCCGAGAGCTATCAGCGGCCCATCGAGGCCGGGCACGGCAAGGACAAACTGGCTCTGCTGCAACGCCGGGTCCGTCCTCTGATGCGTCGCCGGACCAAGGAAGAGGTGGCGTCAGATCTGCCGCCCAAGACCGAACAGGTGCTGGAGGTCGCGTTGAGCCCCAAACATGCCCGCATCTACCAGACGCATCTGCAGCGCGAGCGGCAGAAGGTCATGGGGCTGTTGGCCGACGACTCATCCGATCATCGTTTCGAAGTGCTGCGCTCGCTGACCAAGCTCAGATTGCTGAGCCTCGACCCGGGTTTGGTCGACGAGGAGTACGACGATGTCGGATCGGCCAAGATCGACGTTTTGATGGAGCATCTGCAGGAGGTGACCGCGGAGGGACACCGCGTCCTCGTCTTCAGCCAGTTCACCAGATATCTCCAACGGGTCAGGGCACGACTCGACGACGCGGGCATCGGTTACGCCTACCTCGATGGTCGCACCAACGATCGAACCGCCGCGATCGAGTCGTTCACGTCGGGGGAGCGGCCGGTCTTCGTCATCAGTCTCAAGGCCGGCGGTTTCGGCCTCAACCTGACTGAGGCCGACTACTGCTACGTCCTCGATCCCTGGTGGAACCCGGCCACCGAGGCCCAAGCCGTCGACCGGGCTCACCGCATCGGTCAGACCCGCCCGGTCATGGTCTATCGACTCGTCTCCACCGACACGATCGAGCACAAGGTCATGGAACTCAAGGCCCGTAAATCGGCATTGTTCGACGCGGTCATCGACGATGGAGCAGCCCTGGCCGGAACATTGAGCCAAGACGATATCCGTGGACTGCTGGGCGCCTGACCCAACGGCCTGCTTGTCTCACCACCTGCGGGGTACACATGGCCTATGCGTATCTTCAACCATCCCATCAAGAAGCTGACACTCGCCGCGGCCTTCGCCGGCGGGTATGTGCTCGGTGCCAAGGCAGGGCGGGCGCGATATGAGCAGATCCTGCAGGTGGTCGATCAGGTCAAGGAAGATCCGCGGGTCAAGGACGCCGCGGCCCGCGCCGAAGATGTGTTGCGCGAGGCCGGTATCAAGCAGGATCCTGTGCCGCGTGGCATGCACCCGCTGCTGAAGGACGAGCACATCGACACCCACGATGAGGTCGTCTACAGCACCGGCCCCGATATTGAGGAGACGATCGATGAGCTCGCCGATGTCGACCACGCCGAACAGCTGATCGGCCAGCACCGGGACAACTCATGAAGGCCATCACGTACGCCGCGCATGGCGCACCGCTGGAGATCAGTGAGGTCGAAGAGCCCAAGATCGGTCCTGACTGGGTCAAGGTCGCGGTCAAGGCGACGTCGGTCAATCCCGTCGACTGGAAGGTTGCGGCCGGCGGGCTGGACCCCTATCTCGACACGTTCTTTCCGGCCACTCCCGGATGGGATGTCGCCGGTGTCGTCGAGTCGGTCGGCGCTGCCGTCACGTCGCTGGTACCGGGCGACGAAGTCTTCGGATACGTCCGCAAGGACGCAGTGCACGGGGGAACATACGCCGAGAAGGTGTCGGCGCCGATTCGGACCGTCACGAAGAAGCCTGCCGGCTTGAGCTTCGCGGAGGCCGCCGCAGTCCCGCTCGCCGGACTCACGGCATACCAGGCACTCATCCACCATTTGCGCATCGAGACCGGCGAGACCGTGCTGATCCATGGTGCCTCCGGGGGAGTTGGCTCTTTCGCGGTTCAGATCGCCCGCGCGCATGGCGTCCGGGTCCTCGGCACCGCATCTGAAGCCAATCACGACTATCTGCGCGGTCTCGATGCCTTCCCGTTCACTTACGGCGAGGGTCTGGTCGACCGGGTCCGCGCGCAGTTTCCTGAGGGCGTCGATGCCGTCCTCGACCTCAATGGCGGTGATCTCGACGTCAGCCCCGACCTCTTGTCCGACACCTCATTCGGGCGGATCGCCTCGGTCATCGACCCGCAGGTCAAGCAGATCGGCGGGCACTATGTCTTCGTGCATCCTGATGTCGCCGACCTCGACGCGCTGGCCGAGCTGATCGACACGGGTCGGGTCTCCGTCGAGATAGCCGAGACATTCGCCTTGGCCGATACGCAACAGGCCTGGGAACTGAGCCAGAAAGGCCACACTCGCGGCAAGATCGTGATCGAAGTGGGCTGATCTGCCGGGTCAGTTGAAGCTGCTGTCGAGCCGAACCCACATATTGTGCGCATCGTCGTAGGCGTCGACGGGCATACCGAGTTCGCGGCGTACCCGGTAGCGCCCGTTGAGACACACCACGGGCAGCTTGTCGACGTCGCCGGGCTGCATATCGCGCAGCGGGATCGTGAACCAACGCAGAGCCTCGCGAAGCCGCCCGGCTTCTTCGAGTGATTCCGCGATCCATGCGTAGTCGCCGACAACCAGCACATCAGCGCGGCTCATGTGCATCAGCAGCTCGAGCATCTCATTGATCCGGCCTTCGTCGCCGGAGGCGAGTGCGACAGTCAGCAGCCCGCTCCGCGGATTCAAGATGGTCTTCCCGCCATCGGCGATCGCATCCTCGTACGCCTGACGAGCCTCTTTCAGGTCGCCCCTGGCGGTCAGATCGTCGGCGAGATAGGTCAGATATTCGGCCCGTTCAGGATGGCCGGTCCCGAACTCCGCGATCTTGCGGCGGTACTCGCGGATGCGGTACTCGCGGTCGGGGACCCCGCTGATCTCGTCGAGTTCGTCGCTGATTCCATCCAGGTGCATGAGCTGATTCTGTCAGTTTTACCCGGGATTTGGTGAGGTGTCCGTGATTCCAGCTGATTCGTGTCGCAGATCAACCGGGCTGGGCATCCAGTCGGACGCGGATGTCGTCCAGGACGCGCTGGGGGAATTCCGCGGTCCGGCGACACCGATCCACGAGATAGACGATCTTGTTCATGCGGGGACCAGGCATCTCGAGCCCACGTGCGGTCAGCGCCGGACGCAGGATATTGCGATCGAACGCGCCATCGCTGTGGACCTCGGTGCCGCGCCACCGCGCGAACGCGTTCTTGAGATCGCCATGGGCGACAACACCGTTCTCCGGGGACAGCGCCACCGCGATCGCCGCGACCAGCCACGCGTCGTCATGCTGCAGGGAATCGACGCCGAGTTGGACTGTCCCGGAGTCGGGAACCACAGCCGGGGGCGCGTCGAACGTGACGACGGCGCCGAACGTCAGGTCGGGGTATCGCAGCTCGATGCGGCTCCCGCTGCGGGGCAGCGACAGCTTCTGGCCGGGAGCCGGCGTCGTCGACGTGCCAGTGGGGGTGGTGATCTCGACGACCGCACCGTTGGCACGTTGGCCACGGTGGACCACGGGACTCGAGTCCGTCGCGGTGATGACCAATGCGGGATCGCTGACGTACGGCAGCCTCACGAAGACGTAGGTCGATCCATCGATCTGCTGAGCCACGACGGGCTGTTGTTCTGGCAGGTTCATCCGCCGCGCGAGCATGAACACCGCTCCGGCCGCGAGCGTCGCCTCACCGGAGTGCGCTTCACCGGCCGACCAGGTGACGTGCAGCACCAATTCTCCTTCGTGGAATGTGTTCCGCCGCAGCTCGACTTCTGCCACGGCTGACCCTGACGATGATGTCATGCCCGGAACTCTCTCCACCTTGACCTTCAACCTGTTGATCGTCGTGCTCTTTGTCGCCGTCGTGTTCGTGGCGCTGCGGATCGCGCAAAGCATCTTCGGGACGAACTCCAAGCGTGCGGCGGCTACCGAGGTCGCGGCCAAGCTGGTGTCGTACCCCACCGGATCGTCCGCGGTGTTGCGACGTCGGTTCGTTCGCGCCTTGACGGGCCAACATGTCGTGATGCCGAGCGGTGAGCGTCTGGCGTTCTCCGAACTGGTCGTGCGGGTGGCACCCGAGGACCTGGACCGACTCGATCCCGAAGGTGACCTCGAACGCCTCGGCGAGGACGGCGCGAAGCTGTACGCCGAGCATGCGGAACGAGCAGGCTGGGCCGTCCCGCCGGTCGTCACGGTGAAAGTCGAAGTCGATCCCGGTCTGCGGTCGGGCTGGGTGCCGCCTGCGCGGGGAAGCGGTCGTGCAGAGGCTGCTCCACGCGAGGCCAAGCGATTGTCAGTGGGCTGGGACGTCGTCGGCGATCAGCAGGTGCCAGACCCTGAAGCGACGATGGGCTTCCCGGCGCTCGTGCCGGATCTGGCCGATTCGGCACCGACCATGAACGTGGCTGCCGGCTTGCGGTTGGAGCGTGATGGTCGGACGTTCACGGTCGGCAACGCCGGTGCCGTATTGGGGCGTCTGCCGGAGAGTGCCGTCCCGTTCGAGAATCCTGAAGTCTCCTACCGCCACGCGGCGATCCGTCGGCAGGGCGCGATCTGGGAGGTCAAAGACCTCGGCAGCACGAATGGGACGACAGTTGACGGGCACCGCATCGATGACTGGACACCGGTGCACCCTGGATCGGTGCTCGCCCTGGCGGGAGTGCGGTTGGTTGCGTCGTCGGACACCGCTGGGACGGTCCACCTGCGCGGCGTCACCACTCACTAGGTTCAATGGACCCTGAAGACGTACCTTCGAGGTGAGAGCGGTGCCGATGAGAAGCGGGAGGATCAGCCTGATGCGAGATCCCCTGTCGACGACGCCCGTGGCCTCGACCGCGAACCGTCCGGCCCCACCGACCACGGTCCCGGTCGGTCAGCGCTTCGAGATGTTGGGCCGCATCGGCGCCGGCAACCACGGGGTGGTGTTCCGGGCCCGCGACAGCCAATTGCAGCGCGAAGTCGCCATCAAGAGGTTCTCGCACTTCGTGGCCGACGATCCGCGTGCGATGCGTCGCATCACCCGTGAGGTCGCGACACTGGCGCGGGTGTCACATCGCAACGTCGTCACGGTGCACGATCTGGTCCACATGCCCGACGGGGACGGCGAGATCACGCCGCACTTGGTCATGGAGCTGGTCGAGGGCACGTCGCTACGCGATCTGCTGAACCGTCAGGGGCCCAGTCTCCGATCGGTCATCGTGGTCCGCGGCGTACTGGAAGGCTTGGTGGCGTGTCACGAGGCCGGCATTCTGCACCTCGACATCAAGCCTGCCAATGTCCTCGTGACGTCCGATGGGGGAGTCAAGATCGTCGACTTCGGCATCGCCCGTGCCGCATCGGATGCCACCGCGACTGTCGCCGGTACCCCGCACTACATGGCGCCCGAGCAATTCGACGGCCGGGCCGACGAGCGCAGCGACATCTATTCGGTGGGATGTCTTCTCTACGAGTGCTTGACCGGTGTGCCGCCGTTCCAGGGCACGATGGCGACGCAGCTCATGGCGCACCGCCACGAACCCCGGCCTGATCCCCGCGATATCACGCCCCAGGTCAGCGCATCCTTGGTCGCGGTCGTGCACCGGGCGATGGCGGTCGAGCCGACCGAACGTTTCCCATCGGTCCAAGAGATGCTGGCTGCCCTCGCGGAGGTCGGTGATGGCCTTGATCTGAACCAGCCGGCCAGATCAGCGGGCCCGGCGACGGCAGCGGTTGTGGTGCCGCAGGGCCACGGACCCTCGGTCACTCGTTGGACCAAGCTCCAGACGTTCTCGGTCGGCCTGGCGCTGAGTGCCTTCATCGTGGCTTTGGTGCCAGGACTCGTGTGGCTGTCGATGGACTTGGTTCCGTATGACTTCCATCCGCCTGCGATGCGCGATGCAGGTGCCGGCGGGTGGTGGATGCTGGCGGTCGGCTTCGCGGTTGTCTTCTTGCTGCTGCGTCGTCGAACGTTCCTGCCGTCCCTGTCTGGACCTGCTGTCGGAGAGCCGCTTCCGCCCGGACGCATCGATGCCTCGATGCGTTCGGGACTGCGTACCGCGGTCGGCGCCGCGCTCCGTGGTTCGGTGCCGATCCTGTTCCCGGCCTACGTCGCCTCGGTGTCTGCGCTTGTCGAGGTCGGCGGTCTGCAGTGGCCGGACGATGTGTTCGGCACAGGTTGGGGGACCGCCTGGGTCCTGATGCCCCTGGCGGCGCTGGCTCTCGCGCTGCGCAGCGTCACGCGGGTTCGTCTGCGGTTCGGCTCGATGTTCATGGCGATGATCTACCTCGCCGGGGCGATGCTGGCAGCGGTGCTGTTCGTCGCCTATCCCTACGCCCTCTGACCGATCAGCGCAGGAAGAGCCAGGTGGCCACGGCGCTCGCGGCGAACGCTGCTGCGGCCAGGGGGACGAGGATCTTTGCCCGGATGCCCGTCGCTGCCTGATCGGTCACCCCGCCGGCAGCGACGTGGGCCAAGGCATCGGCCAGGTCGACAGCCGATGCCGGACGGTTCTGCGGGTCGAGCGCCATCGCTCCGCTGAGCAGGACGTCGAGCGAGGTCTGGTCGAGTGATGCGGGCAGCGGACGCGTGGGTGCGATCCGCGTGGGCCGATCACTGGTCGTCCTGGTCAGCAGGGTCATGGGATCGCTGACATCGAACGGCAGCCGTCCGGTCAGCAGGACATACGTGACGACGCCGAGGGCGTACACATCGCATCGTTCATCGATTGCGCGTCCCAGTGCCTGTTCGGGGGCCATGTACGACGGCGTGCCGGTCGTGACGGTGATACCGCTTGCCTCGGCCAGACGCTTCGCGCTGCCGAGGTCGGTGACCAGGACCCGCTCGGTGCCATCAGGATCGACTGCGACGAGCAGATTGCTCGGTTTGATGTCGCGGTGGATGACTCCCTCGGAGTGCAACACACCGACGGCACGGGCGGCGTCCTCGGCCAGTTCGAGTGCGTGAACGGGGTCGAGTGAACCGTCGGCGCGCTCGGCCAGGGTTCCGCCCTCGATGAAGTCCATCACGAAGAATGGCTGATCCGCGTGCGTTCCGACATCGTGCACACGCACGACCCGATCGCTCGAGATCCGCCTCAACAGGCGGGCCTCGGCCAGGAACCGTTCCCGCACATCGGCGTGATGCGACCAGTTCTCGGCCAGCACTTTGACCGCGACAGGTATCTCCAGTTCGGTGTCGAAGCCACGCCAGACCGTCGCGAATGCCCCCGAACCGTGCACCGCGTCGAGCCGGTATCGACCGATCTGTCTCATGAGCAGACAGTATGAAGCATGGACACGACCAACTGGGACGAACTGGTAGCGCTCGCGCGCGCCGAACGACCGCATGCGATGGAGGATCTGCTTGCCGCCGCGCGACCGCTGGTCCTGCGACGCTGCGCCAAGTTCCTGCCGTACCGGCAGGACGCGGAAGAAGCGGCCCAGGAGACGTTGTTGACGATCGCGACCCGGCTGGACGACTTCACGGGCAAAGGATCGTTCCAAGGGTGGATCACGGTCATCGCCTCGAATCAGGCGCTGCAGACCTACCGGTCGATGAAGAAGCGGTTCGGCGACACCACGACCGATGCGATCGGTGAAACGCCCGACCCCCGCACGACCAGCGTCATCGCAGGCACCCGGCTCGATCTGCTCGACGCACTCGAACTGCTTGCGCGAGACCATCCGGCTGCGGTGGAAGCATTCGTATTGCGTGACCTGGGCACGCTGCCGTACGCGGAGATAGCCGTGCTCACCGGAGCGCCCGTGGGAACGGTGAAGGCGAGGATCCACACAGCCAGGGACTACCTGCGTAGAAGATTGGCGGATCAATCGACAACTTTTTGACGTGTCGACGCATCTGACTGAGTGAACGCCCCACTTCGACAGGAGAATTGCCATGATGAACAAGCAGCTTGCAGGTCTCGTACTGGCGATCAGCGTGGCCGGGGGAGCCGGCACCGGAGTGCTCGCGAATGCGCTGACCTCCGACAAGGAGCCGTCCCCGAAAGTGACGCCGATCGCGACACCGACACCGACACCGAAACCGAAACCGAAACCGACTTCAGACGCTCCCAGTTCGCCCGACCAGTTCGTTGTGGTGCCAGGTGCCGTGGGCCCGGTCAAAGCCGGTATGTCGAAGTCTGAAGCACTCGCGACCGGATATTTCATCGCGGACGCTCCACCGCCTGTGGAGGGCTGTCCAGGAATTCCGCTTGTCTGGAAGGACAAGTTCGCAGACTCTTTCGATGTCTATACGCTCGGCAACGGTGAGATCACCTCGATCGGCATTCGCGCGGCCGGGACCACGACTGCCGAGGGGATCGGGAAGGGCAGTACCTACGACGAAGTGCAGGCCGCCTATCCCGACGAGCAGTTGGTCGAGGCCGGTTACGGTCAGTCGGGGCTCCGAGTCTTCGACCGGGACAACGGCGGGTGGCTGGGCTTCCTGTTCAACCCGACCGTCGACAAGATCAAGGGCGATTCGCCCGTCACCTTCGTCGAGGTCACGAAGGGCGCCGAGCCCGGACTCATGCGCGACGGCTGCTGAGCCTGGTTGTGCGTTCGACGATCAGCGCCGCAACGAAGGCACCCAGGGTCCCGAGCAACTCATCGCTCAAGGTGTCCTCGTATGCACCGTCGAGTTCGGTGCCACGACGGATGAACGTGTACCACTCGCCGAGCTCCCAGCCGACGGCGAGAATCGCACCGAGACCCGTGATGCCGAACACCAGCAACCACCGGGGACGCACGTCGGCGCGGGCGATGAGCAGGCCGCAGCCCCACAGCAGCAACAACCAGTTGGCGAAATGGTTGATGTTGTCCCAGGGATCGATCGTGTCGTAGAGGTTGAAGGTATTGCCGGTGATGTCGATGAAGAACGGGGCCATGATGAGGGCGAAGGCGCCCCACGGGAGCGAGTCGAGGGGGTCTGTGGGGTGCTTCCACCACCAGATCGCCGGAACCAGCAACATCAGTGCGGGGTAGACCGCGAGACGATAGCCGAAACCTTTGCCGTCGTATTGGTCGAAGCCGCCGAAAGCGCCGACAGCCAGTTGAGCGACGGTGAGCGCGAGCAGGGCGACGGCAGTCCAGAAGGCGACACGACGAGAGGACATGGCAACACCCTGACACATGCGGCAGACACTCGTGCCGTCCACAGGACGACGTCGTGAGGCCAGCGCGTCCACAGGGGCTGCTACAAGCATCGGACGGGGGAAGAGTCTGCACCTAGCGTGACTTGTATGACTCATCCATCCCGCCGAGTGCGCCGACACCTACTTCGTATTTGCGATGAGGACGATATCTCCCGTCCGCTCGCTCTACACGACCCCGACGCGCGAGCCCAGGTCACGTCGATCGAACCGACGAGGCCCCGCCTGAGGTTGATCCGTGGTGGCCTCGCCGAACCATGAATCGTCAATCGCCCAGCCGGACCTTAGAGTGGACAGATGCGACGATCCAAGACGTGGGCCGGTCTCACAGTGGCCGTGGTCTCACTCGGGCTGGTCGGCTCGACGGCCCAGGCCGATCTGGTGAGCAACGTCGGCTTCTACGCCAATCAGACGCCCTACGGAGATCCGGCTACCACGTCGGTGCTCAAGCCGCCGGCGGGCTACGAGCTGTTCTTCGTCGAGACCGTCGCGCGTCACGGGGCACGCTCGATGACCGACACCGTGGCGGAGAGGCGCGTGCTCAAGGTGTGGAAAGGCGCATCCCGCCGGGGCGCCCTCACGACGCGGGGCAAGAAGTTCGACAACGATCTACGTGCGTTCCAGAAGGCCGAGCGGAAAATCGGTTACGGGCGCCTCAGCAAGGTGGGCAAGACCGAGTGGAAAGGCATCGGTCGACGCACAGGCCAGAACTACCGTGATTTCCTGACTGGTTCAGCAGCCGGCGGCGACACCATCGCGATGATGACCTCACCGGTCCACCGCACCAAGCAGAGTGCCAGCGCGATGCGATCGGGTCTGACCGCGGCCGCGCCAGGTCTCAAGTTCGCACCGAACAAGGTCGACCGCGATTTCCTCATCGAAGAAGGCTCATCCAAACGGGGCAAGGCCGCGATCGAGACCGTCAAGCGTCGCTCAAGCGTCAAAGCCGCGGCCCGGAGAATCCTCCTGCGGCTCTACCGCCCTTCATATGTCAAAACCCTCGACCACCAGGTCGACAAGGCGCTCGACATCTATCGGCTCTACAGCACCGCACCGGGTATGCGCGGTGACGCATCGGTGACGTTCGCCGACTACATGCCGGTCAGATATGCACGCGTCATGGCCGAGGTCATGGACGCTCGAAACTTCTACCGTTTCGGTCCTGGAGTCACAGGGGAGAACAAGTCCTACCGCCAAGCCAAGCCGATTCTCGACAGCTTCTTCGCCCAGCTCGACAAACGCATCGCCGGAGGCAAGACGGCCGCAGTGTTCCGGCACGCCCACGGAGAAGTCACGATGCCGTTCGCGGCGTTGATCAAAGCGCCGGGCAGCACCCGTCGAGCCAGCAAGAGTGCGCCGTACTCGTACGGTCGCAATCCCTGGCGCGGATATGTGGCCGGCCGGCTCGCGGGCAGCATCGAATGGGCCGCCTACCGCAACGCCGACGGCGAGATTCTCGTCACGATGCGCTACAACGAGCAACCCGCGAAGCTCTCGTCGGCATGCAAACCTTCGGCGACCGGTACGCACTTCTATCGGGTGTCACAGCTCAAGCGGTGCCTGCGCTGACTACTTGCGCAACCGCACCAGCTCGGCCAGCGCCGCATCGGACAATTCGGTCAGGGCGCCTTCGCCGCCATTGACGACAGCATCGGCCAGCGATCGTTTGGCGCGGATGAGTTCGGCGATCGACTCCTCGATCGTGCCTTCGCTGATCAGCCGGTGGACCTGGACGTTCTTGGTCTGGCCGATGCGGTGGGCGCGATCGGTGGCCTGGTCCTCGACGGCGGGGTTCCACCAGCGGTCGAAATGGATGACGTGATCGGCGCGGGTCAGGTTGAGTCCCACACCTGCTGCCTTGAGCGACAGGACGAACACCGGGAGCTGGCCGCTCTGGAACGAGTGCACCATCTTCTCGCGCCCGCGCACGGTGGTGCCGCCGTGCAGGAACTGATTGCCGATCTTCTTGTCGTTCAGATGGCGGGTCAGCAAGCGTCCCATCTGGGCGTACTGGGTGAACACCAGCGTCGCGCCGTCTTCGGCGACGATTTCCTCGACCAGCTCGTCGAACACGCCGAGCTTGCCCGAGCGGCCGTTCAGACGGCCGTCCGGTTCGCGCAGGAACTGTGCGGGGTGATTGCAGATCTGCTTGAGCTGGGTCAGCAGCTTGACGACAAGTCCTCGCCGTTGGATTCCTTGGGCCTGTTCGATCTGCGCCATGGTGCTGCGGACGACAGCCTCGTACAGGCCGACCTGTTCACGGCTCAGATTGATGCGGTGATCCGTCTCGATCTTGGGCGGCAGCTCAGGCGCGATACCCGGATCGGACTTGCGTCGGCGCAGTACGAACGGCCGGATCAGCTGTGACAGTCCGGCCGCCTTCTCGGTGTCTCGACGCGATTCGATGTCACGCGACCAGGTGCGTCGATACTGCTCGTACGTGCCGAGGAGTCCGGGCGTGGTCCAGTCGAGGATCGCCCACAGCTCCGAGAGATTGTTCTCCACAGGCGTACCGGTCAGCGCGAGACGGGCCGTGGCGGGGATCTCGCGGATCGCCTGTGCTGTGCGGGCGTGGGGATTCTTGATGTTCTGTGCTTCGTCGGCCACGACCAGACCCCACCCGGGCTCATGCTCGGCCAGGATCATCGCATCGGCCCGCATCGTCGCGTACGTCGTGACCAGGAAGCCGTCTTTGACATCATCGAGGTTACGGCGTGCGCCGTGATAGCGCTGCACGTTGACGCCGGGTGCGAACCGTTGGATCTCGCGTTCCCAGTTCCCGAGAACCGACGCCGGGCAGATCACGAGCGTCGGCGCCGTCGACTCGACAGCACGCTGCAAGTGCAGGGCGATCAACATGACGGTCTTGCCGAGTCCCATGTCGTCGGCGAGAACTCCGCCGAGACCGAGATCGACCAACTGCGTCATCCACTGCAGTCCCTGCAGCTGGTAGTCACGCAAGTGACCGTCGAGGTCATCGGGCTGTGCAGCGGGGCTGATATCGCGGTCCTGCACGGAGAGTCGGCGGCGGACGTCCTCGAGCCACCCGACGGTGTCGACCTCGGTACGGCGGCCGTCGATCTCGAGTTCGCCGGTGACGGCGGCTCGCAGAGCTTCCAGCGGCGAGATGTCGCGGGTGCGCTGTTCCAGGGCCTGGCTGATGCGGGCCTTGTCGACGAAGACCCATTTGTCGCGCAACCGGAGCAGCCCGCTTTGCGACTGGGCGAGCTGCTCGAGCTCGCTGGCCGACAGGACGTCGTTGCCGAGCGCGATCTGCCAATCGAATGAGAACAGCTGGCCGTGCGTGAAGGCCGACGGCCGATCCGAGCCCGGCGTCTCGCGGCGACGGACGACTGCCGAGGTAGAGAGCTCCCGCACGAGCTCGGGCGGCCAACGCACTTCGATCCGGTTGGCCATCAGTGTCGGTGCGAGGCTGCGATCGCCCAGACGAGCCAGTTCGTCGGGTCCGACCGTGACAGCGCCGCGCGAGTGCTCATCGCGCAGGGTCGCCGCCGCCGGCCACAGGTGCCCCAGCCGCTGCAGCATCGCTGCTGTCGGCTCCCGGGCGTCCTGCGCCATGGGGTGTGCCGAGCCGTTGAACAGATCGTTCGCATCGAATGCGGCGAACGAACCCGAGCGTGGATGCACCCGCAGCCGCACGACGGCGGCCTGATCGGCAGTGGGATGTTCGAGGAACGACACGATCAACGACCACGAGAACGTCGTCTCACGCGAGCGCTGCGACGCGGCCCGAGGCGAGACGTAGGTCGTGCGCTGCGGTGTGGACGCGGCAGCCGGGGCGTCGACCGCCAGAGCCTTCATGAACGCGTTGACGGCGGCTTGTCCGGCGCCCGGATTGGGACCTATCGCCGCTCCGGCATTCTGCAGTTGCGCCAGTTCGCCGGGGTCGGGGGAGCCGAGTGCACCGCGGGCCATGATGCGTAACGCAAGGATCGCCGGCGTCGCCCATGCCCGGACGGAACGGTCGGCGGACATGACCCGGATGCCCAGGCTGAGTGGCCCGATCGCCTCATTGGCGGTCGCCGATTGATCGCCTTCGGGGGTGTGAAACACGAAGCGTGATTCCTCTGGTGTCTCGCCGGCCACGAACTCGACAGGATGGCGCAGCAACAGGCGCAGATCCATGGCGGTGGGCATCCCTCCATTGTCGCGCATCGATCCAATCTTCGGGCGGTGAGGTCGGGTACGGGGTGTGGCAGGCTCGACGTATGCGCATGCGGGCAGTCATCCTCTCGTTGTCGCTGCTCGCGATCACGGCGTGCAGTGGCGAACGGGAAGCGGGACAAGCGCCCACTCCGGCGCCGAGGACGACGACCGCCACGCCGATTCCGACACCGCCCCACGTGTTTCCGGGCGCGGAGTGGTCGCGTTCTCGAGCCGGCGACTGGTCAGATCTCGACGCGACATTGGCGCAGGACGGTTCGACCTGCCTCGCGGTGATCAAGGACGGCGTGCTGGTGCATGAGGCGTATTGGAACGGCGGCGGGCCCGATCGGCCGCAGAAGGTCTACTCGATCACCAAGTCGATGACTTCGCTGCTGATCGGCATGGCTGTCGACAGGGGAGCATTGGACCTCGACGGCCCTGAAACCGTCACCCTGCGCTCGCTCCTCTCGATGACGTCGGGCCGTCATTGGGACGAGGCGATGGATCGCCGCATGATCCGAGCCGAGCCGGACAAGTCGGCGTACGCAGTCGATGTCGCACAGGACAGGGCACCGGGTCGGTCCTGGATCTACGACAACACCGCGATCCAGGCGCTGGAGGCGGTGCTCGACGACCTCGACGAGTCACAAGACGTCGTCGCCTTGGCGAAGCGCCACCTGCTCGAACCGCTGGGCATGCAGAACACGACCTGGGGACGGGACGCCGCAGGCAATGCGCTGACCTTCTCAGGGGTCGAGTCGACGTGCCAGGATCTCGCGCGGGTCGGCCACCTGATGCTCAGCAAGGGCTCGTGGAAGGGGGAGCGACTGTTGTCGGCCGACTACGTCCGTCAAGCCACGGCACCGTCGTCGACATTGAACTCGGCGTTCGGACTGTTGTGGTGGACGAATGCGAAAGGCCGTGTTGTCGAGGTTCTGCGGCAGGCCGGATTCGCCACCGACAAAGCACCCTATGAGGGTCGCATCGCCCCCAACGTTCCAGGCGACGCGTACTGGGCTTTCGGCTATGGCAACCAGTACATCGCGGTGGTGCCCAGCGAGGGAGTGGTCGCGGTACGACTCGGCCGACGTCCGGCGTCGCCGGACCGGGTGACATTCGATTCGTTCACCGCGGGCACGCTGGCTGCGCTCCGCCGCTGAACACATTCCGGATCATCCTGTATAGTTGAACTATCAACTACTAATGCCAGGACGTGACATGGCCAGCTACTCGATCTCAGACCTCGACAACAGGCTCACGCCGAGTGAGCTCATGCCGGCCATGTTCGTCGGCCACGGAACGCCGATGAATGCGATCTCCGACAATGTGTACACCCGCACCTGGCAGGCACTCGGACACGAACTTCCCGCCGCCCAGGCCATCGTCGTGGTGAGCGCGCATTGGCTCACTCCTGGCCAGACCCATATCACCGACGCGCCGAAGAATCCGATCATCTACGACTTCGGCGGCTTCCCCGACGAGCTCTACCGGGTCACCTATGAGTCGTTCGGCGATGAGGACGTCGCCAAGATCCTGGCGAGGCAGCTGGTCGAGTACGAAGCCGAACTCGACAAACAATGGGGCCTCGACCACGGCACGTGGAGCGTGCTCAAGCACCTGGCTCCCGCGCCGGACGTACCGGTCCTGCAGATCAGTATCGACTACTCGATGCCGTTGCCGAAGCTGTTCGAGCTCTACGGGCGGCTGCGGGCGATGCGCCGCCGTGGAGTCGTGTTCATCGGCAGCGGCAATATCGTGCATGCTCTGGGCCGGGTCAAATGGGACGGCGGGAGTGCTTGGGACTGGGCTCAGCAGTTCGATGCCGATACCGCAGCAGCGCTGCGCAACCGTGAAGTCGGCAAACTGCTTGATCCCTACGGCTCATGGTCCGAAGCGCGGATCGCGGTGCCGACCGACGATCACTACCGTCCTATGGTCGCCGCGCTGAGCCTGCTCGAAGACGGTGAGGACATTCGGTTCTTCAACGACACGATCGATATGGGTGCGATCGGCATGCGGTCGTTCATCACGGCCTGACCGGTCGGAGAGGACTGGTCCTTTCGAGTCATCTTGTTCTGAACAGGCAGTGCGCTGCGCTGAAATGTTCCATGCTGAGCGTTCACTCCTGAAAGGAACTCCCTCGTGATGCGAAAGCTCATCATGACCATCGCCGGCGTCTCGCTGGCTCTCGGACCGGCCGCCGTCGCGACATCGGCCGATGCCGCGCCGGCCAAGAAGTACAAGAACTGCGCCAAGCTCAACAAGGACTATCCGCACGGTGTCGGCAAGCCCGGGGCGCGCGACAAGACGTCGGGCAAACCGGTCACGAACTTCAAGCGCAGCGCTGCGCTCTACAAGACGAACAAGAGCCGCGACCGCGACAAGGACGGCATCGCCTGCGAGAAGAGGTAGCGCGACTCAGTTCGCGTCGGCGGCCTCTGCTTCGGCGACCTTGCGGTGCACTTCGTCCATGTCGAGATCGCGCACGGCCGTGATGATCTGTTCCAGGCCGGCGGCAGGAACAGCACCCGGCTGGGAGAACACCAGCACGCCATCGCGAAATGCCATCAGCGTGGGGATCGACGTGATCTGGGCACCGGCTGCGAGCTCTTGCTGATCCTCGGTGTCGATCTTGGCGAAGACGATGTCGGAGTGGGTCTCACTGGCCGCTTCGAAGACGGGCGCGAACTGCCGGCACGGTCCGCACCAGGACGCCCACCAGTCGATCAGTGTGATTCCCTCGGCGCCGAGGGCCTCGTCGATGGTCTCTTTGGTCAGGGTCACGGTGCTCATGGTTGCCTCTCGTGAAGAAGTCGTTACACAGGTGCTAACGGCGGACCGCAACCGACCATTCCCCATAGTGCGACTTCTTCGTAATTTCATGACCCGAACGTCGTCATAAGTGGACGGCATCGCCCTCTTGTCTTATAGACGCCCACGTCGCTGGGCTACGCGACAGCGAGATGTGGGGGAGGGAGAAAGACGTGAAGTACGACCGACCAGTGTGGAAAATCATGCACGAGTGTGCTGATGCGATGCCCGAGACGTTCCGCTACGAGGATGTCCGAGACTGGTTCTTGTCCAACTATCCGGACGTGAACGAAGCCACGATACGAGCACATCTGATTGGTCTGACCGAGGGAGGTCGGGCCAAACATGTGCAGTTCGCCCATCGAGCGCCGGTATTTCGGCGCGTGACACGGGGCCAGTACGAACCGATAGCCAAAGACCAACGCGGTGAAGACCCCGACGGCCCGCAGGCGTCGTCGAGCCGCCTCAAGATGTTCGGCAAGGCGGTCACCCGGCCCGCCGAGGAGGCCCCGGGAAAAGGCAGTGAGCCGGTGAGGGACGACGCGGAGAGCGTCACCTCATCGGCGGACACGATTGCCGAGCCCGACAACCCTCTTGGCATGTGCAGCGAACGCGAGCCGCACGTCTTCGACGTCATCTTGCTCGGGAGCCTCGGTGACCGGGTCAGCGTTCCAGCGCCGGCCAAGGAGGTGTTTCGCGAGTTCGAGTTCCAGCTGAGTCGCGCCGATGCCGAGAAGACCGGCAACCAATGGTTCGTGCTGTCGGCCGAACACGGGCTCGTGGCACCCAATGAGTGGATCACGCCCGACGTGCGCACGCTCGCCGACATGATGCCGGAGTACCGGGTGGCGTGGGCCACCTGGGTTGTCGCTCGACTGGAATCGCTGGTCGGATCGCTGGACGGTCTGTCGATTCGCGTCGATGCGCCCGATGCGTTCATCGGCCCGCTGTTCGCCGATCTCCAAGAGTCAGGTGCAGTGGTGTCGTCCGGCAATCTGGAGCTTCCGGTCGTCCGCCGCCATGAGTCGGCGCAAGCACATCACGACATCGCAGAGGTGACGCCGATCCGTCCGGCCGTCGCGATTGCCCGACACCTGGCCGACCCGGAAAACCAGCTCCAGCTCTCCGAGCTCGATATGGCGCCGGAATCGGCTGGACTCTATGGGTGGTGCGTCGATCCGATCGGCGCACGGACGTTGAATCGCTGTCTGCGTCTCCCGATACGTCCGGGCGTGTTGTTTGTCGGTCAGGCTGGTGCCTCTGGGCTGAGTATCGGTGTCGAGCCGGTCCGCAGTCTTCGCGATCAGATCGAGACGGTGCAGTTGCGTGGCCGGGCACGCGCATCGACGTTCCGCATGGCATTGGCGACGATCTTGCAGCAACACCTGCAGATGAAGTCATTGGACGATCCCCGACTCACCGAGTGGATGACCGAGCATTTGAGCGTGACGGTCTGGCCAAGCGACGATGTCACCGAGCTTCGCGACCTCGCACAGTTCGTCATCGCTGAGATCAATCCGCCGCTCAATGTCGACGACCTGCCCGTCGCGGACTACCGGCTGCGGCTCAGCCAGATGCGCAGCGCACTCGCCTGATCTGCGTCACACTGGAGACGCACCCGATCGCAGGGAGGGAGTCCTGGCCACTTCGGTGGCTCGCGGCGGGTGCCAAGGCGCCCCTCGGCGCACGCTCGGCACGAGGCGGGCGTACGCCGAGGGTCCCCGCCGTGACAGGGCAGAAGTTGACCTCAGCGGGCATGATCGAGCTATGGAACGTCGAACGCTGTTGACGGGATTTGCCGTAGTCGGTGCCGCGACGCTGCTCGGTTGCAGGTCCGGCAGTGACGAGCCGCCGGTCGCACCGACGCCGACCAAGGACGCGCCGACGCCGACCGACCAGTCGTCCTCGCCCCCGGCACGCGCCGGAACACCGCGAGTGGCCGGCACGATCGCGACGGGGCTCAACGTTCCCTGGGGTATCGCATTCCTGCCCGATGGGAGCGCTCTGATCTCACAGCGGGACGACGGCAGCATCGTCCAGATAGCGACGGACGGTCGAATCACCGAGCTGGGATCGGTCTCGGGATCGACCGGTTCTCCAAGGGGCGAAGGAGGTCTGTTGGGGATCGCGCTGGCGCCCGACGACCCGAGCACTCTGTACGCGTACGTCACGACCGACCAGGACGACCGCATCGTACGGATGAGCCTCGGTGACGGTTCATTGGGCGAATCCACGCCGATTCTGACGGGCATTCCGGTCGGGTCACGCCATCATGGTGGCCGGCTGCTGTTCGCCCCTGACGGAGCGCTGTACGTCTCTACCGGCGATGCCGGCGACGCCGACCTCGCCCAGGACCGCGATTCGCTCGCGGGCAAGGTCTTGCGTATCGACCGCGATGGCAAGGCGAAGGCCGACAACCCGTTCGGCAATCGCACCTGGTCATATGGTCACCGCAATATCGAAGGTCTCGCGTTCGATGCCGACGGTCGTCTGTGGGCTGCCGAGTTCGGGGACCGGTCCGCCGACGAGCTCAACCTGATCAAGCGGGGCGGCAACTACGGCTGGCCGGCCGTAGAGGGCAAAGGCGGCGGTGACTTCGTCAACCCGCTCGTGACATGGCCGACCGACGAGTGCTCGCCGGCCGGAATCGCGATCGCCGGATCGACGGCCTTCATCGGCGCGTTGCAGGGCGAGTGCCTGTTCGCCGTCCCACTCGACGCCGCGAGTGCGGGCAAGCCGGTGGCACACTTCGGCGGAGAGTACGGCCGTATCCGCAGCGTTGCGGTGGCCCCAGATGGCGCACTGTGGGTGGCGACCAGCAATACCGACGGTCGAGGCGACATCAAGGACGGCGATGATCGGATTCTTCGCGTGACGATATGAAAAAGACCCTGGAGCATCGGCTCCAGGGTCTTTTCGTGAGTTCAAGCAGTGGGCTTGATCAGACAGGACGGATGTTCGCGGCCTGGAGGCCCTTCTGTCCCTGCTCAACGTCGAACTCGACCTTCTGGTTCTCGTTCAGCGAACGGTAGCCGCTCGTCTGAATGGCGGAGAAGTGCGCGAACACATCCTCGCTGCCGTCGTCAGGGGCGATGAATCCAAAGCCCTTGTCAGCGTTGAACCACTTGACGGTCCCTGTTGCCATGTCCTACTCCTCATTGGCGAGATGCCACCCACGCCTTTCGCGAGTGGCGGTCGCGACGTACATCCAACCTTCGAGAAGAACTAGACACCTCGAGAGGCAAACTCATTCATTCGTACGGCCCAACGTCGTGCAACTGCAAGCAACCCTAGGGTAAAACCACGCATTTTGGGGAGGTGTACAGCACGTGGAATGCTAAATCTGGATGAACTCCTGCGTGCGTCGCTGGGCTACTTCTTGGTGCCGAACACCTGGGCCGACCACCAGACGCCGTCCGAATCCTTGACCGCTCCGGCGCCGATGTAGCGCATCTTGCCGGCCAGGATGTTCTTGCGATGACCAGACGATTTCATCCAGGCGTCGACAGTCTTGTTGCCTGATGAGAACCCGTAGGCGATGTTCTCCGAGACGCCGGTGAGCTTGCAGTCCTTCAGGATCTTCTTGAGCCGTCCGCTCTGGTGCCTGAACTTGCCGGTCTTGGCCATCCAGCGGGCCTGGCCCTCGGCCCACCGGTCGACGCAAGAGTGGGCCTTGACCTTGACCTTGTCGTTCTTGACGCGATGGGTGTTGGTGCGGTCGACGACCTGCTTCTCATACGTCGATTCCGACACGGCGGCGGCCGGAGCCAGCGTCATGGACCACATGATGGCAGCGACCAACGAGGCCCGGGCGAAGCGTTGCCGGAAAAAAACCATAGACAGATGATAGTCCCGGACCTAGGTCATGTGTCTAGGCGCCTAGTTCGAAGTGACTAGATCTCTATAGTTCTTTCTGGCCAAAGTCAAGACTGTTGTTCTTACTGAGATTTACCTAAGTTGGCAACGTTGTGTGATCTACGCCCCACGAGGGATGGATTGAAAGACGCGGTGAGGTGATCACCCCACCGTCAACCGAAGCAATCAGTAGGGGGAACAGTGAAACGTGTGTCCTCGGGGCTCATCGGCCTCACACTCGTATCCGCGCTGGGTCTGGCGTACGCGTCACCCGGCAGTGCCGAGCCGGCACCGCCGACGAATGCGGCAGATCACCCGTCCAAGACGGGTAAGGACGATCTGCCGAATCCGCTGGAATCCAAGCGTCGTGCGCTGCGCGAGGCCGCGGTGACCTCGGTGATCAACGGCGATGCGACCGCTCAGGAACGTTCTGGCAGCACCGTGGTCAAGGTGGGCAAGGGCTACAGTCCGGCGGACGCCGCGGCACTGGCCAACCGGAAGGCGACTGCCAAGCAGCGCAACGCGATCCGCGGCAAGAAGCAGAAGGACCAGTACGTCGAGCTCGCGCAGGAGCGCGCCGACAAGGTCTTCGTGATCTTGGCCGAATTCGGCAATCAGCGCCATCCCGACTTCCCCGATCAGGACACCGACCCTGAAGTCCCCGGTCCGACGACCTTCGAGGGCCCCCTCCGCAACCAGATCCCCGAGCCCGACCGCTCTAAGGACAACTCGACGATCTGGCAGGCGGACTACAACCGCAAGCACTATCAGGACATGTACTTCGCCAGTGGCAAGGGCAAGGAATCGGTCAAGACCTACTACGAGACGCAGTCCTCGGGTCGGTACACCGTCGACGGACAGGTGCAGGACTGGGTCAAGGTGCCCTACAACGAGGCGCGCTACGGACGAGATGAGTCCTACCGCACCGTGTGGAACCTGATCCAGGACGCACTCACCGCCTGGGTCGCAGATCAGAAGGCGGCCGGTAAGACCGACGCCCAGATCAAGAGCACCATCGCCTCGTACGACAAGTACGACCGCTACGACTTCGACGGCGACGGCGATTTCAACGAGCCGGACGGCTACATCGATCACTTCCAGATCGTCCACGCCGGCGGTGACGAGGCCGACGGCGATCCGCAGCAGGGTGAGGACGCCATCTGGTCGCATCGCTGGTACGCGTTCAACACGGATGCCGGAATCACGGGTCCGCCGCAGAACAAGCTCGGTGGTACAGCCATCGGTGACACCGGCGTCTGGGTCGGCGACTACACGATCCAGCCCGAGAACGGCGGACTGTCGGTCTTCGTGCATGAGTACGGCCACGATCTCGGCCTTCCCGATGACTACGACACCAGCAACCTGGGTGACAACAACAGCGAGTACTGGACGCTGATGGCCCAGAGCAGGCTCAATGCCAAGGGTGAAGCACTCGGCACCCGTCCGGGTGACCTCGGTGCCTGGAACAAGCTCCAGCTCGGTTGGCTCGACTATGAGGTCGTCACGGCCAAGCAGAAGAAGACGCTCCAGCTCGGCCCACAGGAGTACAACTCCAAGAAGCCGCAAGCCGCGGTCGTGGTTCTGCCCAAGAAGCCGGTCTCGAAGGACAACGGCGCTCCGGCGTCGGGCACCAAGCAGTTCTTCTCCGGATCGGCCGATGACCTGTCCAACTCGATGACGACCGATGTCGATCTCACCGGCAAGACCGGATCCGTCCTGGCGGCCAAGGTCCGGTATGCGATCGAGGCCGGTTACGACTATGCCTACGTTCAGGCTTCGACCGACGGCGGCTCCACGTGGCAGTCGCTCGACGGCACGATCAATGGCACTCCGATCGCCGATGATCCGTCCGGTAACCCGGCGATCGACGGTGAGCAGGCCACCTGGGCAGACCTCAACGTCCCGCTCGGTGCCTACGACGGTCAGAAGATCAAGCTGCGCTTCTTCTACAAGACCGACGGCGGGGTGTCAGAAGCTGGTCTGTTCGTCGATGACGTGACGGTCAAGGCCGGTAGCGAGACGGTGTTGTCAGACGGCGCCGAAGCCGGTGGACCGACGTGGACGTTCGACGGATTCTCGATCGTCGGCGCGACCACCGACGAGCTGTTCGACAACTACTACATCGCAGGTCACCGGTCGTACGTCTCGTACGACAAGTACCTCAAGACCGGCCCGTACAACTTCGGCTTCCTCAACACCAAGCCGGACTATGCCGAGCACTACAAGTACGGGCACGGCCTGCTGATCTCGTACTGGGACACGTCAGTGAACGACAACAACACCAACGTTCACCCCGGCACGGGACGCAATCTGATCATCGATGCCAATCCGGCGCCGATCACCAATATCGTCACGGGCGCACCGTGGCGAGCACGGATCCAGATGTATGACGCTCCGTTCTCGCTGCACAAGGCCGATTCGATGACACTCCACACCAACGGCAAGCCCAGTTACATCCGTGGCCAGGGCGCCAAGCCGTTGTTCGACGACACCAAGAAGTACTGGTTCGCTGAGCTCCCCAACCACGGAGTCAAGCTGCCGGCCAAGGGTGTCAAGATCCGGGTCCTGCAGGAGAAGGGCACCGGTATGAAGGTCAAGTTCAACTAGACCTTCATCCGAATCGGGAGGTGCGCGTCTGGGGGGCGCGCGCCGTCCCATGCGCGGGGGCACACATCAGGGGGTGTGTGCCCCCTTGGCGCGTCCTGGGCGGCGAAGGACATACGACAACATGCCGAGGACGAGGACGCCGGCGCCGGTGACCACGGTTGCGGCCGGCAAGGTCACGGCCAGCAGGAGGCAGCCGAGCAGTCCCACGACCGGGATGGCCCGATGCGTCCAGGAAGGACGTAATCCGTACGCCGAGGCATTGGCGATGGCGTAGTAGATCAGGACACAGAACGACGAGAAGGCGATCGACGTCGCCAGGTTGCCGGCCAGCACCAACGCGCTGATCGTCACGCCGACGGCGATCTCGGCCAGATGGGGGACCCGGCGGCGGGGGCTGATCGCCGCGAGCCGATGTGGCAGATGCCGGTCGCGTGCCATGGCCAGCACGGTGCGCGAGACTCCGAGCGTCAGCGACAGGACCGCACCACCTGCGGCCAGGGCGGCAGTGCCGATCAACCACGGTGTCAAGGCATGGGCGCCTGCGGAGTCGAGCCCGTCGACGAACGGCCGGGTCGATTCGGCGAGAGCCGCGGTGCCCATGACGTGGACGAGAGCCAGCGCTGCCGCGGCATACAAGGCGGCCACGAGGACCATGGCCGCCGCGATAGCGCGCGGAATCGTCCGGGTCGGCTCGCGGACCTCCTCACCGAGCGTCGTGAGACGTGCGTAGCCCGCGAACGCGAAGAACAGCATTCCGGCCGCTTGGAACACTCCGTCGGCACGGATCGAAGTGGACCTGGTCGGCCCGCTGTCGGCCGAGCCCATCGTGAAGATGGCAAGGACAGTGACGGTCAGCACCACCGCCACGATCGCGATGCTGATCAAAGCGGACTTCTCGACGCCGAGCAGGTTCACGCCGGTGACGGCGGCAATCACCAGGACCGCTACGAGCCGATGTTGCTCGGGCCACAGATAGGCACCGAGCGCGAGCGCCATCGCGGCGCACGACGCGGTCTTGCCGACGATGAAGGCCCAGCCTGCGAGATGGCCCCAGAACGGTCCGAGACGCTCGCGACCATAGACATAGGTGCCGCCGGCCACCGCGTGCACCATGGCAAGGCGCGCCGACGAGACCGCATTGCAGGCCGCGACCGCGGCGGCGAGGCCGAGCGCGAGGAACAGCCCGGAGCCTGCAGCGGCAGCCGCCGGTCCGAAGACCACAAAGAGTCCGGCGCCCACCATGGCGCTGATCCCGACCGCGGTGGAACCAACGAGTCCCAGTCGGCGATCGAGAGCAGCCGGCATCGTCAGAGGTCGTAGTCGATGACCAGGGGCGCGTGATCGGACCAGCGTTCGGCCCAGCTCACCGCGCGGTCGACGACAGCGGACTTGGCTGTTGCAGCGAGCTCAGGAGTCGCCATCTGGTAGTCGATCCGCCATCCGGTATCGGTGTCGAAGGCCTGCCCGCGCATCGACCACCACGTGTAGGGGCCGTCGACGTCGCCGGCGAGCGCACGGTGGACGTCGACCCAGCCGAGCTCGCCGAAATAGCGGTCGAAGTATGCGCGCTCTTCGGGAAGGAAGCCGGCCTTCTTCTGATTGGCCTTCCAGTTCTTGATGTCGCGTTCGGTGTGCCCGACGTTGAGATCACCCGTGATGACGGCGTGGGCACCGGTCGCACGAATCTCGGCCATGCGGACGGCCATCTGCTCCAGGAAACGGTACTTGTCGTCCTGTCGAGGAGTTCCGGCCTCGCCCGAGTGGACATAGGCCGAAACCGTCGTCAGGGTCGATCCGTCCGGCAGCGCGATATCGGACTCGATCCACCGGCCTGAGTCGTCGAAGTAGTCATCGCCGTTGCCGACCCGGTGCGCGACGGGCTCGGCGCGGCTGAGGATCGCGACCCCGGCGCGTCCTTTGGCAGCGGCCTCGGTGTGTACGACGTGATAGCCGGTCGTCGACAAGATCTCGCGCACGATCTCGTCGGGTGCCCGGACCTCTTGCAGCGTGACGACATCGACTTCACGTTCGGCGAGCCACTCGCTCAAGCCCGAACTCTGGCCTCTGGTCTTGTTGTGGGCGGCACGGATGCCATTGACGTTGACGGTCGCAATTCGAAGCACGGCATCACTGTAACGAGCCCCTACGTCACAAAATCACCTGGAGGCGACGATGCTCGCCACGACGGCGATCAGGGCCGGACCGCCTTGGATCGCCGCTGCCCGGGCATAGGACGCGCCGGTCGAGATCAGTACCAGCGCTGCGCCGAGCATGCTGCCGCAAGCGAAGATGATCAGCGTCCAGCCGATGGTGTCGTGGCGGTCGCCGAACGCGATGAGGCAGATACCCACTGCGGCGCCGATCGCCAGGAACAGATTGTAGAAGCCCTGGTTGTAGGCCATAGGCGCGGTGGTGTCTGCGGCCTCTTGCGATTCCAGTCCGAAGGTCTTCCAGGTCTTGGGCGTGCGCCAGCTGAATGACTCCAGCTTGAAGAACAAGATGTGCAGGGCGGAGGCGATTGCAGCGAAGATCAGCGCAAGAGCAGTCATGTCAGGCAATCTAGTCCCACGGAGCACGATCGGGGTGTTGCCTGGTCATGTCGCTGGTCGCGCCGTAGGATTCCTGCACGACGAAAGGGTGGCGTACGTGTCCGAGCCCTGGTTCCATGCCGATCGTGACAGTTCCGTCTTGCGTCAGATCATTGAAGCGACGCCCAACGCCATGGTCATGGTCGACGAGCGCGGCCGGATCACCCTCGTCAACACCCAGACCGAGCTGTTGTTCGGCCACGGTCGCCATGACTTGCTGAAGATGCGCGTCGAGGACCTGATACCGGAACGTTTCCGAGGCGTTCATGTGGCTTTTCGAGATGGCTTCTTCGATCGCCCGGACACGCGTTCCATGGGGGCGGGAGGAGAACTGTTCGGCCGACATGCGAGCGGGCGGGAGTTTCCGATCGAGATCGGTCTCAACCCGATTCAGATCCGTGGCAAGACGTACGTTCTGGCCTCGATCATCGATGTCACCGAGCGAATCTTGGCGCAGGCCGTCGAAAACGCGCGGCAGGCCGACGGGCTCCGACGCTCGATCCTCGACAGCCTCCCGTTCAGCATCATCGCCTCCGATCCGGACGGGACGATCGTCACGGCCAATCCGGCAGCAGAACGCCTGCTCAAGTTCGAGCACGACGAGTTGATCGGATCGACGATCGGTTCCTTGCGGGTCGGAATCGGGATCCCGCCTTCGTTGTGGAGCGTCACGCATGAACCGCTCGAGCAGCGCGAGGTCGATTACCGCTGCAAGGACGGCACCGTGATACCCGTCAACGAGGCCACAGCGTTGATCCGCGGCGATACGGGGGAGGTCACGGGCTTCCTCTCGGTCGCCTACGACATCACGCAGCGTCGCGAGGCCGAGACGCTGATCCGTCATATGGCGCACTACGATTTCTTGACCGATCTGCCGAATCGGATCAAATTGGCCGAGCGACTCGAGGGAGAACTTCTCAACGCCCAGCGGACGGGGCGTGGAGTGGCCGTCGCGCTGATCGACATCGACCACTTCAAACGAGTCAATGACTCATTGGGCCACTATGTCGGCGATGAACTGCTGATCAAGATGGCCGATCGGCTGCGCGAGCACGTCGGTCCGTCAGACCTGGTCGCCCGTTTCGGCGGTGATGAGTTCGTGCTCGTCTTGGTCGGGGCCGACTCTCCGGCGCAGGTCCAGCGTCGTGTGACAGCGGTGCTGGACGCGATTCCCGAGCCGGTCCTGTGCGCAGGGCACGAGATCATCGTGACGGCCAGCATGGGCCTGGCGATGTATCCCTTCGGCGGACGCGATGCCGAGACGTTGCTCAAACATGCCGATACCGCGATGTATCAAGCGAAGACTGCGACCAGGAACTCGTTCCGGTGGTTCGAGGATTCGATGCTCGAAGAGTCCAACGACAAGCTGGCTCTCGCTGCCGCGTTGAGGCGGGCGCTCGATCGCGATGAGATCTCGGTTTTCTACCAGATGCAGGTTTCGCTGGAGACCGGAGACGTCGTCGGCGTCGAGGCTTTGGCTCGCTGGAGGAAGTGCGACGGGACGTTCGTGCCGCCCGACAAGTTCATCCCGGTGGCCGAAGACAACGGGCTGATCATCCGGTTGGGCGAACTCGTATTGCGGCAGGCCTGCCTCGACACCGTCAAGATGTCGGCCGAGCTGGGATTCCCGCTGAAGCTCGCCGTCAACGTCTCGCCGCGCCAGTTCCACGATCACAAGTGGCTGCGTGTGCTTCGCGGGGCGCTGGACGACTCCGGCTTGCCGGCCGAACGGCTCGAACTCGAGATCACCGAGGGCGTCTTCATGGACGATCCGCGCGAGGTCGTCGACGTGATCCAGACCGTCCGTTCGCTCGGCGTCGGCATCGTCATCGATGACTTCGGAACGGGCTTTTCGAGCCTGGCCTATCTGACCCGTTTCCCGATCGACAAGATCAAGATCGATAGATCGTTCATCAGCGACGTCGTCGTCGATTCGACAGATGCCGCGATCGTCAACACCATCATCTTGATGGCACACGCCCTGGGCATGGTCGTGGTCGGCGAAGGCGTCGAGACGGTTGAGCAGGAGTCGTATCTGCGTGAACGCGGCTGCGACGAGGCGCAGGGCTTCCGTTACAGTCCGGCGGTTCCGGCCTGTGACCTTGCCGCGGTGATCTTGTCGTGAGCGATCAGAACTCTTCGTGATGGCGGGGGTCGCCGCCGATCCGGCGCCCTGTCTGCAGGCCGCTGATCAATTGCAGGTCCTCGCTGTCGAGCTCGAAATCGAAGATGTCGAGATTCGACCTGAAACGCTCAGGAGTCGCCGACTTGGGGATCGGTGCCGCGCCGATCTGCGTGTGCCAACGCAGCACGACCTGAGCTGCTGACTTGCGGTGCTTGGTGCCGATCTCGGTCAGCACCGGGTGCTCCAGCAGGTCTGTGCCGCGTCCGATCGGCGTCCAGCTCTGGGTGACGGTGTCGATCGCATCATCGGCCGCCCGCTGTTCGGCCTGCGGGAAGAACGGGTGCAGCTCGACCTGGTTGACCGCCGGGGCGACGCCTGTCTCGGTGACGATGTCGTCGAGGTTCTCGGGCAGGAAGTTGGATACGCCGATCGACGTGGTCAGTCCCTCGTCGCGCAGCTCGATCAAGGCCCGCCAGGTATCGACGTACAGGCCGGCGCTCGGATTCGGCCAGTGGATCAGGTAGAGGTCGACCCGGTCGAGCCCCAGTCGCTCGAGTGAGGCTTCGAGCTCCCGCCGAGGTCCCTCGGCACCGTGCGCCCGGCCTGGCAGCTTGGTCGTGACGAACAGTTCATCGCGCGGCACGGATGACTGAGCAATGCCCTGACCGACCGCCGACTCGTTGTCATACCGGGTGGCGGTGTCGATCAGGCGATAGCCCGAGTCGATCGCCTCAGCGATGAGCGCCGGATCGGAGATGCTGTACGTCCCGAATCCGACGGCTGGAATCTGGTGCCCGTCATTGAGCTTCAACACAGGTGCGAGAGTCATGTGATCCAAGGTACGGCTTCTTCGGGCGGGTCCGGGGGATTGCCGGTCAGCTGACGTTCTTGGCGGCTGCTCTTCCGGCGGCCCGGCCGCTGAACAGGCAACCACCGAGGAACGTCCCTTCGAGGCTGTTATAGCCGTGGACCCCGCCCCCGCCGAATCCGGCGACCTCGCCTGCTGCGTACAGCCCTTCGAGCGGTTCCCCGCCGGCGCCGATGACTTGGGAGTCGAGGTTGGTCTCCAGGCCGCCGAGTGACTTGCGGGTCAGCACGTGCAGCCGTACGGCGATCAACGGACCCTTCTTGGGGTCGAGGATCTTGTGCGGGCTCGCTACCCGGATGAGTTTGTCGCCGCGATACGAACGAGCCTGCCGCAGCGCCGCGATCTGGAGGTCTTTGGTGAAGTCGTTGTCGAGTTCTCGGTCGCGTTCCTCGATCTGGCGCCGCACGACCGCCAAGTCGACGGGTGAATCGGGGGTCAGCGCGTTCATTCCGGCGACCAGCTGGTCAAGTGTGTCGGCCACGATGAAGTCCTCGCCCTTGGACTTGAACGCCTCGACCGGGCTCGTGGCGCCCTTGGACAGACGCTCCTTGAGCAGGGTTTTGATGCTCTTGCCGGTCAGGTCAGGGTTCTGCTCCTGACCCGACAGCGCGAATTCCTTCTCGATGATCGCCTGGGTCAGGACGAACCAGGAATGGTCGTGGCCGCTTTGCCGCAGCAGCTTGAGCGTCCCGAGGGTGTCGAAGCCCGGCAGGCCGGGTACCGGCAACCGCTGACCGGCGCCGTCGAGCCACAGCGACGAAGGGCCGGGAAGGATGCGGATGCCGTGCATCGGCCAAATCGGATCCCAGTTCTTGATTCCTTCGACGTAGTGCCACATGCGATCGCGGTTGATATGACTCGCACCGGCCTTCTCGGCGATGCCGAGCATGCGGCCGTCGACGTGCTGCGGGACGCCGGAGATCATGTGCTCAGGGGGAGTGCCGAGCCGCTCGGGCCAGTTCGCCCGGACGAGGTCGTGGTTGCCGCCGATACCGCCGGTCGTCACGATGACGGCCTGCGCGGTCAGCGAGAATTCTCCGATCGACGTGCGTGATGTCGGGGCCGCGCGGTCCGCCGACGTCGGTTCGAGCACCTGGCCCGTCACGCCAGTGACAACCCCGTTCGTGACGATCAACTCGTCGACCCGATGACGGAACGCGAATTCAACCTGCCCGCGGGCATGAGCTTCGCGGACGATCCGTTCGAACAGTTCGACTAGCGCCGGTCCGGTGCCCCACGTGATGTGAAAGCGCGGGACCGAATTTCCGTGCCCGCCGGCAAGGCCGCCGCCGCGCTCGGCCCAGCCGACCACCGGGAAGACGCTATGTCCACGTTCCTTCAACCAACTCTGTTTCTCGCCGGCGGCGAAGTTGACGTACGCCTCGGCCCAGCGCCTCGGCCAGGCGTCCTCCGTGCGGTCGAACTGGGCGCTGCCCATCCAATCCTGCATCGCAAGATCGACCGAGTCCTTGATACCCATGCGTCGCTGTTGCGGTGAATCGACGAAGAACAGGCCGCCGAACGACCAGTAGGCCTGCCCCCCGATCCCTTGCTCACCTTCTTGGTCGAGCAGCACGACCTTCTTGCCGGCTTCGACGAGTTCTGCGGTGGCAACGAGCCCGGCAAGGCCGGCTCCCACGACGATGACATCAGCGTTCATACCGCGATTGTGCCGTAGACCCGCTCGTGCGAGTGCGAACTGGCCGACAATCCGGTCCACGGATTGACGCCCGTCCTAGATCAGATATCGGCCCATACCACAACGGCCAATTGCGACTCGCTGGTCGGTTCAAGCGTGAAATGACTACCTTAGGTGGTCCTTCGGCACTAGATTGCAGTTGTTATCACTCATCGTTGGGAGAAATACTGTCATGGCCGTTGACTTAAAGTCTTTGGGCAAGTTCGAACAAGGCGCACTCATTGCGGGTGTGCTCGCACTGCTGTTCTCGTTTTTCGAGCGTTACGTATCGGCGAGCTACATGTCGGTGACTGTGGGCACGAATGCTTGGACCAGTTATGCGACTCTCGGCATGTTGCTGATTCTCGCTGGTACGGCGGTCGTCGCTGTGAAGGCCTTCGCCAAGGATCAGTTGCCGGCCGGTGTGCCGTGGAACCTGATTGCGCTGGCCCTGTCCGGCTTGGGCACGTTCCTCGTCATTCTTCGTGCACTGACCGCAGGTGACGGAGCCGGTGTTGGTTGGTCCGGCTGGGTGCTGTTCATCGCAGCAATCGCGTTGACTGTCTTCACCGCGCTGTCGTTCAAGGAATCCGGCGAGAAGATCCCGGAGATCAACAAGGGCAATAACAACCCGCCCGCGCCGCCGGCTGCCTAAGCAACCGTTGCACCGTCAAAGGCCCGACTTCGGTCGGGCCTTTGGCTTGTGTGAACGTGTCAGGACGTGAACGGTGGCCGGTCGTCGAGCCTAACCGATTGACGTCCGGCCCACCGCCACAACCGCGCGGTGAAGTCGCGGTCCTCGTCGGTGACGAAATTGCCCATGACTCGCAGGGCGAATGTCATGAGGGTGTGCGACCGCATGCCGATGGGTCCGGCCGTCGGCAGCAGCCGCGGAACCGTGATGAGTCCGGCCAGCCGGCGGGCGATGGAGAACGCCTCGCCATAGTGGCTCGTGAGGAGTGCGGGCCAGGCGCTCGACAGATCCCGGTGCGAGCGCATGAGTTCGGCGATTTCGCGGCCGGTTTCCATGCCGTAGTCGATGCCTTCGCCGTTGAGTGGGTTGACGCATCCGGCGGCGTCCCCGATCAGGGCCCAGTTGGGTCCGGCGACACCCGAGACGGCCCCGCCCATCGGCAACAAGGCGCTGGTGGGAATACGCAGCTCCCCGCTGAGATCCCACTCTTCGCGGCGCAGTGTGGCGTAGTACTCCATCAGCGGCCTGATCTGCAGCTCAGCTGGACGCTTGGCGGTCGCCAGTGCACCGACGCCCAAGTTCACCTCACCGTCGGACAGCGGGAAGATCCAGCCGTAACCCGGTAGAAGTTCATCATCTTCACCGCGAAGCTCAAGATGCGAGGAGATCCACGGATCATCGCTGCGGGTCGACTTGACGTAGGAGCGACCTGCGACGCCGTAGGCGGTATCGCGGTGCCATTCGCGTCCGAGTTTGCGTCCGAGCGGTGACCGCACGCCGTCGGCCACGATCAGCCGATCGCATGACACCGTGTGGGGCACGCGTGCCTTGCCGAGAACGAATTTGACCCCGGTGACCTTGCCGGTCTCGTCGCGGATTGCATCGACGGCGCGGGCGCCTTCGAGCGGAGTCGCGCCGGAGTCGACGGCGACGCGGAAGAGTTTGTCGTCGAGTTCGGTGCGCGGGACAGCCGAACCGTAGTCGGGCAGCGAGCCGCCGGGCCAGGGGAGCAGCAGCTCCTGACCGAAGCCCGCCGCACGCAGACCGCGGTTGGTGCCGTGACTTCGTACCCAGTCGCCGAGACCGAGCCGCTCGAGCTCGGCGATTGCGCGTGGCGTGAGTCCGTCGCCGCATGTCTTGTCGCGCGGGAACGTCGCAGCGTCGGCCACGATCGTGTCCAGCCCCAGGCGGGACGTCCATGCGGCGGCCGCTGCGCCAGCGGGGCCGGCTCCGACGACGAGCACGTCAGTGCGGTGGGGCAGCTGGTCACTCATGTGTTGATTCTCCCAGAGCGGTGGGTGACTGGCAGGATGGGGCGTATGAGTTCTGCGGCTGCCCCTGTTCGTGCCCCGCGAGGTATCCACTACGCCTCGCGCGGCTCGTCGTACTTCGACATCATCCTGGCGTTGTTCTGTGTGGTTCTGGTGGTGTCGAATATCGCCGCCACCAAGGCCACGGAGTTCGGCTCGGGCGACTTCTCGATCGGTCCGGTGCAGATCTGGCCGGTCATCTCCGACGGTGGCGCGATCTTGTTTCCGCTTGCCTACATCCTGGGCGACGTGATCTCGGAGGTCTACGGCTTCCAGGCCGCGCGGCGAGCGATCCTCGTCGGTTTCGGCACCGCGGTGCTGGCATTCGCGACCTTCTTGGTGGCCATCCAGTTGCCGGCCGCCAGTTTCTACGAGAACCAGGAGGCGTTCGAGAGCGTCGTGTGGTCGGGCGTGCAGATCGTCGCCGCCTCGATGATCGCCTATCTCGTCGGGCAGTTCCTCAACTCGTACGTGCTGGTGCGGATGAAGGCCCGTTCAGCCGAACCGGGCCTCTGGCGTCGTCTGGCCGGCTCGACCGGTGTGGGCGAGGCCGCCGACACCTTCATCTTCTGCGCGATCGCGGCATCGGCGATCGGCATCTCGACCGGCGGACAGTTCCTCAACTACTTCGTGGTCGGCTTCTTGTTCAAGTGCGCCGTGGAGCTGATCTTCATGCCCGTCACGGTCGCTGTGATTCGGATCTTGAAGGAACGCGAGCCGACCTACTGGGCGTCCTAACCATCAGGCGTAGAAGCGGGCCAGGAAGTCGTCGCGGAAGTCGTTGAACGTGCCGGCTTCGATGTGATCGCGCATCGAGTCGACCAGACGGACGGTGAACCGTTCGTTGTGGATCGTGCACAGCGTCCCGGCGATGTACTCCTTGGTCTTGAACAGGTGGTGCAAGTACGCCTTGGAGTAGTTGGCGCACGTGTAGCAGTCGCACTCGGGATCGATCGGGCCGAAGTCGCGACGTGAAGCAGCGACATTGAGGTTGCGGCGGCCCGTCATGGTGTAGATCCGCGACGAGCGGGCGACCCGCGAAGGGCTGACACAGTCGAACGTGTCGCAGCCGTTCTCGACAGCAGTGAACAGGTCGTCGGGCTCGCTGATACCCAGAAGGTGCCGGGGCTTGTCGACCTCCAGCTCCTCGTTGACCCAGCGCACGATCGTACCGAGATTCTCTTTCTCGATCGCGCCGCCGACCCCGTAGCCGTCGAAGTCGAGCTGGGTGAGTCCGCGGGCGGCCTGGCGGCGTAGATCCTCGTGCTGCGCGCCCTGGACCACGCCGAAGAGCGCCTGACGCGGCTTGTGCGCGCGTTCGGCGTTGAGCCGTTCGTGTTCGGTGACGCAACGCTCGGCCCACGCCTGGGTCCGGGCCAGCGACCGGATCTGGTAGTCCTTGGTGTTCATCAACGTCGTCAGCTCATCGAACGCGAACATGATGTCGGCGCCGAGCTGATGCTGGATCTGCATCGACACCTCCGGCGTGAAGCGGTGCTTCGAGCCGTCGAGGTGCGACTTGAATGTCACTCCGTCGTCGTCGACGGTCGCGAGGCGGTCCTTGCCCTCGGCGATGACATCGTCTGCCTCGACCCGGTTGGCGTCCATCGACAGCGTCTTCTTGAATCCGGCGCCGAGCGACAGTACCTGGAAACCCCCGGAGTCGGTGAACGTCGGCCCGTGCCAGTTCATGAACTTTCCGAGGCCACCGGCTTCGTCGACGATATCGGCACCCGGCTGCAGATAGAGGTGGTACGCATTGGCGAGCAGCGCTTGGGCGCCAAGCTCGGCCATTGCCTCGGGCAGAACGGCTTTGACCGTCGCGCGGGTGCCGACCGGGATGAACGCGGGGGTGCGGATCTCACCATGCGGGGTGTCGATGGTGCCAGTACGTCCGAGCGCTCCGGAGAGCTCTTTACCGAGGGTGAACACCGCTCTATCCAACCAGCCACACCGCTGCGCCCAGCGCCCCGGCGGTGACGAACAGGAAGAACAGGTTCCAGACTGCCGCCGGCAGGACCGTCAGCCGCGCCATGACGTCGGCATCCGTGGTGCGAGTGCGGGCACGTCGTCGGTGGCCCCACAGGTCGATCGTGGTTCGCGGTGCCGCGATGAGCAGGAACCAGGCGAAGGTCAGTGCGGCGAAATCGTGGACGCGTTCAGGTGCTCGCCAGATCACCGCAGCCACCGCCGCTCCGCACACGGCCACGACGAGCAGACCGAACCAATTGCGGATGAAGACCAGCATCGCTGCCAGCGTCCCGAGCGCGAGGTAGAGCGCCCACACGGTGCGTCCGGCCTCGACCAGTGAGACGACTCCGAAGCCCAGAGCCGCGGGCGCGAGGTATCCGGCGGCCGCCGTGGCGATCATGCCGAGCCCGCGCGGTTTGCCGCTGGAGACGGTCAATCCCGATGTGTCGCTGTGCAGCCGGATTCCGTTGAGCCGGCGCCCAGTCAGGACAGCGACAAGAGCATGGCCCGCCTCATGGACCAGCGTCACGACATGACGAGTTATCGACCAGATGGGCGGCGCGACGATCAGCACGACAGCTGTCGCCGCGGCCGCCCACGTGGTGTCCAGGGTCGTCAGCCTGTCGGACGGTCGATGAGCTCGACACGGGTCATGTCACGGTCGGATGCGCCCATTGCAGCCGCCAGGCGGTGGTGGACCGCACCGTCGCGGTGGCGGCTCTGCCGGTCGAGTGAGAGCCCCAGCGCGGTCTGCGCCCATGCACTGGTCGGCTCGAGCTCGACGAGACGCCGGAACGCGCGCTCAGCCGGGGAGAGCTGGGCGGCCGCGAAGTGTGCCCGTCCGATGAGCTCCCAGGCCGCAGCATGATTCGGCTCGGCCTCGACGACCTTGCGCAGCACCCGCACCGCGTCGCGGGGGAACCGATCGTCCAACAGCTGCTGGCCGGTACGGAACGCCTCGAAGACCTCCATCTCGGCGATGGTCTCGTCCGAGAGGTTGGGGGTGAACTTGATGGTCATGGTGCGCTCCTTTCAATGAGTCGTGGGCGTCAACGTCGCAGGTCAGAGCTTCATTCCACAGGCTCTTCGGGCGTGGGAGTCGGGGTGGTCGCAGCAGGCGTCGGCGTGGTCTGGGTCGGTGCAGGCGTGGTGGCAGTCGGCGTCGGTGCCGGCTTGGTCGCGGTAGGCCTCGGGGTCGGCGTCTTCTCAGTTGCCGGAGCCTTGTCGGGCTCGTCCTTGTCGTCATCCTTGTTCTTGTTGTCGTCGGATGACTTGCTCGACTTTCCGCTGAAGGTGTCACCGATCGTGGTGCCATGAGATCCGTCCAGCGACTTGCCTGACACCAGCTCGACCGTGGAGATGGCGGCCAGTGCCAGCAGCATCAGAACCACCGCCGTGGCAATGATGGTCTTCCAGTGCAGCCGACGGTCGGGCTTCTCGATGACTTCAGCTCGCCTGACAGGGGAGCGGTCGACTTCTGCGGCCTGTTCGATCGCCTCGGCCATCTCGCCGTCCTGCACGGTCTTTTCGATCATCGTGCCGCTGGCGGTCTGCACGAGCAGGGTCTTGCCCTTGTGGAGTGTCCGGCCGTACAGCGCGGCACTGATCGAGGCGACGAAGCTCGCAACCGCGGTGCCGATCAAGGTGCCGGCGACCCCCAGGCTCGACGCGATCCACGCCGCTGTGACGGCCGCGAGGACGCCTGCCGCGACCTGGAACCACGACATCTCACCCAGCAGATTTCGGCGTTCAGACATACGGACCAGCCTACGAGGCAGGTCCGAATGTCGTGACAGCCAGCGTCGTGACCTCATCGAGCCAGGTGGCGCGTTGTTCGTCAGAGGCGTCTGCGACGGGTCGAAGGACCCGCCTGGTGACCTGCGGCGCGCCGAGGTACGGCGCGATACAGCGACCCCAGATCGATGCGAGCGGGTCCTTGTAGAGAGTTTCCTCACGCTCGTCGGTGGTGTCCGAGGTATTGACGACGAACAGGTTCTGGATCGGTGCGAGCGGCTCGGGGTGGCCGGTGGCTTCGGCCAGGCGGTAGGCGACGCCGGGCACGACAACACGGTTGACCCAACCGGTCAGGATCGCCGGCGGCATTCCCCACCAGTTGGGATGGACCACGACCAGCCCCTCCGCCCTGCGCAGTTCTTCGCGGTGCAGCGCGATCAGCGGATCCTCTTCACGGGTCAACACCGACTCGATCACGTCACCGCTCGTGTGCGATTCATATGACGTGAGGATCGGATCGAACCGCTCGGCGTACAGATCGTGTGATCGCACCTCGTGGCCCTGTTCGAGAAGCCTCTGGCCTATGCGCTCAGCGAGGGCATGGCAGTAGCTCGCGGAACGGGGATGAGCCAGCAGCAGCATCACGTCACTCATGTGCTGATTCTGGCAGGGCCGCGGAGCAGATCAGTTCAGGGCTTGCTCCAGATCGGCGATCAGATCGGCGATGTCTTCGATACCGACCGACAACCGCACCAGATCGTCAGGAACCTCCAGGAGCGATCCGGCGGTCGAAGCGTGGGTCATCGCACCTGGGTGCTCGATCAGCGACTCGATACCGCCCAGGCTCTCGGCCAGGGTGAAGAGCTTGGTGCGGGCGCAGAAATCCAACGCTGCCTGCTGGTCCTTAAGCCGGACCGAGATCATGCCGCCGAAGCGGCGCATCTGCTTGGCGGCGACTTCGTGACCCGGGTGTCCTGGCAATCCCGGGTAGAGGATCGACGAGATCGCCGGGTGACCCTGCAGGAAGCTGACGATCGCCTCGGCGTTGTCGCAGTGCTTCTCCATCCGCAGCGCGAGAGTCTTTGCGCCGCGCATCGTCAGGTAGGCGTCGAAGGGACCGGGTACGCCACCTGAACCGTTCTGCAGGAACGCGAACTTGGTGTCGAGTTCCTGATCGTTCGTGACCAGTACACCGCCGACAACATCGGAGTGTCCGCCCACGTACTTCGTTGTCGAGTGCAGGACGACATCGGCGCCGAGCGCGAGCGGCTGCTGCAGATACGGCGAGGCGAACGTGTTGTCGACCACGAACGTCGTCCCCGCCGAACGGGAGATCTCCGCAATGGCGGCGATGTCTCCGACGTTGAGCAGCGGATTGGTGGGGGTCTCGATCCAGATGGCCTTGGTGTCAGGCGTGATCGCGGCACGGATCGCGTCGAGGTCGTTGACCGCCGCCGGCGTGTAGGTGATGCCCCACTGGCTGAAGACCTTGTCGATCAGCCGGAACGTTCCGCCGTATGCGTCGTCGGGAATCACCAAGTGGTCTCCAGGACGCAGCAACGAGCGAAGGGCGCAGTCGGTGGCAGCCATGCCGGAGCTGAATGCGCGGCCGTACGAGCCGCCTTCCAGCGCCGCCAGGTTGGCTTCGAGCGCGGCACGAGTCGGATTGCCGGTGCGGGCGTACTCGTAGCCGCCGCGCATGCCGCCGACGCCGTCCTGCGCGAACGTCGAGCTGGCGTAGATCGGCACGTTGACGGCGCCGTTCTCGGCGTTGGGTTCATAGCCGGCGTGGATTGCGCGGGTTGCGAAGCCGTTGTTCTCGTCGACAGTGCTCATACGTGCACTCCCAGCAGATCGTGGCGCGTCAGCACGCCGAGTGGTTTGCCGTCCTCGATGACCATGACCGCATCGCTGGCGCTCAGCGCCTTCAGTGCAACATCGAGTCCTTCGCCTGCGCCGAGCAACGGGAGCTTGGGCTCCATGTGCTGCGAGACCGGGTCGGTGAGCTGCGCCCGGCCTTCGAACACCGCGCTGATCAGTGCGCGTTCGTTGACGCTGCCGGCCACTTCGCCGATGACGACGGGGGGCTCAGCGCCGACAACGGGCATCTGGGAGACGTTGTACTCACGCAGGATCTCGATCGCGTCACGAATCGTCTCGGACGGGTGAGTGTGGACCAGAGCGGGCATCCCGCCGGTCTTGCTGCGCAGTACGTCACCTGCGGTGATCTCGTGCGGATGGCCGTCGAGGGGTTCGCGCAAGAAGCCGTAGGACGACATCCAGTCGTCGTTGAAGATCTTCGACAGGTAGCCGCGGCCACCGTCAGGAAGGAGTACGACGACAAGCGCGTCAGGACCTGCCTCGGCTGCGACCTGCAAGGCAGCGACGGTTGCCATGCCGCATGAACCGCCGACCAGCAGACCTTCTTCGCGGGCCAGACGACGGGTCATGTCGAATGAGTCGGCGTCGGAGACAGCGATGATCTGATCGGGGATCGCCGGGTCGTAGGCGCTGGGCCAGAAGTCTTCACCCACGCCTTCGACCAGATACGGACGACCCGTTCCACCGGAGTACACGGACCCTTCCGGGTCGGCTCCGATGACCTTGATGGCCGGGTTCTTCTCCTTCAGGTACTTTCCGACGCCGGAGATCGTGCCGCCGGTGCCGACGCCGGCCACGAAGTGGGTGACCTTGCCGTCGGTGCCTTTCCAGATCTCCGGACCGGTGGTCTCGTAGTGGCTCTCGGGACCGGCGGGGTTGGAGTACTGGTCGGGCTTCCAAGCACCTTCGGTGTCGCGCACGAGCCGATCGGAGACGTTGTAATAGCTGTCGGGGTGTTCAGGCGGGACGGCTGTAGGGCACACCACGACTTCGGCGCCGTAGGCCTTCATGGTGTTGCGCTTGTCTTCGCTGACCTTGTCGGGGCAGACGAAGATGCACTTGTAGCCGCGTTGCTGCGCCACGAGGGCCAGGCCCACGCCGGTGTTGCCGGACGTCGGCTCGACGATCGTGCCGCCGGGCTTCAAAGCTCCGGATGCTTCGGCGGCGTCGACCATCTTGACCGCGATACGGTCCTTGGCGCTGCCACCGGGGTTGAAGTACTCGACCTTGGCGGCAACCGTGGCCGCGCCGGGAGTCGTGACGGAGTTGAGCCGCACCAGCGGGGTGTTGCCGATCAGGTCGACGATGTGGTCTGCAATGGGCATGCGGCCATTGTTGCACTCAGGGTTTCGTCAGCACGGGGGCCGCTTCAGCGACGTCGAGCTGGGCTATCGGGCCCGACGCGGTGAGGGTCTCACGGAGCGTCTTCCAGTCCCTGCCATCTATGCGATATCGGACTCGGTACGTCACGTCGACCCGGGCTTTGATGTCGTCGGCGGGACGTAGGTAACGGTGGGTCACGTCCATCGCGGGGTACGGCTTGCCGGGACCGGCGGTGTCCTGGCGGGTGCCGTCTCCGTGGGTCCAGCGGAAGTTGATCGGAACGGCCGTCAGGTCGACCTCGAAGCCGAGGAGGGTCACGCTTCGCTCGAACGGCCGGGGTTCGGCGTGGAAGATCGTGGGGACGTTGACGAGGGTCCTGTCGCCCGGTTGGATCTTGACCTGCAAGCTCGGAAGACCGATCGTCCGGGCGGCACGCAGGACGTCCCCTTCGGTGGGCTCAGGTCGAGGTTCCGCAGTGTCTGGAGGAAGCGTTGAGAAGCCGCCACCCATACGGCACTCGCCACTGGTGCCTCCAAAACAGTGCAGAGAGTCAGGCGGTCCGGTAAGTGGGTCATTTACTGGATTGGACGGTAGCTTTCCGGGAACTCCCGTCTCAGCGTCAAGGTGAATCTCCGGCGCCCATTCATCGGGCGCGAAATCAACGTCCGCTTGGGCAACTCCAAGCCCAACACCCCAAATCGCTGCGGTCGCAACTGCAAGGCGAATCACTTTTCATCACCATCCCTGATTGCCAAAACTTGATATGGCGGATTCTTGGAGAGGACAAACACGAAGGTGTGCGATTGCGTCTTTCGGCCTTCACGAACGTCCATCTCAGTTTGGACTTCCAATCCTTCGCGATTCGAAGAGACCATGTAGTCGGTGGGCGCCCAAAGCGTGCCCGCAAAACGCTCGCCGTCGACGGGTGGCTTTGCAAAAGCATCTGCAAAGCTAGTGCAAGCGTTGCAGTCAGCAGACGCGCTCAGCATTGATGACGTATCGCCTGTCCTGGCGGCGAAGTTGACTAGTTCGATGTAGTGCTTCACGAAGGCTGCTGCACCTTCGGGCGAGTCCTCGCCGGCCTGCGCGGGCATGGGCGGCACGGTCGGAGCAGCAGTCGGCGGCGCCGAAGACCCAGGCGTCGTTGCCGACCCGTTCGGCTCGCGCGGCGTCGGGTCGGACGAGCAGGCGCCGACGAGCAATAGAGCTGCCAGGACCGTCCCGATAGTGCGCATGGCGCGAAACTACCCAATTGGCGACAAGATGTCAGCAGGCCAGTCAAAACCTGTGGACAAATGATGAGCGGCGTGACCATTGAGGGCCGAAGCTCCCAATGATCACGCCGCGACGGGGTCAGATCAGACAACTGCTCCCGTGATGTTCTTGCCGTCGTCGACGTTCGCGTAGGGGTCGATGACCTTCTTGCCCTCGGCATCCGGATTGAACGGGAAGCGCTCCTCAAGGACGACCGCCAGCGCCGAAGCGGTGAAGATCGTCGACAGGATGCCAACCGACAGACCCATCAACAACGCGATCGCGAAGTCGGTCAACGAGTCGCCGCCCAAGAACGCGAGCGCCGCCAGGATGAACATCGCTCCGAGACCTGTGTTGATGGTTCGGGGGATGGTCTGCAGGATCGCGTCATTGACGACTCCACGCAGCGGCCTATCGCGATTCTCGCGAGTGTGTTCTCGGATCCGGTCGAATACGACGATCGTGTCATTGACCGCCAGACCGATGATCGACAACACGGCTGCGAGGAACACGCCGTCGATCGGCTTGCCCCACCACGCGAACGCACCGACGACGGTCAGCACGACCGACGACATCGACAGCACGGCCGCGGCGGCGTAGGTCCAGCGGAATCGCCAGGCGAGGTAGAGCATCTGCGCGGCGACAGCGATCGCGAAGGCGATCAGCGCCTTGTTGCGCAACTCCTTGCCGAGGCTCGGGCCGATCAGCTCATCGCGTTCTTTCTCGACGTCGCCGGCGATCGTGCCCAGCGCTTCTTGGATCTCGACTGCTTCGTCGTCGGTGATCTTGTCGAGACGGACCGTGATGTTCTCGCGACCTTCTTCGCCGGACGACGACTGGACGACCGCGCTCGGGAAGCCGGCTTCGCCGACGACCTCGCGGGCCTTCTCGGCGTCAACCGCTTTGGTCGTGGAGTACTCCAGGAGACGTCCACCGGTGAACTCGACACCGAGGTTGAGGCCCCGGATCGCGATACCACCGATGGAGACCACGGCGACGACCAAAGTGATGACGATCCAGGTGCCGCTTCGCTTCATCAGGTCGGGTCCGCTCTCGGTGAGCCACTTGCGGATACGACCGGTACCCGCCAAGCCACTCATACCCGGACGGTTGCGGACGAATGCGCGTTTGACCGCCCACTCACAGAGCACACGAGCGATAACCAGCGCCGAGACCATCGAGGCGACGACACCGATCGACAGGGTCACACCGAAGCCCTTGACCGGGCCGGATGCGAAGAAGAACAACAGCGCGGCAGCCAGCATCGTCGTGACGTTGGAGTCGATGATCGCCGACCACGCCTTGTTGAAGCCGGTCGAGAGTGCGGGGGAGAGACCCGCCGCGCTGCGTTCGGCGTACTCTTCGCGTGCTCTCTCGAACACCAGGACGTTGGCGTCGATAGCCAATCCGATCGCCAGCACGAATCCGGCCAGACCCGGCAGGGTCAACGTCGAGCCGAGCCAGACGAGCATGCCGTAGGCGAGGAGCGCGTACGTGCCGAGCGCGATCGTGGCGAGGAAGCCCACGAGGCGGTACACGAACATGATGAACAGGCCGGTGAGGATGATGCCGATGATGGCGGCCTCGATGGAGGCGTCGATCGCGACCTTGCCGAGCGTTGGGCCGACGGTCCTCTGCTCGACGATCTCGACCTTGACCGGCAGGGCGCCGCCCTTGATCAGTACTGCGAGGTCGGTGGCGCTCGACTGGGTGAAGCTGCCGGTGATGCTGGTGCTGGCACCGCCTCCGGACTGGCACATCTCGGGCACTACGCCGGGTGAGGAGATGACCTTGTCATCGAGCAGGATTGCGACGCGGTTGCCCGCGGCGGGGTTGGCGCAGGCATCGCTGACCAGTTGTTTCCAACCGGAACTGCCCTTGCCGTTGAACGAGACATTGACGACCCACTGGCCGATGCTGTCCTGCGGGATCGCGGCTTCGGCGTTCTTGACGCCGTTTCCGTCGAGGAGCTGCTTTCCGAGCAGGATCGGAGCGCCCGATTCGTCGTTGACGATCTGTTCGTCGGGTCCGGGCTTGGCGTCCGGCTCGGGAACAGACAGCACCTCGTGGAACGACAGCTGTGCGGTCTGGCCGATGACCTTGGCCGCTTCGCGGGGGTCCTGGACGCCGGGCAGTTCGACGATGATGCGCTTCTCGCCGGAACGGGCGAGGGTCGGCTCCGAGACGCCGAGCGCATCGACACGTCCACGAAGGACGCTGAGCGCGCGGTCGGTCGATTCGGCATTGGCTTTGACGGTCTTGGTGTCCTGGGCTTCAAGGACGATCTGGGTTCCGCCCTTGAGGTCCAGGCCGAGTTTGGCCGGCGTGGTGAGGGCGAGCAGGAGTGACACGGCGATGACGGCGAACGCGCCGATCGCGCGCCACATGGGGGCACGGGATGTCATGAGGTGACTTTCAGATGGCGCCGTTGGGCGCGGGGTGGACTGGCGGGCACGAACTCAAAGAGTCGGCGGAGCCCGTCCAAGAGGTGCCGGAGTGCCGGCCGATAGCCGAGTCTGCGCATCCGACGGGACGGTACTGATGGTCGGCGTCAGAATCGGTTCGAACGGCTCTGGTGGAGTCGACGCCAAATCGAGGTGGAGTTGGAGTTGATCGTGCTGGGACGGTGTCGACACGGCCAGATGCCGGCCGGGCGTCGACTCCGTGGTGGCTTGGCCTGCGGCAGACATGGCACGCGTCGCAGTGCTGCGGGCAGTGCCGCCGGTGGCCACGAGAAGCATCGCGACGCACGTCACCATGAGAACGGCAGCTATCCTGCGCGTCGCGGTCCTCATGAGCATTCGAGGAGTCTAGCCGGACGGGGGGACCAGCGAGCACCATCGCCATCTCTAAAGTGGGGCCATGACCCAAACGCCCCGCACCCTTGGCTCCAGCGACATCGAAGTTTCGACACTCGGCATCGGCTGTAACGCCTTCGGCGCTCGGATCGATCTCGAACAGACGCGCAAGGTGGTCGACGCCGCGATCGACTCTGGAGTGACATTCTTCGACACCGCAGACGTGTACGGATTCGGTGAGAGCGAGGAGCTTTTGGGAGCGGCGCTCGGCACCCGCCGCGATGACGTGGTCGTCGCCACCAAGTTCGGTATGGACATGCAAGGCGTCAACGGCGATGACCAGGGGCGCCGGGGCTCGAAGGCCTATGTACGGACCGCAGTCGAGGCCAGTCTCCGACGTCTGGGCACCGACCGGATAGACCTGTACCAGTTGCACACTCCCGATCCGTCGACCCCTTTGGAAGAGACCCTCGGTGTGCTCACCGAGTTGGTCACCGAGGGCAAGGTCCGGGCCATCGGGGCGTCCAACGTGCAGGCCTGGCAGATGGTGGACGCTTCCTGGATCTCGCGCACACACGATCTGGCCGGGTTCGTGACGGCACAGAACGAGTACAGCCTCTACAACCGGCTGGCCGAGGTGGAGCTGACCCCGGCCTGTCAGGCATTGGGTGTCGGCATCTTGCCGTACTTCCCGCTCGCATACGGTCTGCTGACCGGCAAATACCGACGGGGTGAGGCGGCACCCGAAGGGACCCGCCTGTCGTTGTCGGCGCAGGCGGCCCGCCTCCAGAACGCGGACTGGTCGCGGATCGAGCGACTCGAAGAGTTCGCCGCGGCACATGGCATCACGATTCTGGAGTTGGCCATCGGTGGATTGGCAGCGCAACCGGCCGTGTCGAGTGTCATCGCGGGAGCCACCAAGCCCGAGCAGGTGCTTGCCAATGTGAAAGCTGCCAGCTGGGTTCCGACGGCAGAAGAGTTTGCCGAGCTGCAGCTGATCGGTCAGCCGTCGCAGTCGTATACGACGTTCGCGCCCAACTAGAGGTTGGGTCACGCCGGGCTGGGAAGCGCCTCACGGCGCATGGCCGCTCGAAGCGGCTAATTTTGGGACCCGGGGCTACCGCAGCCCGACGCAGGAACAAGCCTAACCCGACACCTGGTCCACACAAGGCGAGTGGTGCGCGATGGCCAGATGTGTCTAGTGGAGTTCGCCACACCGTTCGAGTTCGGCGGCCCGGCGCAGGGCCAATGCGGTGTCGACGAGCTTGGCGGCACTGAGCGGATCACCCGATTCCAGCTGGGCCCGACCCACCGCGACGATGCGCGCGAAAGCAGCCGCCCGGTCGAGGGTCACGTCGAAGTCGGTTGCGACGATCCCACGGACCACGATGTCGACCAGAGCGATGACCTCTTGCGGTCCCGGAGGATCGACGACGCCGGCGAGTACTTCTTCCACCGGAGCGAACGCCTTTCCGGCGGCGAACTCCCGGGCCGCCTCATCGGGTTGGCGATGGACCCACGTGCGCAGCAGGTACAGCCGCCACAGAGCGCCGGCCAGACTGTCGGACGGGGCATGGAGCCAGAGCTCGGCGATCGTGCCGAGCCCGTCCTCATCGGCCAGATGCAATACCCGGTCCACGAGATGCTGATCGGCGTCGCCGTGAGGTCCACGCACCAGCAGGTTCGCGATCCGATGACCGGCAGCTGTCATTTCGGCCGGATCGGCCCCGCCCGGTTGAGAGGCGAACAGGGCAGGACCCGGCAGGGCAGGCTTGTCGTACCTGGTCATCGTCCGTCACCGGGTGCCGCGTCCATGGGAAACACCGTAACCCTGCCGGGCAACTGTCAAACAGTCTTGACTTTCTGCGGCTCTGCGACGACTGCTTTGGGCTTACGGGAGTACAACCACAAGACCGGCACGAGGTACGCGGCCCAACCGATGATCTGGAGCCACGAGGGGTTCGGCTGGAAGTTGACCGTGCCCTTGAGCAACGTGCCGTACCAGCTGTCGGGAGGGATCGTCGCGGAGATGTCGAAGGCCGCATTGCCGAGATTCGTGATGGGACCGACGTCGAAGGTCAATCGGGGCAGGAAGCCGGCCTCCTGCAGATCGTAGATGCCGTAGGCCAAGACGCCGGCTGCGACCACGATGAGCAGGTAGCCCGTGACGGTGAAGAATTTGCCGAGGTTGACCCGGATGGCACCTCGGTAGATCAGGTAGCCGAGGATCACCGCCACCAGCAGCCCGAGCGCGGCACCGATGAACGGCTGGGGCGTGTAGGCGTCTGCGACGGTGCCGTACATGATGGCGGCAGTTTCGAGCCCCTCGCGGCCCACCGTCAAGAACGCCACGATCGTGATGGCGAAAGGACCGAGCGCGATGGCGTCGGCCAATTCGCTTTCGAGTTCCTTCTTCAGTCCGCGGGCGGTGCGCCGCATCCAGAAGATCATCCACGTGACGAGCCCGGCGGCGAAGATCGACAATGTCCCGCCGACAAGCTCCTGAGTCCGGAACGGAAGCGAACCGACCGCGATCGTGATGACGGTGAAGGTCGCGATGACGAGAGCCAATGCGGCCGCGATGCCGAACCAGATGTACTTGATGTCGTGACGCCGGTTGGTTTTCACCAAGTAGGCGATGAGGATGCTGACGACCAGGCTGGCTTCGAGGCCCTCACGCAGTCCGATCAAGAAGTTGGCAAGCACTCAGCAAGTGTAAGGGTAGGCAACGCTCACTTAGGTGTGAGCCGGCTGTGACTTCAGACCGAGCGTGGAGACAGTGCGTCCGTCAGCGGCTCGACGATCAGGCTGATCTGCCATGGTCGGGCGCCTTGCGCGCTGAGCGCCGCTGTGACGGTCTCGACGCTGATCTCGGCGGGCGGTTCCCAGGCCAGATTGCGGACCAGCTGCGGCGAGATCAAATTCTCGGTCGGTAGATCGTGCTGTCCGGCCACGGCCGTGATGACTTCGCGGCTTCGTCCGAGGCGCTCGGCCGCCTCCGGGTTCTTGTCGGCCCAGGCTCGCGGCGGCGGTGGACCGTCAGTGCGCTGGGTGTTGGTCGGCAGCTTGATCTCGCTGAGTGCCTGGCCGCGGGTGATCGCATCGAACCACTCGGTCGCGAAGCGCCGGGGTCCTCGGTTGCGCATCAGGCGCATGGACTTGAGCGCGCTGACGTCGGCGGGCGGTGCCGTGGCGAGTTCGAGAATCGAGGCGTCGGGGAGGATGCGCCCCGGTGTCGTATCGCGCTCGGCGGCGATCCGGTCACGCGCCTCCCAGAGTTCGCGGACGAGAGCAAGTGCGCGGCGTCCGCGAGCCTTGTGGATGCCAGACGTGCGGCGCCATGGCTCCTTGCGCTCAGGGGGACCCTGGAAGAGCAGCAGTGCCTCGAACTCCTCGGCGGCCCACTCGCGTTTGCCGGCCTTCTGCAGGTCGGCATCGATCAGATTGCGCAGCTCGACGAGCACCTCGACGTCCAGCGCTGCGTAGACGAGCCAGGGCTCGGGCAGCGGCCGGGTCGACCAATCGGCTGCGGAGAACTCCTTGGCCAGGCTCAACCCCAGATAGTGCTCGACCAGCGCCGCCAGGCCCACCCTGGGCAGATTGAGCAACCGGCCGGCCAACTCGGTGTCGAACAGCGACTCCGGGTAGAGGCCGACCTCGGCCAGGCACATCAGATCCTGGGTCGCGGCATGCAGGATCCACTCATTGCCGTCGAAGGCGGTGTCGAGTGGCACCAGACTGTCGAAAGCGGTGGGGTCGACCAGATGGGTGCCCGAGCCCTCCCGGCGGATCTGGATCAGGTACGCCCGTTGGGAGTAGCGGTACCCAGACGCCCGCTCGGCGTCGAGCGCGATGGGTCCGGTGCCGGACATGATCCGATCACACGTGTCCTGCAGCTGCGCCTCGGTCGATACGACCGCGGGCAGGGGATCGCGAAGTTCAAGGCGGGGCGCCTCGGGTTTGACTGGCTCGGCCGCAGCGTCGCTGGGTCCCGGGTCGACTTCGTCCGATGGCGTCTGGTCAAACGCTGTCAACGGACACCGCGCTTTCGCTGGAGGGGGATGACTCCCGGAGCGAGCGGCGGGAGGCCGGAGATCGCCCCGAGAAGATGCGACCACGCGGAGGCGTGGCTCGCGGCGCTGACAGTCGGCGACAGGAGCGGGGTCCAAGAAGCGCGCACTTCGATCTGTGCATCGCCGCCCTCGCCCGCCATTTCCCCGAATCCTTCCGACCGCACGACCGTCACACTGCCGCTTGCCGAAGTGTAGGTGCTGCCGTAGGCGTCGAGCGCTTCGGTCAGCCAGCTCCAGCCGACGCTGGGCAGGACGGGGTCTGCGGCCATGTCGGCCTCGATGTCGGCGCGGGCGAATGTCACACAGCGGAACGTTCCACCCCACGCGTCATTTCCGGCCGGATCGTGCAGCAGGATGAAGCGACCGGTGGCCAGCTCCTCATCGCGCACGATGACATCGCCGCTAATCGCGAACGAGTAAGGCGCGATCCGTTGGGGCGCGGGCATCTCGTCGGCCACGACTTCGGGTCGAAGGACGGCGTGCCGTACCTGCTCGACTGCAGCGGCGAATTGAGCCGGCGTGCGATCGATCTCACTGGTAACTCCCACCCTGTGATGGTAGGCGCGTCGGGGTCCACGCCAGGGGCCGACACTCCGCACGACCTGAGAGACTGGGGGAGTGAACCCTCTTCTGAGCGACAGTGCGTTCCTGCAAGCCTGCCGAGGCGTTCGGCCCAACCACACTCCGGTGTGGTTCATGCGCCAAGCCGGTCGTTCGCTGCCGGAGTACCTTGCGATCCGTGAGGGCACCACGATGCTCGAGTCGTGCTTTCGCACCGATCTGGTCGTCGAGATCACGATGCAGCCGGTCAGAAGGCACGGGGTGGATGCGGCAATCTTCTTCTCCGACATCGTGGTGCCGTTGAAGGCCATCGGCGTCGATTTAGACATCGTCCCGGGCACCGGTCCGGTAGTCGCTGAGCCGATCGTGTCGCTCGACCAACTGGGGCAGTTCCGGGACGTGGAGGCCGACGATGTCACGCCGATCACCGACGCCGTCAAGGCCTTGGTGGGCGAGCTCGGTTCCACGCCGCTGATCGGATTCGCCGGTGCACCGTTCACCCTCGCCTCCTACTTGATCGAAGGTGGTCCATCACGCGATCACCGCAAGACCAAGCAGTTGATGTACTCCGATCCCGATCTCTGGCATGCGTTGCTGGGACGAGTCGCCAAGATCGCGGGGCAGTTCCTGCGCCTGCAGGTCGAGGCCGGCGCTTCGGCCATCCAGTTGTTCGACTCGTGGGCCGGTGCCTTGTCGCTGGCCGACTACGAGACCTACGCCAAGCCACACTCAGCCGCCGTACTGGAGTCGGTGGCCGACCTCGACGTGCCGCGGATCCACTTCGGTGTCGGCACCGGCGAGCTGCTCCACGCGATGGGCGATGCCGGAGCCGATGTGGTCGGCGTCGACTGGCGGGTACCGATGGACGAGGCAGTGCGCCGAATCGGGCCGGGTAAGGCTGTGCAAGGCAATCTCGACCCGACGACGTTGTTCGCGCCCACGGAATTCGTCCACGCTCGGGCGGCCGAGGTCATCGAGGCGGGTCGAAGTGCCGAGGGACACGTCTTCAACCTCGGGCACGGTGTGTTGCCCGCGACCGATCCCGATTCGCTGACCCGCCTCGTGGAGTTCATCCACGGCTACGAACCGAAGTGACGGTGAGCCAGCGCATGCGAGTGGCCGTCGTCGGCGCAGGAATGGCGGGCCTGTCGGCGGCATATGAGCTGGCGGGTGGCGGTGCCGACGTTGTGGTGCTGGAAGGCGCCGACCGGATCGGGGGCAAACTGCAACTCGGCGAGATCGGCGGGATGACGATCGATCTGGGTGCCGAGTCGATCCTGGCCCGGAGACCTGAAGGGCTGGAGCTTGTCGACCAGATCGGGCTCGACGACGCGGTCGTCCATCCCGCGACCTCATCGGCTGCCATCTGGACGCGGGGCGCATTGCGGCCCATGCCGCCGACGATCCAAGGTGTTCCGGCCGACCTGGCCGCGCTGAAGGCGTCCGGCATCGTGACCCGCGAGGTCGAGGCGACGGTCCTGCCGCTTCCCGAGGAGGACGTTTCGGTTGCCTCATTCGTCGCCGACCGGGTTGGTCGCGAGATCGTGGATCGCCTGATCGAACCGCTTCTCGGCGGGGTCTACGCCGGGCATGCCGACCGGTTGTCGCTGCTGGCGACGTCGCCGCAGATCGCAGCTCTGGGCCCCGATCTCCTCGACGGCGCGGCCAGAGCTCGGGCGGCGTCGACGGCGAGTGGCCCGGTGTTCTTCGGTCTGCGCGGAGGCGTTGGCCGATTGCCCCACGCCCTCGCGGCAGCTGGCGCATTCGACGTCCGGCTCAACAGCACGGTCCGGGCAATCAGCCGAACCCCCGACGGCTGGCGCCTCATCGTCGGGCCGACGACGGCGGTCGAAGTGCTCGAGTTCGACGCTGTGGTGATGGCGGCCCCCGCTCCAGCAGCGGCCCGTCTCCTGGCCGACGTGGCTCCCGCGGCGGCGTTCGCGCTCGCCGGCGTCGATTACGCCAGTATGGCGATCGTGACGGTAGCGCTCGAAGGCGCGAACGACCCCGGCGGATCCGGATTCCTCGTGCCGCCGATCGACGGGACGACGATCAAGGCTGCGACCTATTCGACCAATAAATGGGGTTGGTCGGCTGAGCAGGCCAACGGGCTGACGATCGCACGAGCGTCCATCGGGCGTGCCGGTGAGACGGCGCTGCTGCACCACGATGACGATGAGTTGATCGAGCGTGCGTTGGCCGATCTGACCGCTGCCACGGGAAGCACTGGCCGCCTGGTCGATGCCCAGGTGCAGCGGTGGGGCGGAGCGCTGCCCCAGTACGAGGTCGGACACCTCGATGTGGTCGAGACCGTGGAAAGGTCCATCGCCGAGGTACCTGGCCTTGAGGTGTGCGGTGCGGCGTACCGCGGTGTCGGCATCCCCGCCGTGATCGGCTCGGGTCGGGCTGCCGGTCGGCGTGTGTTGGACGTTGACACAATGGGTGCATGACGTCACCCATCGCCGCAGACCGAATTAAGGGCAAAGGCAAGCTCGCCAAGGAGATCAACGAGACCATCCGCTACACGATGTGGTCGGTCTTCCGCTTGGATCGCGTTTTGGGCGACGGCGCTCGACAGCCCGAGGCGGCAGAAGTCCAGGCGCTGTTCGAGCAGCTCGCCGCCGAGGACGTCGTCGTACGCGGTACCTATGACGTCAGCGGCCTGCGCGCCGATGCCGATCTGATGATCTGGTGGCATGCCTCGACGAGCGATGCGCTGCAGCGGGCCTACAACCTGTTCCGCCGCACCGCCCTCGGCGCACGGATGGCCCCGGTGTGGTCGCAGATGGCATTGCACCGTCCTGCCGAGTTCAACCGCGCGCACATTCCGGCCTTCATGGCCGATGAAGAAGTGCTCGACTACGTCTGCGTGTATCCGTTCGTCCGCTCGTACGAGTGGTACCTGCTACCCGACGACGAACGCCGCGACATGCTCAAGGAACACGGCATGCAGGCACGCCCGTATCCGGATGTCCGCGCCAACACCGTCGCATCCTTCGCGCTCGGCGACTACGAATGGATGCTGGCGTTCGAAGCCGCCGAACTGCATCGCATCGTCGATCTGATGCGCGACCTGCGCGCCAGCCGCGCTCGTCGCCACGTCCGCGAGGAAGTCCCGTTCTACACCGGCAAGAAGCACTCTCTCGCCGACCTGGTCAACCTCTGGCCCTAACGCCCGCGAGTCACCTAGTTACCGGCGGCGAGTCACTCCGTTACGCGCAGTGAGTAACCGAGTGACTCGCGAGCGGTAACCGAGTGACTCGCGAGCGTTGGGTCAGGCGGGGGTGAGCTTGAGGCTGATGCCGTTGATGCAGAAGCGCTGATCTGTCGGGGTGTCGAAGCCTTCACCCTCGAAGACGTGTCCGAGGTGCGAGCCGCAGTTGGCGCAGCGCACTTCGGTGCGCGGGCGGCCGGGGATCGACGGGTCCTCGACGTACTCGACGCGGTCCTCGGCCAACGGCTGGTAGAACGCCGGCCAACCACAGTGCGCGTCGAATTTGGTCTCGCTGCGGAACAGTTCGGCGTCGCACGCTCGGCACGAGTAGACACCGACGGTCGGGTCGGTTTCATATGATGAGCTGAACGGTCGCTCGGTGCCGGCCTGACGGAGTACTTCGTACTCGGCGGGGGTCAATTCGGCTTTCCACTGCTCATCGGTCTTGTCGACGGCGTACGAACTATCGCGGATTTCACTCATGTGTCCAGCCTACGTCGGTCGTGGCAGCGGCTGATCAACGCTGGGCGTCGAACGGCACGTGCTCGAGCAGATGGACGCTGGGCACGTCGAGTTTGCGCTGCGCCCGCGACGTCCAGTCGATGCGCAGGAACTCCTTGACCAGATGCGGTTGAGTCAGCACGATGACCTCGCTGGATGCGGTGCTCTTGACCAAGGCCAAGAGTGCCGTGATCGGATCTTCCTCGGTCAACGTCGCCGACACCTGTTGCCCGCGTTCGACCAACAACGCGGCGCTGGCGTCCAATTCGGCCTGTCCGGCACTGACGATCTTGCTCTGGAGCTCGTCGATGTTCTCGATGTCGGCCATCGGCGCGATCTGACCGCCGAAAGTCGTCATCGAAGAGGCGAGCAATGCGGCGGAGTTCTCCACTGGCAACAGAAGGTGGTAGCGGACGGTGTCGTCCAAGCCCTCGTGCAGTGCGATGATCTGGTCGGCGTCGAGCGGATTGAGCTGTCGCTCGATCAGGAGTGCAACGTCAAACATACGCGGTGTCCTTTCGTTGTATTCAGCCTACTTGCGATCTCGTACCCACCGAGTCAACAGCACGTCGTCGACGTCGAATGAGTGGCCCAGGCGCATGGGCCGATCGAGCGCATGCTGGCCGTGCGCGATTCGGGGCGCCGGACCGGCGGCAAACACCGGCGCGACCGTGAGGCAGACCTCGTCGATCAGGTCGAGCGCCGCGAGTTCGCCGTGCAGGGTCGGCCCGCCCTCGCACAGGATGCGCAGCCAGCCGCGGGCGGCGAAGACTCCGAGGACGGCGGACCAGTCGATCTCGCCACGGCCCTCAGCGATGACCTCGACGCTTCCACGCAGCTCCTCGAGCTTCGCCGAGGGAGCGTCGGCCGTCGTGATGACGATCTGGCCATGGGTCAGCAGGATCCCGGGGATGTCGAGGCTACGGCTCACGATCGCGATCGGCAGCGAAGAGGGCTTGTAGCCTTCGGTACGGGCAGTGCCGGCTCCGACGACCACGACATCGGCCAGTGAGCGCAGGATCGAGAAGACCTGGGTGTCGATCTCGCCGCCCAGAGAGCCGCTCTTCCCGTCGCCGGCGAATGCGGCGCCGTCGAGGGTCGAAACGAAGTTGGTCCGGATCCAGGGCCGCGAAGATTCGGGATAGGCATACAAGCGTCTGAGCTCGGCGTCATCAGGCTGCATGACTGCACCTTACGGACCCCGGCGGGTTCTGGCCCGGTGGGGCATACTGCCCGCATGACCCAGTCACTCGGGAACCTGCTGTCCGTGTCCGGTCCGATCGTCCTCTCGGAGTATGACTCGCGGGCGACACCGGGATTCGACGGCGACAAGAGTCAGGCGGAGTCCCAGCTCAAGGACATCGCGCGCGAACTGGCGGATCTGCAGGAGCGGTTGTTCGCCGCCGGACGAACGGAATCGTCGTCGGCGAAGATCCTGCTGGTGCTGCAAGGCATGGATACGTCCGGCAAAGGAGGGACGCTACGCGGAGTCGCGGGGCTCTTCGACCCGCAGGGAGTATCGATCACCTCGTTCAAGAAGCCGACGCCGGACGAGCTGGAGCACGACTTCTTGTGGCGGATCGAGCAGGCACTGCCGGAGCCGGGCATGATCGGCATCTTCGACCGGTCCCATTACGAGGACGTTCTGATCGGCCGGGTCCGCCAGCTGGCACCGACCGAGGAGATCGAGCGCCGCTACATCGCGATCAACGATTTTGAGAAGCGCTTCCAAGACGGCGGCGGGCACATCGTCAAGTGCTTCCTGCACATCAGCGCCGAAGTCCAGCATGAACGGTTGACCGAACGGCTCAACGATCCCACCAAGTACTGGAAATACAATCCGGGAGATCTCGACGAACGCATGCTGTGGGACGACTACCAGCGAGCGTATGAGATCGTCCTCGAACGTTGCAGCGACGTCCCGTGGAACCTGGTCCCGGCTGGCCGCAAGTGGTACCGCAACTGGGCGGTAGCAACCCTCCTACGTGACCAACTAGCGTCCCTCAACCTGAACTGGCCACCAGCAACCTTCGACGTGGAAGCAGAAAAGGCCAGACTGGCGAGCATGTAACAGAAGATGTCGGCGGAAATGGGCCGAACCGTTCACCGGGACGACCCAAAACCGCCGATATCTTGGGGGTTCTAGGCGAAGAGTGCTTCTAGCGGGACGAGGTCCACTGCTCCGACGGCGTAGCGGGCCAGGATGATCCGGGCCACTTCGACGTCGACTCCCAGCGGTTCGGCTACCGCCACGGCGCCGGCCTCATACGCCAACTCCGCCACCCGGTCGGGCAGGACGCCCGGCGCGAGGAAGAGCTGACCCACCGCGATGTGGCGGCGCCCGTCGGCACGGTGCTGACGAACGGCTTCACCCGCAGCCGGCGGGACGCTCGACGCGAACGCCGCGATCGTCGGGAGCTTGTGATGCGAGCCCCAGGCTCGGGCCGCCCGCGAAATCGCCGCATTGGCGATCGGATCGGACGAACCGGCACCGGCCAGGACCAGAGCATCGAGTTCACGAACCCGGTTCTTCGACAGAGCCTCACGCAGTCGCTTGTCGAGCACGTGGAAGAAGGCGTTCTCGATCCCCAGGACTTTGGTGGCGTGGATCTTGACGCCGTCATGGCGGGTCGTGGCCCCGGCAATCGCCGCAGGAACGTCGACCTTGGCGTGGAACGCCTCGCTCAGCAGCAGCGGGACGACCACGATCTCCTGATGCCCCTCGGCGACGAGCTGGTCGACGGCACGGTCGAAGTTCGGCGCGACGTGATCGAGGAACGCCGGTTCAACCCGGAGGTCAGGCCGCATGCATGCGACCATCTCCAAAAGGGCTGTGATGGTGTCGGCGGAACGGGGATCCGTGCTGCCGTGCGCAAGAGCGATGAGTGCTGGTGCGGTCATGATGCTTGCCTCCTTCCAGAAGGTGCTGCGTTGGATGCTGCGGTTGGTGTGATGGGTGCGGTACTCAATGGGTGGTCAAGTTGTCGGGGGAGAGCTGGCCGATGAAGCCGAGCCGGAATGCCCTCAGACACGAGTGACACTCCCATTCCCCGTGCTTCTCGCCGTGCGGACGGATGTTCTCGTCGGCGCAGTACGGGCAGTTGTACGGAATCCCCCTCATCAGCGGAGCACCGCCTCGTCTGCTCGGGCGACCCAGCGGGCGAATGACTCGTCGTCGGCGCGCTCTTCGAGGTAGCTGCGTGAGAGCTTCTCGATGTACTCGGGCAGGTCTTCGCCCGACACCTTGTGCGCCCGCAGCTTGCGGCCGAACCCCGCATCGAGGCCCAGTGCGCCACCGAGGTGGACCTGGAAGCCTTCGACGGTGTTGCCGTCGGCGTCGTTGACGAGCATGCCCTTGAGGCCGATGTCGGCGGTCTGAATACGGGCACACGAGTTGGGGCAGCCGTTGACGTTGACCGTGATGGCACGATCCAGTTCGGGAACGCGCTTCTCCAGTTCGTCGATCAGCGTCGCGGCGCGGTCCTTGGTGTTGACGATCGCGAGCTTGCAGTACTCGATACCGGTGCAGGCCATGGTGTTGCGGCGCCACTGTGACGGGCGGGCGTGCAGGCCGATCGCGTCCAGGGCGGCGATCAGGGATTCGATCTTGTCCTCGGCGACGTCGAGCACGACCAGCTTCTGCATCGGCGTCGTGCGGACGCGGGTGCTGCCGTGGGCCTCGACGATGTCGGCGACCTGATTGAGCAACGTGCCGGAGATACGTCCGACCGTGGCGGCGACGCCGACGTAGAACTTGCCGTCGGTCTGCGGGAACACGCCGACGTGGTCCGCGGGCGTCTCGGGATAGGCAGGTGCTTCGAGGTCGTCGAGCTTGCGGCCCAGGTACTCGGTCTCGAGGACCTCGCGGAACTTCTCGACGCCCCAGTCGGCGAGTAGGAACTTCAACCGGGCACGGGTGCGCAGGCGGCGGTAACCGTAGTCGCGGAAGATGCTGACGACGCCCTTCCAGACCTCGGGGACGTCCTCGAGTGAGACCCAGGTGCCGAGGCGCTGGGCCAGCATCGGGTTGGTCGACAGTCCGCCGCCGACCCAGAGGTCGAAGCCGGGGCCGTGGACGGGGTGGACGGCGCCGGTGAAGGCGATGTCGTTGATCTGGGGCACGACGTCGTGATCGGGATTGCCGCTGATCGCGGACTTGAACTTGCGCGGCAGGTTGCTGAACTCGCGGTCGCCGATGAACTGGCTCTCGATCGCGGCGATCGCCGAGGTGCCGTCGATGATCTCGTCGGCTGAGATACCGGCGACGGGGGAGCCGAGGATCACTCGGGGGCAGTCGCCGCAGGCTTCCTGAGTGGAGAGCCCGACGGCCTCCAGCCGGTTCCAGATCGTCGGGACGTCGCGGACGTCGATCCAGTGGTACTGGATGTTCTGGCGGTCGGTCAGGTCTGCGGTGTCACGACCGAACTCGATCGAGATGTCGGCGATGGTGCGCAACTGATCGAGATCGAGCTGTCCGCCGTCGACCCGCACTCGCATCATGAAGCGGTCGGCGTCGAGCTCTTCCGGTTCGAGCGTCGCGGTCTTGCCGCCGTCGATGCCCTCTTTGCGCTGGGTGTAGAGGCCCCACCAGCGGAAACGACCGCGCAGATCGCCGCCGTCGATCGACTCGAATCCGCCGTGCGCGTAGATGTTCTCGATACGAGCACGGACGTTGAGCGGGTTGTCGTCCTTCTTGGACTGCTCATTGGCGTTCAACGGCTCGCGGTAGCCCAACGCCCACTGGCCCTCGCCGCGTTTGGGACGCGGACGACGAGCTGGTGTGTCGGTGCCGGGTGCTGATGCCATGAGGATCCCTTGGGGCAGGGCACACGGCGATCAGGACAGGAACGTCACGGAGATGGTCGCCGCGCGCCTGATTGATGTGAGTCAGAGGAGGTGCGCGTAGATCAGCGACACATCATGTTGCGGGCACGACCGAGGTCAACGTGGATACGTCCCACGAGCCAGAGTGTCTGTGCCGAAAGCATGTGAACAGTCTGTAGTCGGTCTCGCGTCAGGACAAGCGTTCGTCTCGTTATCTGATACAGGTGTCCACATAGTGAGCAGTCGTTCGGTTATCCCAGCGAAAACCCGCGTGGATTGTGGCTCGACTCACTCAGTCGGTACGAGCACCGAGACGGCATAGGCTCCCACGAATGCGGCGACAAGCATCGATCCGGCGGCGACGAGAGCCACATCCCACGGCACCAGTCCCGCCGTCGCCAGGCCCAGCACCGCAGCCGGTTGGTAGACCGCGATGAGCCCGAGGGGCAGAATCGCGCCGCCCACGACGGCCGGAACCGCCGCCATCGCCTGAGGGCCACCACCGTCGACGCTGAGAGTCGCCCATGCGCCGATCAACCCGACAACACCCGCGCCGATCGCCGCCACGATGAGCGAGGGTGCTGCAAAGATCAAGGTGTCGCCGAGTTCGTCTTCCAGGCCGAGTACGGCAAATCCGGCGATCACTGCGCCCGCGACGTGTGCGGCGACGAGGGGCAACACATTCGCCCACGGTTGACGTCCGACGACTGCCAGTGTCATCAGCGACGCAGGGTTGACCAGACCGCCGGCCGCTTGGCCGTCATCGGAATGCAGTTGGGCGTACCAGGCGAACAGCACTGCTAGCGCCGCCACCGCAGCGATCGCGAGAGTTGCGTCGGCGGCACGCAGGGCCAGCGCGGCGACAAGCGTGGTCAGCGCCGATGTGAGGGCGGCGATCGTCAGGTGGCGTGGCATCAGGTGTCCAGCACCGGTGTGGTGCGCGCGACGATTCCCGCGAGGTCCAGGCCGCGGGGGAGCGTCCCGAACGTGCCACCCCAGTCGCCTCCGAGTCGCGAGGCGCAGAATGCATCCGCCACTGCAGGATCGCCGTGCTTGAGCAGGACGGCGCCCTGCAGGGTCGCCGCCATCTGACCGGCGACGCGGCGGGCCCGCAATTCGATGTCGGACAGGTCGGCCAGTTCGGTCAGAACCGTGTCGACCATCGTGTCGAGATGCTTGTTCTCACCGCGCACGCCTCCCACCTCGGTGATCCAGGCCTCGAGACTCTCCGGCGCACGTGAGACCGCGCGCAGGACGTCGAGGGCATTGACGTTGCCGCTGCCTTCCCAGATCGAGTTGAGTGGAGACTCGCGGAACAGCAGCGGCATGCCCGACTCTTCAACGAATCCATTGCCGCCGAGGCATTCCAGCGCTTCGGCAACCATGAACGGGGTCCGCTTGCAGACCCAGAACTTCTCAAGCGCCAGGCCGATCCGGCGCAGTGCCTGTTCGTGGGCGTCATTCGGCTTGTCGACGGCCGACGCGAGCCGTAGCGAGACCATCGTCGCGGCCTCGCTCTCGACGGCCAGGTCGGCCAGGACGTTGATCATGGCGGGTTGCTGGGCCAGTGTCGAGCCGAACGCTGCTCGTCGCGACGTGTGCCAGGCGGCTTCGGCCACCGCTTTGCGCATGATTCCTGCCGACCCGAGGATGCAGTCCTGTCGGGTCGCCGAGACCATTTCGATGATCGTGCGGATGCCGCGACCTTCATCGCCCAGACGCAGGGCCCAGGTTTCGTCGAACTCCATCTCACTCGATGCATTCGATCGGTTTCCGAGCTTGTCCTTGAGCCGGACGATCGCGAGATTGTTGCGGCTGCCGTCTGGACGGACACGCGGCACAACGAAGCATGTGACGCCCTCAGGGGCTTGCGCGAGGACCAGGAACACGTCGTTCATAGGTGCCGACGTGAACCATTTGTGACCCGTCAGCAGGTACTCGCCGTGTGTCTCGGTGGGACGTGCCACCGTCGCATTGGTGCGAAGATCGGATCCGCCTTGCTTCTCGGTCATGCCCATGCCGGCCAGCAGGCCCGCCTTCTGATCGGGCTCGCGGACGCCGAAGTCGTACGTCCGCGAGGACAGACCGCTCGTCCACTGCTTGGCGATCGCGTCGTCGACACGCAATGCCGGAATGACCGAGTACGTCATCGTGATGGGGCACATGTGTCCTTGTTCGACCTGACCCCAGGCGATGAACCCGGCAGCACGCTGCAGATGTGCGACGGGACTCGTCGACGTCCACGGCTCGGCTGTCAGACCGAAACCGACCCCCTGTTTCATGAGCCAATGCCACGAAGGATGGAACTCGACCTCGTCGATGCGGTTGCCGAATCGGTCGACCGGCCGCAGGACAGGCTCGTTCTCATTGGCCAGATGCCAGTGCTCACGCGCTTCCGCCGAGCCGGCGAGGGCCCCGAGCGGCGTCAGCGCCTCGACGATGTCGGCGGAGTTATCGCCTCCGAAGGCAGCCACCGAATCCATCAATGCCTGGTCGGCGGTGGCGACGTTGTAGCCAACCAAAGGGGAGGCCTGGTTCACGGGTTCGCGTTGCAGGGGGTCCATGTCGCTACGGTAGAGGCATGGCGGTGGAACCGGTAGACCGACCGGGATTCCCCGAAGCGGTCCGCAGACTCATTGCACGGACCATCAGCAGCTGTTTTCGCTATCGGGTCACCGGGCTGGCGGCCGAAGCTGCGTTCTTCGCGATCCTGTCGCTCCCGCCGCTGGTTTTCGGTCTGGCCGGCACGATCGGCTTCATCGCCGAGCGGTACGACGTCGCGCAGGTCGACGTCCTGAAGGATCGGATCATCGATCTGGCGTCGAAGGCGCTCACCGACAGCACGGTCGACAAGGTCATCGCGCCGACGCTCGACGAGGTGCTGGACGGGGGCCGAATCGACGTCATCTCGATCGGCTTCGTGTTGGCGCTCTGGTCGGGTTCGCGGGCGCTCAACGTCTTCCTCGACACGATCTCGATCATCTACGGTCTCGGGGGACACCGCGGCATCCTCAAGACACGGGCGCTGTCGTTCAGCCTCTACGTCGTGGCGCTCCTGGTCGGAATCGTCCTGGTGCCGATGGTCCTGATAGGTCCAGAATTCGCCGCCGACATGCTGTCGGACCGATGGTCGTTCTTGAGGGCGTTCTACTGGCCGGCCGTGTTGGTGCTGTCGGTCGGCTTCGTCACGACGCTGTACCACCTTGCCGTGCCGGTGCGGAAGAACTGGGCCGTCGGGATGCCGGGGGCAGTGCTGACGCTGATCTTCTGGATCCTCGGCAGCTATTTCGTCCGCTGGGCGTTGGGCTTCTCAACCGGCGGGATGTCGGTCTACGGTCCTCTGGCGGCGCCGATCGCGGTCCTGTTGTGGTTGTACGTCCTGTCGATCTCGGTGCTCATCGGAGCAGCTTTGAACGCGGCCGTCGAGCAGGCGGTCGAGGACCAGCGCTGGGGTCAGCCGCGGCCGCTCGACGAGGCCTAGGCCTCGCCGTCCACCTGGGTCCAGCCACTGTCGGTCGAATAGCTCTCGAGGACCCAGTCGTACCGGCAGAGTCGGGTCACTTCGGCGGCGGTCGACCTGGCGGTGTCTTCGCCACGGACCTGCAGGGCCATGATGTCGCCGTTGGTGAAGCTGATCCGGAACATTCCCTCGTACGGATCGTCGAGGCCCAGCGTGAGCAAGGGGTTCGCGCGGGCGCGCTCCAGATCTTCTTCCGTATGGAGGCGATCGGACATGTCGTTGTGCGTCACGCGTCGATTGTCCACCGAGTGGGGGAGATGTGCCGGGTGAACATGACAAAGTCCCTTGGCCGAGGTGGTGGGCGGCCAAAGGGACTCAGTCGCAGCGGCGGGCTCTTGGAGGAAGTCCCGCTCTGCTGCTGTGCACCGATCGTGCGTGACCAATCGGCTCGTCTCCGACGTTACGGAGCAGGTCTGCCGAGGTCCACAAACTCCGGGCGAACACTCGTCGACCAACTGGTGACACAGGTGTCGCCCCCGCCTTCCAGGGGAAGCCGACGGGGGCGACACTTCCGACTGTACGACGCTTCTGCGCGCGCGGGTATGCTGCCATGGACAGCTCACTCGATCTTCCGGGTGCAGCAGCGTTTCCGACATGAGGAGGTGAGGGTCTTGAGTCCGTATCCGAATTGCAGTTCATCGCTCATCACCTCGCCACATCGAGTCGATAGGCATCGCCGGTAGCTCGCGGTGCGTCCTCGAGGTGTGGTCCTCGAACGCTCTGGGAGATCCCTCATGTCCTTTCCTCGTCTCCGCCGTGCCATCAGGCTGCATCAGGAAACCGCCACCACGCCGCCCGTCAGCGCCACGACCGGGCGCCCCACCTCTGTCGATGTCATGTCACGCGACGACGGTTTGAGCATCGTCGACAATGCGATCTACGTCGACGGGTTCCGCGCTGAGAACCCAGCGAGCCTCGATGAGACCTATGAGCTGCTCGAAAAGCGCAGCGGCATGGCGTGGATCGGCCTGTACCGGCCGAGCGAGGCGGAGATCCGCTCGGTCGCCAAGGAATTCGATCTGCACGAGTTGGCGGTCGACGACGCTATCGCGGCCCACCAGCGGCCAAAGCTCGAACGCTACGGCGCGACCTTGTTCGCGGTGCTCCGTCCGGCGCGGTACGTCGATGCGACCGAGAAGGTGGAGTTCGGCGAGCTTCACGTCTTCATCGGAAAGAGCTTCGTCGTGACGGTCAGGCATGCGGAGTCGCCAGACCTGCGCCGGGTCCGTCGCCGTCTGGAGCAGTCGCCGGAGCTCTTGTGCGCGGGGCCGGAGGCGATCCTCTACGCGATCTTGGACCAGGTCGTCGACGAGTACATCCCCGTCCTCGCGGGCTTGGAGAACGACATCGACGAGATCGAGGACCAGCTCTTCAACGGTGACCCGGATGTGTCGCGGCGTATCTACGAGCTTTCGCGTGAGGTCATCGAGTTCCAGCGGGCGACCCGCCCCCTACTCGGGATGCTGGCGGCGCTGGAGGGCGGATTAGACAAATATGCCGTCGAGATCGAACTGCAGCGGCGCCTGCGCGACGTCCACGATCACGTCATCCGAGCGGTGGAACGGGCCGATGCCTTCCGTGCGCTGCTCCAGAACGCCCTGAGCGTGCAGAGCACCCTCGTGGGTCAGCGTCAGAACGAGGAGATGCGGCATCTGACCGAGGCGAGTCTGGAGCAGAACGAAGAGGTCAAGAAGATCTCCGCATGGGCCGCGATCCTGTTCGCGCCGACGCTGGTCGGCACGGTCTACGGGATGAACTTCGAGTCGATGCCGGAGCTGGGCTGGACGATCGGCTACCCCATGGCATTGGGCGCGATGGTCGTGACCAGCGGGGTGCTGTTCGCGGTGTTCAAACGGCGGCATTGGCTGTGAGGCCCAGGCCCGTGGGCGCTCGCTTACTCGATCGCGGTGACGGTGACTTTCTGGGACGTGATCTTGGCGGCGCCATGAAAGCTATCTGCGTGGGCTGCGAAGGCTGAAGGATGTCCGACATCGCCGGCTTCCGCAATCGCATGCCAGACGGCTTGACCTGAGCTGGTTTGCTTCCTGGGCTCCAGATTGAATGAGCCCCCGTCAAAAGTGATCACGGCTACCACCTTGCGACCCTTGCGTGCAGGTGTGAAGGTGCCAGTCACCTTGATGACTTCACCTACACGCGGCGTCGGGTTGGAGACCTTGATTGTCGCTGTCTGCTCGACGACCTTGATCCTCTTGGTCGGTCCAGTGATGCGTTTGTACGTCTTTCCCTTGATCGAGGTCTTCGGTGCGACCACGCGGAAGTCTCGGTCGACCTTGGTGCGGCCGGTGAACTTGTATGCCCCGGCCGCCGAGGTCCGGTCGGTATCGGTCGTCTTCCACTTTCCAGCTGACTTGAACTGTAAGTAGGTCTTTCGCTTGACCGAGGTGCCGAGTTTGCCGGTGACAGCGAACTTCTCGTTGATGATCGGCTTGGCCGGCGTCGCGCGGACAGTATTCTTCGCGGCCGCTTCGGCCGGCATGATCGAGGTGGCGGCCAAGCCGGTAGCGATGACGCTCGCTGCCAACGCAGTTGTGGTGAGGCGCTTGAAGTTCACGTGATCCCTTGGATCTGAGTGGATCGGTCGCGGTGATGCTACGCGACCGGGGGAGCAGGATGAGAGAAATAGCAAAAACCCCCGGTTTCCCGAGGGTTTTTGATTGTGGGCGATACAGGACTTGAACCTGTGACCTCTTCCGTGTCAGGGAAGCGCGCTACCAGACTGCGCCAATCGCCCGTGCTTATTCAGTTATGTCGAGGTGGGTACGGGATTTGAACCCGTGTAAACGGATTTGCAGTCCGTTGCCTCGCCTCTCGGCCAACCCACCGCAGGATGGGTTTAGAGACCCTCTCCGAGCGGACAACGAGATTCGAACTCGCGACCCTCACCTTGGCAAGGTGATGCTCTACCACTGAGCTATGTCCGCACTGGCTCCGCTTGGCGGGCCGAAAAGAACATTAGCCGATCCTTGCAGAGGCGCCAACAGGGGGGTCCGCGTAGCGTGGAGGCATGAGAACTTGGCTCAATGGACGTCTGCTGAAATCTCCCGAGGAACCGACGATTTCGCCGTTGGACCACGGCATGATCGTCGGCGACGGGGTGTTCGAGACGATCAAAATCGAGCGTCAGGAGCCGTTCGCGCTGACCCGTCACCTCGACCGTCTCGAGCGATCCGCGAAGGGGCTCGGTATCGGCGCACCCGACGTAGGCGCCATCCGCGAGGGGATCGCGGCGACGATGGAAGGGCAGGAGCTCGAGTTCGGACGCATCCGCGTCACCGTGACGTCAGGCATCGGCCCGTTGGGGTCACCCCGAGGCAGCGCAGGTCTGACACAGGTCGTCATCACCGAGCCTGTCACCCGCCCGCCGTCGACAACGACGATCCTCACAGTGCCCTGGCCGCGCAATGAGCGCGGAGCGGTGTCAGGTCTGAAGACGACCTCGTACGCCGAGAACGCCCTGATGATCGAGCACGCGCATGCCCGAGGCGCGTCGGAGGCGGTCATGCCCAACACCCTCGGGATGCTGTGCGAGGGCACCGGCTCCAACATCATGTACGTCGTGGGGGAGCGGCTCATCACCCCCACGCTCGAGGCAGGACCGCTCGCCGGTGTGACCCGTGCGTTGGTGCTCGAATGGTGTGCCGGCGAGCTCGACGTCGTTGAGCAGGACGCTCCGATCGACGTCCTGCAGACGGCCGACGAGGTGATCCTGGTCGGCACGACCCGCGACGTCCAGGCGATCTCCAAGGTCGACGGTCGCGAGCTGCCGGCACCGGGGCCGATCACGCTGAAAGTCCAGGAGATATGGGCACGCGAAACCGCCAAGGGCATCGATCCGTGATGTACCGGCTCGCAGTCGCGTGACACGATGAGCTAGAGTTTCGGTCGCACGACACGGGCGATTGGCGCAGTGGTAGCGCGCTTCGTTCACACCGAAGAGGTCACTGGTTCGAACCCAGTATCGCCCACCGTGACTAGCAACAGCTCCAGGATCTGCGGAACGCAGAACTTGGAGCTGTTTGGTCCAGGACGGTGAAGTTGCGGATTGAGTGCATGAGATGGTGTGCGCATGGACCAGAGGTGCCCCGACTGCCAATACGATTACGGGACGCTGAACTGTCTCGACGCGCCGTCGGTGCTGCGCCGTGAGGCTCGGGTTCTTGCCGAGACCTTGACCACCGGGCAGCAACGGCCGTCCATTCCCGACGGGACCTGGACTGCGGTTCAGTACGCCGGGCATGTCCGTGACGTGCTCGTTGTGACGCGAGAACGAACACTGAACGCCCGTCACGAAAACGGCGTCGAGGTGGTTCCGATGGGACGAGACGAGCGTGTGGCTTGGGGTGAGTACGAGAACCTGACGCTGGCCGGGGCCGCAGGTGAGGTCGTCTTGGTCGCAGACTGGCTCGCACACACATGGGAACAGCTTTCGGCCTCCGAGTGGACCCGGACGATGCTCTACAACTACCCCGAGCCTCGGACTCGTCGGCTGTCGTGGGTGGCCACCCACACGGTTCACGAGGTCGTGCATCATCGAGGCGACATTCAGGGACTGACCAGCGACCTCCGAGGGTGAGCTCATGGCCAAGGTCGCTGCCAGGCTTTGCGCTGAGTCTGTAGCGTCGCGGGTGCTGGGAGTCGGCCGGCCGAGGCCGCGACACGGAGGGGACGTCTGCCACCAATGGATATGTACGACGAGATGATCGAAACTGCCCTTAGATCGCGCCTCGGCGACGACGTCGCCAAGGCGTTGCTCAGCAAGATCAACAGCTATTCGAACTTCCCGAATGCGGTCAAGGGCACAGCCAAGACGACCGGCGCGCCGGACGTCGAACTGGCAGCGCTTGCCGTGGTCGAGGACGAAGCACTCATCACCGACTTTGACTCCCAGAAGTTTTGGGCGCTGTTGACTCTGGCCGCTCGCGCGGACATCAGTGTCGTGGATCGAATCGCCGGCAAGGTCGGCGATCTGGAATACGCGCAAAGGCTCCTGCGGACGATCCAGCGGGCCGCGGCCAAACACGCGGCAGGCGCGGCCGGCGACGCTTCACGTGCACCGTCGCAAGGCAGCGCCCAGACAGAACTCCAACCGCCGCAGAAGGCTTCGGAGGTCAAGGCATGGTTGGCTGCCCATCCAGACTCTGACGTCGCCGTCCTGGCGCCGTACGTGGGCCAGAAGGCCGCAGCGCGAGTCGCCGCTATTCGAGCTCTCGGTGCACTCGGGACGCCGCGCGCGTTGGAAGTGCTCGGTCAGTACGCAGAAGACAGCTATCCCGACGCGGTGCTCAAAGAACTGCACCAGGCATGGAGACGCTTCGACCGCCGAGAATTCGCCGCCAAAATGTTCCGGCAGGCGCCGTACACCCTCGATCTCGGTCTCGCGCCCAGTATCGAAGGGATCGGGGCGGTACGAGGTCTGACAAGCCTCGATGTGGTGCTCACGGGCGGGGCGGATCTCTCGCCTCTTGCCGAATGTACCGAACTGCGCACGCTCCGAATCGGTGCCGAGGGCTCTCCGGGCCTCCTTGGGGTTGGGCCGCTCCTCAACCTGCACGAGTTGACCGAGCTGCACCTGACTCGTAACACCCGCCACGCCGACCTGACGCCCCTCACCAAGCTCGGTGTGCGACGGCTCCGTCTGGATCTGGGAGGCGCGGACGGCTCATTCCTGCTGCGTATGCCGCAGCTGGAGAGGCTGCTGATTTCTGGCGACGAGGCCTGGGATGAGGACGTCGCATCGGAGGCGGCGACGAAGGGGGAGCGCCAGGCTCTCGCCGATGTCGCGATTGCGCTGGTTCGCAAGGGCGTCCGAGTCGTGGTCTACAAACATCAACGCGCCTGGGTGACCGGGCTGCTGGAGCAGGCCCATGAGGCCGCGGATATTTTCACTCATGAAGAGAGCGGCTATGTCGGCCTCACGCATGACGAATCGGCGCTTGACCAACTCGGGAAAGATCTTTTCTGGAACCTGGTGCCCTAGACGCCTTGGCCGCCGGAGCTAGCTCGCCGGGTCGTAACCGAACTCGCGCAGTTCCTGTGGGCAGCGGCATGCGGCCGCGATCTTGCTCGCCCACTCCACTGCGTCCTCGCGCGTCGGCAGTTCCAAGACCGCGAATCCGCCATCGAGTTCGGTCTCGACCTCGGTACCCACTGATCCATCTGCGGACACCAGGACCGGAGCAATCGAATCGTCGATCCCGCCACCGAACACATAGACGCCGGCGGCCTTCGCTTCCTCGATCACGGCATGTGACTCGGCCACGACGATCGGAAACTCCTCGTCGGTCAGCACCATGGCTTCACTGGGAAACGAGATGAGGTACTTGGTCATGGCACGATCGTGCCCTCTCGGGGACACGGACGGCAAGCGTTGTGCCATCATCTGCGACGTGAAGCCAATGACATCTCGATGGTTCCCCCATCACAGCGGCAATGACCGACTAGCACTGGCGATCTTGATTCCTGTGGTCGTCGGCCTGTCCGCATGTCTGGTGGTCATCTGCCTGCGAGCAGACTTCCCGTCGTCGCTGTGGGTGTCGGTCGGTGGCATCATCACGGCTGCGTGCGGCATGGGCGGGGTCATCGCCTCGGCCATGGTGCGCAGGTCGCTCGTGGGTGTGTCATCACAAGTGATCGACGCGGCCGGCAGCATCTTGACCGTGACCGGCGCCGTGTTGACCTTCGTCGGCTTCTGGCAGGCTGCCAAGAGGCCGGCGGAGGAGTGGGATCTCGGTGCGATGCCGACCGACGGTTTCATCGCGCTGATCGCCCTCCTGAGTGTCCTGTCAGCGCTGCTGCTGTTCATGGCCGGCGCGATAGGTTCGCGCAGGACGCTGTGAACTGCGAACGCCCCGCCGCAAGCACATCCTGGCGGGGCGTTCGAGGTCTGTGAGCTAGAAGCGGCGGACCTTGTAGCCGCTGGTCCAGATCTTTTCCTTCTTCACGGGCTTGCCCGGACGACTCGCGTGCCAGATCTTGCCCTTACCGGCGTAGATGCCGACGTGGTACGCGTAACCGCCGTCGTAGAACACGATCAGATCGCCGCGTCGCTTGTCGCCCTTCTTGACCTTCTTGCCCTTCTTGGCCTGGTCACCGGCGATGCGAGGGATCTTTTTGTGGATCGCCTTCTTGAAGACGTACTGGGTGTAGCCGGAGCAGTCGAAGCCCTTCGGCGTCGTCCCGCCCCACTTGTACGGGCTGCCCTTGAGCGCGGCCGCCTTCTTGATCACTTTGTTGGTCTTGGACTTGCTGAGCGCCGAAGCCGAGGTCGACGTCGAGCCGATGACGAGCCCTGACATCAGGACGGCTGCAAGCAGGGCGATGAGTGCCCGGTTGATACTGCGCATATTTCCCTCGATATGCCTACGAGATGGGAGTCTGTCGGACCTGAGAGTGGCCCCAAGCGCAGGTTGCGCGGAAAATGACTGTCCCGTTCCGCCCCTGATGCTGGAGTGACGCACGCGGGGGCAGATTCGGCTCGCGTGCGGTGGGCTTCCATGACATGAAGCCACCTGATAGTACGCAGACCCTGAGGGGCTCGGCCGTCTGACCCACCCGTTCACCGTTGTAAAAGTGGTGAAGGTCACACGAATCGGGCTGATTTCCGACGATAACCCGGTTACTTGGCCCCGCCGGAGATACTTTCGCGCAGGGCCCGGACGGTCCGGACGAACTCGGGTTCGCCGACCGACCAGCGTTGAGCGGCGGTCTCCAGCGCCAACGCTTCGGCATGCGTGGGAACTTCGCGGGCGGACCTCAACGTGCCGATCAGGCGTTCGACGAGGGGACGGCCGACCGTCGCGATGCGCTGGGCGAAGGAGATCGCGTGTGCCACGAGCTCATCGCCGGGAACCACCCGGAGCACCAACCCGTCAGCTTCGGCTCCGGCGGCGTCCCACTGATCTCCGAACAGCACTGCAGCAGTAGCCCGTTGATCACCCACCGCACGGGCAAGCAGCCAGGTGTGGCCGCCTCCCGGGTGCAGACGCAGATCGGTGAACCGGGTGTCGAACTTGGCCCGATCACCCGCGAGGCGGATATCGCAGGCAAGAGCAAGGTTCATGCCGGCACCCACGGCCGGTCCATTGACTGCTGCGATGGTGGGCAGAGGCGATCGCAACACCCGCAGGAATCCGTCATAGACGGTGTCGACGCCGGTGAAGTCGCCGTTCACCGAATCCTCCAGGACGCGAAGCTCCGCGCCAGCGCAGAATGCTCGCCCGCGCCCGGTGATGACAGCGCAATTGACTTCTGGTCGCGACTCGGCCAGATCGAAGGCCTGCCCGATCGCGGCGACCATCGCGTCGTTCAACGGATTGCGATGATCCGAATCATCGAGTGTGATGACGGCGACGTTGTCGTGGAACGAGAGCTCAACCGGGCCCAGGTCGGCGGTGTTGGTCATGTGGGTCCTTTGCATGTTGTCGACGCCCAGGAGACTACTGGCACCGGATTCGCTTCCGGACGGAAGTTCGGTGTCGATGCAACCTCGACGTGGTCGTCATCCGTCATAGGGGCATGAGATCAAAGGAAAGCGTATGAAATCTTCGCGCGACGAGGAGTTTCATGCCTATGTGCTGGCTCGTCGTGCTGAGCTGCTGCGTACCGCGACGCTTCTGACGGCAGGTGATCAGCATCTGGCCGAAGACATCGTGCAGTCGACCTTGACCCGGCTCTATTTGTCGTGGCCGCTGTTCCAGAAGGCGACCAAGCCTGAAGGGTACGTCCGTCGTGCGCTGGCCAATGCGTTGATGGACGAGCACCGCCGACCGTGGCGGCGCCGCGAACGCACATTGTCCGTGATGCCGGAGCGCCAGTCGGGGGAACCCGACGCGGGGTCGCAGAGAATCGATGCCCTGCACGAAGCGATGGGCAATCTGCCACCGCGTATGCGGGCTGCGCTGGTCTACCGGTACTTCCACGATATGAGCGTCGCCGACACAGCCGATGCACTGAACTGCTCGCACGGAACCGTGAAAAGCCAGACGTCACGGGCGCTCGACCAACTACGTGACGTCCTGGATGTCACGGCCCCCAGGACCCCCGAACCGCCGGCCGTCGCGCTGGCAACACCGATCACCAGGAGCTTGTCATGACCGATCTTCGTACGCTGATGCATGAGGCCGCCGGGCTGTCCCACGATCCGACCCCCTCGGTCGCCGATGCCGACCTGGCCCGCGCCCGCCGAGTCATGCGCCGACGCCGTGCCGGCCGGTTCGGCGTCGGGTCGACGTTGGTGGCGGCCGCCGCGATAGGGACCTTCGCGATCTTGGCCCCGACCGCGTCACCGACCGATCCGGATGCGCCGGGAATCACAGCTGCCGCACCGCCGCAGTCAGGTTCTGCCATTGAGCTGGTGTCGTACAGCGGCAAGCAGCCGACGGGCTACGTCCTCGACATGGTTCCGGCCGGTTGGCAGATCAGGGATGACACTCGCGGGCTGCTCACCTTGGCGCCGAAAGATGCTGAACAAGGCGATGTGGTGGAAGGCATGACGAGTCTTGAGGGCACGATTGCGGTTTCCACACAGTCCGACACCGGCGTGCCGAGCGGCGTCAAGCTGGACCGCGTCCAAGTAGGAGACCAGGAGGGAGTCATCGCGCACATGAAGGGCGCCGGTGACACCCGCACGCTGTTTGTCGAGCAAGCATCAGGGACGTTCCTGGTCATCCAAGTCTGGGACGGTCTCGGCTGGGGAAATCAGCAGATCGCCAACTTCGCGGAATCGGTACACATCACGAACGATGCCGTGCCCAGCGTCGGCTGAGCGGACGGTGCCGCCATCGGTCCGTAACGGCGGGGTTATGCTGGGCGCGCCAGTTTCTCCACCTCGTGGAGTCAGGGAATCCGGTGAGAATCCGGAGCTGACGCGCAGCGGTGAGGGTGACGGGCCAGCACGCGGCTCTTGAGTCGCAGCCACTGGACACACGTCCGGGAAGGCGCTTCGGCCCGCGTGATCCCGAGTCCGAAGACCTGCTGGCCCTAGCGGCAACCGCCGCCAGGTCACAGGCGGCCTCGCGGACGGGCCCGGAGACCAGATGGGTTGGCGCGATGTCTTCCAACCGCAGCCGTGCGGATCGGTGCCCGGGAGCGCTGCGCCCGTGGCGCGCAGACGACGGCATGCTGGTGCGTCTACGCCTGATCGGCGGGCATGTCGCGACGTCCTCGCTAGAAGCGCTCGCGGACGTGGCCGGGACTTACGGCGACGGTCGAGTCCACCTGACGTCGCGGGCCAATCTCCAACTGCGTGGCCTGCCACAGGCGGAGGACGGGCTTCCGGCAGAAGTGATATCCGCACTTGAGAGCACCGGACTGTTGCCGAGCCGCAGCCACGAGCTGATACGCAATGTGATGGTCTCGCCCCAGACCGGGTTGGCGGGCGGACGCGCGGATCTGCGTGGGAGCGCCGTGGAACTCGATCAGCGGCTACTGTCATCGCCGCGTTTGGCCGACCTGCCCGGACGGTTCCTGTTCGTGCTCGACGACGGGCGTGGGGATCTGATCGACCGCAGTTGCGATCTCGGACTCGTCGCGATCGACCACGAACTCGTACAGCTTCGAGTCGGCTCCGGCTGGAGCGAGGTCATCTCGTTGGATGCGGCGGCAGCGCGCCTCGTCGAACTCGCTGAGCAGTTCGTCGAACGACGGGGAACTGGAGCCACCGCGGCGTGGCACGTCGCCGAGCTCACTGAACCACTGACGACGTCCGCTCTCCCAGACATGCGGATCCCGCCGCCGTCGCAACCGCTTCCCTACGGTGACGTCCCGGGAGGCCGGCACCAAGCTGTCACCGAGGCCGGACTCGATCGGATGACGATCCACGCACTGACCAGCTCCGCTCCTGGCGTGATCATCACGCCGTGGCGCGGCGTTCTCGTTCCTGAGGAGCAGCCATGACCGAACTGAAGCGTCCATCGCGTCACTACGCCTATATCGATCGTGGCCCGGCGATCTACGACGACTCATTTGCCATGATCCGGCGCGAAGCAGACCTGTCGTTGGTTCCGCCCAACGCCGAGAAGCTTGCGGTACGGATGATCCACGGCAGCGGCCAAGTCGACCTGGTGGGCGATCTCGTGGTCGATGATCGACTTGTGCCTGCCGCACGTACCGCGCTGCGTGCCGGGGCGCCGATCCTGTGCGATGCGACGATGGTGGTCAAAGGCGTGACGCGCAGCCGGTTGCCGGCAGACAACGCTGTGCTGTGCATGCTGAACGAGGCGCAGGTCCCCGCCCTCGCCGAACAGTGGAGGACGACCCGCACTGCGGCGGCCGTCTCACTGTGGGAGCCGCACTTGGACGGCGCGGTCGTCGCCATCGGAAATGCGCCGACTGCACTGTTCCACCTGCTGGAGATGCTGATCGACGGAGCACCGCGTCCGGCAGCGATTGTGGCTTGTCCGGTGGGATTCATCGGTGCGGCCGAGTCCAAACACGCGATGACGACCTTCGCGGACGACCATGGCATCGACATCCCGTTCGTCACTGTGTTGGGACGCCGCGGAGGATCGGCCATGACCTCTTCAGCCCTCAACGCTCTTGCCCAGGAGAAGGAATGACCGGTCACTTCTACGGCGTCGGCGTCGGCCCCGGCGATCCCGAGCTCATCACGCGCAAGGCCGCCCGGCTCATCGAGAATGCCGACGTCATCGCGTATCACGCTGGTGTCGGCAAGGAGTCGAATGCGCGCCGCATCGCCGCTGAGCTGTTCCCAGGCGGTGTCATCGAGGAGCAGTTGACGTATCCCGTCACGACCGGGAGCACCGACCATGTGGGCGGTTACGTCGGCGCACTGGCGCAGTTCTACGAAGAATCGGCGCAGCGTCTGGCCGTCCATCTAGACCAGGGCCGTTCGGTCGTCCTGCTGTCTGAGGGCGATCCACTGTTCTATGGCTCCTACATGTACATGCACGATCGCCTGGCTGACCGGTTTCCCACCGAGATCGTGCCTGGTGTGCCGGCCTTCCTGGCGGCTACGGCGACGACCGCATCACCGCTGGTGCGCCAGACCGATGTGCTCACAGTGCTGCCCGGGACGCTGCCTGAAGCGGAGCTGGCCCGCCGGCTTGCCGATACCGACGCGGCGATCATCATGAAGCTCGGCCGGACGTTCCCCGCCGTTCGCCGGGCGCTGGAGGCGGCAGGACGACTCGATGACGCGCTGTACGTCGAACGTGCGTCGATGCCCGAAGAGCTCTGGCAACCCGTCGCCCAGGTCGATGCCGCGTCGGTGCCGTATTTCTCGCTGATCGTGCTGACCGGCGACTCGCGGCACGGCTCACGGTCGCGAGCGGCTGCCGAATCGCCGGTGACGGAGGTCCAGGCATCGGCTGAGCGGCCCGAAGTACTGGTCGTCGGCCTAGGCCCCGGCCCGGATCATTGGCTGACTCCGGAGGCCACGCAGGTACTCGCGGAGGTCGACCACGTCGTCGGTTACGGGCCGTACGTCAACCGGGTACCGCAACGTGTGGGGCTGACTCGGCACGCCTCTGGCAACACCGTCGAGGTCGATCGTGCCCGTCTGGCGTTGGATCTGGCGCTGGCCGGTGACAAGGTCGCGGTCGTATCTGGGGGAGACGCGGGTGTGTTCGGTATGGCATCGGCCGTGTTCGAGGCGGCCGAAGACGTGGCCTATCGCGGTGTCGCGATCCGGGTGATACCGGGGGTCAGCGCCGTGCAGGCGGTCGCCGCGAGGGCGGGGGCGCCGATCGGCGGTGACTTCGCTGTCGTCTCGTTGTCCGACCGGCTCAAGCCCTGGGACGTTGTGGAGAAACGGCTCCGTGCCATCGCGGAGGCCGATCTCGTGCTGGCGATCTACAACCCCGCCTCACGATCGCGTACCCAGCAGATCTTCACGGCGCGCGATGTCTTGCTGGAGCACCGCAAGCCCGACACCGTCGTGATCGTCGGCCGCGATATCGGTCGCGCGGAGGAGTCGCTGACCGTCACGACGCTGGGCGAACTCGACCCGGCCAGCATCGACATGCTGTGTTTGATCATCGTCGGTGCCGAGGGCACTCGGGTCAGTCCGGCCGGCGTGTGGACGCCACGATTCGTGGGGACCGAGTTCGTGGAAGGCAGCCGATGACAGTGCATTTTGTCGGGGCCGGCCCAGGAGCGGCCGATCTGTTGACCGTCCGGGCCACCAAGCTGCTGGCGAGCGCCGACGTCGTGCTGTACCCCGGCACCTATCTCGACCCCGACGTCCTGAGCCATGTCGCGGCAGACGCGGTGCTGATCGACACCCAGAGTCTGGACCTCGACCAGATTACGGCGCATCTTGTCGCCGCCCACGCCAACGGGCACGACGTCGTGCGCCTGGCTTCGGGAGATCTGTCGATCTACTCCGCACTGGCCGAGCAGACCCGCCGCCTGGATGCGGCAGACGTTCCATGGGATGTCACGCCGGGCGTCCCCGCCTACGCAGCTGCGGCGGCGGCGGTGGGCCGAGAACTGACGGTGCCGCATGTGGCCCAGTCAGTCGTGTTGACCCGGGTACAGGCACGATCGACTGCCATGCCGGCGACCGAGAGCCTCGCTCATTTCGCGGCCTCCAGGGCCACCCTCGCACTGCATCTGGCCATCACCAGGATCCGTGAGGTCATGGCCGAACTTGAGACCGACTACGGGCAGCAGTGCCCTGTCATCGTGGTCTACCGGGCCAGCCAGCCCGAGCAGCAGATTCTACGTGGGACGGTGTCGACGATCGCCGACAGTGTCGAGGCTGCCGGTCTACGTCAGGCCGCTGTGATCCTGGTCGGACACGCACTGTCGCCCGAGACAGGCGGCGAGTCCTATCTTTACGCGCCGTCGCGGTCGCGCAGACTCAAGCGGGCAGCGTCAGGAACCACTGAGTGACGGTGCGGGCGGGGGTCCAGCCGGTGAACCCGCCCAGGGGTGACGCCGTCTCGATCGTGAGGCGAGTCAGCTCTCCGCCGTGCGTGCGATAGGCCTCGGCGAGGGCCTGTTCGGTCTCGAGCGTCACGCCGTGGACGACGATGCGTCCGCCGGGCGTGAGCGCGGCGAGGCAGGTTTCGATGACGCCGGGCGCGGTGGCCCCACCACCGATGAACACGGCATCGGGGCGGCGGAGACCCGACAGGGCCTCTGGCGCCCGTCCGGTCACGACATGCAGATCGGGAACGCCGAGCCGGGAGGCATTGCGTCCGATGCGGCCAGCGCGGTCGGCGTCTGATTCGACAGCGGTGGTCGAACAGCTCGGATGAGCCCGCATCCACTCGATGCCGACTGATCCGGCGCCACCGCCGACGTCCCACAGGTGTTCGCCGGGCGTCGGAGACAGACGCGCCAAAGCCGAAGCGCGGATATCGCGTTTGGTCAGCTGGCCGTCGTTGTCGAAGACGTCGTCGGGCAGTCCTGTCGTCCAGCCCATCTTGCGCGGGCCCGACAGCTCGATTCCGATGATGTTGAGCCGGGGAGCCGTATCGCACCAGGCTTGGGCGCTGGCGGTGACATGCGTTTCCTCCGCTGAGCCGAGGTTGCCGAGGACTTGCAGGGTGCTGTCGCCGTAGTCGGTCTCGACGAGGAGTGCAGCGATCCGTCCGGGGGTGTCCTGATCTGACGACAGCACGATCAGACGTCGACCCGGCGCCAGTTCGCGCAGGATTCGGGCCGGGTCACGTCCTACGACGCTGACCACGACACAGGACTCGGACGACCAGCCGAGCCGGGCCCGTGCCAAGGACACCGAGGAGACAGCGGGGTGCACTGTCACGTGATCGGCTCCCAGAAGATCGATCAGTGTCGTGCCGATGCCAGAAATCAGAGGATCGCCGGAGGCAAGCGCAACGACCGGTCCGCTCACGAGATCCGCGATGAACGGGGCGAGCTGCTCGCGAAGGGGCGAAGGCCAGGTCTCGCGGCGCTGCCCGGTGACTGACGGAACCATCGACAGATGACGTCCGCCGCCGATCAGCACTGCGGCTCCGAGGACGATTCGTCGATGCGCCTGGGGCAGATCGTCCCAGCCGCCCGCGCCGATGCCGATGACGCTCAGAGATGTCGAAGCAGAGGGGGGATCGGTGGCCAACATTGCTCGCCACGCTATCGTCATGAGCGGCACGAGGTGCCCCAAGGGTCCAGGCATCGGAAACGGTGCGGAAGATCTGAGGGGAGAATCTGGGAAGTCGGTGAGAGTCCGACACAGGCCCGCTGCGGTGAGTCAGGCCCCTGCAATCTGGGGGACTTGATAAGTCCGAAGACCGGCCCCGCGCCTGACCACAGTTTCGGCGTAATCAGCCGACGGCGAATCGAGCGGGAGCCTCCATGCCACTGCAATATCCCTTTTCTGCCGTACTCGGCTGTCAGAGCGATGCGCTCGACGACATGGGCCTGGCCCTGATCCTCAATGCGGTCTCGCCCCACATCGGCGGCGTCCTGGTGCGTGGCGAGAAGGGTACGGCGAAGTCGACCACGGTGCGGGCCATGACCGGGGTCCTCCCGCCGGTCGAGGTGTTCGCCGCGGACCGGTTCTCGATCGATCCGGCCGACGCTGCCGGGGCCTCACCCGACGGCCCGTTCGCATCCGATCACCCGACGACGGTGAGGCCCGCCCGGCTGGTCGAACTGCCGGTCGGAGCGACCGAGGACCGGGTGCTGGGTTCGATCCAGCTGGAACGAGCGCTCTCGCACGGCAAGGTCGAATACGAACCCGGTCTGCTTGCCGCGGCGCATCGCGGCCTGCTCTATGTCGACGAGGTCAACCTGCTTCACGACCACCTGGTCGACGTGCTTCTCGATTCGGCGGCAATGGGCCGAGTGACGGTCGAGCGTGACGGCGTTTCGCTCGAGTACGCCTCGCGGTTCGTGCTGATCGGGACGATGAACCCCGAGGAAGGTGAGCTACGGCCGCAGCTGCTCGACCGTTTCGGTCTGACGGTCGAGGTGTCGGCGGTGCGTGAGCCTCACCTGCGGGCCGAGGTCGTACGCCGACGGATGAGCTTCGATCTGGACCCCGCTGCATTCGTCAAACAGTTCGAGGCCGCTGATCACGCGTTGACCGAGCGGATCGACGCAGCTCGGGCTCGGTTGCCGTTCGTGGAACTCACCGACGCGGCGCTGTTGAAGATCGCAGAAGTGTGCGCGGCATTCGAGGTCGACGGTCTGCGCGCCGATATCGTGACCGCCCGAACCGCTGTCGCCCACGCTGCCTGGAACGGACGGGACGAGGTGGCACGCGAAGACATCCGCCGCGCAGCGTTGTTGGCACTGCCGCACCGTCGGCGTCGTAATCCGTTCGACGCTCCGGGCCTCGATGAGGAGTTGCTCGACCAGATCCTGGGTGATGAGGAACTCCCTCCTGAACCGCCGCCGGAGCCCGAACCGGAACCGGAGCCTGAGCCCTCGCCACCGGGTGAGAGCGAGGATGGGGGCGATCAGCCTGACGGTCCTAGTGACGACTCTGCACCGGCCGAACCTCAAGATGCTCCGGCCCAGCAGCCTGCGCCGCCTACCAGTGCGAGCAACGAATCGGTCGTCTCTGCCAGCACACCTGCCTGGCGGCCCAAAGCGCTGACGGTACGCGGAACCGGCCACGGAGCCGCGGGACGGCGCAGCCGCGCCATCACCTCGCATGGACGGCGGGTTGGGGTGACCCAAGAACCGTCAGGTTCGCTGCACCTGGTCGAGACGCTGATGGCCGCGGCCGGCAAGCAGGCCGATCGTCAACAGAACGGAAAGGTCGCACTGCACGCCGAGGACCTGCGGTTCGCAGTGCGCGAAGGTCGCGAATCCAATCTCGTGCTGTTTTGCGTCGACACGTCAGGCTCCATGGCGGCCCGTAAGCGGATGACCGAGGTCAAGACCGCGATTCTCGCGCTGCTGCTCGATGCCTATCGGCGCCGAGACAAGGTCGGTCTTGTGACCTTCCGTGGCCTGGGCGCCGAGGTCGCTCTGCCGCCGACACAGTCCGTCGACATCGCGGCCGCACGGCTCGACGAGTTGCCTGCCGGTGGTCGTACGCCCGTCGCAGAAGGCCTGCTCGAGGCAGCCCGGGTGATCAGGCGCGAGAGCCTGCGCGATCCCAGCCGGCGTCCACTGCTCATCGTCGTGACGGACGGTCGTGCCACCGGAGGCACTGACGCGGTCGCTCGATCGCGTCAGGCAGCCGACGAGATCGCAGCACTCGGCGTCACGACGGTCGTGATCGACAGCGAGCGTGGTCCGATGCGACTCGGACTGGCAGTCGCACTCGCCGAACGTATGGGCGCCGAATACCTGCCAGTTGACGATGTGAGCGCGGAGACGCTGCATCAGTCGGTCCAGGCTCACATCGGTCAACCGCACAGTGGCCAACCGCACAGTGGCCAACCGCACAGTGGCCACGAACGAGGAGCAGCCTGATGCCGCAGGGACAACCGGTTGCCGTGCCCGCCGACGGTCTGACCACCCGGCAACGCCGCAATCGTCCGCTTCTGGCGGTGCATACGGGCGATGGCAAGGGCAAGTCCACCGCGGCCTTCGGGCTGGGGCTCCGCAGCTGGAACCAGGGTCTGAAGATCGGCGTGTTCCAGTTCGTCAAGTCGGCCAAGTGGCGCATCGGTGAGCAGACCGTGCTGGAACGACTCGGCCAACTGCACGAGCAGACTGGCGAGGGCGGTCCGATCGAATGGCACAAGATGGGCGCCGGCTGGTCATGGACCCGGAAGCAGGGCGATGCCGAGGATCACGCGGTTGCCGCCGCTGAGGGCTGGCAGGAGATCAAACGTCGTCTGGCCGACGAGACCCACGACCTGTTGATCCTCGACGAGTTCACCTACCCGATCAACTGGGGCTGGGTCGATGTCGACGACGTCGTCGAGACGCTGGTCAACCGTCCCGGATTCCAACACGTGGTGATCACTGGGCGAAGGGCCGATCCCAAGCTCATCGAGCTCGCGGATCTCGTGACCGAGATGACCAAGGTCAAGCACCCGATGGATGCGGGGCAGAAGGGCCAGAGAGGCATCGAGTGGTGACTCCGCCTGTGACGGTTCTGCCTCGTCTGGTGATTGCCGCACCGAGCACCGGACAGGGCAAGACCACGGTGGCGACGGGCCTGATGGCGGCGCTACGTCACGCGGGCCATGAGGTCAGCGGCCACAAGGTAGGTCCCGATTACATCGATCCGGGCTACCACTCGATTGCTTCGGGTCGGCCAGGCCGGAACCTCGATCCGCACCTCGTGGGGGAGGACCGCATCGTCCCCCTGCTGTTGCACGGAGCCGCTAGCCCTGTGCCTGCAGACATTGCGATCATCGAAGGCGTCATGGGTCTGCATGACGGGCAGATAGGCACCGACGGCTTCTCCTCGACCGCTCACGTCGCCAAGCTGACGTCGAGCCCGGTGGTACTGGTCATCGACGTAGCCCGGATGTCGCGCTCAGCAGGAGCCATCGCGGCGGGAATGACTGCGTACGACCGCGAGGTGTCCGTTGCCGGAGTCGTGCTCAACCGGGTCGGATCGTCGCGCAATGAACACGAGATCCGCCGGTCGATGGATCGCGTCGGGCTTCCGGTCCTGGGTGTGCTGCCGCGCGATGACGCATTCTCGACGCCGTCGCGTCACCTAGGTCTGCTGCCGGCTGCTGAACGTTCCGGTGCCGAGGAACTCGTCGATCGGCTTGGCCTGGCGGTAGCTCAGCACCTGGATCTGAGCGTGCTCCTCGACGTCGCGCGTGAGGCGCCCGGCCTCGACGGCGCTGCCTGGCAACCCGGGGAGCAGGTGCACGCGATCGGCGACGACCGACCGGTCGTTGCCATGGCCGGGGGGCAGGCCTTCACGTTCCACTACGCGGAGACGGCAGAGTTGCTCACCGCAGCGGGTTGCCGGGTCGTGACGTTCGACCCTTTGTCGGACCAGCAGCTACCTTTCGGCACGAGAGCCATCTATCTGGGGGGTGGCTTCCCGGAGGTGCATGCGGCCGAGCTGGCAGCCAACTCCAGCTTGATGGCTGATGTCCGAGCTGCGGTGGCGCAAGGGATTCCGACGGTCGCCGAGTGCGCTGGACTGTTGTATCTGTCCGACTCCCTCGACGGTGTCGGCATGGCCGGGGTGTTGCCAGCTGACGCGGCGATGTCCGAACGCCTGACACTGCGGTATCCGTCCGCCGTCGCGCCGTCGGACTCCTTGCTGACCCGCGCCGGCGAGCGGGTGACGGGCCACGAGTTTCATCGGACCGCCACGACGCCGGTTCATGGTGGTCGACCGGCGTGGGAGATCGACGGTGAGCCGACAGGATTCACCGGCGATAACTGGCATGCGTCCTATCTTCACGTGCACTGGGCCGGACACCCGCACCTCGCCCAGCGGTTCGCAGATGCGGCCCATCGAGCCGAAGTCTTCACTTCGCCCGGACGTGAGGAGAACGGCGATCCGTTGCTGCACCACGGCGACGTGGAGGCGACGTCGGGTCTGCTCGACTTCGCGGTCAACGTCTACGCAGGGGAACGTCCTGCGTGGCTGAGTCAAGCCCTGCACGATGCGATCGATGACTCACACTCATATCCCGATGCAGCCCCGGCTCGCCGCGCGCTTGCTGCGCTGCATGGACGGGCGACCAGCGAGGTGCTGCCGACGTCCGGCGCCGCCGAGGCTTTCACTCTGGTGGCAGGCATGCGGCCGTGGAAGCGTCCTGTCGTGGTCCACCCACAGTTCACCGAACCACATGCCGCATTGGAGCGAGCCGGCTGCTCTGTGAGTTCCGTGCTGTGCGATCCGAGGGATGACTTCGCGCTCGACTCGGACGCTGTGCCGGCCGACGCCGACCTGGTCGTGATCGGCAATCCGATGAATCCGACCGGCGTCCTGCATCCTGCAGAGCAGATCCTGGCACTGCGACGCCCTGGCCGCGTGATCGTCGTCGACGAGGCATTCATGGATGCGGTGGCAGGTGAGACTGAGTCGCTGGCCGGGACGACCTTGGACGGTGTGATCGTGATCCGGAGTCTGACCAAGCACTGGTCGATGCCCGGTATCCGGGCTGGATACGTGGTCGGTGACCGTGTGCTGGTGACTGAGTTGGCCGGGCAACAGACCCCGTGGTCGGTATCGACGCCGGCGATCGCCGCGATGACGGCATGCTCGGGGGAGCAAGCGGTGCGGGAGGCCCAGGTTCGCGCCGCGACCATCGGTGACTGGCGTGAGCTGCTGGAGTCAGGACTGTCGGATCGCGACATCAGGTTCGTGCCCTCGGCAGCGTCATATGTGCTGGCGCAGGTCGGTGAAGGCGTGCACGGTGCGTTGCGTGCCGAGGGCGTCGCGGTACGCCGCGCTGACACATTTCCGGGGCTGGACAAGAGTTGGGTTCGGATCGCGGTGCGCGATGAGGCTACGACCGAACGCCTGTTGACGGCGCTGGACCTGGTGCTGTGAAGGCCCGCGCTGCGGGACTCGCCTTGGGGTTCCTGGCCGATCGGCTGTTCGGCGATCCGCGACGCTTCCACCCGGTCGCGGGATTCGGTCAGGTCGCGTCGCGGCTTGAGTGCCGGTCGTACGCGGACTCGCGGTCACGCGGCGTCGCGCATTGCGCAAGCCTGGTCGGTGCGGCGGCCTTGACGGGGCTCGTCGCTGAACGGGCCAGCGGTCGCAGGGGCAGGATCGCTGTGGTCGCGCTGTCGACGTGGGCTGTGCTGGGTGGACGTTCGCTGGAGCGTGAGGCGCTCGCAGTGCATGGCCATCTCGATCGCGACGATCTGCCGGGCGCCCGGCAACGGTTGACACATCTCGTGGGCCGTGACACCTCAGAGCTGGACGAGTCAGAAGTGTCGCGGGCTGTCATCGAATCGCTTGCCGAGAATTCTTCAGATGCGGTCGTGGCGCCGCTGCTCTGGGGTGCCGTAGCCGGCGTTCCGGGCCTGCTGGCCTATCGGGCGGCCAACACCCTTGACGCGATGGTGGGCCACCACAATCAGCGATATGAGAACTTCGGCTGGGCATCGGCGCGACTGGACGACCTGATGAATCTGCCCGGTTCTCGGTTGGCCGGTCTGTTGACGATCGTGGCCGTGCCGAGCCGCGGACGCGAGGCGTGGCAGACCTGGCGGCGTGATGCGGCGAGTCATCCGAGTCCCAACGGGGGAGTCGTCGAGTCGACATTTGCGGGAGCGCTCGGAATCCGGTTGGGCGGCATCAATCAGTACTACGGCAATCGCATCGAGCACCGGGCCGTCATGGGCTCAGGACACGCAGCGCGACCGGCCGACATCATCCGCGCGGTGATGATCGCCCGACGGGTTGAGCTTGGGGCAGCTGTGGTGGGGAGTGCTGTCAGCCTCAGTGTGGCGCGGCGTCGCTTTGGGCCTCGAAAGGATCGGCTACCTTCGTCCCATGCAGCGCGAGTCTGAGTGGATCAACCTGAATGATGGACCGGCAGTCAGAATCTACCCTCGGGGCGGACTGAAGCTCGTTCGCTTCTCGGGTCTGGATTCGTGGACATCGATTCTTCCAGGGTTGTTCGGAATCGTCGGGCTCATCAGCAACAAGCTCATTTTCCGCGGACGGTGGATGGTGGAATTGCGAACTTCCGCACACACCGACGCGGTTGGCGAAGATGGCGCACGCTTCATCGTCGATGACCGTGCGGAGGCGGAGCAGTGCCTTGTTGAGGTAACAGCTTGGCTGAGGTCTCATCCGACTCTTGCCGGATTTACTCCCCGGACCGGGAGTAGGGCCTGAAGCTTTCCTGCCCGGTGCGTTTAGGCGGCGCGGGGTTGTTGTTGGGTGTATCTGGCGTGTCGGCGGGGTTTTTGTTGGGGGTCGATGTGTGGGGGTGGGATGACTTCGACGATGCCGTCAGCGGCTTTGCGGGCGGTCCATTGGCCTTCGTGGAGTTTGAAATGATGGCCCTTCGACAGGCTCAGGGACCGGACCAACGGGGCGGCGTTGTCGAGGTCGGTGGGTCCGTTTTCGGACCAGAAGTCCAAGTGGTGGGCTTCGCACCACGCTGGGGGCCTGTTGCATCCTGCCCAGACGCAGCCGCCGTCGTGAACGGCGAGCGCGAGCCTCTGGTGGCGGTCGAAGAGTCGGCGGGTCATGCCGTGGTCGATGACCTGGGAGTCTGAGTCCAGGTACAAGGCGACGAGGTGTGCATTGCAGGCCATCCGTTGGGCTTTGGCCGCTGACACATCGGTACCGGAGGTGGTGGTCGCGGTGCCTTGGCCGGTGCGCAGGTCATCGATATCGATCGTGACGGCGACCGTGGCGGCGAGGCCACCGGCCATGGGCAACGCCCCGGTGGGCAAATGGTTGATGAGTTCGATGAACGCGTGGCCCAATTTGTGGTCGCGGGGCAGGTTGGTGAAGTCATCAATATCCATGCCGTACTTCTGGGCGTTGAGCGTGTTGCGGCGTGGGGCGATGATTCCTTCGATCGCCGCCCGCAGGGTGTCGGCGTCGGCGGTCGGGATCGTGAACGTCCCCCGGGTGGTTCCATCACCGCGGCGGCTCATTTTCAGCCGGGTCGCGTTCCAGGCTTTTTCTTCTTCGGCACGCAGCTTCTTGCCGAGTTCTTCGTCCGCCCC
>NZ_JBFUME010000007.1:0-117523 GCF_054049535.1 Aeromicrobium sp. P5_D10
GAGCCGACCTGCTCGACAACACCGACCAGTTCGTGCCCGGTGCGAGTCGGCCCGTTGAACGGGTTCTCGCCGCGATACGGCCACAGATCAGAGCCGCAGACGCACGATGCGACTGCCCGCACCACAGCATCGGAATCGACAACAAGTCGYGGGTCGTCAACGATATCGAGCCGRATATCGCGGACGCCATGTAGCACGGTTGCTCTCATGTGCATTTCTCCGATCAGAAAGGGGGCTTGACAGATTATCGAGAAGACTACACGCTGAGTGCATTCAGTTTGTGTGAGCCACGCGGTTTGTGAAGCATCGCAGCAAAAAAGGTGCCACTCACCGAAGGCCTTCTGCAGATTGGTCGGTTCCGTACGTCGCGGCGTATGACAACCAGTGCCGTCGCCAAGCGACTCGATCGTTTACTCAATCAATGGTCGCGATCTCCCCATCACCACCGTTCGACACCCTGGAGTTGAAGTGGAACACATGAAACTCGTCGATGAGCTGGGCGTGCCGTTTCTGGAGAACCGCTCGTCCATCAGCCTGCTCGAAACACGGGACTCCCGCGCACTCCCGACTAGAGCAGAGAGATGAGGCAATCCGAAGGTTCAGCTGAGACCGTGAGCGCTCTACTGGTCGCCGCTGGGTTGTCGCCGGACCTCTTGGACCTCCATCGTCTGGCAGACAGCTATTCAGGATTCAGGTCTCGCATCGACGGTCTCTATTCAGTCGGCTCCGATGGCCTCGAGCCATTGTTCAGACCAGTCCCCGTACTAATGTCTAGGACTCCGAGATGACCGGCACGCCGGTAAGAACAATCGAAACCACCGCGCATGAGCTTCGTGCGGGGACGCTAACTTCCTCGTCGTTGACCGAGATGCTTCTGACAACGATCGAATCCTCCAATGCCGATTTGGGTGCTTTAACGACTGTTTCAGCACGATCGGCCTTGGAAGCGGCCGAGCAGGCAGACGCCGCCTTCGCTGCCGGAACGGACCGAGGACCACTTCAAGGCATTCCCATTGTTGTGAAGGACATCATCGCCACCCAAGATTCCGTCACGCGCGCCGGCAGCGACGCCTTCAATTCGGGCCAGTTCGCCGGGTTCGATTCACCAGTAGTAGCCCGTCTCCGCTCGTCAGGTGCTGTGATTCTGGGCAAGTCAACGACGAGTGAGTTTGCCTTCGGACTACCTGACATCACAAGGTCCTTCCCGATTCCACGCAATCCGTGGAACCGCGACCATTCTGCTTCCGGATCCAGCTCGGGTAGCGCGATTGCCGTAGCAGCGGGCCAGGCTCTGGGCGGCATTGGGACCGACACCGGCGGTTCAGTCCGACTTCCGGCGGCGGCAACTGGCATTACCGGCCTGAAGGTTACATACGGTCGCGTGTCCAAATCTGGCGTGGTCCCCCTTGCATACTCGCTCGATTCGGTCGGTCCAATGGCGAGAAGCGCATACGACTGCGCGCTTCTGCTCGAGGCGATGGCCGGCTTCGATTCCACCGATCCATCCAGTGTCGACCGCGGGGTTCCGCCGTACGCTTCTCAGATCGGACAGGGGATCTCCGACGTGCGTGTCGGAGTGCCTACAGCGTACTTTCTAGACAACATAGATCTTTCGGGTGTGGTGCGAGATGGTGTCATGGAGTCGGTCGACCGACTCAGGGACGCCGGTGCATCGATCATCGATATCGAGTTGCCGCATGCAAGCGCAGCCAACGACGCCAATAGCCTCACCTACCTAGCGGAGGCCTTCGCCTACCATCGCGAGAACCTGATTGCGAGGTGGAATGATTACGGCGTCTCCATGCGGGATTTGCTCGCACGGGCCGCGCTGTTCAACGGGGCCGACTATGTGCAAGCCCAGAGAGTCAGGCGTCAATTTACTCACGAGGTCGCGGAGGCATTCGAGTCGGTCGACGTGATCGTCACGCCAGTAGCCGCGTCACTAGTTCCGCCTGCTAGCGAGCGGGACCTAGCTACTCTGTTCACCGCGCCTGGGTTCACCGGCCAATGGAACCTGATCGGACTTCCAGCAATTTCGCTCCCCTGCGGCCTCAGCGACTCAGGACTGCCGCTGTCATTTCAGGTCATAGGCCGGCCCTTCGAAGAGAACAAGGTTCTTCAAGTTGCGCATGCCTACCAGTTGCAAACGGACTGGCATCTTCGAACACCTCCAGAGATTGCACACGTACCCACCGCTTCAGGCTAGGTGTCATTGATCGTGCGCAAACCACTGGCACCAAACGTCTGCTTGTCCGCGCCTACACCGCTAACCCAACGACTCGTCAACACTTGGAATCGAGACTCTGTGACCGAGAACACCCAAATTTTGCTCGCCTCCCGCCCTCACGGAGAGCCAACCCCCGAGAACTTCCACTTCAAGACCTCGCCAATGCCGACGCCCGGCGATGGCGAGGTGCTGCTCCGCACGATCTACCTGTCGCTCGATCCCTACATGCGCGGCCGGATGAACGATGCTAAGTCCTACGCGGCGCCGCAGCCACTTGACGAGGTGATGCAGGGCGGGACCGTCGCCGAGGTGGTCGAGTCCAACGACCCGTCGCTCGCGCCGGGCGACTTCGTGCTCACGTTCCACGGCTGGCAGTCGTACGCGGTCCTGCCGGCCAAGCACACCCGCAAGCTCGATCCATCGCGCGCACCCATCTCGACAGCGCTCGGGGTGCTCGGCATGCCAGGGTTCACCGCGTATGCGGGACTCCTGCAGATCGGTAAGCCGCAGCCCGACGAGACCGTCGTCGTTGCGGCCGCCGCCGGTCCGGTCGGCTCGGCCGTGGGGCAGATCGCAAAAATCAAGGGGGCTCGAGCCGTCGGGATCGCCGGCGGGCCGGAGAAGGTCACCTGGCTGGCCCAACTCGGCTTCGACGTGGCGCTTGATCACCGGTCGCCGACGTTCAAGGCTGATCTGAAGGCAGCTGTCCCCAATGGCATCGACGTCTACTTCGAGAACGTCGGAGGTCACGTATGGGACGCCGTGCTGCCGCACCTCAATAGGTACGCTCGTGTGCCAGCATGCGGCCTCGTCGCCAACTACAACGCGACTGAGCTGCCCTCCGGCCCTGACCGTACGCCATACCTGATGAACTCGATCCTGACCAAAAGCATCACGATGCGGGGCTTCATACAAGATGAGTTCCGAGCCCACTACAAGGACTTTCAGAGCGACGCAGCGGCATGGATCGCCTCAGGCGAACTGCGACATCGTGAGGACATCATCGAAGGTCTCGAGAACGCGCCCGAGGCATTCATCGGTCTGCTGAAGGGCAGGAACTTCGGCAAGCTCCTCATTCGCGTCGGCGCCACATCCGACTGAGACCGTTGAGTCTGCGTCGGTCCTGAGCGGCGAGTCGGAAGCTGACTTCAACACGTATATATGGCGCCCCGCAATTGAACGCGCTGGCGTGCCCGACAGGCGCGAGAACGGCTGCCATGCCCTGCGGCACTTCTACGCCAGCGCCGCGCTCCATGAAGGAGAGACGATCAAGGCTGTGAGCGAGTATCTCGGCCACGCAGATCCGGGTTTCACACTGCGCACCTACACACACCTGCTGGAAGGCAGCGCTGAGCGTACGAAGACGGCCATTGACACCGTGTTCCTAAGGAAGGCTTCAGCCGATGAAGACCCAGCCGAGCGCGAGGTGCAAGCGGAATGAGGACACCTTGGACTTCAGCCAGCGCCACGAGAACTCGACTCCGCGTGGCCCCACCGTGGCCCCCAACAGCGCTGACTAGGCATCTGTGCAGGTCAAGCGGCTATTCCCACCACTACTACGACATCTGATTCTCAGACGTCACGAAACCCCCGGGATTGCAATGCATCCCGGGGGTTTTACGTTTCGACGACCTCGTTGATTCCGCAGGGATTCCGCAGCAGCATTGGAACCGGCCATTCGGCAGCCATGATCTGAAACGGCGCATCGCGTCGGATGCCGCCCGCCAATAGCGGAGGATCGGTTCATGTCTGATGCGGGAAATCCCTCTGAGTCGCGAGCTCGCGTCCTGCACGTCTCCGGCCGAACGGCGAAAAATCCAGCGAGCCGCGGCCTCCCGAAGATCGATTTCATCGCCATCGAGGACAGCAAGGGTGTCCCGGCCGAGAGCTTGTGCAGCGTCATAGTCACGTCCCCTCATGGCCGCCGGGAAGTCGTGAGCGGCCACTTGGGTCACCTGAATGAAAGAGGTGTGTCGATGTTCGTGGTCTTGTGCAAGGTCCGCTGGTTCTGCGCTCGAGACGTAGGTCTGTTCGAACTGAGCTTGCACCCCGTACCTGGGTACGGGTTTACGGTTGATTCATGAACCTGACATCGGTCACCCTCAGCGGGACGAAAGGTACATCCGACTGGGTGGCCGCTGACGCCTGCACGCTGCCTACGTCTGAACAGCCCTTGCGTCTGTTGGAGTTCGACGAGCTGTTTACCTCGTCGCTGGTCGGGGTGAAATACCTCGCAGGGGCATCGAGCGCAACGCTAGTACTCGAAGGCGCGGCCGATCTTCCAGGTCTCGTCCGGTCGCTGGCGGCCGCCGAGTCCTCCTGCTGTTCGTTCTTCACGTTCGACGTGAGGGCCTCAACGGCGAGCGGGCCGGGCGCGACAAGGGTCGACCTCGCGGTGGAGGTGCCGGCTGAGCGTGTCGCGGTGTTGGACGCCCTCGTTGAGCGTGCCGTGGTCCACGGGCGGCTGCCATGACTGGGCTGGGCTCCGAAGCTGGCTCGGGGCTTCGTATCGGTCAGGTCGCCGCGGCAGCCGACGTCAACACCGAGACGCTGCGCTACTACGAGCGCCGGGGGCTTCTGGAAGAGCCGAACCGCAGTTTGGGCGGACACCGCTTGTACCCGCCCGAGACTGTCACCACGCTCCGGGTCATCAAAGCTGCTCAGCGCCTCGGATTCACTCTCGACGAGACCGCCGAGCTCATCGAGGTCGGCCGACATCACCACCGGTTGGGGACGCGGACCGTGGGACTTCAGTCGCGTGTCCAAGCGAAGCTGGCTGAGGTAGATGAACGCATCGCCGACCTGAACGTCATCCGTCGCACGCTCACCGCTGCCGCCGACGCAGGGTGCGACGACCTGATCACGTGCGCCGGCAGCGAGTGCTGCCCCATCCCGTTCGCCACCATCACCGCACGTCCGCTCCTCACAGAGAAGACATCCCCATGACCGCGGGCCGTCTGCGCTTCCCCAAGGTCAGAGGCGGGATGGTTGGTGCGAGTGCGGCGGCCTGCGCCGTCTGCTGCGCGGCGCCGGTCCTTGGCCTGGTGGGCATCGGGGTCACTGGCGCAAGTGCCACAGCAGCGGCGCTGGCCCTTTCGGGCATCGTGTTCGCACTTGTCGTAGTGGCCGCCACGATTGGCGCCGCGATCCTGCGGCGGTCACAGCAACACAGGCGGCGTCATCGTCTGACTGTGCTGGCAGGTGGCCCGGCAACGATCGATCTGTTGCCCACGCGGACCAACGACGTATAGGTCAGCACCGAGAGGCGGCCAACCCACCCGACTACGGTCCACTGCAGAGCCCTGACCGCGACCCACGAACGGACCCTAACTGTGACGTCTGCCCAGACGCCCCCGCCCACCCGCCTGCGCCGGACCATCGAAGCGGCTGACAAGCACCAGATCGCGCTCTACTTGGTCGCGATCGCCGCAGCCGTCCTGTTCGGACTCGCCACCCCCGACGGGGCGGGCAAGTCCCTCGAGCACGCCATCGAACCCGTCCTGGCAGGCCTGCTGTTCGCAACGTTCCTTCAGGTCCCGTTCCTGGAGATGGCAGCCAGCTTCCGCGACGTCCGCTTCCTCGGCGCCGTGCTCGGCCTCAACTTCATCGGCGGCCCGCTCGTCGTGTGGGGCCTGGTCCAGTTCCTGCCTGACGACCAGGCCGTCCTCGTCGGTGTCCTGCTGGTCCTGCTGACGCCCTGTATCGACTACGTCATCGTCTTCTCCGGCCTCGCCGGCGGCGCATCCGACCGACTGGTCGCGGCAGCCCCACTACTGATGCTGCTCCAGTTGTTGCTGCTGCCGCTGTACCTGTACCTGTTCGTCGGGTCCGATCTGGCCGACATCGTCGAGCCCGGCCCATTCCTTCACGCGTTCATCGTCCTCATCGCCATCCCGCTCGCGCTCGCGGCGCTCACCCAGGCGCTGTCGCCGAAGTTCGCGGCCGCGAAGGCGCTCGAGGACCTGATGGCCGCGCTGATGGTGCCGCTCATGATGGGTACCTTGTTCGCGGTCGTCGCGTCCCAGGTCACCGACATCACCGACCGCTTCGGCGACATCGCTGGCGCCGTGCCGGTCTACGTCGCCTGGTTCGTCATCATGGCCGCCGCCGGCATCGCACTCGGCCGGGTCGCCCAGCTCGACCAACCCCGCTCCATCGCGCTCGTGTTCTCCGGCGCCACCCGCAACTCCCTGGTCGTGCTACCCCTGGCGCTGGCACTGCCGGCCACGTACTCGCTGGCCGCCATCGTCGTGGTCACCCAGACCCTCGTCGAGCTCGTCGCGATGGTCATCTACGTGCGAGCGATCCCCGTCCTGGTCAGGACGCAACGAGGCGGGGGGCCCATCCGCCGACTCGCCGACTGAGCTCGTCGTAGGCGGCATCGAAAGCCAGGTCCCTGCCGACCCTCCCCGGGTCTGGGATCGCCGCCGCGAGCGGATCGCCCAGCTCAACGACGTCTGGCGCGACACCATTCTGCTCGAGCGCCGCCAGCCATGAGTTACAAAACTCCGCAGTGATTCCGCAGAAGGTTCGTTTCGGGCCGACCAACAAAGACATACGTCAGATTCACGGTCATTGCAGCCCAATCGGTGCCGTTCAACCAGCTCCAACATCGTCTGAACTGTTCGAGCTGCACTACGCCATCTGAGTCGAAAACGTCACAAAGCCCCGGGATCGCAAGATTCCGGGGCTCGTGCTCGACGTCCACGCCGACCCACTACCCGCTCGGTCGGCCTAGGCTGAGGCGTCGTCCAGGCACATGATGTTGCCCTCGCTGTCCCTGAACCAGGCGGCGCTGCCCATCCCCTCCATCCTGGCGACATCGCCGTCCCAGGTCATGCCCGGCATGTCGTAGTGCTCGAACTCGAGCCCCTTGGCTTTCAGCTCTCGCACCTCGTCGTCCACATTGTCGACATGCCACTGCGCGATCGTGTGACCTGCCTGCCCGGCGTACTCGGTCTGGTAGAGGAAGAAGGTCGTCCCGCCAGAGGTGGTGTAGATGAGTCCGCCCGGGTTCTCACCCGTAGGCGTGAGACCTAACGTGTCGGCGTAGAAATTTCGCGCCCGGTCGATGTCTGACACCGGAACGTTCGCGGTCACTTTGCAGTCGTTCAACATGGCTTCTCCTTGGGGTCATGAAGTGCCCGAGTCGCCTCCAATCCAAGGTAATACCGCCAGCGCGGTTTGACTATTGCGCAATGACGAAGGGCGGGCCAGTCTGGGCTGAACTACTGATTGGAGAAGCACATGCGATCAATCGTTCTGTTATCAGGTGGCATCGACTCGACTGTGGCTCTGCACCAGCGCATCCTCGATGGTCATGCCGTCTCGGCCCTGACGGTCAAGAAGTCAGATGCAGCGACCAACATCGCTGAGACGGACTGCGCCGCAGCATTGTGCATGAGACTCGGTGTGGATCAGGTCGTCCTCGACCTGAGCTTCCTGAACGTGTTGTTCCCGGCGATCAAGGGCGGGACCCTGTCCGTCGGGGGCTCCGCAGGCGATTGCATCAAACCGCAGGGCGACGATGACGACGGCGAACGTGCTGTGCCCCTGTCGCTGGAGATGTTGCACGTGTGCGGGCTCATGCACGCTGCCAGCTCGGGCGCGGACGAGTTGGTGTGGGCACTCAACAGCGACGAATACCCCAGCACCGAGCGCGCGATGTGGGACGAGTACGCGGCTAATTGGTCGACGTGGGTCCAGGAGCGTTACGGCGTTTCCACTCGCCTGGTGATGCCCTTCATCGACATGGACAAGGCCGCGGTCATCGAACTAGGTACGCAGCTGGGAGCGGATCTCAAATCGACTGTAAGTTGCTCGTCCCCGATCGGAGACCACCCGTGCGGACGCTGCTCGCAATGTGGCCGCCGCGAACTGGCATTCGGGCGGGCGAGGGACGTGGTGAGCGCTTAGCCACCTGGCCGCCCAACCCCGGGCACGAAGTGCCGCGCACATCCTGATGTGCGCGGGCCTTACGATGGCCAGGATTCACATGCCCGCCTCAGACGCACGTCCCCGCAAGCTGCTGCTCGTCGTGGACGCTCCCTCGCTCCTGCATCGCAATCATCATGCTCGGGCGCACACCGGGATGACGGACCGATCGGGGCGACCTGCCTGGGCACTGCACGGCATGTTGTCCCAGATCCTCGAGGCGATCGACGGATTCGCGCCCGACGCCGTGATCTTCGGACTCGACGACCGCAGCTCGTCCCTGCGCCGAGATTTCTACCCCGACTACAAGGCGGGTCGGTCCGAGAAGGACGCGATGCTGATCGATCAGCTCGAACGTGCGGGCGCCTTGCTCGACGCGCTCGGCCTCGCCACGCTGACTCCCCCGGGCCTCGAAGCAGACGACGTCAGCGCCTCAGGGGCCACTTGGGCGCGCGACAACGGCTGGAACTGCGTCATCATCACATCCGATCGCGACGCTTTCGCGCACATCAGCGAGCACACGCAAGTGCTCAGGCTGATCAACGGCGGCATCAGCGGGTCTCCCCTGCTCAACCCAGCGCGGCTCACCGCGATGTACGGCGTCGCCGCCGAGCACTACCTCGACTTCGCCGCCCTGCGCGGTGATGCCAGCGACAATCTGCCAGGAGTGGCCGGCATCGGGGAGAAGACCGCAGCGGCACTCCTCACCCAGGCCGGGTCGATGCGGACCGTCTGGGCCGACATCGACCAGAACGAGGGACGCGTCGTTGCCGCGACCCTCGACTCGTGGGCAACCGAGACAGGCGCGCGACGCATCGGCGCCACGGTCGTCCGCCGGCTCACGGCGCCGGATGCGCGCGAACGCTACGACTTCAATGTGCAGATCATGTCGGGACGCGACGACCTCGACCTCGGCATCACGCCCGACGTCCCCGGCACACCGGGACTTCTCCCGCTGGATCCTCATCGAGTCCACAAGGTCGTGAGCTTCCTGGGCATCGAGACCACGACGTCACTCGCGATCCGGGTGCTCAGCACCGATCCCGCCTCCGCCGCAGTGGGCTGACACGAGTCGAGAACGCGGCATGACTAGATTTATGGTCATATGAACACTAGATTGTTCATATGAACTTCGCTGAGCCTTTCGGTGGCCTCATGCCTGGCGCCCGCGGTGCGACACTCGCCATTCTTCTGCGCACTGGCATGCCCATGACCGGACGCCGTATCCACGCGCTCGTGCGTGATCACCACAGCCTTGGAGCGGTGCAACAGGCTCTTCGAGACCTACAAGCACTGGGGCTGATCACTACCGAGTCAGTCGGCCGAGCAGGCTTGCACCACATCAATGAAGCACACGATGCGATCACTCCTCTGCGTTCGCTGGTCAGCCCGATCGACATGCTTGCCCACGTGGTGCAGGAATCGTCGCAAGGCGTCGAGGCCGTCATCGTTTTTGGTTCCGTTGCACGTGGCGAGGCGCGCGCTGACAGCGACATCGACCTTGCAGTCATCGCACCGGATTCCTGGAACGGTCGAGCCGACCTCGAGGACGCTGTGCTGAGACGAATCGGAAATGAATGCGATGTCCTGCACTTCACCCCAGAAGAGTTCACCCGCAGCCCTTCGGAGCGTGAGCCGGTGGTCGGCGAAATCATCCGGGACGGTATCCCCCTGGTCGGTACCTTGGCTCGGCCGACGACAACCTAGAGATGGAGCGCGCAACCCCTGCCGCTGGCGACGCTATTCATGCTGGAATCAGCGCCAAAGATGCCATCGTCACAATCCTGACCGGTACCACCAGCAAGGCCAAAGACCATGCCAAGTCAGCTCGCGAACTTCGGCAAGCACTTGGCGTGCACCCTGGGGCCGCCGCAGCCGAGAAGGCGCTGCGCGAACTCATCGCCGCGAAAGGCGATGTCGAGTACGGCACAACTCTCATAACTCTCACCAAAGCTGAGCCTTTGGTACGCCGTGCGCGCGCTTTGGTCGAACTGGCCACCCAAGTAGTAACACGCAGTCCATGACGATCCCGCCTCCGCCGCAGTGGGCTGACCCGGGTAAATTCAATAGGTGTCCGACAACCGCCCCCGCCGTACCTTTGCCGTCATCAGCCACCCCGATGCCGGCAAGTCCACGCTAACCGAAGCGCTCGCGCTGCACGCCCGAGTCATCACCGAAGCCGGTGCCACGCACGGCAAGGGCGACCGGCGTGCCACGGTCTCGGACTGGATGGCGATGGAGAAGGCGCGTGGCATCTCGATCACGTCCGCGGCACTGCAGTTCGTCTACCGCGACCATGTGGTCAACCTGGTCGACACACCTGGCCACAGCGACTTCTCCGAGGACACCTACCGGGTACTGTCAGCGGTCGACTCGGCCGTGATGCTGGTCGACGCCGGTAAGGGTCTCGAACCCCAGACCCTCAAGCTCTTCCGGGTGTGCGCACTTCGTGGCATTCCCGTCATCACGGTCATCAACAAGTGGGACCGTCCGGGCCTGTCTCCACTCGGTCTCATGGACGAGATCGAGAAGGAGATCAAACTCCGACCGACCCCCCTGACCTGGCCGGTGGGCGAGGCCGGTGACTTCCGGGGCGTCCTGGATCGCCGTACCGGCGAGTTCGTGAAGTACACCCGTACTGCCGGCGGTGCCACCCGCGCGCCCGAGCGCCGGATGTCGGCGTCCGAGGTCGAGGAGGTCGACGCCGCTGCCTGGTCCGTCGCGATGGACGAGCACGAACTGTTGGGTCTCGACGATGCAGACCACGACCAGGATCGGTTCCTCGCCGGCGAGACGACGCCGGTCATGTTCGCCTCGGCGCTGCAGAACTTCGGCGTTGCACAACTGCTCGACCTGCTGCTCGACCTCGCCCCTGCTCCCAGCGCGACGGCCGGCGTCGACGGTTCGGTCCGTGAGGTCGAGGACGACTTCAGCGCCTTCGTGTTCAAGGTGCAGTCCGGCATGAACAGCTCGCACCGCGACCGGATGGCCTACGCCCGAGTGGTGTCAGGGACGTTCGAGCGAGGAATGATCGTCACCCACGCCTCGACCGGTCGACCTTTCGCGACGAAGTACGCACAATCGCTGTTCGGTCGCGAAACCAGCGCGGTCGAGCACGCCTCACCGGGCGACATCATCGGGTTCGTCAACGCACAGGCCCTGCGGGTCGGCGACACGGTCTACGAGGGTGATCGGATCGACTATCCCCCGGTGCCGAGCTTCGCGCCCGAGCACTTCATGACCGCGACTGCTCGAGATATCGGCCGCTACAAGCAATTTCGTCGCGGGATCGAACAGCTCGACCAAGAAGGCGTCGTCCAGGTCCTGCGTTCGGACCTCCGCGGCGACCAGAGCCCGGTTCTCGCGGCGGTCGGGCCGCTGCAGTTCGAAGTGGTCGAAGAGCGCATGACCCACGAATTCAACTCGCCGATCAGACTGACCCGCCTGGACTACCAGGTGGCTCGCCGCACTGACGCCGACGGCGCCCTGGAGCTCCGGGGTGTACGCGGCGCCGAGGTGTTGCAGCGCACCGACGGCACTTACCTGGCGCTGTTCATCGACAAATGGCGGGCCAACAATGCGGCCCGCGACAATCCAGACGTCCTGCTCGAAGAGCTGCCCGCGGGCGGGAACTGACGCTTCACCCGGCGGCCGCACCGATACCGACGAGCCTGGCCAGTTTCATCCCGAGATGAAGAGCCAGCCGATCCTTGCCGTCGCCAAGTCGCATCCCAGTGATCTCTTCTATCCGGCCGAGCCGGTAGTACAAGCTGGTTCTGTGGACGCTCAGGCGCTCGATGCTCTTGGAGACGCTGCCGGCTTCATCGAGGTAGACCTCCAGTGTCTCGATCAGGACTCTCGCACGGTCCAGATCGAAGAGCCTGAGCAGGCCTCCGGGGATCGCACTGTCCCGCAACTGTCCGAGCGGCAGCTGGACCAGCACACGGTAGACGCCGAGCTCGTCCCAGCTGACCACCGAACCATGCCCCGGAACGGCCATAGCGACCCGTACCGCATCCTCGGCGCACATATGACTTTGCTGCGCGTCGGCAATGGACGCGACAACAGTGCCGATCCCGACCGTCACCTCGGCCCGGTCACCGAGCGCGCCCGTCAGCTCCCTGACTATCTCGTGGGCGGCTGCACGCATCCTTTTCAGCTCCGGCGGCCGCCGGTCGGCCACCAACAAGATCGCACCGTCTCCCCTGCCCGCTGTGGACACGGCCCTCATCGGCGCCAGCTGTCGGATCATATGCTGCAGAGCCAGATCGATGACGGTGTCGGGTCTTTCACCCGGTTCCTCGACATGCAGGACCATCACCGCAGCTGACGAGTCGGCAGCGAATCGTTCGTCCGTGACGAATTGCCGGGCCGCATGCTCGCGAACCGCGGTGTCATCGGCCAGAAGGTCTCGGAGGAGCTGTCGCTCATGCCGGCGTTTCAGGTCGCCCAGAAGTTGTGCGCGGAACAGCACCTCGCCTGCCGACGTGGCGGCCTGGATCGCCGCAGCCAACTCCTCATCCGTCGTCGAGGAGTCTGAATCCAGGAGCCAGAGATAGCCGAAGAGGTAGCCCTGGCAGCGGATCGGAACGCAGATCCGCGGCATCATCCCGAGGTCGGTGTTGGCCGGCAACCGCACGGGTTCGACTGCCTGGGCTATCCCTTTCGTGCGGATCCACTCGACGACTTCGCTGCCGCATTGCTTCTGCATGATCGACTCCACGCGAAGGCGGTCGAATGCTCCGGACTCGTGAGCCGTGTGGACCAGCAGCCGGATGCTGGGATCTTCGATCGTGACTGACCGGCCCAAACGATTGGCGAGGGTTTCGGCGATATCTTGCAGTTCTTCGAACAAGGAGTGTTCCCTCAGCGTTGCCGTCGATCATGGACAGGAAGCTCCGGCCCCTTGATCGTGCAGGGCCATCTGCCCACCTTCGCAACGTGCGGGAGAAGCCAACAGCATCCTCGTTCGGGACTTATCGACGAAATCCCGACATCTGACGGGATGCTGCTTCGGTACAAGGCTCCAGTCCGAGCGTCTGCATCGTGAACGCAAGCCATTCGGCGTTCTGCAAGATCGCAACATCACGGTCCGTCGCCCAGCCGTGGCCCACGTTGTCCCAGATCCGGATCAGCACAGGGGCTTGACTCGATGTCGACGCCTGGAGCCGGGCACCGAATTTGCGAACGTGCCAGGGCGGGCAACGCGGATCGGTGTCACCCGCGTCGAGATAGACCGCCGGATACTCCGTGCCGCGTTCCACCAGGTGATAGGGCGAGAACCCGGCCACCCTGAGGACATCCTCAGGATCTGTGGGGTCGCCGTACTCGGTCGCACAGACGGTGTGCCCATAGCTGTAGCGGTAGGCACCGATCAGATCCAGCAGCGGGACCCGAGGAATCACCGCGGCCCACAAGTCGGGCCGTTGAGTGAGCGCAACGCCGGCCATGAGGCCGCCATTCGAGCCTCCGGTGAACGCGAGCTGTGATGACGTCGTGTTGCCGGCGGCGATGAGGTCCTCGGCGATGGCGTAGAGATCCTGGTAGCAGTTCTGCTTGTTCTCGAGGCGCCCGGCGCTCCACCACTCGGTACCGAACTCGGAACCACCCCGCACATGGCCATGAACGAATATCCCTCCGGCAGCCACGACCGCTGCCATCGGACCGGGAAACTGCGGTATCCATGGAACGTTGAAGCCGCCGTAGGCATTCATCAGAACCGGCTGAGGCCTGCTGATGTCGACATCAGCACGATGCACCAGGTGGTACGGGATCCTGGTCCCATCAGACGAAGTCGCCCACCTGTCCTCGACGGTCACATCGGACATGCTGACGTCCGGTTCCCGTATCGTCACGACGGCATCTGCCCCCGGATGGTGGGAGTAGATTCCCCACGAAGCCGTCAGGGATGAGAATGCAAACAGGAACTGGCCCGAGTGGACTTTGCTGGCCATCGTCATCAGCGGAAACGGCACCTCGGCGATCGCCCCCAACCCCGGCAACGGCAAGACGAACATTCCCGTGTGGTCGACGACGCGCACTCGCGCGTACGTATCGACGAACTCCGAAAGATAGAGCGAGCCGCCCACCACCGTCACCGATTGGATCACCGCTTCTGACTCGGCGACCAGCTCGACCCAGCTGGCTGGATCATTCGGGTTCGGACCGTCCAGCTCGATTGCGACGACCCGGCCTCGTGGTGCGTCCACATCCGTCACGGCGATGAACCGCTCCCCCACGAGCTGGCCGCACACTGTGCCTTCGACCTGCGTGATGAAGGGCTTCCACTCCAGATCGTCCGCGTCGAGCGCGGCGACCGCCACGGGGATCGCGCTCGTCAGACGTTCGATGGCCACCGCATACGCGCCGTCGGCGGAGACGACCACCGCCTTGTAGTCCCGCTCGGTGGTCCACGGGATCTCGAGCTTGCGGCTCTGTGGCGCTGCGCGACGAATATGCAGAAAGACCTGCTGTTCGAAGTCAATCGACTCGCCGTCGATCGCGGTGTAGAAGAAGCCACTGGAGTCGGACAGCCATTGGGCTCCGCCCGTCCAGTTGTCCATCAACGTCTCGGTCGGCCCATCGTCGATCGTCTCGCCCGTCGCAACCGCGATAAGCCGCATCACGTTCTGTTCGCTGCCGTCGGAGCACACTCCGATGGCCAGAATCGTGGCGTCAGGCGACGGCGAGATCCACGAAACGAACGGAGGTCGCGCAGGATCCTCCACAGCAGGATCGAACAGGACCCGACCGGCGCCGAACGGCTCCGGAGCGACGATGACCTGCGCCTGACTGGCACCCGGCAGGACCTCCATGCGGAACCACTGGCCTGCGGCGAAGCGAGGCACGGCTCCCAGCCTTGGCGTGGTGTAGCTGTCGACCTGAGACTTCAAGCGCTCGAAGTGCGGCCATTGCCGTACATGGGATTGCGCGACCGCACCTTGGTGCGTCTGCCATCGACGCACTTCGTCCGTATCCCCCTCTAGCCACCGGTAAGGGTCGGCGAAGTCGATCCCTGCGAGTCGGTCGGTGACATCGACGGTCCGAGTCGGCGGATGAGAATTGTCCATCAGTGATTCCCTTCAAGGTCTTTGTCGAGCCACTCAGAGGTACCTGTGGGCACCGCGGTCAGAAGGCGTTTGGTGTAGCTGTGCTGCGGATTGTCGATCACATCGGAGGTCTTGCCACGCTCGACGATCTCGCCGTGGAACAGCACGACGACTTCCTCGGTCATCTGGCGGACCACGGCGAGGTCATGGGTGATGAACAACAGATTGACGCCCTTGGCCTGGACATCGCGCAACACTTGGAGCACCTGCGATTGGACCGAGAGATCGAGGGCTGCGACGGGTTCGTCGCAGACCAGGATCTTGGGACGCATGGCAAGCGCCCGCGCGATCGCGACACGTTGCCGTTGACCGCCAGACAGCGTTCCGGGCCGACGTGCGGCGAAATCGCCCGGAAGATGCACCTCGGCCAGAAGCTGGGCCACCTCGGCCCTGACGGCCTCGTCGTCGCGCTTCGAGCCACCATCGCGCAATCTGACCGCCTCGGCCAGGATGAAGCCGATCCGATGCGAGGGGTTCAGCGACGAGTACGGATCCTGGAACACACACTGGACCAGGCCCTGGACCCGACGCTTCTCGATACGCGTCAATTGCGCTGGACCACCGACCTGGAGGCCGTCGATCTCAATGCTTCCCGAGGTCGCTGTCTCCAACCCCAGGAGACAGCGCGCGAGCGTGGTCTTGCCCGAACCCGATTCCCCGATGATGCCGACGTTGGTGCCATCTCGAAGGTCCACATCCACGCCTTTGAGCGCCCACGAGTCGATCGTCCCCGCTACGGTCCGCTTTGTCCCGAACTGCTTACGCACATCACGCACCCGCAGGAGAGACCGCGCGGAACCGTCTCCCGAAACCGGCTCAGCGCCTTCGGGACTCGGTGCGCCGGTCAGACTCGCCAGGCGACGGTCGAGCGGCAGATCAGCCGCCAAGAGTCGCTTCGTGTAGGCCGTCACCGGGTGGGCACGCAACCTGTCTGGATCAGCTTCCTCGAGTATCTCGCCCTGTGACATCACCAGGACGCGATCGCTCATCGAGAACGCCACGCGGAGATCATGCGTGATCAGCAACAGCCCCATGCCGCGGGCCTGCTGGATACGGCGAAGCAACAACAGCACCTCGCGCTGCGTGGTCGCGTCGAGCGCCGTCGTCGGCTCATCCGCGATCAACAGGTCGGGATCCTTCGCGAGCGACGCAGCCATCCCGGCCCGTTGGCGCATCCCTCCCGAGAGCTCCCACGGATACCTCTGCGCCACGCCGGTTGCCGTGATGCCGACTTCTGCGAGTCGCCGGTCGATCTCGACCGTCAGTTCGGACCTCGAGCGACGCGAGGCGCCCTCCGGTGTGGCAAGAAGTGTCTCGGCCAGGAGCGTCTTGATCCGGATCAATGGATTCAGCATCGTGAAGGGGTCTTGCAACAACATGCCGATGTCATTGCCGCGCAGGCTTCGCATCCGTTGGGTGGATGCGGCGATCAGGTCATCTGATGCGAGCATCGCGGCTCCGGACGCCGCGAGCCCCTTGGGCAGCAGACCCACCAACGCCTTGCCCGTCAATGACTTGCCCGAACCGGACTCGCCGACCAGCGCCACAGTCTCGCCCCGCCGGACGTCGAAGCTGATCCCCTTGACGAGCTCGCGGCCCGATTCCGCGCTGGTGACTCGAAGATCCCGAACAGACAGCAATCCGGGCGCTGCCGATTCGACGTACCCACCTTGACTAGCCACGAGCATCCTTCCGTTCCATGAGCCGCTCATGCAGCCAGTCTCCGAGCACTGTCACGGAGAAGGCGGCGATGATCAGGAGGACGGCCGGCGTGATGGCCGCCCACGGGTTCTGCTGCAGCAGGCTCCGGTTCTCGGCCAACATGAGTCCCCAATCCGATGCGCCGGGAGGCGAGCCGAGGCCCAGAAAAGACAACGCGGACAGGGCGACCAGTCCACCGACGAAGTCGAGAAGAACGGTGGCCACCACGTTCGGCATGATGTTGGGAAGGATGTGAACGAACATGAGCTTGCGGCCCGGGACTCCCAAGGTCCGAGCCGCCTCGATATACGGCAGATTCCGTTGCGCGAGTGTCGCCGAACGGATCATCCTCACGCCGCCGGGCGCCGAGAGCAAGATCAGCATCAAGACCGCCAGCCAATAGCCGCCGCCGAACAGCCCGACCGCCACGATGACGACCAGCAGCGACGGGATCGCGAACAGCATGTCGGTTCCCCGCATGATGACCGTCTCGATCCATCCGCCCCGGAACCCCGCGAGCAAACCCAGAGCCAGCGCCAACGTCGTCGCTCCCAGCGCGACGACGGCCGGCCCCTGCAAGGCGGGGCGCGCACCCACCAGGACCCTCGACAAGATATCTCGGCCAAGGCCATCGGTGCCCAGCCAGAACTCGCCGTTCGGTGGGCTGCTGGCGTTGACCAAGCTCTGCCGGGACGGATCCTGCGGGGCCAGCCACCCTCCGATCACGGCTGCGCTCAGCAGGACGAACGTCAGGCAGAAGCACAGCAGGACCACGGCCTGGATTCGTCCTGATCTCGCTGCCGCAGGAACGACGGGGGGCAACAATTCAACGCTCACGAGAAGATCTGCTTTCGAAGACGTGGATCGAGCACGGCATAGGACAGGTCGGCAATCAGATTCGACATCAACACGAACAGCGCGGCGAGCATGCCGACCGCCTGCACGACGGGCACGTCCTTGGTGTTGATCGAAGACAAGATGAGGGAGCCGATGCCCTGGAGCGCGAAGGTCTGCTCCACGATCACCGCGCCGGTCAGGAAGTAGGCGAGAACCAAGCCGATCGACGTCACGACCGGCAACGAACTGTTCCTCAGCAGGTATCTCATCCAGATGTGGCGAGCGGGCAGACCCCGAACCCTCGCGAACGTCATGAAGTCCTGCGTATTGACAGCCAACACCGAGGCCCGCGTCTGCCGGGCGACGAGTGCGATAACCGTCAACGCCAAGGTCGCTGCGGGCAGCGTCAGATGCCACAGCCGGTCGACGAAACCTTCTCCCGCGCCGTAGACGGGGAACCAGCCGAGGACGACACCGAAGACGTACAAGGCAGCGATGCCCACCGCGAATGACGGGGCACTGACCCCGATCGTGGTGCTGATCGTGATCATCCGATCCGCCCACGCACCCGGACGGACACCCGCGATCAAACCGAGAGGTATCGCGATCAGGACCACCAGGAGTATCGCGAAGACTGCCAGGAACAGCGTCGTCGGCAGACGTTCGGCGATGACACTGGTGACCGTCTGGCCAGTTTGGATGGACCTACCGAAATCCAAGTGCGCGGCCTGCTTGACCCATATCCAGTACTGTTCGGCAAGCGTCTCGTCCAAGTGATACTTGGCTCGAACTGCTTCCAGAGCTTCTGGACTCGCGGTCTGAGAACCCAGCAGGATCTGCTCAGGCTTGCCCGGGGTCATGAACAGCACGCCGAAGATCACGACTGAGACAGCCATCAGTTGCGCCGCGATGATCGCCAGCCGCCGGACAAGCCACGATAGAACTCGCATCTTCACTCCTTGACTCGATCCCGGCTATGACGCTGCACGAATCCAGTGCGCCCACGAGTCACCGAATATGAGCCAGGAGCTCACGGGCTCGGTGTAGACATACTTCTTGTTCAGCACCATGCCGTAGTCCGATGTCGTGATCGGGACGAAAGGTAGATCCTCGGAGAGCTGTCCCACGATGGTCTTGGCGATATCCAACTGCTGTGTGGGCGTGGCGGCCTTGTACTCCCCCATCAGCTTCATCATTTCCGGCGGAGCGTATGCGGTGTAACCGCCCGGAACGTCTGTTCCCGTGACCAACGAGGTGACAAGCGAGATGGGATCGGGGGACGTCACCGTGAATCCGATGATGCCCATCGGCGATTTCGCGGGCGCGCGGAGCTCGGCGAGCCAGGTCGCCAGCGGCGTCGGCTTGATGACGATATCTATGCCGAGTCCCTTGGCGTTTTCCTTGAGGGTCTCCAGAACTTTGCTGTACTCCGGACGTTCGTTCGGCGCGTTGACCGTCACGGTGAAGCCGTCGGGCGTCGCCGACTTCGCGAGTTCGGCCTTGGCCTTGTCCAGATCCAGATTCAGGTCTGGAAGCGTCGAGTAGAACTTCTTGACCTCCTCTTTTGTGGCGACGTTGTTCCACAGGAATGGCGCCGAGATGCTCTGCGCCGGAACTCCGTGGCCGCTCAGGAGAGCTTTCACGATGCCCGGCCGGTCCAGCGCATAGGCGATCGCCCGCCTCGCGTGGACGTCATTGAACGGGGGCTTGGTCGTGTCGAGAATGAGCAGGCTCGTCAAGCTGGAGGGGCCGAAGCCCACCTTCGCCGAGTCGAGACCTTCCCAGTCCCCGGCGTTGTCCAGAGGCAGGCCGAACATTCCGTCGACCTCGCCTGATTGCACCGCCAACCGCAAGGTGTCGGGGTCGGAGATGACCTTGACATCGATCTTCTTGGCGGTCGGTCTGGCACCCCAATAGCCTTCGAACCGGGTCATCGAAGCACCCGTGGTCGGTGAGAACTTGTCGATCTTGTAGGGGCCGGTGCCCATGATGAGACCGCTCGGGCCTCCGAAATCGGCTCCTGCGTCAACACCGTGCGCTTTCTGGTAGATCACCGGGAACCGGAAGTTGTAGATGAACATGGGGTCCGGTCCGGTCAGCGTCACGGTGACCTGGTTCTCGGCGGTGGCTTCGACCGATTTCACGGCGGTCCAGAACGAGGCGAATTCCGATGCCACCTCAGGATCGCTCGTGCGGTTCAGCGACCAGACCACGTCCTCTGCCGTCAGAGGCTTGCCATCCCAGAACTTGACGTCGTCGCGCAATGTGAACACGATGCTCGACGGAGTCGGCTGTTTCCAGGAGCTCGCGAGTTTCGGCTTCAGTTTCGCGGCGTTGTCGATCGTCAGCAGCGGTTCGGCCAGCTCGCCGTAGACCGTCCAGGTGGCTCCGTCGTATCCGTGCTGAGAATCCAGGCTGCGAGGACCAGACGGCACGCCCCAGGTCAGTTTCGAGATCGGTGAATCAGTGCCCCTCGAAGGTTGTGAGGTTTCCGAACCATCCGACGCGCTGCGCTTCGTCGACGAACACGCCGTCAGCATCATGACGACAGCCAACGAGGCGGACAACGTCATCAGCCCCCCGCGGCGGCTCGGCCGAGCGGGCCCGTAGCGCTTGTGCTGCGACGAACGATTTGGCCATGGTGCTCTCATAGCAACCTCCACATTGGAACTGGTTTCGACGACGATTCACCTGGCCGCACACTCTGGATCGATCTATCGCGATCGGGCGGTGAGCAGGGAATCTACGGGGATCGGACGCCGGCTCGATATATATGTCTGTTGAGGAGATCCCGGCAGTTCTCCCTACATTTGTCCCTCGCACGGGACGTCGTCGAGCTACCGACGGTCCTGCACGATCTGGCCGTCCTTGATGACGAGCGCGATCTTGCTCAGCTCGTTGAACAAGCTGGGATCATCCAGCGGATTGCCGTCGAACAGCACCAGGTCCGCCCTCTTGCCGACCTCCACCGTCCCGATCTGATCGCCTAGCCCCAAGATGTCGGCGTTGACCCTGGTTGCCGCCACGAGCGCGTCCATAGGCGTCTCGAGCTCGGCACGCAAAACCAGCTCGAAGCCACGATCGCCTTGATCCCGTCCGATCCGGTCCGATCCCGACCCCACCCGCACACCAGCCACGCGGGCAGCAAGCAGGCCGGCGATCTGATGGTCGCGGACCAGCGCGGCTCGCCCGGCGGCTTCGGGAAACATGACGGCTGCGGAGCTGCTCTGCGCGATACGGTCGACGACCGAAAGGGTCGGCACGAGGGCCACCCCGTTGGCCGCCATCAGCTCGGCAATCTCCTGATCGATTCCCGATCCGTGCTCAATGCACTTGACCCCGGCAGCTATCGCATTCACGATGCCCTCCTTGTTGTGGGCATGCACCGTCACATAGGTTCCACGCGCACTGGCCTCCTGCACCGCGACGGAGATCTCTTCTACGGTGAACTGGGTATCGGTGAGCTCGTCGTGGGTCGAGACCACTCCACCGGTCACACACAGCTTCAGGAACTTGGCGCCGCGGCGGAAACCCTCGCGGACGTTCTTACGCATCTCGTCCGGGCCGTCAGACAGGAACGAGAAGGCCAGCAGACCTGGCACATGTCGACCGTAGTAGTCCCCGGTCGGTTCCCAAACGGCTGCGAGATGTCCGTGTCCACCGGTCTGGCAGTGCAATGGGCCGCTCGGCAGGATCCGGGGTCCCAGCACCTTGCCGTCGGCGACGACTTTGGCGAGGCCACCGTCGATACCTCCGACATCGCGCACCGTCGTGAATCCGGCACCAACTGTCGTGCGGCAGTTCTCGAACATATCGGCGGCCAGCTCGGCGACCGACAATTCATCGTTCTGCATCGCGGCCAGATCGCTGGACAGGCCAAGATGTACGTGCGCGTCGATGAGTCCCGGGGTCAGCGTCAAGCCGGCGGCGTCGATAATCTCCTCGCCGCCCGACGGTCGTTCACCAAGACTTGCAATCCGTCCGTCCTCGACCTGAACCGTGGTGTCGCCGATCGGCTCCCCACCCTGTCCGTCAACGACCGTTGCCCCAGCCAGCCAATAGCCCATGATCTGTCACCCCGTCTTCTGGAAGCTTCCGGAAGCCGCAGTGACAACCCGAAGATGGTGCTGCTTCGCACCCTTCGAGTCATCCTGTCGTCTGGATCACGACCGAATCAGATCAAGATGTCGAAATAAGGCAGTCACGTTTTCAACACCCGTACGGCACGTCGAACCCTTCGCCCTTCACGATCCTGACCGGTCCCCTTGCGGATGCGATGTCTACGACCTGACCGCGTTGGGTCACCACGACCTGTTCTGCGTCGGCAAGTACACCCGCGACGCGTCGCACCTCGTCCATCCGCTCGCGCCACTGTTCGCCGCCCACGACTCGGGCGACGTCGCTAGGGCAGATCGAGGAGCCGCCTCGATGTCTCAGAAGTGTCCTGATCGCGGCTTCGATCCGCGCGTCCAGGCTCTCAGTCGATGGTTCGCCCCACCACGGGTCACCGCGCTCACCGAGAGCGACCTTGGCATCGTCGACCCGACCTCGTGACATCTCAGCGCGAGCCTTGACTCCGCGTCGAGCGCTCATGAGTTCGTCGACGAGCTCATGCCTCAACTTGTCCGGGATACCCGGATCGCTGGCACGCCATCGGCGTCCGTCGATGATCAGGAAGTGACCGTCAGGAGTTCGTTCAGGCATCTCAGGCATCGCGCGTCTCAGCGGTTCTCGCGCCAGATCGCCGTGGTCAACACTGTCGCGAAGGTGTTCCACGCCGCATAGGGAATCAATGACCATCCCGCCCGACGTGAGGCCTGACCTGCGGTGCGGGCAAGATCGGCTGAACTGACAGCCAGCACACCCGCCACGACGATCGACGGAACGATCCGGTGCCCCCGGAAGAATGACCAGCACCAGCCCGCGTTGAGCGTCATATTGGCTGCAAGCTTGCGCCGATAGATTCGAGCGTCCGCGGGGGTCATGTGCGACTGCGCATCGGCGGACGACAGCGCGGTCTGCGTGTAGAGAGCCGTCCAGACGATAGGGAAGACCACCGGCGGCGGCTGGATGACCGGCTTGCGCAGCGAGCGGTACCAGGTGCTTTTCGTACCCGTTGTCGTGGCAACCGACCCGAGAACTGCGGCGGTCACAGGCAGTCCCACACTGCTGACGATCGTTCGAATCTCCATGCAGCCAGCCTAGGCAGCAACCGAGGGGCCCAGTCGCACCAACGTCAGAGCACAGTCGACGAATGCCGGATGCGCCAATCCGAAGTCGAGGATCGCGTCGGTCAGATTCTCGAGCCGCTGCTCAGCCGAACCGCCCAGCGCAGCAGCCTGAGAGAAGCTGACCTTCAGCTCCCGCAGGTACGTCACAAGGACCTCGGCGAACAGCTCTTCTTTGCTGGAGAAGTGGCGATAGATGATGGCCCGACTGATGCCTACGGCCCGCGCGACGTCATCGACTTGCGCGTACCGCGATCCCGACTCATCGAACAAGGCCCGGGTCGCTGCCAGAATTTCCTGGCGCCGTTTCGGACTTCGTCCCACCGTCGGAAAGCCGGCTTCCCCAGTCATGGGGTCATCGTAGAGCGATACCGCCAGGAATCTCGGCACGAACACCCATCCCCACAGCACCACATTTCTACGCCCGAGCTACCGAATCCATGGCCTCGCGCCTACCGCGGTATGAACTGCCCGTTGAACCACTGACCATTTCCATCGTCCGAATAGTCATTGACGTTGAAGCTGTAGTTCAGGTGAGCAGACGGGTTCCAGAAGTATCCGATCCAGCCCGATTGGGCTGCACTGTCGCAGATGACGTCATTGGTACAGATCGTCACAGTCGGGATATTGCCGAAATTGGAGTCAGCGCCCGACAAGGGCGAACCGACGATGCCCGAGTAGAACTGCCCGGCCAGACCCGCAGCTCCCGGGCCCGCTGCTCGCTTTGGATCGGAGATCAGGACCGCATTGACATTGTTGAAGGTCCGCCAGTTCTCGGAGACCCAGATGTGGGCGACTGCGGCACCCTCGGAGAATCCGATGACCTTGGCATGTTGCGAGGGGCAGGCCGCGCGTTGATCGCGGATGAGTCGGTTGAGTTCGTTGACTCCCTCGCGCGCGCTCTGGCTGTTGAGCGCCGCCGAGTACCCCACACGCTGCGACGGATTGCCTGTGAAGATCATGGAATTGGGATCACCCAGCCCGCCGACGACGATCGAGTACGTGCCGCTACACGAGGCGGCCTGGGCCGCCGAACCCGTTGCGAGCGTGAGTCCCCCGGCTATCAACAACGGCACCAACAGCGCCATGGCTTTGCGTATTTTCATGATGCTCTCCAATACTTGTACAAACGCCTCAATTAGACGTTAGCAAGCAGTGAACCAGATGTGACAGCCGAACGCCATCATTCGGGTCCAGAAAATTTCCGGCCATGTCAACGGATTAGGTCCATCCCGTGACTTTCTATGACGAAGCTGCCATGAGGCCGATGGCGGGAAGACAGTCGTGGCAGGCGACAGATTCGCCTGCGGGGTCAAGAACGACGGCAGTCAGCGGTGCTGGGGCGACAGCGGGTCAGGCGAACTCGGCAACGGACAGACCGCATCAAGCCCCTTGCCGGTGCGGGTGAGCTGAGACCCGGGCTCAACTACGTCCGACAGACCGCCAGTACTGCTTCTTCTTCTCATCGCGCACGACCACGCCGAGCCCCGCCAGTTCGGTGCGCAGGTCGCGCGCATCGTCCTTGTCGCCCTTCTCGATCGCACGCTGGCGAGCCTGAAGGTAGGCATCGGCGCCATCCGGCAGACCCGGGACGCCGTCGACCCAGCGCACATACTGACCGGCGAAGGGATCTACGTCGTGCCAGGGGTAGCCCTTCGACAAGAACGCCTGCTTGAGTTTGTCTGCGGCCAAGTCATTGGTCTTGCGGGCCATCTCACCGCCGGAAGGATCGATCAGAACGAGGTCCTTCCCGTCCGCGAACACGCCTCCGACGGACGAACGAGTCGCGGTCGTGACGTCATCACCGTGCGTGATCGTCACCGTATCGGTGCCGACGTCGACCCGGATGACTTCGTCGTAGGCCGTCAACGCGACCACTCCACCGAGAACCGCCCCGATCACCAGCAGAACGCTGGTTCCGACCCGCCCGGTCAACTGATCGAGCAGATCGATCGGCCCTTGGAACGGCACCCACGACAGTCCGTCGATCCATGAGGGCACAAGAGTCAGAATCCAGGCTACGAGCACGCCGGCGAGCGGAAACACCGTCCACAAGAAGACGTGATAACCCCACGGGTGGCGGACGACGGCAGAATCGCCGTGATCAGTCATGTTTTCTCACGCCCGGTTGCGCGCGATGGCGTTCCGAACCAGTTCACTGAAGGCGTCCTCATCGAGCGCATCACCCTGGTGAAGATCGATGGCACGACGAGTGCCGGCGTCCAGGCTGGCATTGAACACACCGGCCGGGTCGGCCAGTGAGGCGCCCTTCGCGAACGTGACTTTGACCTTGTCCTTGTACGTCTCGACCGTGCACACCAGCCCGTCGCAGGAGAACGTCGGCACACCATCGGGATTCGATGCTTTGCGCCACTTGGCCTCTTCGACTATTTCGGGATCGGTTGCCAGGATCAGGGATCGCAGCCGGTCGACCGTTTCGCTTCGCCAGTCATTGCTCACACAGGCACGATACTCGCGGCAGCCGTTACTCGGCACGCAGCAGCGCCGCGACCTCGCGTTCCAACGACCGTCCCATCGGTGCTCCCGGCGATACCGCGCGATCGCCGGGGTGTTGCCCAGATGCTCGGCCACGGTGCGCATGGCCGCGCTGACAGCCCGTTTACGTTGGGTGTCGGTTGCCGCATCGGCCTTGGCGAGAGCCAACGCGCCCACCGTCGTGCCGCGCCAGGTACGGAAGTCCTTGGCCGAATAGTCGTCACCCAGGAGGTCCTTGATGTAAGCGTTGACGTCCTCGGCACTCAGATCGTGCCAACGACGACCAGCACGGTACGCAAGCAGACGTTCGCTGCCTCCGCGCCTTCGACGAAGTCCCGTCAGGACGTTCACGAGTTGCCGATCACGCAGTGTCACGTCGACTTCTTGGCCCGACTTCGCGGCATAGGAGAACGTCGCCCGGTCGCCCGCGATGGCCACGTGGGACTTCTCCAATGTCGTCAGTCCATAGGAACCGTTCTCCTGCACATAGACATCAGATCCGATCCGGAACATGCCGAGGTCGAGCAGACCGAACGCCGCAGCACTGACCTGCTCAAGACCGAAGTCGGCGGCGCCCAACGCCCGTCTCGCGCGCGTCCGGCGGCGCAACAACTCGTCGGCGAATTCGACGATACGGTCGAACTTCTCGGCATCGCGCCGTTCGCGCCACGCCGGGTGGTAGATGTACTGTCGCCGGCCGGCCGCGTCGGTGCCCACTGCCTGGAGGTGACCGTTCGGCACCGAGCAGATCCATACGTCGGTCCAGGCGGGCGGGATGACGAGCTGCTTACATCGTTCGACATCTGCCGCTTCGAGGGGACGGCCGTCCTCGTCGAGGTAGCGGAACCCGCGTCCGTGACGTCGCCGCTCCCATCCTGGAGACTGCGGCGAGGTCCGTCTGAGCCGTACGCGGGCCATGCATGCCCTCCTCCGAGTGTGTTCGGCGCGAAGTACCCCTCATGAGCTCGCGTCAACCACAAACAGGCTGGGCAAAAGGGGCTCTTCACAGACCAGGGTGTAGCCGGGGTCTGAAGCCGCCGGTCTCGAGCAGTGATCTGGCGATGTAGTTTGTGGTTGCGGAACCCGAGTGCGGAGCCGCGTAGATGCTCGAGTCGTCCGTTGATGGCCTCGGTTGGTCCGTTGCTGGTGCCGGGTCTCTCGAAATAGGCTAGGACGTCGTCAGCGCGCTTCTTCAGTGTCCGCCCGAGCGTGACGATCTCGCTCAGCACAGCCGGGACGTCGTGGTTGACCGACTCGATCAGCTTGGCTATTAGGTCGCGGCCCTTGCCCCGGTCAGGTTCGCGGTAGGCGGCGATCATGCGCTGGTGGATCCCCCAGGTCGCCTGCACCTGCACGTGCTCCTCGGAAGCGAACAGGTCGACCAGGCGGTCCTTCTGCTTGTCGGTAAGCAGGCCGGCTCCGGTATGCAGGGTCCGCCGTGCACGGTAGAGCGGGTCGTCCTTGCGGCCGCGGTGACCGTGGGTGCCCTGCTGGACCCGGCGCCGGCACCGGTCCAGGGCGTCACCGGCCAGACGCACGACGTGGAAGGGGTCCATCACCGCTACCGCGCCGGGCAGTTCCTCGGTGGTGGCGGTCTTGAACCCGGTGAACCCGTCAATCGCGACCACCTCGACCGCGTCACGCCAAGCCTTTGTCCGCTCCATCAACCAGTGCTTTAATGCTTGCTTGGAGCGGCCTTCAACCATGTCGAGCAACCTGGCCGGCCCGGTGCCGTCACGGATGCCGGTGAGGTCGATGATCACGGTGACGTACTTGTCGCCGCGTCGGGTATGTCGCCACACGTGCTCATCGACCCCAAGGACCGTGACCCCTTCGAGACGGGTCGAGTCGTCGATCAGGATCCGCTTGCCCTCGGCCAGGACAGGGTCGTTGGCGGTGTTCCACGCGACGCCAAGTCCTTCGGCGACCCGGGCGACGGTGAGGTGCTGGACAGCGATCCCTTCCAGCGCCCACCGCAACCCACGGCGCGAGAGCTTGGCTCGTGGTTTAGCTGCCAGGGTGGTGTCTTGGCGCCACACGTGGCCGCAGCCGGTGCACCGGTAACGACGGATCGTGACCACCAGCGTCGTGGGCCGCCAGCCCAGCGGCTCGTGTGCCAGGCGTCGGATTATGGTGTCGCGAGGCGACCCCTCGCAACCACATCGGCGACACCATTGGTCCGGCTCGAGGACCCGGCACGCCAGCACTGCCCGGTCGCGCTCGAGGCGTTGACCGGTGACCTCAAGACCGAGCTCGTCAACACGGCAGAACGTGGTGAGGTCAGGACAGGCGAAGGTAGCCTTGAGCACTCGACATCAACCGGTGACCACATCCGGAACATCTGAGTCACTCTCGTCCCTGGCTTCGACAAGGGCGGCTCGTTGTGGGCCGCGGGCGAGCACGTAGACGAACAGGACGGCCATGACTGCGGCGCCGGCCCACATGGCGTGTTGCCAACCGTCGACGAACGACTCTTGCGCGGCCCGTACGAGTGCCTGCGCCTGAGGACCTCCAGCGTCGGCGGCCGCGATCGCGTTCGCGACACCCTCGCGGGCGGTGTTGGCCAGGTCGTTCGGGACGCCGTCGAGGCGTGAATCGATCGAGTTCTTGTAGCCGGCGGAGAGGACGGCGCCGAGTAGGGCGACGCCGAGGGCGGTGCCGAACTCGCGGGTCACGTCGTTGAGCGCGGAGGCCACGCCTTGACGCTCGCGTGGCAGCGAGCTGGTGATCGCCTCGGTCGAGGGCGTCATGGACAGGCCCATGCCCAGTCCCATGGCGAGCATGCCGGGTAGCACGGAGAGGAAGCCGCCGTCGACGGAGACGAAGACTGCCATCAGAGCGAGGCCGGTCCCCCCGAGGAAGATGCCAGTAGCCATGGTCGAGCGGCTTCCGATGTGGGCGGCTAGCCGCGGGGCGAGGACGGAGGCGAGCATCATCAGCAGGGCCATCGGCATCATCGCCAGGGTGGCGCGTAGCGCGGACCAGCCGAGGACGGCCTGGAGGAACGGGAAGAGCACGACGAAGATCCCAGCCTGGACACCGAAGACCGTCAGCAGCGTGAGCGATCCGCTGGCCAGGCCTCGTTCACCGAAGAGCCGCACGTCGAGCAGCGGGGCCGGCTGGCGCAGCTCCCACGCCACGAAGCCGACCGCAGCGAGTACACCACCGATGAGGGCGAACAGCGTTGCGGGTTCGGTCCACCCGTTCACCGGGCCCTCGTGGAGAGCGAAGATCAGTCCGAGCACGGCGATGACCGCGGTGGCCGAGCCGACGTTGTCAAACCTGTGCGCAGCCAGTTCGCGGGAGTTGGGGACCGATCGCACGACCATCGCGAGCGAGACCAGGACGAGCGCGACCGGCAGGACGAAGAGCCACCGCCAGGTGGCGACGTCGACCAGCAGCGCGGACAGGTACATGCCAAGGATGCCACCGCCGCCAGCCACCGCGGTCCAGACACCGATCCCCTTGGAGCGCTCGGCTTCGGGAAAGGTCGAGGTGATCACGGCGAGCGTCACGGGCATGATCATCGCCGCCCCCACACCGGACAGGAACCGGGAAGCGAGCATCAGCTCCGAGGACTCGGCCATGCCCGCGGCCACGTTGGAAACACCGAAGATGGTAAGGCCGATCAGCAGCATGGGCTTGCGGCCCCACCGGTCCCCGAGCGCCCCCAGCGGGAGGAGCAGGGCGGCGAGACTGATCGTGTAGAGGTTGATGAACCACAGCACCTCGCTCTGCGAGGCGTCGAACTCGACGGCGAGCTCGGGTTGGGCGACGTTGAGGCCTGTCACCGAGGCGATCACGGCCATCAGTGCGATGCAGACCGCGATCAGGACCGTGCGACGATGACGTGCGTCGTGGATCGTCGAGTCGGCGGGTTCGGCCGCGGTCGACGGTGGGTTCGTGCTCATGTGGGACCTTTCAGGAGGGCAGGAAGAGGACGCGCCACAACCCGTGTCGGGGTGGCGCTGCGCGGATGGTGGGTGTCAGTGGCGGCGGGTGACCCTGATGACGACGTCGTGGATCGTGGTCTTGTGGCCTCCGTGACCGGACATGGTCCGGTGTGACTCCTGGGCGGTCACGACGTCCCACTGGGCGGAGTCAAGGCGCGCGGTGATGGTGGCCGCGGTCGCCGACGCCGAGGCGGACGGCCCATCGGAGTCATGCCCATGTCCGTGCTCGTGTCCGTCCTCGGTGGCGTCTTGGTGGAGGTGGCCAACGATCAGGAGGGTGCCTCTAGGGGCCACCCACGCGGCGGCGCGGTCGTAGAACTCCAACTGGGGCATCGAGGGGCCCCCGGCACCGAGGTGGCGCCGAACTGGTCGGTCTCGATGAACGCGCCGGCGGGATGGGGAGTCGGCTCGATGCCGATTCCGGCGAAGGGCTCGGCGCGGGTGGCCATCTGCGTCGACACCACCACGCCCTCCAGGCCCAGCAACCCGTGTACGCCGTGAGCCGGCGCGTTCCTCGGCTCACCGGCGTCCACGACCGTCACCGATCGGCGCGCCCGCGCCAGTGCCAACGCGGCGCTGAGGCCGCTGGCGCCGCCCCCGACGACCACCACGTCGCGAATAGCCTCCGTTTGCTCTGCCATGTCTGCCCTCTCGATGGATTTGCGGCGGCCAGTTCGAAGCCCCGCTCTCCAAGAATGGCCACCGGCAGGCGGAATCGCAAACGTTGTTGCCGAATGGCAAACTCGACGAATGGATCACTCACCGGACCGCACACTCGACGCCGTGGGGCCACGGTTGAAGCAGCTGCGACAGCGCCGCGACATCACCTTGAACGACCTCGCAGAGGAGACCGGCATCTCGACCAGCACGCTGTCCAGGCTCGAGGCCGGTCTCCGACGTCCCACTTTGGAACAGTTGCTGCCGTTGGCACGCGCGTACGGCGTCACCCTGGATGAACTCGTAGATGCCCCGCCAACCGGCGACCCGCGCATCAACCTGCGCCCGATCCCCACCAGCGACGGCCGCACCATCCTGCCCCTGACCCGCAGGCCCGGAGGCATCCAGGCCTACAAATTCATCCTCCCCTCCGGACGCGACGACGCCGAGCCCGACCTGCGCACCCACGCAGGCTACGACTGGGCCTTCGTCCTCAACGGCAAACTCCGACTAGTCCTCGGCGAGCACGACCTGATCCTCGAACCCGGTGAGACCGCCGAGTTCGACACCCGCACTCCGCACTGGTTCGGCGCCACCAGCTCAGGACCCGTGGAGTTCCTCAGCCTTGTCGGCAAACAGGGAGAGCGCGCGCACGTCCGCACCGCACCCAAAAAGCACGGATCGAATTAGAGGGTCACCGTTGTAGCGACCCTTGCATCCGGTGAGCACCGGAGTAGACATCCAGAGAGCGGTGCCCGAAGCGGTCACCGTCTCTGATTCACGGGCCAGGCACGTTGGTCGAGATCGCTGCATGTTGCGACCCCCTCGCGCACCCGCCGCACCCCATTGGGCGGCAGCCATCGACGATCCGAGGCACGCTGACTAGTTCACACCCTCAATTGTGATGAGCCGCAAAAGGCCCACCACAAAACTCGACGACCGGCTACTGATCTGTCCACACCACCACCGGCTGGTCCACTCCGCACCCTGGTCGATCCGACTCAACACCGCAGGATTCACGGAATACCGCCCACCCGGATCAACTCTGCGGCAACGCAACCACCGCTGGCGACCCTCAGTCGACCGCAGTACCGGCCCTACAACGGCGCGAACGAGCTCAACAGCTCATAGGCGACGTGCGATGCTGCCACCGCCGTGATCTGGGCATGGTCATAGGCCGGCGACACCTCGACGACATCTGCACCCACGAGCTGCGTCCTGCGGAATGACCGCAATATCTCCAAGAGCTCGCGACTCGTCAGTCCACCCGCTTCGGGTGTGCCGGTGCCGGGAGCATGCGCCGGGTCCAGAACGTCGATGTCGACCGAGACATACGTCGGGCAGCTACCGATGCGTGCGTGCAGCCGGTCGATGATGTCATCGATGCTCTCGCGTTGAAACTCGCGCGCATGGATCACAGCGAAGCCGAGGCGCTCGTCGTCGCGTAGATCCTGATCGCTGTAGAGCGGGCCGCGAATGCCGATGTGCATGCTCGCAGTCTGGTCGATCAGACCTTCCTCGGACGCGCGCCGAAATGGCGTCCCGTGGGTGTGCGGCGCTTCGAAATAGGTGTCCCAGGTGTCGAGGTGGGCATCGAAATGGACGACTGCGACGGGTCCATGGCGTTCCGCCGCAACGCGAAGCAACGGCAGGGCGATCGTGTGGTCACCGCCCAGTGTCAGGAGCCGACCGCCGTCCCGGGTCAGCTCACGGGCACCCTGCTCGATCTGCTCGATGGCCTGCTCGATGTTGTAGGGAGTCACCGACAGGTCACCGGCATCGGCTACCTGCTGCACTGCGAACGGCGAGACGTCCTGAGCCGGGTTATAGGGCCGCAGCAGCCGGGACGCCTCACGAATGTGGGCCGGCCCGAAGCGAGCACCGGGCCGGTAGCTGACGCCTGAGTCGAAGGGTATGCCGACGACATTGATGTCGGCCCGCTCGACCTGGTCGAGGCGGGGCAGGCGGGCGAACGTCGCCGCGCCCGAAAAGCGGGGCACCTTACTGCTGTCGACCGGGCCGACCGGCTCGGTCCGGCCCCCCGGCTCGCTGCCGTTCATGCGGCCTCCACGATCTGCGGGTCGACGGCGATGAAGACTTTGCGGGAGTACTCCAAGGTCTTCCACACGCCATTGAATCCCTTCGGTACCACAAAGGCGTCACCGGCGGTGAACGTGCGCTGACCGCCGTCCTCGTCGATCAGCGCGACAGCGCCGAGCAGCATGATGCAGACCTCGGTATAAGGCTGGTCCCGCAGCACGAGCGAGCCGGGATGTCCTTCCCACGCTCCCCCGAACGTCTCGCCGGCGGCCTCGTCACCGAAGGTGCGCCACTCGGTCTCCTGCCAGTCGGCGCTCGCGTCGCCGTCACCCCACACCGGGATGATGGGCGTTCCGACGCCGACGGCAATGGTCTTGATGGTGTCGACGCTCACGCCGTGGTCTCCGTCGGGTTGATGCGGTCAAGGACGTTGCGGGTGATCTGCTGAGTGAACGGGTCATTGAGCCTTAGTCCGTTGACCCATTCCGTGGTGCCTGCGGTGAACACCGAACCGGCACCGCGTTCGAAGTAGGCGACCATGCCCGAGCCGTAGAACTCGTCGGTGAAGCGATCAGGGATGTCGTCGCCGTACATTGCCCCGATCAGCTCGATCACCTCGTTGATCGGAGCCCCCAGCGGCACTCCGCCGTTCCAGCGGTCGACCTCGCCGACCGTGGCCGGAGCCATGGCCAGGATCTCCAGATCCACAGGCGCGCCGTCCATGCCGGTGGCGTATGGCATTCCGCGCCGCACGCCGTAGTCGACTCCGTCGAGTTCGAACGCCGCGACGCAGATCGGTGCGCCGCCGAAGACATCGCCATAGCTCAGATCGGTGTCGGCGAATGCCCAGTGATTCGGCCGGCTCACCGTGAACCCGCCACTCGATCGGGGCGCTGCTGAGCCGTAGCGGTTGTAGACCCCGCCCATGCCGGTCAGCCCCATCGTCTGAGCGCCGGGGCGGCCGATGATGGGCGCGTCCCAGGCTGTCGTGACCCGGGTGGGGTTGGTCTCGAGCGCCGGGTCGTCGAACGGATTCTTGTAGCAGACCTGCGTGGTCGCATCGTCTTCCAGACGTACCTGCCACAAGAAGTTACCGCCGAACCGCGCAATGTGGCCGCCGTTGTCGACGAACGCATCAACTGTGTCGCGCATCTCCCAGGTCCAGTACTCGTCATGCCCGACGAAGATCGCCCCCGCGTAGCCTTCCAACGCGAGCGGGTCGGTGTGAAGGTCGACTTGGGTCAGGTGGTCGAGACGGTAGCCTTCCCGCTCGGCCCAGACCGCAAAGGGACGCTCATAGGTCGCCCACCCGGCGTCGGCGTAGTGCCGGGAATAGCCGTGGGCATGGGCCCACTCATAGGCTGGGTGGCGGGGCAGCTCGTGCATGGCCGGCGTGTGCGGATTGGAGCTACGCGGCGCCTCAGGCGGCTGGCGAAGCATCCCGCGGGCGATCGGCCGCTGCAGCGACAGTCTCGGCGAGGGGATGTCGTGGCCAGGACCGTCGCCCAAGCCTCGATAGGCGTTCGCTCCGCCCCAGTCGTTGTAGGAGGTGAGGGTCGACGTGGTGTGGATCAGCACGTACGGCGCGCGGCGGTGAGCCGTTGCCTTGATCACGACGAAGTGATCGTTGCTGATGGTCCTGCCACCAGATTCGGTCTCGATGGTCAAGAGGTAGAAACCTGACTCCCAGCTCGGGTCGACCTCGATCTGCAAGGCCTGCGGCCAGCCGCAGCCGACCGCGTATGCGTCACCGGGTGTCTCCTGTGCCTGACCGGTCAAGCCCGACCGGGACCACACGACTTCGGGCCGCAGCCCGTCGCGGGTCAAGGTCAGGGAGTACGTGCCCTCGGTGGTGTGGGTGTGCACGGAGATCGATTCACCGGCCTCATACGACCACCGATCGGTGTAACACCAGGCCTCCGGCCCACCCATTCCAGGCTTCTCGACCACGAAGCCGGGAATCGACCAGGCATAGCGGGCAGTCGCGCCGGGACCGGCGGGATGAGGCGTGGTCTGGGCGGTCATCGAGTCACGACCTGTTCATGAGGAGTTGCGCTGCGAGCACGGACCACGCCGACGATCAGGCCTACGACCAGCGGGACGTTGATCCAGATGTTGCCAGCGGTGCCGAGCGCGGTCAGGGTGCCCATCTTGGTGCACACCAGCCAGAAGATCACCGCGAGAACGACTGTTGCGGCCGTCGGAGCGATTGAGGTCTTCCACATGCCCTCACCACGTCGGTCCGACGCGAAGTACTTCACGATCGCGATCGACGTGACGATCTGCAAGGCCAGAACGCCGACCAGCGTCGGGGTGTTGGTCCAGATGACGACCTCGGTGTAGGGATCGCGATCGGCGATGATGAATCCGGCCAGGACCGCCAGGAACACCGCGCCTTGCACGAGCACTGCGGTGCGCGGGCTGCCGGTGGGACCCGTGTGGGTCAGCCTGGCCGGCAGCAGTCCGTCGCGTCCCATCGAGAACAGGTAGCGAGCACCCGCGTTCTGCAGGGCCAGCACTCCGGCGATGAAGCTTGTCACGACCAGAATCTGCATCACGTCGGTGGCGAGCTTGCCGACGTAGTCATTGTTGACGTCGAAAACCAACGTCGAGACATCGCCTGACAAAGCCTTGGCCAGACCGTCCGGGCCGAGCGCCATGAGCAGCAGCCACGACGCGACGGTGTAGATCAGCGCCAGGAGCCCCACGGCGATGTAGGTGGCACGTGGGATCGTTCGGGCTGGATCCTTGACCTCCTCGCTGTAGACCGCGGTCTGCTCGAAGCCGATGTAGACCACGAACGTGATGACGAACAGCCCGCCGAGCAGGCTCGCGGTCCAGTTGGACGGGTTGAATCCTTCCAGGCTGTATCCAGCCGGGGTGCCCTTGACGACAATCGCGATCAGCAGGACCACCAGGATGCCGATTTCGGTGATCAGCAGCACCGCAGCTACTCGGGCGCCGACCATGACATTGGCCCAGGACACCGCGACAACGGCGGCCCCGAGCACCAGAGCACACACTCCCCAGCTGATGGTCAGGCCGAGGAACTGATCAAGCGCGTTCGAGGCGAACAGGCCTGCTGCCGCGCAAAAACCGATCTGGCCGAGCGTGTAGGCCGTCCAGGCCACGGCCGCAGCACCGCCGCCGGCTTCCTTGCCGAGGCCCTCTCGGATGTAGCCGTAAAACGCTCCTGCATTGCGGACGTGGCGACTCATCGTGACGAAGCCGACTGCGAACAACATGTAAACCAGCCCCGCCGCCAGGTAGCCAACGGGTGCCACCTGCCCGCCCACTAAAAACGCAAGTGGGGCGAATCCGGCCATCACGGTCAGCGGGGCAGCAGCGGCCACAACGAAGAAGACCAAGTGACGCGCCGAAATCGAATTGGACTTCAGCGCGCTGCCATCACCGGCAGAGTGGCTGGCCGGGGGGCTCGCGGTAGGTGTGCTCATCGGGTTCCTCCAAAGAAGTCGATCCCCGGATCCTAGTGACGCTTGACGCCGCGTACTATCGCCGAGATGGCGATTTTTGGAATCTGAACTATCCACGGAGGCGATTCAATGATCCTCGCTGACCTGCTGGACGATCCTGCCCTGGGTCTGCGACTGTTGAGCGCTGACCGACATCGAGCGACAGCGGTCCTCGCCGCTCACGTCAGCGAGCTGCCGCATCCGGGGCCCTGGCTCGAGGGCGGCGAGCTGCTCATGACGACGGGCTGGCTCGTGCCGAACGCTCCCGCCGATTGGGCGGCTTTCGTCGCCGAGATCGCCGCAGGTGGCATCAGCGCGCTGGCGCTGGGTCTGGGTGACGACCTTCCCCACTCCTTCGTCCCGGCGAGCCTGATCGCAGCCTGCGCCGAACGTGACCTGCCGCTGCTGAGCGTGTCACCGGCAGTGCCGTTCATCGCCGTCACCAAGGCTGTCTTTGCGGGATTGGCCGATGAGCAACAAGAAGTGCTTCGCGGTTCTGCCGAGCTCGGCCGGGACCTGACCTTGGCTGCAGCGTCAGGCGGAGGGCTGGAAGCCATGACCCGGACCTGGTCCGCTGCGGCCGACACTAATGCCCAGGTGCACGACCGACTGGGCAGACCGCTGGTCGCCGGAGCTCCAGCAGATCTCGAGATCGAGCTGACGTTGACGCAGATGCGGGACGAGGTACTGCGCACCGGCACGAGTCAGACCCGGACTGACCCCGAATCAGGATTCACTCTGGCGGCCCGACCGTTGGCGACCAGCGAGATTCACGGCTGCCTCTCGTTCGCCTCGCACCGCCAACCCGATGAACACTCGCTGTCAGTGCTGATCGCACTCGTCTCGCTTGAGCTCGACCGGCGCTGGCTCGTCGATGCGCCCGAGCGCGAACGCCGGGCTGAGGCGCTGCGGCGGCTGTTGCAGACCGAGGACGATGTCCGCGCCACCTCGGCGCTCATGTCGTTCGGGATCCAATCCGACCGAACCCAGATGTGTGTCGTCGACGTGTCCAGTTCGCCCAATGCCGCGCAGCTCCTGATCGACCTGGCCTTGCGGTTGCCCGGCGGCCTGATCCGGCGCATCGGCGACCGTCTCGAGCTCGTCGTCGAACATGACGCAGCGCTCCGTGCCTCGATCGAGTCCTTGCTCGCGGGGCTGCCCACCGGCTTCGGCGTGGCGGTGACACCGGGCGGACTGCACGCCTCGCTACGGCAGGCCTACACCGCGCTGGAGGTCAGCCGTCACACCGGAGAGGCTGTCGAGTTCACCGACGGCGGCGCACACCGGTTCCTGCTGGACCTGGCCGATCCGGAGTTCCTGCTCAACTACTCCAGCTCGGTCCTGGCCCCGCTGGCCTCCGCCGAGCGCGGCGACACCCTCATCGAGACGCTTGAGACCTACCTGACCCAGAACTGCTCGATCGACGCCACCGCGGAGGCACTCGGCGTACACCGACACACTGTTCGCAACCGGATCCACAAAATCACCGAGCTGACCCACCGCAGCTTGGACAGCGTCGATCACCAGTGCGAAATGTGGTTGGCCCTGAAAGCCCGGGCACGATCGTGAGAATTGGCCGCTCCCGGCGTTAGGGTCCAGATATGACAATGGCCGGCCGAGATCCCGAGCACGTCGTCCAGGTCCAGGGCCTGGTCAAGACCTACGGCCAGGTCCATGCGCTGAACGGCCTCGACCTCGACGTACGCGCCGGCGAGGTACACGGCTTCCTGGGACCCAACGGCGCCGGCAAGTCCACAACCCTCAAAGCCCTGCTAGGCCTGCTGCGGATCAATGGGGGAACAGCGACCGTGTTCGGCCTGGATCCTTGGCGTGATGCCGTGGCAATCCATCGACGGCTCGCGTATGTCCCGGGCGACGTCGCTCTGTGGCCGAATCTGAGCGGCGGAGAGACAGTGGATCTGTTGATCCGGATGCGCGGCGCGGATCCTGCGACTTCTCGCAAGGCAGAGATGCTGGAGCGATTCGCCCTCGATCCGACCAAAAGGGGCCGCGCCTATTCCAAGGGAAACCGGCAGAAGGTCGCACTGGTCGCGGCGTTCGCGACCGATCCGGATCTACTGATCCTCGATGAGCCGACGTCGGGTCTCGATCCGTTGATGGAGCAGGTCTTCAACCAGTGTGTGGCCGAGCACACTGCACGCGGAGCGACGGTTCTGCTGTCGAGCCATATCCTCGGCGAGGTCGAGCACCTCGCCCAACGCGTCACGATCATCCGTGACGGTCGCACGATCGAGACCGGCACGTTGTCTGATCTGCGCCATCTGCGGCGCAGCCGGGTCCGCGCGCAGGTCACCGGCGAGACCCCGGAACTCGCCCAGATCGTCGGCGTCCACGACCTCACCGTCGACGATGGTGCGCTCACATTCACGGTCGACCCCGAAGCCCTCGCTCCAGTGCTACGCATCCTCGCAGACGCCGACGTCACCGGGCTGACAAGCGCTCCGCCCTCGCTCGAGGAACTGTTTTTGGACGCCTATCGGACGTCGTCACGGGCATGAGCAACGACGCGCTGCGAGGAACCGCCCTGCTGACCCGTCAGGCCCTGGCACGCGACCGATTCCTTGCTCCGACGTGGATCGCGATACTCACTGCAACCTGTTACGCGAGCGGTGCCGCCACCGCGTCGCTGTACCCGACCGCCGCCGACCGGGCCGCTGCGGCCGAAGGAATCAACTCGAGTTCGGCCATCGTGGCGCTGTACGGGCCGATCCTCGACGTCCACAGTCTCGGCGAGCTGGCCATGACCAAGATGACTGTGCTGTACGCGGTCTTCGTCGCCGCGATGTGCATCGTGCTCGTGCGCCGGCACACTCGGACCGAAGAGGAAGCCGGGCGTGCCGAGCTGATCGCTGCCACCGCTGTGGGACGGCTCGCCCCGATGGCGACGGCCGTCACGGTGGGTGCTGCCGCATCTGTCGCGGTCGGGCTGCTTGCCGCTGCGGCCAACCTCGCCGCGGGTCTGCCGACCGAGGGCTCGATTCTGTTCGGTGCTTCCTGGATCGGCATCGGCTGGGTCGCAGTCGGTGTGACCGCATTCGCCTGCCAGCTCTCGCCCAGCTCACGAACCTGCGCCGAGATCGCCGCCGCCGTCATCGGGTTCTTCTACGTCCTGCGGGCTCTGGGCGACAGTTCCGCCAACACCTGGCTCAGTTGGTTCTCGCCCTTCGGCTGGTCGACCCAATTGAGCGCCTGGTCCGCGCCGCGTCACTGGGTGCTGCTTCTCTTCGTGCTTCTCGGCGCCGCGTTCGTGGGTTCCGCCGTCAGCCTGAACGCACGACGCGACCTCGGATCGGGCATGTTCCCCAGTCGTCCGGGGCCACGTTCGGGCGCTCCGCGGCTCAGCAACGTCTTGGCCCTCACGCTGCGTCTGAATACGCCGTCGCTGTTGTCGTGGACGGCTGCGACCGCGATCCTGGCAGGCTTGTTCGGCGCGATAGTTCCCCAAGTCAGCGGTTTGCTCGACTCCCCCGGCGCGCGCGCCGCCCTCGAACGACTCGGTGGTGTCGGCGCGGTGGAGGATACGGTGTTCGCCGCGGTCGTGTCGATCCTGGCCGTCGTTCTGACGGCATTCGGGGTCAGCGTCGTGAATCACAGCTCGGCCGATGAGCGGGACGGCCGCACTGACCACGTTCTCGCCACGGCGACATCGCGCAGCGCGCCATTCTCGGCCACCGCCTTGACCGCGCTCGGCGGCACCCTATGGCTGCTGGTCGTGACCGGCGCGGCGTTGACGCTTGGCTACCTCGTCGCCGACGGGACGCTGGCTCCCCGCCTGATCGCCGCCACCCTCGCCCAGGCCCCTGCCGTCTGGCTCGTCCTCTCGTTTGCGCTGGTCGCCTGGGCCTACCGCAATGCCTGGACTGTGGCGGGTTGGATCCTGCTGACGACATTCGTGTCGATCGGCCAGTTCGGCGAACTGCTCGACCTCCCCGCCTGGATCACCGATCTGTCGCCCTATTCCCACGCCGCGCTGATGCCCGTCGAGAGCTTCGACCTACGCACCGCAGGAAGTCTGATGGCGCTGACGGCCCTAGTGATCCTTGCTGCCGCCTGGTGCTACCGACGCCGCGACGTCGGCCAGTGACCCGGGACCGGCCCATGGACCGGCGCCACCGGTCGAACCGTGCCGGCCGACCCTGGACAATGGGCGCATGACGCCTCGCATCACCTGTCCGGTCCTGCAGTCGAGAATTCAATCGGCGGAGACGGCGGCGGCACACATCCGTCACGGCGACAATGTCGGGTTCAGCGGGTTCACCGGGGCGGGTTATCCCAAGGCGCTTCCAGAGGCCATGGCCAGCCGTATGACCGAAGCGCATCGCCGCGGCGAGGAATTTCGTATCGGCCTGTGGACCGGCGCCTCGACAGCACCGGATGCCGACGGCACCCTCGCTGAGGCGGAGGGCATTTCAACGCGTCTGCCGTACAACTCCGATCCGACCCTCCGTAGGCTCATCAACGCCGGCCAGGTCGACTACATCGACGCACACCTGAGCCACTCCGCCCAGCACATGTGGTTCGGCTTCTACGGCAACCTCGACGTCGCCGTAGTCGAGGTGACCGCGATCCTGCCCGGCGGAATCCTGGTCCCGAGCAGTTCGGTCGGCAACAACAAGACCTGGCTCGACCAGGCCGACCGGATCATCCTCGAGGTCAATCATTGGCAACCGCGTGAGCTGGAAGGCTTCCACGACGTCTACTACGGCACGGCGCTGCCACCAGGCCGCCGTCCGATCGAACTGACCGATGCGATGCAGCGTATCGGCGAGCCGTACCTTCGGGTCGACCTCGACAAGGTCATCGCCGTCGTCGAAACCAACAGCCCGGATCGCAATTCCCCCTTCACCGCGCCGGACGCCACGTCATCGGCCATCGCAGAACACGTCGTGGACTTCTTGCAGCACGAAGTCGACGCCGGCCGTATGCCACCGGAATTGCTGCCATTGCAGTCCGGGGTCGGCAATGTCGCGAATGCCGTCCTGGCCGGGCTCGACGCCAGCGATTTCACCGATCTGGTCGCCTTCACCGAGGTCATCCAGGACGGCATGCTCGATCTGATTGACAGCGGCACCTTGCGGGCGGCGTCGGCGACCTCGTTCGGACTGTCCGATCTGGGCGTCCAGCGCTTCATGGACAACATTGACACCTACAAGGGCCGCATCCTGCTGCGCAGCGAGGAGATCTCCAATCACCCGGAGCTCGTCCGACGCCTCGGCGTCATCGCGATGAACGGTCTGATCGAGGCCGACATCTACGGCAACGTCAACTCGACCCACATCATGGGCAGCGCGATCATGAACGGGATCGGGGGCAGCGGCGACTTCGCCCGCAATGCATTCCTCAACTTCTTCCTCACACCGTCGACTGCCAAGGATGGCGCCATCTCGGCGATTGTGCCGATGGTCAGCCATGTCGACCACACCGAGCACGACGTGCACGTCATCGTCACCGAGCACGGGCTCGCCGATCTGCGTGGCCTGTCCCCTCGGGCACGGGCAGTCAGAGTCATCGAGAACTGCGCCGATCCCCGGTTCCGTCCGGCGCTGCTGGATTACGTCGAACGCGCTTGGGCCGACCGGCCCACCGCTCGCCACACACCCCACCTGCTCGGCGAGGCCCTGAGCTGGCACCAGCGCTATCTCGACACCGGAAGCATGTCGACGTGAGCCGGGCCCAGCAGGTCTTCGACGATTGGGTCGACACCTGGACCCACGTCAGGGGACTCTTGAGAAGCGAACTCGACGGCTGGCCGCTCATCCCGGTGGCCTCGCCGACCCGCGAGACCGAATTGGTCTGCCTCGACCCGGGAACGGATCGATTCATCGTCCTGAGCAGCCATATCTCAGCCGACCCGCGGGCGATGCTGACCGTCGTGGCCGACGACATCACGCCCTATCGTCTCCTCGACCTGCCCGCAGGAACTCGGATCGACCGCGACGACGAGACATTGATGACGACACAGTTCGTCGAGGCGCCCATCCCCCGACTCGACGACGAATTCACGTTCCGGTGGGACATCGAGGACCACCGGATGACGTACACCGTCGAGTCCGGCCAACGGATCGCGGCCGCAGGCACGGTGGGCGTGCTCGGCGATACCGCGACATTCGACGCAGTCGAAACGACTCCGGCGTTCCAGCGACGCGGTCTCGGGCGACATGTCATGACAACGCTGACCCAGCAAGCCATGGGACGTGGCGCACGTCGCGGCGTCCTGGCGGCGAGCGACCAAGGGCGACAGCTCTATCTCGCGATGGGTTGGACTCCCGAGCTGGAGATGCTGTCGCTGATGGGTGCCTGACTCACTGCTCGGCCGAACGTCGGCAGACCTCGTCCCAGGGTGTGGGTTCCATCGTGAAGTGCTCACGCGCGGCGCTGTCGTCCAGCACATACGGGCGCGTCCACTGGTACGACAACTCCCGTAGTTCCCGCATCATCGGGATGAATCGTGCCGATGCTCCGAACACGAGGTCCGGCACGGCCGACACTTTCGGGGCAGGGCGGCCGATTGCGGCCATGACGTCGGTCAGCGCCTGCTGCTGGGTGCGAGGCGCATTGCTCGGGACGTGCCAGGTGCGCCCGTGCGAGGTCGGGTCATCGGCAGCGACGATGAGCAACCGGGCCGTGTCGAGCACGTCGGTGAAGGTGTGCGGCTGATCCTTGCGTCCCAGCACCCAGGCACGCTTTCCGGCCAGCAAGCCGGGCACTTGACGGGTCACGTGCCCATTGGCACCGACGCCGAGCCCCATGTAGTCCGATCCGCGCACCTCGACGGTGCGAATTCGTCCTGCATCGTGCAGGGCCAGCGCCTCGGCCCACATACGGGCACGAAGAACGCCTTTGTGGTCGGTCGCCGCGTCGGGCAGCTCCTCGCGCATCGGGCCTTCGACGGGGCCGTACGGATACAGGTTGCCGGTGATCGCATAGACGGCACCCGAGCGTTCGGCTGCGACCAGGAGGGCCGACGCGAGCGGGGGCCACACCTGTTGCCATGAGGTGTAGTCGCCCGGATTGGCGCAGTTGTAGAGCACCGACACGCCGTGTGCCGCGGCGCTGAGCGCATCGACGTCGGATGCGTCCAAGGCCAGATGGGTCACTCCGGCGATTCCGGTGTCGGTGCCGGATCGAGTGGCGACGACGACTTCGGAGCCGCGAGCAGCGAGCAGCTGAGCGGTGTGCCGGCCGACAGGACCTGCGCCGATCACGAGATGGCGGTCAGACATGGGATGTCCTTTCGGAAAGAGATGTCATCGAGAGCACTGCTCTCAAGTCGAGTGTGTCAGGAGATTCCACGCATTGCAAGAGCAGTGCTCTTGGTTGTTGCAACTGCTCTCCATCTGCGCCAGAGTGGACACATGGAGAACAAGGCCCGTACCGCGAGACAGCGCGCCCGTGCGGAGATCACCGCCGAGATCTTGAGCGCGGCCCGCGCGCGGCTCGCCGACACCGGTCCCGGCGAGCTGTCCCTGCGCGCCGTCGCCCGCGACGTCGGAATGGTGTCGTCCGCGGTCTACCGCTATTTTCCGAGCCGTGACGAACTGCTGACAGCTCTGCTCATCGAGGCGTACGACGAGCTCGGCCAGGCCGTCGAGGACGCCGACGATGCCGTGGACGATCCCAGCGACCTGGCCGGCCGCTGGCTGGCGACCTGCCGGGCGATCCGGGCATGGGCGATCGCCCATCCGCATGATTACGCCCTGCTGTACGGCTCCCCCGTCACGGGCTACGCAGCGCCCCAGGACACCGTGACGCCCGCGACTCGGGTAATCGTGCGCCTGGTCACGATCGTCGTCGCGACCGATCCGACCCGTCCGGCCACCACCTCGTCGGCGTACCCTTTCGATTCGTCGGTCCGAGGCGCCATGCAGGCCATCGCAGACCTTGGCGGCCCCGCCGAGCACGACATCCCCGCGGAGACCATCGGTCGCACGCTCATGGCCTGGAGCACGGTCTTCGGCACGATCTCATTCGAGCTGTGGGGCCACCTGGTGGGCTCGGTCAACGACCATGAGGACTACTTCGACAGCGTGATCTCGCGGCTTTGGGCCGACCTGACGGCACCTCGACAGGCCTGACAAGTGAGAAATGCCTCACTCCCAGAATGCGGCGCAGGTCCACGTAAAGCGGTTGAATGAGGAGATATCAAATCGCAGCACGTGAGGATATACATGCCCCGCATCTCTCGACGCACGTTCGTAGCGGCTCCCGCCGACGTCGTCTGGTCGCTCACCGACGACTTCGCACAGTGGCACCCCAAGCTCCCGATCTACGCCGACGGCCCCGAGGCCTCCGCTGAGCTTGTCGTGACGGTCGTAGCCAAGGATCACGACGCACGGACATTGTCGTACCACATGCCCGAGCCGCCGTTCCCGATCAAGGACCACCGCGCGACGATCACCGTCGAAGACGCCGGCGAAGCCTGCTCCTACGTCACCTGGTTCGCTGAATTCAACGCCGAACCCGCAGATCTCGCCGAGCTCGAGGACTCGATCGGTGACGACGTCTTCGCACAGGCGCTCGACAACCTGGCCACCGCGGCGCAGGACACCTTCGGCAACGCCCAAGTCGCCGCATTGGCCTGACACGACCGCCCTTGAGTAACCATTGGTCGAGCGAAGCGAGGCAAAAGCGCCTGGGCGAAGCCCAGCAGCGGCGAAGCCGCTGGCGCGGCGAAGCCGCGCTAGCTCTTCCAGTCCCGGAACCCGAGGACGATTAGGCGCATCTGACGCCTGGCCCCTTCCTTGATCTGCTCTTCGAGGTCGGGGCGTCCATCGGGCATCTCGACGACCTCCTCGGCGTTCGAGACCATATTGCGGACGAACAGCCGCGAGACCATGTGCACGTCCTCAGACGTCCAGTTCTCGATATTGGGCAATCGCGCGAGCACAACCGCGAGCTCGCTGACGAACAGCTCGAGTTCATGACGGATGGCCTGTCGCACGGCGTCTGAACCCCCGACTCGCTCTCGGGCGACGAAGGCGAAATGCGCCTTGCTCTGCTTGACGGTTTCGACCAGGACTTCGGCGGCCGCGTCGATGATGTGCTCGAAAACCTGCGGATCACGCTGCGCGTCGCGGATCATCCGGCGCAGAGTCGAGAACGACTGCTCGACGAGCGCGAGCCCCAATTCGTCCTTGGACTCGAAGTGGCGATAGAACGCCGTGGGAACGACGCCCGCATGTCGGGCCACCTGCCGCAGGCTGATCTGAGCGAATCCTTGCGTCTGCGCGAGTTCGAGAGCCGCAGCCAGGATCGCCTGCCGGGTGCGCTCCTTTTGCTCCTGGCGCGAGGCCGTGTGCGCCGACTCAGTCATGCGAACACCCTATCGCGAAGATTTGAGTGCACACGTGTTTCGCTCGTGCGCCAGGTCACGCGGTGTGTCGGTTGCGTGATCGGGAGCCTTCGTGCAGACTTTGAGTGTACGCACGTTCACTCAGTTCTGAGATTCGATCCTGACAGGGGGTAACGATGGGCATCGTCCGCAAGGCATTGACCTCTCGGCCCGTCGCGTCCTTGACTTCACCCTTCACCGTCGACCACTTCCTCGAACAGATCCACCCGATGCTTGCAGCGGCCAACGTGCGCGCCAAGGTCATCGAGGTCATCCACGAGACCGGCGCCGCCAGCACCGTAGTGATGCGGCCCAACGGAGCCTGGAACGGCTTCGTCCCCGGACAGCACGTGCAGTTCGGGGTCGAGGTCGACGGCACCCGCCGCATCCGGTGCTTCTCGGTGTCCAGCTCCAAGGCCAACAAAGACAAGACGTTCAGCGTCTCGGTCAAGGCGCATCCCGACGGTTATGTATCGCAGTACCTGCACAACGAACTCAAGCCCGGCACCATCGTGTTCTTGTCGCAGGCCGAGGGCGATTTCGTCCTCCCCCGCGAAATCCCCGATCACCTTCTGCTCGTCAGCGGCGGCTCCGGGATCACGCCTGTAATGTCGATGGCCCGCACCCTGCGCGACACCGGGCACCGCGGCCAGGTCACCTTTTTGCACTACGCCCGCAGCCGCGATGACGAGATGTTCACCGCAGACCTCGACGAACTCGCGGCCAGCAACATCGACGTCGTCAGGGTGTACACGAGGCAACCCGAGCCCGGCGCCGAGATCGAGGGACGCTTCCACGTCGACCACCTCAAGCACCTGGGTGTCGACCCGACCGAGACGCTCACCTACGTGTGCGGCCCGGCGGGACTCATCGCCTCGGTGCGCGACACATACGAAGAACTCGGTGCCGCGGAGCAACTGCGCCAGGAGTATTTCAAGGTTCCGAGCGTCGACGTCAACGCCGCCGATGCCACCGGAACTCTCACGTTCGACGATGCATCGATCGAGGCGCCCAATTCCGGCGCGACGATCCTCGAACAGGCCGAAGCCGCTGGCCTCAAGCCCGCCTTCGGCTGCCGCATGGGCGTCTGCAACACCTGCGCCGTCAAGAAGAACAGCGGCGCCGTACGCCACGTCGTGTCGCGCGAGATCTGCGCCGACACCGACGAGACCATCAAGATCTGTGTCCAGGTCCCCATCGGCGACGTCAGCGTCGCACTCTGAGCTAGGGAGAACCCGCATGGCCATCAAGTTCAAGAAGACCAAGAACGCCCCGATCAAACCCCGCAGCGCCAGCAACCACAACGCCGCGCCGCTGACCCTGATCAACCCCCTCACCGACAAGCCGGCCACGATCGGCCTCGACTACATGACGTACGAACAGCTCGACGAGTTCGGCCACGAACTCGACGCCGTGCGCCAGCGCGTGCTCGACGACCTGGGCCAGAAGGACGCCGACTACATCCGTCGTGTCATCAAGGCTCAGCGTGCGTGCGAGGTCCTGGGCCGTATCGGCATCTTCATGCCGTTCTTCCCGCCGGTTTTCATCGCCGGAATCGTGCTGCTGGGCCTGGCCAAGATCCTCGACAACATGGAGATCGGCCACAACGTCATGCACGGCCAGTACGACTGGATGAACGACCCCATGATCGACGGCTCCAAGTACGACTGGGACAACGTCGCTCCGGGCGAGGACTGGAAGCACGGCCACAACTACATCCACCACACGTACACCAACATCCACGGCATGGATCGCGACATCGGCTACAACCTGCTGCGGATCGATGCCGATCAGCCCTGGTACGGCACGCACCGGTTCAACCTGCCGTTCGCCTTCGTCCTGATGCTGTTCTTCGAGTGGGGCGTGATGTACCACGGCATCGAGCTCGATCAGTACCTCCAGGGCAAGATCTCCAAGGCCGATTTCCAGGCCCGCAAGAAGCGCGCCATGAAGAAGATCCGCGGCCAGATCGCCAAGGACTACCTCGCCTACCCGCTGCTGGGTCTCGCGCTCGTACCGTTCGTCGGCTGGTGGGCGCCGCTCGCGATCCTAGGTGCCAACCTGGTCGCCAACGTCATCCGCAACATCTGGACGTTCTGCATCATCTTCTGCGGCCACTTCCCGGCCGAGGTGCAGACCTTCGCCGAAGAGGACGCACAGAACGAGAACCGCGGCCAGTGGTACTTCCGCCAGATCCTCGGCTCGGCCAACATCACCGGACATGCGCCGTTCCACGTCCTGACCGGCAACCTGAGCTACCAGATCGAACACCACCTGTTTCCTGACATCCCGGCCCGTCGCTACCCCGAGGTCGCCGAAGATGTGAAGCTCCTGGTCGAGAAATACGGCCTGCAGTACAACACGGGTCGCTTCTCCAAGCAGATGTTCTCGGTCGTGCGTCAGCTCGCCAAACACGGCAAGAAGCCCAGCGATCCGTACAAGATCGGCAACAGCCCCGAATCGAAGGCGTTGCGCCGCGCCAAGCGGGAAGAGGCAACTCGTCGCCTCGAAGAGGTAAGTGCGTCACACTGAACACATGGTCGATGACGTAGTAGTTGCCTTAGCCACCCATCCGGTTGCCGGTTAGCAACGAACCACGGTCATGACCACGTCTTCCCCGCGACGCACTTCCCTGCGACGCACTTCCCTGCGACGTCGAGTAGCCGTAGTCGGCTCCGGCGTCGCGGGTCTTTCAGCTGCCTATGTCCTGCGCCGTGACTGGGATGTCACGGTCTTCGAGTCCGACGCGCGGATCGGCGGTCACGCCCATACGCACTCGGTCGACGACGGTGACGTGACCCACCGGGTCGACAGCGGCTTCATCGTCCACAACGATCGCACCTATCCCCTGCTGCGCCGGTTGTTCGCCGAGCTCGACGTCGAGGTCCACCCGACCGAGATGAGCATGAGCATCCACTGCGACGGATGCGGCTTGGAGTACGCCGGGGGACGCGGCGGCAAAGGCGTCTTCGCGCAGCGCCGTCGCCTGTTCGACCCGCGCTATCTCGCAATGCTGTGGGGCGTCAAGAAGTTCGGCCGCCTCGCTCATGCCCTGCTCGACGCCGAAGAATCGCCGACCGATCCTCAGACGTACGGCGACTTCCTCCGTATCCACGGTTTCAGCGAGTACTTCATCTCGCACTACGCGATCCCCGTCGTGTCGTGCGTGTGGTCGTCGGGGCACGAGACGGCGCTGGAGTATCCCGCGCGCTATCTGTTCGAGTTCCTCAAGCACCACGGATTCTTGTCGATCAAGGGTTCCCCGCAGTGGTTCACCGTCGTCGGCGGCTCGGGCAGTTACATCGCCAAGGTCACGGCGGCAGTTGGCGACGTCCGCGTTGCGACTGGCGTTCGAGCGATCACCCGCAAGCCGGACGGGGTGGAGCTCATCGACTCCCACGGGGATCTGCACACCGTCGACGCGGTCGTGATCGCGACACATGCCGACGATGCCCTCGCTCTGCTGACCGATCCGACCGACGATGAGCGACGCATCCTCGGCACCTTCGCTTACTCCCACAACGAGGTCGTGCTGCACCGCGACCCGGCCATCCTGCCGCATACTCGGGCGGCACGGTCGGCTTGGAACTACCGGATGGACGGTTGTGCCGAACGCAGCGAGCACTCCGCCGTCACCTACTGGATGAACCTGTTGCAAGGTATCGAAAGCAGGGATCCGTTCCTGGTCACGCTCAATGCGACCGAGCAGATCGACCCGGCCACGATCGTGGCGACGATGGCCTACACCCACCCGATCTACACCCCGGTCTCGGTCGCTGCCCAACGCGAACTCAGTGGATTGTTCACCGAGCAGACGGTATTCGCCGGCGCGTACCACGGTTGGGGATTCCACGAGGACGGTTGTCGCTCCGGGGTCGACGCCGCGGCCGCTCTGGGGACGCCATGGTGAGTGCGCCGCTGCCCGCTCTGCCGGCCCTCGTCGAGGGGACCGTCGCGCACACGCGCCGCACTCCCCTACGCCACAGGTTCTCCTACAAGGTCTATCAATGGCTCGTCGACGTCGACGATCTTCCACGCATGGCCCGGCCGCTTCGAGCCTTCTCGTCGTTCAAGGCCGCCGATCACATCGGCGATCCCGACGACTCGATCCGGGCCAATATCGAGCGATTCTGCAAGGCTCAAGGCGTCGATATCTCAGGACATCGGGTGCTGATGCTGGCCAACGCCCGGATCCTGGGACACACCTTCGACCCACTCAGCGTGTTCTGGGCCATTGCGCCCGACGGGTCGCTGACCTGCATCGTCGCAGAGGTGCACAACACGTACGGCGAGCGTCATGCCTACCTTCTGCGGCCGGACGAGGCCGGACGCGCCGAGGTCGACAAGGCGTTCTACGTCTCGCCCTTCTTCACCGTCGAAGGCAAGTACGATCTGCAATTCACCCTGACACCGCAACGAGTTTCATCGAGCATCATCCTGCGACAAAACGGCGAGGCGATGTTCACCGCGGCCTTCCGAGGAACGCCTCGACCCGCAACAAGACGGCGGCTCACAAAACTTCTCATCAAAATGCCTTTGATGACCCATCGAACCAGCTTGCTGATCCGAATACATGGTGTATGGCTCTGGATCCGAAAGCTGCCGGTGATCCCCCGACCGGCACATGCACCACAGGAAGGCACACGATGACGCAGATCGCCACTGCCCGCTGGCCAGGTATCGCGCACACCCCGCGCACACCCATGAAGGCGCGCGCCGCCAAAGCAATTCTCAAACCCGCTGTGAACAGCATCCCGGTGCGGGTGTCATTTGCTGACGGCACCCAGTGGGGCGCAGGTGACGCCGACTCTCCGGAGATGCGGATCGTGCGGCCCAAGGCATTCTTCGCCCGCCTCGGCGCCGAGAGCAAGATCGGTCTCGGCGAGGCGTATATGGCCGGCGACTGGACCACAGGGACCGATACCGATCTGGCCGACCTCCTGTCGCCGTTCGCGAATCGCATGGCCCATCTCGTCCCCGTGCCATTGCAGAAGTTCCGCACCTTCGTCGACAAGAAACTGCCGCACCATCAACGCAATTCCGTCTCGGGATCCCGCAAGAACATCGAAGCCCACTACGACCTCTCCAACGAGTTGTTCGCTCAGTTCCTCGACCCGTCGATGAGCTATTCGGCAGCCTGGTTCGATTCACCCACCGAGGACCTCGAAGCCGCGCAGATGCGCAAGATCGACGGGATCCTTGACCAGGCCCGTGTCACGACCGGCACGAGATTGCTGGAGATCGGCAGCGGCTGGGGTGCTCTCGCTATCCGGGCAGCCCAGCGCGGTGCGAAAGTCACCACGATCACGATCTCCAAGGAGCAAGCCGCCCTCGCGGAGGAACGCTTCGCCCTGGCCGGTGTCGAAGTGGATCTGCAGCTCGTCGACTACCGCGAGGTCACCGGCGAATACGACGCAATCGTCAGCGTCGAGATGATCGAGGCGGTCGGCGAGGAGTACTGGCCGACGTACTTCGCCACGATCGACAAACTCTTGGCCCCCGGTGGTCACGTCTCGATCCAGGCGATCACGATGGCGCACCACCGATACCTTGCGACCCGCAACTCGTATGGCTGGATCCAGAAGTACATCTTCCCCGGCGGACTGATTCCGTCACTCGAAGCGATCGATTCCACCCTGGCGGCGCACACCTCGCTCGCGGTCACCGACAAGCATTCGCTGGGTCAGCACTACGCATTGACGCTGCAGAGGTGGCGCGATCAGTTCAACGCCAATTGGGACACCATCAGGACACAAGGCTTCGATGAGACGTTCCGCCGGATGTGGGAGTTCTATCTGGCCTATTGCCAGGCAGGCTTCAGCGTCGGCTACATCGACGTGTTCCAGCTCCACCTGTCGCGGCCTACGGAGGGTTGACACATGGCTTCGATCTCCCGCCTGCCGATGCCGATCCAGGAGACATACGAATGGCAGTACCGCGGGGCCTGCCGAACCGTGGACCCTGAGACGTTCTTCTCCCCCGACGCCGAACGCGGACCCCGCAGACGATCGCGAGAAGCCGCCGCCAAAGCGCTGTGCGCCACGTGCCCGGTGGTGCGCGAATGCCTCGAACACGCACTCACGGTGCGCGAACCGTACGGCGTCTGGGGCGGACTCAATATCAATGAGCGCGAGAACCTGCTGCAGGCCAAGCAAGCCGGCTGACCTGCCCGTTCCGCCAGGCTGACGAAGGAATCGGGTTTTGTCCGCGACGGTGCGGATAAGACCCGATTCTTCCGTCCTCCGTCAGGTGCGACTCGCCGCGAAGGTCTTCCACGGCGTCGGCGCTTCGCTGCGCTTGAACTTCGAGCACGGCACTGCCAAAGCATCCCCATCACCCCGGACGGACGCACGCAGGCACTCCTGGCAATTGCCGTGGTGATGCTCCTGGGCGTGATCGCACTTTGCGCACAGTGCTGCGGGCAACACCGGCCGAGGCACGAACACCCAGTACGCCAGCAGGGTCACTCCAATGGCCGCTGCACCCCACGGGCCCCACCACTCAAGCATCAGGAGTGCGAAAGCCACGAAGGCGAAGACCTGCGCCGCACCGTTCAGCAGGAACAGCAGTCGCGAGACCAAGGTCAGAACCCGAACCGCGAGGTGTGCAGCTCCCTCTTCTTCGGCCACGGATTGATCTTGCAGCCCTGCAAGCCTTTCGACTGCTGCTGCATGACCGGCGCCAACTGGCCCTTGCCGCCGCACGAGGCATGACCCCGTTCGAACCAGTGACCGGTCTCGTGGTTGACCACCATGTGGCGGTAGTTGCGCAGCGACCCCTTCTTGGCATTCCAGGCCGGAGTCGCCTTCTGCCAACGGGTCTGGTTGATGATGACGTTGCGACCCACCCGGCAGCTGTAAGTAGAGCTGCAGGCGGAGGAGAACGTCGGCACCTTCGAGGCCTGGCTCAGTACGAGAGTGAAATCGCCGCCCTTCGACACTCGCTTGAACTTGACCCCCATGGCCCGCCAACCACGCGGATCGTCATAGGTCTGCTGCGCGAGCTTCTTGAATTTCGAGAGACTGGCAGTGACCTTGCCACGTGTTTTGACGCTGTAGGTCACGGTCTTTCGTACACCTCGCACATGCTGACCGGCCTTGGCAGTCGACTGGACGGAGGTCGTGGCGAATCCCGTGCGCCGAACCGTGACCCGGAACCGGAGTTTCGCCCCGACGTCAGAGACCCCGACCCGATAAGTACGGCTCGTGGCACCCCTAATCGGCTTGCCGTCGCGCAGCCAGCGGTACTCGTACTTGCTGACCTTGTTCGACCAACGTCCCGACGATGCAGTGAGTTTGCGACCGTACTTGGCACTTCCGGTGATCTTCGGACGCACGGTGTTGGTGAAGCGAGCCGGCGCCACCTTGCCCGTCCGAGGTGCGGTCACAGCCACCGGGGCTGAGCCCGGCCGCGAGCCAGTGACCCGCACGGTGAACGACGAACCGATGTCAGCCGCACTGGAGAGCGGGTGGGTCGACGAGTTGGCACCTACCGGCGTCGTTCCGCGAAACCACTGGTACGACAACGTGACATCGCTCGGCGACCACACGCCAGGGACAGCCACCAAGGTCTTGCCGAACTGAGCCGTGCCCGAGATCGTCGGCGACCCCGGCGTGATGACCGGTTCAGCCGCCTGCGCGGGTGCCGCATAGAGCAGGGAGGTTCCGAGCAAGGCGCTCACCAGGCAGACAAGTGCCCGACGGCCGAACTTGTGCAGGTCATTCATAGAAAATCCTCTCGACCACCTTACGAGCATGGCGCGTCGTACGCAGGTAGTCATCGTTGAGCCGTTCGCCTTGGTCCATGCCGTAGCCGAGCAGGTGGGCCACACCGGCACGGTCACCCGCATGCTCGACCATCGATTCTGCCGACTTTCCACGCATCAGGACGACTGCGTTCCGGATGCGGCTCACCAGGCGCCATGCTGCTTCCAGCGCCTCGGCATCGCTCGTGCTGACCAGTTCGGCCTCGACCGCAGCGTGCAGCGCGTCCAGCGTGCGGGTCGTCCGCAGTCCCGGAACGGCGTGGGCATGCTGCATCTGCAGCAACTGAACTGTCCACTCGACGTCGGCCAGACCGCCCCGACCGAGCTTGAGATGTGTCTTCGGGTTGGCGCCACGCGGCAGCCGCTCGGAATCGACGCGGGCTTTGATCCTGCGGATCTCGCGTACCTCCGCAGCCGTTGCGCCGCCCTCGGGCCACCGCAGAGGATCGATCAGCGCCGTGAAGCGTTCGCGTAGTCCGATATCACCGACCGTCGCATTCGCCCTCAGCAGCGCCTGCGCCTCCCAGACCGCGGACCATTTCTCGTAATAGGCCTGATACGACGTGAAGCTCCGCACGAGCGGGCCGTTCTTGCCTTCGGGACGCAGTTCCGCGTCCACCTCAAGGGCAGGATCATCGCCGGCCGCGGCCAACATCTTGCGCAGGCCCTGTGCCACTGCCATCGCCGCGGTCGCTGCCTCCCCCGGGTCGGCGCCGTCATAGGGATCGTGGACGAACATGACGTCGGCGTCGGATCCGTAGCCTGCCTCTCCACCGCCGAGCCGGCCCATCAGGACGATGGCCATCCGAGTCGGCATCTCCCCGCGCTCGGCCTCCACCGCCGACGTGGACGCCTTGAGCGCCCCGGCGAGCGTCGCGGTGGAAACATCTGTCAGCGCGTCGCCGACCTCCAAGATGTCGAGCCGACCCAACACGTCAGCGATGCCGATGCGCGACAGTTCACGTCGTCGGACCCGCCGCACCGCGCGGATCGCGTCGGCGGATTCACGGTGTCGCCCGGCCGCCAAGTCGACTTCGGTCATCAGCCGGTCACGGTCCAGTGGACGGAGTTCGGCATTGTCGCCGAGGAGCGCGACCGAATCCGGGGCCCGCAGGATCAGGTCGGTGACATAGCGGCTGGACGACAGCACGTGCGCGAGTTGCTCGGCGCCCTCGCCCTCATCGCGGAGCTTGCGCAGATACCAGTGCGTCCCGCCAAGCCCCTCGGAGATCTTGCGGAAGGCGAGCAGTCCGGCGTCCGGATCCGGGGACTCCGCGAACCACGCGAGCATCGCGGGAAGTAGCGACTTCTGGATCGCCGCACGTCGCGACACCCCGGACGTAAGCGCCTGGATATGGGCGAGTGCACCTTTGGGATCGACGAATCCGAGCGCCGTGAGACGCTGCTCGGCGGCCAGGGGTGTGAGACGGAGCCCATCGGTCGGCAAGGAAGCGACGGCCTCGAGAAGCGGCTGGTAGAACAGCTTCTCGTGCAGCCGCCGCACGCTACGCCGGTGGGCCTGCCAGTCCTTGGTCAGATTCTCCGCAGGAGACTGCCGATATCCCATACTGCGGCCGATGCGGCGCAGGTCTTCGGGATCATCGGGCACGATATGGCTGCGGCGCAGTTTGAACAACTGGATGCGGTGCTCCAACGTGCGCAGGAACTCGTACGCCTCCTCCATCGCCGCACCGTCGCGGCGGCCGACGTATCCACCTTCGATCAACGCCCGCAGAGCTTCGACGGTTGTCGGCGAACGCAGGGACTCATCGGCCCGACCGTGCACGAGTTGCAGCAACTGGACCGCGAACTCGACATCGCGCAGCCCACCGGCACCGAGTTTGAGCTGTCGATCCCTATGAGCGGCCGGGATGTGGTCGATGACCCTGCGGCGCATCGCACGCACATCCGTCACAAAATGCTCGCGGGTGCTGGCGAACCAGACCATCGGATTCAAGGCGTCGATGTACGCCTGACCGAGCTCCTCATCGCCGGCTGCATAGCGGGCCTTCAGAAGGGCCTGGAACTCCCATGTACTGGCCCACTTCTGGTAGTACGCGACATGGCTGGCCAGAGATCGCACCAATGGGCCGTTCTTGCCTTCGGGCCGCAGCTCGGCATCGACCTCCCAGATCGTGCCCTCACCGGTGTGATCGCGGCACAGCCTCATGACCGTCGACGCCAGACGTGAGGCCACAGATGCAGCGTCCTGCTCGTCTGCACCCTCACGGGGTTCATAAACGAAGATCACATCGACGTCGCTCAGGTAGTTGAGTTCATGGCCACCTGTCTTGCCCATCGCCATGATGGTGAGTCGGCACCGATCGGCTCCGGGTTCACCTTCTTGAGCGATACGCAGAGCGCCGCCGAGAGTCGCGACCGCCAGATCGGACAATTCGGCCGACGACTGTTCGAATCGTGTGAGCGCAGTCAGATCGCGAGCCGCGATACTCAGCAGCATCCGGTAGTAGGCGACCCGCAGTTCATCGGCCGACGTCGCCTGTTCCATGACGTCACGGCGCACCGTCAGGTCGATCGGCGTCGCCGACAGGTTCTTGGCTGCCAGATCGGTGAGATATTCCGGGTGACGGGCCAAGAACACACCGAGTGCCTCGCTCGTGCCGAGGACGACCAGCAGCCGCATCCGCAGCACGCTGTCGCCGCTGAGCAACGTCAGCAAGGGCTCCGCGCCCATCTTGGATGCGATCATGCCGAGTGACGACAGGGCCGTGTCGGGACTCGCGACCGACGTGATCTGGTCGAGCAGATCCTCTGGAACCTCACCCAACGCCCGCAGATTCATCACGGCGACCTCGCCATCACGGAATCCCTTACGAGCCAGTGCTACCGCCAGATCGCGTGCGTCAGTTGCCACCTCAGCAGGCTACCTGCCGATCATGAAAAGAATTCCACCGAATGTGTCGATCTGGGTCTCGCTCGTTCGAAGCATGGATGAGAGGGTCGATCCACGGCCCATATCTAAGGAGTCACCATCATGAGGTACATGCTGATCATGCGTTCCCCCGTCGAGTTCGAGATCCCCGAGGATTTCGACTTCAACGAGATCATCAACGCGATGGGCGCGTACAACGAATCCCTGATCAAGGCCGGCGTCCTGCTCGCCGGCGAAGGGCTCGCTCCCGCCGAAGACGGCTTCGTCGTCGACTTCGACTCCACTCCACCCGTCGTCACCGATGGACCCTATGCCGAGGCCAAGGAGTTGTTCAACGGCTTCTGGATCATCCAGACCTCGTCCAAGGAGGAGGCCGCGGAGTGGGCCAAGCGCTGCCCCTTGGGCCCCGGAACGCGCCTGGAGGTACGCCGGGTCACCGAGACAGAAGATTTCGACCAGTCCAACGAGTATGTCCAGAAGGAATACGAGTGGCGTGAGCAGCTCGAAAACCGATGATGTCCGTCGTCAGGTGGAAGCGGTCTGGCGGATCGAATCCGCCCGGATCGTCTCCACCCTGACGCGGATCGTCGGCGACTTCGGCATTGCCGAGGACGTCACTCAGGACGCCCTTCTGGACGCATTGGCGCAATGGCCACGTGACGGAGTGCCGCCCAATCCCGGTGCTTGGCTGACCACCGTGGCCAAACGCAAGGCGATCGATCGCCGGCGTCGCGTCGAGCGGCTGGACGACCGTCACGCCGCGATCGCCCACTCCTTGTCGGAGCAACAACGGCTGGACACTGCCGAGGTTCTCGCAGACCCGGATGAGATCGCCGACGACGTGCTCCCGTTGCTGTTCACCGCATGTCATCCGATCCTGCCTCGCGAGGCTCAGATCGCGTTGACTCTCCGTGTCGTGGGCGGACTGACCACCGACGAGATCGCTCGCGCTTTCATGGTCCCGGTCAGCACGGTGCAGCAACGAGTCGTCCGGGCCAAGAAGACGATTGCGGCCGCGGGGGTGCCATTCGAAGTTCCCGACCGGAGCGAATTCGGCACCAGGCTCGACTCGATCCTCAATGTCATCTACCTGATCTTCAACGAGGGCTACGCGGCAACATCGGGTGCCAGCTGGATGCGCACGGATCTGGCCCAAGAAGCGATCAGGTTGGCGCGTACCGTCAGTGCCCTGGTGCCGCAGGAGCCCGATGCCCACGCGTTGCTCGCGCTGCTCGAATTGCAGGCGTCGCGGTTCGCCGCTCGCCTCGACGCCGACGGCGTACCCATCATGCTGGCCGATCAGGACCGGTCACGTTGGGATCATCACCAGATCCACCGGGGACGGGCCGCATTGGCCAGAGCCGATGCGATGGGTCGGGGCCGGGGCGCATACGCGCTGCAGGCCGCGATCGCCGAATGCCATGCCGTCGCAAGCTCGACCGACGAGACCGACTGGGAACAGATCGTCTCGCTCTACACGACGCTCGGCAGCCTGACGCCGTCACCGATCATCGAGGTCAACCGGGCCGTCGCGATGTCGATGGCACGTGGACCCGCCGCAGCGATTCCGCTGATCGACGAGTTGGTCGCGTCCGACGCTCTGGCCGGATACGCGATTCTGCCGAGCGTCCGCGGAGAGCTGCTGGCTCGCCTCGGCCGGCACAACGAGGCCAGAACCGAGTTCCTGGCCGCTGCCGAACTCACCCGCAACGCACAAGAAAAGTCCGTGCTCGTGGCGAAAGCGGCCAGAAACGCAACAACTAGACCATCGGCATGAGGCGGTCGATCTCGAACTGCGTGACCTGTGAACGATAGTCCTGCCATTCGGATCGCTTATTGCGCAAGAAGAAGTCGAAGACGTGCTCGCCCAGCGTCTCGGCCACGAGCTCGCTGGTCTCCATGGTCCGGATCGCTTCGTCGAGGTTGCGCGGCAGCGGCTGGATGCCCATGGCGCGGCGTTCATTCTCCGACAGCGACCAGACGTCGTCCTCGGCCTCTGGCGGCAGGACGTACTTCTCTTCGATTCCCTTGAGGCCTGCTGCCAGCACGAGCGCGAAGGCGAGGTACGGATTGCAGGCCGCGTCGATCGCGCGGTTCTCGATCCTGGCCGAGTTGCCCTTGTGCGGCTTGTACATCGGCACCCGGATCAGCGCGGAACGGTTGTTGTGGCCCCAGCACACGTAGTTGGGCGCCTCTCCCCCGCCTGCGAGGCGCTTGTAGGAGTTGACCCACTGATTCGTGACAGCCGTGATCTCCGGGGTGTGGTGCAGGACGCCGGCGATGAACGCGCGACCGGTCTGCGACAGCTGATACTCGGCGCCGGCCTCGTAGAAGGCGTTCTCATCGCCCTCGAACAGCGAGACGTGGGTGTGCATACCCGATCCGGGATGTTCGGTGAACGGCTTGGGCATGAACGAGGCCCATTTGCCCTGGCTCAGAGCGACCTCGCGCACGACGGTACGGAACGTCATGATGTTGTCGGCCGTCGAGAGCGCATCGGCGTAGCGCAGGTCGATCTCCTGCTGCCCGGGCCCGCCTTCGTGGTGGCTGAACTCGACGGAGATGCCCATGTTCTCGAGCATCGTGATGACCTCGCGCCGGAAGTCCTGGCCGCCGCCTTGCGCCGTGTGGTCGAAGTAGCCGCTGTCGTCGACAGGCACCGGCCGATCGCCCTTCTCGGGCTTGCCCTTGAACAAGAAGAACTCGATCTCGGGATGTGTGTAGAACGTGAAGCCCGCCTCGGCCGCTTTCTGCAGCGCGCGCTTCAGGACGTGGCGCGGGTCGGCGTACGACGGCGTCCCGTCGGGCATGAGGATGTCGCAGAACATGCGCGCGGTAGCCGGCGTCTCGCCGCGCCAGGGCAGAATCTGGAACGTCGAGGGGTCCGGCATGGCCAGCATGTCGGCCTCGTGCACGCGTGCGAAGCCTTCGATCGCCGATCCGTCGAAGCCGATTCCTTCAGCGAAGGCGCCTTCGAGTTCTGCCGGCGCGATAGCAACCGACTTCAGGGATCCCAGGACATCGGTGAACCACAGACGGACGAAACGCACGTCGCGCTCTTCGAGCGCGCGGAGGACGAATGCTTCCTGTTTTCCCATGGGCCAAGTCTCCCACGCGGATTGTTACGTCCATGTAACAAGCGGTCCGCATTAGGGTTGTCACATGCCTCAGTTGCGTCTTGCCCTTGCCCAGGTCAATGCGACGGTCGGTGATCTGGCGGGGAACGCCGATCTCGTCGTCGAGTACTGCAAGGAAGCGGCGGCCCAGGACGTCCACCTCGTGGTGTTCCCCGAGATGGTGCTGACGGGCTATCCGATCGAGGACCTGGCCATGCGGCAGTCGTTCATCAAGGCTTCGCAGAAGGCTATCGAAGAGCTGGCCGAACGCCTTCAGAACGAGGGTTGCGGCGACGTCGTGGCGGTCGTCGGCTTCCTCGACCAGGCCGACGATGTCACGGACGTGCTCGGCGTCCCGAAGAACGCACCCCTCAACTCCGTCGCGGTGATCCACGGCGGCAAGATCGTGGCCCGACAGGCCAAGCACCATCTGTGGAATTACGGTGTCGGCGACGAAATCCGCAACTTCGTCGCCGGTCACACCATCAACGTCGTCCAGATCGGCGGCATCGACGTGGCGCTCGCGATCTGCGAAGACCTGTGGCGAGACGGCCCGTCAGCCGCTGCCAAGGCCGCCGAGGCGGCGCTGCTCGTCGTGCCGAACGGCTCCCCCTACGAGGCCGACAAGGACGACGTTCGGCTCGACCTCTGCGCCCGCCGGGCTCGTGAGGGCGAGTGCGTGCTGGCCTACGTCAACCTCGTCGGCGGCCAAGATGAACTCGTCTTCGACGGTGACTCGATCGTCGTCGACCAGGCGGGCACCGTCCTCGGTCGCTCGGGACAGTTCGCGCCGGAGCTGCTGGTCGTCGATCTCGACCTGCCTGCCGCGACGCCGACGATGCCCGACGCTGACGAGCGATTCGGCGGTCTGGCGATCAAGAGAACCATCATCGGTTCGACGCCTCATGAGTCGTACGAGCCCCGCCCGGTTGTCGTGTCGGAGCGGATCTCGCGCAATGAGGAGATCTACACCGCGCTCGTGACGGGCCTGCGCGACTATGTGCAGAAGAACGGCTTCTCGTCGGTCCTGTTCGGCATGTCCGGCGGAATCGACTCGACGTTGGTGGCCGCGATCGCCGTCGACGCGCTCGGACCCGACAAGGTCTTCGGCGTCTCCAATCCGAGCGCCTGGTCGAGCGAACACTCCAAGTCCGATGCCGCCGAGATGGCGCGCCGCACCGGACTGAATTTGCAGACCGTCCCGATCGCGCCGATCTTCGACCAGTACCAAGAGGCGCTGCGCCTCGACGGCGTCGCGGAGGAGAATCTGCAGGCTCGCATCCGCGCCGTGATCTGGATGGGCCTGTCCAATCAGCATGGTCATCTGGTGTTGGCCTGCGGCAACAAGTCTGAGCTTGCGACCGGCTACTCGACGATCTACGGCGACGCTGTCGGCGGCTACGCTCCGATCAAGGACGTCCCCAAGACCCTGGTGTGGGAGCTCGCGTCCTGGCGCAATGAACAGGCGATCGCGCGCGGGGAGACGCCTCCGATCCCCGAGGACACCATTACCAAACCGCCGTCGGCAGAACTGCGTCCTGGCCAGTTCGACTCAGATTCCCTGCCGCCGTACGAGCTTCTCGATGCGGTGCTAGATGCCTACGTCGAACGTGACCTGGGATCAGCCGATCTGATCGCCGAAGGGTTCGACCCCGCGCTGATCGAACGGGTCATCGGGCTCGTCGACCGAGCCGAATACAAGCGTCGCCAGTACCCGCCGGGGCCCAAGGTCTCGCGCCGCAACTTCGGCCGCGACCGTCGGGTGCCGATCACCCACCGCTGGCGCGAGAAGCTCTGAAGCTGTAACAAGCCTCACACCGCCGACGGGTCCAGATTCTGGCACGCTGGATTCATCCGTGGACTTCATCAGAAGCCGCGAGACGAACAGGAGAATCATCATGGCTGACGCCACCCCTGAAGAGACCGCACCATACGGCAGCGGCCCCACCGCTGCAGCGCCCACACCGCGCAAACGGGTACGCACCCATACCCTGCAGCAGATGAAACAGCAGGGTCAGAAGTGGACGATGCTGACGGCGTACGACCAATACACCGCCGCGACGTTCGATGAAGCCGGAGTCGAAGTACTGCTGGTGGGCGACTCGGCGTCAAACAACGTCTACGGCAATGACACCTCACTGCCCGTGACGGTCGACGAGCTGATCCCGCTCGTACGCGCCGTGTCGCGGTCTGCGAAACACTCGCTCGTGCTGGCCGATCTGCCTTTCGGCTCCTACCAGGCCTCACCCGAACAGGCCTTCCACACGGCCGTACGGTTCATGAAGGAAGCCGGCGCTCACGCCGTCAAGCTTGAAGGCGGACTGGCGATGGTGCCCCAGGTCAAACTGCTGACCGATGCAGGCATCCCGGTGTGCGCGCATATCGGCTTCACGCCACAGGCAGAGCACAACCTCGGCGGCTACCGGGTGCAGGGCCGCGGCGACGGCGGTGCCCAGGTCATCGAGGAGGCGAAGGCACTCGAAGCAGCCGGAGCGTTCGCGATCGTCATGGAGATGGTCCCGGCGCCCGTCGCGGCGGAGGTCACCAAGGCCCTGAGCATCTCCACGGTGGGTATTGGTGCCGGCATCGACTGCGATGCCCAGGTACTCGTCTGGCAGGACATGCTGGGCCTCAACACCGGCAAGGCCCCGCGTTTCGTCAAGCGCTATGCCAACCTGCACGACGTCATTCTCAAGGCCACCGAGACGTACGTCCACGAGGTCAAGTCTGGTGTCTTCCCCGCTGAGGAGCATTCCTTCCTGGAGTAGACGCCCCTCAGGCAGTCCAGTCCAGGAGGCGCGCACCCGAGACGGCGTAGGCGACCCACACCGCCACGCCGGCGACCGGCACCCACATGCACCACGTCGGGCGGGTGCGCGCCCACCGGGCGACCAACCACACCTGCGGGATCAGCAGGGCCATCGCGATCACGACGCCCCACCACGGCGCGAACAGAACTGTCGAGACCGAGCACCACAGGACCATCAACAGCCCGACAACACCGATCCAAGGCCCTGAACGCTCGAGCTTGAGACCTCTCCTACGACGGCGACGCCTCATTCCTTCGGCGGCTCGTCATTCCATTCCGGATCCTCGTCCCAGCTCTTGGTCCGTGCGGCCGCGATCTCGTAGGCGTGGGCAGCCTGGTCCTCCGTGTCGTACGGGCCGAGCCGATCGGCGGCCCGGCACCCCTTCTCACCTTCGACCCGTGAGTGTTTCGTGCAGTAGTAGAACTTCTCGTCGCTCATACCTCCATAGTGCCCCACGTCGCGTCTGAACGCGCCCTCTAAACTCTCCGGGTGACTGCCCTGACTGCTGGCCGAGTATCAGCCCAACGCGCTGTTCCGGATTCGATCGACCGTCCCGAGTACGTGGGCCAGATCACCCCGCTTCCGTACAAGGGCCCTTCGGTACGCGACACCGAGACGATCGCCGCGATGCGCATCGCCGGGCGACTCGCCGCGCAAGCGCTCGATGCGGTCGAAGCCGCCATCGCACCGGGCGTCACCACCGACGAACTCGACCGGGTGGGACACGAATTCCTGATCGACCACGGCGCCTATCCGTCGACCCTGGGTTACCGCGGCTACCCCAAGTCGCTGTGCAGCAGCGTCAACGAGGTCATCTGCCACGGCATCCCCGACGACCGTCCCCTCGAGGACGGCGACATCCTCAATATCGACATCACGGCGTATATCGGGCAGGTGCACGGTGACACCAACAAGACCTACCTTGTCGGCGAGGTCGACCAGGAATCGCGGCTACTTGTCGAACGCACCCGCGAAGCGACCATGCGGGCCATCCGCGCGGTGAAACCAGGGCGCGAGATCAACGTCATCGGACGGGTCATCGAGACGTACGCCAAGCGATTCGGCTACGGCGTCGTCCGCGATTTCACGGGCCACGGCGTCGGACCCGCATTTCATGACGGCCTCGTCATCCCACACTACGACGACCCGGCGTACGACACCGTGATCCAGCCCGGCATGACGTTCACGATCGAACCCATGCTGACGCTCGGCTCGATCGAATGGGACATGTGGGACGACGGCTGGACCGCGACGACTCAGGACAAGTCACGCACCGCGCAGTTCGAACACACCCTGCTCGTCACCTCCGACGGTGCCGAGATCCTCACGCTGCCGTAGTCGACGCCCGTCCGGTCACGGGATCCAATTGAACTCGTCAGGGTCAGGTCCCGTGCGCTGGCCCTTGTCGAGAGCCGAGATGAAGCCCACCTCGGCACCCGTGAGCTCGAAGTCGAAGATGTCGAAATTCTCCTCGACGCGGCTTCGGGTCACCGACTTGGGGAAGACGATATCGCCACGCTGGATGTGCCAGCGCAGCACGATTTGGGCCGGTGTCTTGTCGTGTTCGGCGGCGATCCCGACGATCACCGGATGATCCAGGACCAAACCTTGAGCGATCGGGGACCACGCTTCGGTCGCGACGCCGTGCTCGGCGTTGATCGCACGCACCTCGTCCTGCGTCAGGAAGGGATGCACCTCGATCTGGTTGACGGCCGGGATGACGTCGGACTCCTGGATCAGTCGGCGCAGGTGGTGCGGCTGGAAGTTCGAGACGCCGATCGAGCGCGCGCGCCCCGAGGCATAGATCTCTTCGAGCGCCTTCCATGTCTCCACGAAATCGACGTCGATTCCCGGAAGCGGCCAGTGGATCAGGAACAGATCGATTGCCTCGATACCGAGCCGTTCCAGGGATTCATCGAACGCCACGAGTGCGTCATCGTGGGCGTGAAAGCCGTTGTTGAGTTTGCTCGTGATGAAAACCTCGTCGCGAGCCAGCCCTGATTCGGCCAGCGCATCGCCAACGCCCTTCTCATTCCTGTACATCTGGGCCGTGTCGATGTGGCGATAGCCGACTTCGAACGCGGTCAACGTCGCGGCCTTGGTCTTCTCGGGTTCGACTTGGTAGACCCCGAATCCCAGTTGGGGAATCGACACACCGTTATTGAGAGCTACTACAGGCACAGTCATGTTTCGAGACTACCCACGACACCTTGCGCCCAAACTGCCTAACGAATCGCATCAACGCTCGTTACCCACTTCAAGAAGGGTGGGAGCCACATGCACCAGGTAACGCTCGATATGCAGATGAGTAGCGATGCCGCCTTCGATACCGTCGTCACGGCGCTTCATGCCATTCCGGACGTCGGCCTCGACACGCCGAGTTGGATCGAGGAGCGACACCTCATGGTCACGATCCACACCGACGATCCCGACGTCGTCGATATCGTCCGCGAAATCACGTGGCAGTTCGATCCGCTCGCGATCCAGCACTCGCTGCACCTGGGCATCGCGAGCTGACGTTCAGAACTGTTGCAGCGTGAAGAGATTGTCTGAGGGATCGACGATCGCCGTGAACTTGGCGCCTTCGCGGTGCGCATGCTTGTCGTAGTCCATGCGACAGATCGCCGGGAATGACGGCACGCCCTCCCCAGAGATCGTCAGTTCCATCCGTGCGATGTCGGACGATCCGTCTCCCGGGTCGATGACCTCCACGCTCAGTACCTCAGCGACGGCGACGCGACCAGCTCGCTTGAGACGCTCGGTGTCCTGTCTGGCTTCGACGGCGATGGACCAGATCAAAGCGCCGACCAGCAACAAGATCAGTCCCACACCCACTGTGGTGAGCACCGCTCCCCACCACGGCATGTCGATCTCGCCGGTCCACAGCATCGCCGGGATGACGGCAATGAACAGCCAACAGAACAGCGCACTTCCCCGCAGCCACCCGCGTAGGAATCGTCCGCCGATCGTGGCCTGTCGGGCCACAGCCTGCTCCCCCGTCGTCATGACGTCAGTCTAGGGCCGGGTCTCCTGGTAGAGCTGTCGTTTGCGGGCCGTGGTCGTCCCCGTCGCCACGCATAGGCGTCGACCTCACCCCACATCCGAGCAACCTCGACATCGCCCAATAAGCACGAATGCGACTCAATCCACCGCCCAATTGCCGCTCGCCGCTTCTGGCTCAGATCGCGGGTATGAAGCCATTTCGTCAGCTCTCCTACCGTCACGAACGAGATGAGGAGTTCGCGGCCCTTCAGTTGGCGGGCCAAACCGCCTGGAAGCCGACCCTTGATCAAGTCAGACACAACATTGGTGTCAACCAAAATCGCGCCGCCGAGACTCACCCGAGATTGCCCTCCCGTTGAGTTCGTACCCACCGCTGAAACTCAAGCAGCTCCTTGTCAGATTCAAAGAACTCAGGCACTGCCCACTCGCTGAGGTCTGTCACTGCGGGCGCGGCCCGAATTATCTCGTCGTTGACACTGCGGGCCAAGTCGCTCGCTGACCTAACCGTTGAATCTCCGGTCATTGACGCCTCCTACTAATCGCCGACGACATCCATCCTGCCATGTGAGATGCGTCAGTCAGCGGGGATTTCCACAGGCTGACTTAGCAATCAGTCCAGGGGCGCGCCGTCAGTCAGGCCCGCCGGTCAGCAATCACTTCACGGAGCGCCTTGACCTCAGCCGCGAGACGCTCGACGTCCGCACGTGTCGCGGTTTGGGAGGATTCCTCGATCTCACTGACACGCTGTACCAGCCACGATGCAAATGATGCGGTCACAACGCCCAACGTCGCGATGCCACCGAACATCAGCAAGACGGCGACACTACGCCCTACCGTCGTGACCGGATAGATGTCTCCGTAGCCCACGGTTGTGATGGTCGCGAGAGCCCACCAGATCGCGTCCCCGAACGACTGGATCGAGCCCTCGCCACCGCGTTCAGCATCGAGCACTGCCAGCGCACCGACGAACACGAGCAGCACAACCGAGCCGACGAGGTAGATGCCGACTTTGCCTCGCAGGGAGTTCCCTGCATAGCGGTTCAATGCACTGAGTAGGGTCACCAGACGAAGCAACCGTAGAGGTCGAAGCAAGGGCAATACAACTGTCGCCAGATCGATCGGGTTGCTGCGTAGGAACGCCCCTCGGTCACTGGACATCACGAGCCGCACGACAAAATCGACGCACAGCAAGACCCACGTACCCCACACGACGACGCTGCAGAAGCGCTGCCAGCCTTCGCTCAATCCAACGTCCAGAATGGGCCAGGCATATGCGATCAGAAACAGGACAGTGGAGATGGTGAGCGGGGCATCCAAAGCCCGATCCCAGCGACGAACGCTATGTGACATGACCGCATCGTCGCATGGTGCAATCCAGCTCGACGCGACTTCGAACTTCTTTGCGATAGGGCGAGTGAGTCGGCCTATAAGCCGGATCCTGTCGGGCGTCGGATCTCTCCGACGCCCGGGCGACCATCCATCTGGGACGTCCATTGCTGGACCTGAACCTCGCCCGAGCGCATCATGTCTGGCGAGGTAAAATCGGGAGCTTTCTGATTCGGATTCGGTCATCCGTGAACACGACAATCGAACCACTGTTGAGGTCGTCAGACACCGTTTCCAGATTCGCAAGGAGGACTGCGGCCTGGTGCTCCGGCCCTCGATTCCCCTGCCGGAACAGCACCAGGCTCGGCAGGACATCGCCGCTGTTAGCAAGCAGTTCACCAAAATCGGTGTCAGCGGAAATCAAGATGCGCCCCTCATCACGCGCGGATGACATCACTTCAACATCGGGACGTCCTTGAAGGTTGAGTTCAAACACATGCGCGACCACGTGTCCGGCGTCGGTCAACATGGTCGCAAGCCGAGCGCTGATGCACTCATCGAGAAGGAATTTCACGCCGGTTGACGAAGAGGAAGCTGACGTTCGGCTACTGCTGCGGCCGCGAACTCCAGCGCCGAAAGTACGTCTGCCACCTCCAACGTCGGGTATTCAGCCAGGACGTCCTCGACGGATAGCCCCTGCCCGACCAAACCGACAATCGTGGACACCGGAATACGGGTGCCACGAATGCAGGGAACGCCACCCATCACGAGATGGTCGACGGTGACTCGGTAGCCAGTCATATCGACAGTCTAGGCGAGAACGCTGACAGACCTATCCCCTTGGACTCTAGGGCGAGTGAGTCGGCCTATAAGCCGGATCCTGTCGGGCGTCGGATCTCTCCGACGCCCGGGCGACCATCCATCTGGGACGTCCATTGCTGGACGCCTCGTGCAACCTACCCGCTGACAAAGGACGAGCAGCCCGTCAGCGCAGACCTCCTTCGCCGAAACGAAACAGGTCCTCTTGGTCTTGCTCCCGGTGGGGTTTACCTAGCCGCTCCGGTCACCCGAAACGCTGGTGAGCTCTTACCTCACCGTTTCACCCTTACCCGCACCCGCACTCCGAAAAGTGCAGGCCGCTGGCGGTTTGATTTCTGTGGCACTGTCCCGCACGTCGCCGTGGGTGGCCGTTAGCCACCACCGTTGCTCTGTGGAGTCCGGACTTTCCTCGACGTACACCCTGAGGGGCACGCCGCGGCCGCCCGGCCGACTCACTCGCGGGCTTGATCCTACCCGTCCCAGCCCTCCGCGGGCACGTCCGCTAGGCTGAAGGCACGAAAGGGAGTAGTCCCCAACGGTTGTATCGACATACTGACGCTCATGTAGCTTGTGGGAGTCCGGTACAGCAGGCCAGCTTCGGCTGGCGGACGAGACTTTCGACCAGATGTGCCACACGCATGTGCACTGTGACATTCCTGGTCGAAGACTCGTCATCCCAGGCTCTTCGTCCAGGCGACGAAGGGCTTTTTTGATGTATGCGTTCCTGCTGAGCACTGCCGTGATCTTCGTGGCGGAACTTGGCGACAAGAGTCAGCTGATGGCGATGACATTCGCCACCCGCTACAAGGTCAGACACGTCCTGATCGGCATCACGCTCGCCACCGCGATAGTCCACCTGGCATCAGTAGGTATCGGCGCTTGGATCGGCGACAGTTTCGCCGAGAGCCAACACACTATTTCGATTGTCGCGGGTGTCGCCTTCCTCCTGTTCGCGGCCTGGACCTGGCGTGGCGACGAGCTCAGCGAAGACGAGGCCAACAAGGCCGGACTGAGCCACGGCGCCGCGATTCTCGCTGTGGGCGTCGCCTTCTTCCTCGCCGAACTCGGCGACAAGACGATGCTGGCGACCATCACGCTGGCCACCCAGGAAGGCTGGCTCGGTACGTGGATCGGCAGCACCGTCGGCATGGTCGCCGCGGACGCCCTCGCGATCATCGCCGGCGCGATGCTGGGCAAGCACCTGCCTGAGAGTGTGATCAAGATCGGCGCGACTCTGGCCTTCCTGGTCTTCGGCATCCTGCTGATCCTCGAGGGCACCAAGGTCATCGGATAGGGTCGCGGAGTGCTGATCCTGCTTCCCCCGTCCGAAGGCAAGACCCGGCCGGCCGCCGGAACACCCCTCGATCTCGAAACGCTCTCGTTTCCTGCTCTCACCCCGGTGCGCGCCTTGTTGTTGCGCACGCTTGTGAAGCTGTCGAACGGCAATCCCAAGCGTGCCGCCGAGGTGCTGGGCCTGGGCCCGACGCAGGCCGACGCAATCGAGATCAATGCGGGGCTGACCGCCGAACCGACAGCTAGGGCCGACGCAATCTACACCGGAGTGCTGTTCTCGGCGCTCGACCTGCAGACCCTCGACATCGCGGCCCGCTCTCGCGCCGACAGTTCGATCGCGATCGCAAGCGCGCTGTTCGGTCTGGTCCGTCCGAGCGATCCGATTCCGGCCTACCGCCTGTCAGGCAATGTGACCCTGCCGCGCCTCGGCACGATCGCAGGACGGTGGCGCGCTCCCCTGCCCAAGGTCATGTCCGACGTCGTCGGCGACGGCCTGTTGATCGATCTGCGCTCCGGTACCTATACGGCACTCGGCAAGCCGCCCGTCGAACTGGCTGACCGTACGGCCACGATGCGGGTCCTGCACGAGCACAACGGGCAGCGCAAAGTCGTCAGCCACTTCAACAAGGCGACCAAGGGCCGGATCGTGCGCGACCTCATGGAATCAGGCGCAGACCCGCAGACCATCGCCGAACTGCACGATGTACTGGTCAGCCTGGGCTGGACGGTCGAACGTGACGGCGGACGCCTCGACGTCGTGGTGGCCGAAATCGCCCACGTCTGACGTTCGCCCGGAGGCTACGGGACGATATTGAAGTTGCGCAACGAAGCATTGCCGTCCGGCCACCAGGCGATTGTCGTGATGGACGCCGGCGCAAGCTCCATTTTGTAGATGATCCCGATCGGCGCCCCGAGCGCCTGCCGCATCATGAGTTTGATCGGGGTCACGTGGCTGACCGCGACAACTGTCTTTCCGCCGTACGTGCGCAGGATCTTGTCGCGGGCAGCAGCCACCCGTTGATCGACGAAGTCGAATGACTCGCCTCCTGGCGGTCCGACCGCGGTCGACGCCAGCCAATCGCGCATCTCGGCAGGCCAGCGTTCCTGGATCTCGGCGAAGGTGTAGCCGTCCCAGTCTCCGAACGACGTTTCGATCAGACCTGGCTCGACCGCGACAGGGATACCCAAGGCGTCTGCGACGGCCGCTGCGGTCTGACGGGTTCGCTGCAGGGGTGACGTCAGGATGACATCAGCGCCGCCGTGATCGCGGATCCACTCGCCGGCCGCCCGGGCCTGCTGCTCACCGGCCGCCGTCAGTTCCGGGTCCGAGCCGCTGGAGCCGCTGAAAGCCTTGCGCTCGGTCGCCGTCGTCACACCGTGCCTGAGTAGGATCAGGACCGTCGGCGGACCTTGCGTCCCACTCCAGCCCGTCGTGCCACCGTCGCGCTGTCGATCCAGGGCCCCATTCGCGAGGGCATCGGCGGCTTGATTGCGTTCGCGTGGCACCCACGTGAGGACCGCCCCGGCCGGCATGAGTTCTCGTGCTGCTGCGGCGAGCGGCACCATGTCGGGATGTTTGATCTTCCAGCGGCCCGCCATCTGTTCGATGACGAGTTTGGAGTCCATACGAATCTCGAGTTCGGCACGAGGTGTGTGTTCGCGGAACAGTTCGAGCCCGGCGATCAGTCCGCTGTACTCGGCGACGTTGTTGGTCGCCACACCGATCGTCTCGCCACGTTCGGCGATGACAATGCCGGTCGCGGCATCGCGGATCAGTGCGCCGTACGCTGCGGGGCCCGGATTACCGCGCGAACCACCGTCAGCCTCGAGAATGACCCGTGAGGTCACAGGCCTGATTCGGGGGTGCGCACGAGGATGCGCGAGCATTCGGGACAGCGCAGCACCTCATCGGCCGGCGCGGCGGCCAACTCCCGAAGATCAGCTCCGTTGAGCTCTAGCCGGCAGCCCTCGCAACGCCTGGCACGAAGCGCGGCAGCGCCGAGCCCGCCGTACTGGCCGCGGATCTTGTCGTACAGTGCCATCAGATCGGCCGGGATACCGGCAGCTGAGGATTCGCGCTCGTCCTGCGCCTCAGCAGTCTGCTCCTCGATCACCACGAGCGCGGCATCGCGCGCGGCGATGACCTGATCCAGATCGGTCTTGACCGCATGCAGATCGCCTTCGGCCGCCGACAGCTCGGTCTGCGCGGCCTCCAACGACTCCATGACTTCGAGTTCGGCGTCTTCGAGGGTCGAGATACGACGTTCGAGGGCGACCAGCTCGTGCTGGATGCTCTCCAGATCCTTCGGATTGGTAATCGCGCCGGAATTGAGCCGTTCTTCGTCCCGTGCGCGACGCGCCTTGACCATTTCGACCTCGGCGTCGGCCTTCTTCTGCTCACGAGTCAGATCGGCGACCTTGGTCTCGGCCTCGATGCGATGACCGTCAATCTCCTTGTACTTCGCCTCCAGATCGACGACCTGGGCATGCTCAGGGAGCGATTTCTTGCGGTGCTGGAGCTGGGCGAGGATCGAATCCTTCGACTGCAGCTCGAGGAGCACAGCCTGGACGATGGGGTCGGATTTCACAGTCCTACCGTACCCGCCACGCTCGCGGTCCACGGATCGGTCACGATCGTGGAGACCTCGACCTCCAGTTCCGGCAGTTGTTGTGCCAGTGCAGCAGCGGCGACTGGAAGCCACGTCCACTCCGCTGCCCAGTGCGGAACGTCGATCACGGCGCACGCTCCGGGCTGCTCCAGGTGCTCGCTGACCGGATGATGTTTCAGGTCTGACGTGACGTAGACATCGGCGCCCGCCCGTTGGGCCGTCGGCAGTAGGAAGTCGCCCGAACCACCACACAGAGCGACAGTCTCGATCAGACGATCAGCGTCACCGGCGACCCGCACAGCACTGTGATGCGCCGGCAGACGGCGTGCCACGTGTTCGGAGAACTCGGTCAGGCTCATCGCGCTGGGCAATCTGCCGACGCGGCCGCTGCCCCGGTCGGAGCCGGCGGGTGCGGTCTCGATGACGTCATGCGCGACTTCCTCATACGGATGAGCGGCCAGCATCGCGGCGCGAATCCGTTCGCGAAGATGGCGAGCAGCCACGAGTTCGATGCGGATCTCGTCGACATGCTCGACGACGCCGGCTGAACCGATTGCCGGGTCTGCTCCGGCGAGCGGACGAAACGAGCCGACCCCGGCTGACTGGAACTGCGCTGAGTCGTAGTCGCCGATCGCACCGGCGCCCGCGGCGTGCATCGCTGCCGCCACCTCGTCGGCCGCCGGGCTGGGGGCGAACACGATCCACTTGTCGACCGGATCTGCGGGATCGGTTTCGAGCGGGCGAACTTCTTCCAGCCCCAAAGCGAAAGCCATCGACTCGGAGACTCCGAGCGGAGGACAATCGGCATTGGTGTGGCAGGTGTGCAAAGCGATGCCGTTGCTGATCAACGTGTGCACGACTCGCCCTTTGGGCGACGCTGCCGCGACCGATGTGACCCCTTTGAGCCACAACGGATGGTGTGTCACGAGCAGGTCGGCACCAGTGACAATCGCCTCGTCGACCACGGCCTGCACCGGATCGACCGCGAACAGCACCTTGGACACAGCCGCGTCCAAGTCGCCGGCCACCGTGCCGACCGCGTCCCAGTCGTCGGCCCATCGGGGGTCGTACAGATGGTCGAGTACCGCGACGACGTCGCGCAGGGTGGGCATGATCGAACTCTAGTCAGGACGGCCGGGACTGTGGCGTCTGCTTGGCAGTCAGCGAGGCGTCACGGATCACGACATCGCCGAGAGCATCGTCGATCGCCGACATCACGTCATCGCCGAGGAGCACTCCTGACGCCCGCACGTTGTCGGTGACCTGCTCGGGCCGGGATGCGCCGATGATCGCGGCCGAGACATTGGGATTGCGTAGCACCCAGGCAACGGCCAGCTGGGCCATCGTCAGATCAGCCGCGGCCGCGATCGGTTCGAGGCGCGCGACGGCCTCGAGCACGTCATCGCGCAGCCAACGGCCGATGTTCTCGGCTCCGCCCTGGTCGTCGGTCGCGCGTGAGCCTTCGGGCAGGGGCTGTCCGGGCTTGTACTTGCCGGTCAGCACGCCCTGCGCGATGGGCGACCAGACGATCTGGCCGATGCCGAGTTCTTCGCACGTCGGCACGACCTCGTCCTCGATGACCCGCCACAGCATCGAGTACTGCGGCTGACTCGAGATCAGGCTGAAGCCGAGGTCGCGAGCCAACGCCTGGCCATCGCGGATCTGCTCGGCCGTCCACTCCGAGACGCCGATGTAGAGCACCTTGCCCGAACGCACGACGTCGGCGAAGGCCTGCATGGTCTCTTCGAGCGGCGTCTCGATGTCGAACCGATGAGCCTGGTACAGATCGACGTAGTCGGTCTGCAACCGGGTCAGCGAGCCGTTGATCGACTCCATGATGTGCTTGCGCGACAGGCCCGAGTCATTCGGGCCGCCCGGGCCGGTCGGCCAGTAGACCTTGGTGAAGATCTCCAGCGACTCACGCCGCTGCCCCGCCAACGCTCGACCCAGAACCGACTCGGCCTTGGTGTTGGCGTAGATATCGGCCGTGTCGAACGTCGTGATGCCCTCTTCGAGAGCCTGTCTGACACAGGCCGTCGCAGCGTCCTCCTCCACCTGTGAGCCGTGGGTGAGCCAATTTCCATACGCGATCTCGGAAATCTTGAGGCCGCTGCTGCCGAGGTATCTATGCTCCATACCGTCCAACGTACAACCGCACGTCAGCCGACCACAGCCAACGCCAAGGGCAGGACCGAACCCGCACCATTCCTGCGCAGCTCACGTGCGGCCACCGTCATGGTCCACCGGCTGTCGGCCCGGTCGTCAATCAGCAGCACGGGTTTGCCGGCCAGATTCTGCAATCCGTCGGCCAGCGCCGGCCCGACGGAGAACGTGCCCCACACATCGGCCAACCGGTAAGCACTGTTGCCACCGGGACCGCTGCTCGCCCGCTCCCCCACGAAGTCGAGGGAACCGAGATCGGTCAGCCGACCGATCCGGGCGATGCCGCGTGCCATCGAATCGACGAGCTGCGGGCGTGAGCGCGAGGGCAGACTCACCACGGCGGCCGGACGTTCGGTCCACTCCCAATCCTTGAGTACCCGCACGCAGGCGCCCAGCAGCTCGTCGGTGATCGGGGCGTCGGCGCTGCCTGCCGCAAAGAGATCACGCAGCACCCCGCCCCAGCCGAGATCAGTCAGCCGGGCGACAGCGCGTCCTGTCTCGGCGCGTTCATCGATGGCGATCTTGCCCTTGGCGTCGACTCCGAGGCGCTGCGCGCCCGACGGCCACTGGGCGCGCGGTTCGAGTTCGACGCCGACCTTGTCGAGCGTGCTGGAGGCCGCCTGAGTCGCGCGCGCGTCGAGATCTGTGGGATACCAGGGACCCGTGCAGCTGTCGCATCGCCCACATGCCGCTGCGGTGCTGTCGTCCAGATCGTGCTGGAGCATCTCCATCCGGCACGTCTTGGCATGCTGATAGGTCAGCATCGACTGCTGCTCGGCCGATCTGGCCGCCGAGATCCGTTCGTAGCGTTCACGGTCATAGACCCACGGCACTCCCGTCGAGACCCAGCCGCCCTGCACACGTCGGACCGCGCCATCGACATCGAGGACCTTCAGCAGCAACTCGAGCGGGGTACGGCGCAGGTTGACTCGCGCTTCGAGTGCCGGGGTCGAGAGTGGGGCCTCGCCGAGGGCTCCGATCACGGCGGCCGCCCGCTCCTCGCTCGGCATCGAGGACGTCGCGAAGTAGGTCCAGATGTCCTTGTCCTCACGTCCGGGCAAGAGCAGGACGTCGGCGTGGTCCGTGGCGCGTCCGGCACGGCCTACCTGCTGGTAGTAGGCCACCGGCGACGACGGCGCACCGAGATGGATGACGAATCCGAGATCCGGTTTGTCGAAGCCCATTCCGAGCGCGCTGGTCGCCACCAGTGCTTTGATCTCGTTGTCCTTGAGCTGCCGCTCGAGCTCTTCGCGCTCCTCCGGATCGGTGCGACCGGTGTACGCGCGCACGGCATGCCCACCCTCGCGGAGCAGCCGGGCGGTGTCTTCGGCTGCCGAGACCGTCAGGGCGTAGATGATTCCGCTGCCCGGCATATCGGCCAGGTGGCTCAACAACCAGCCGAGACGGTCGCGCGCTCCGGGAAGTTCGAGAACGCCCAGTCGCAGGGACTGTCTCGCCAGCGAGCCCCGGATGGTCAGCACCTGCTCGGCACCGCCCAGTTGCTCGGCGACATCGGTGACGACGCGCTCATTGGCCGTCGCGGTGGTCGCGAGCACGGGCAAGTCAGCTGGCAGTTGCGTGATCAGTTCGGCCAGACGCCGGTAATCCGGGCGGAAGTCATGGCCCCAGTCGGAGATGCAGTGCGCCTCATCGACGACGAGCATGCCCATCCGTTCGATCAGCGCAGGCAGCTGTTCGTCACGGAATCGCGGGTTGTTGAGTCGCTCAGGCGATACCAGCAAGATGTCGACTTCGTCCGCGGCCAGCTTGGCCCGGGTCTCTTCCCATTCATGTGCGTTGGCCGAGTTGATCGCCACGGCACGTACTCCCGCGCGTGCCGCCGCAGCGACCTGGTCGCGCATCAACGCCAGCAAGGGTGAGACGAGCAGCGTCGGTCCGGCGCCTCGCTGCCGCAACAGCAGTGTCGAGATGAAGTAGACCGCGGACTTCCCCCAACCCGTGCGCTGCACGACCAGCGCGCGACGGTGAGCGTCGACGAGCGCTTCGATGGCTTCGAGCTGGCCGTCGTGGAAGACCGCGTCGTCACGCCCCGTCAGTTGACGCAGCGCGGCGGTGGCATCGGTCTCGGTTGTCGTCATCGAGGGCATAGGTGCATCGTGTCAGGCGGCTCCGACAACGGCACCGCGGCGTCAGCGCAGCTTGATGAGTTCGCCTCCCTTGGACGAGTCCTTCCCGCCCGGCGGCCTGACACTCGCGAAACCATGGCCCAGGAGATCCCAGCCGACCTGTGATTTCGTCGCCAGATAAATCTTCGACGTGGCGATGTTGATCGCGTAGGTCGTGTCCGCGTTGTCACGGTGATCCACCAGTGTCGCCCAGCCACCCGTGAGGTCGACATAGCCGACGTCTGACCCGAACGGACCATACACATCCGAATCCGTAGTAGTGCCTACCGTGACTTCGGTACGTCCAGCCTTCTGATCGCACGTCAGGAGGATGCCGGCCCGATAGAACTGGCACCGGCCGGCACCGGCGTGGATCCGCTTCGACTCGCCTGTTCGGCCATCGCGGTACATCAGGTCGTTTTTGCCCTGGACGTAGCTGAATCCGCCCTCGTCGGCGTCCGGATCGACTGCCCCGTCGATCAGGACGGCCAGCGGCTTCGATCCGTCGAGCGGGGCGCTGAGTATGGTGTTGCGCCGATCAGTTCCTCTGTCCGACATGATGCTCATGACGACATCGCTGCCGACGATCTCCGGCTTTGCTTCGTAGTCGAGAGTCGAATCAGTGCCGGCAACCGGTTCCTGGTACGAGCCGAGCAACCGTACCTTCTTTGTGCTTCGTTCGTACGAATAGAGCTTCCATTGGCCACTGCCGACATGTGCGACAGCCGATTCCAGCCAGGTGACCCAGGTGTCGTCGACGTCAGCACCGGTGATCTGCATCGTCCGTCCACTGTCACGCACTGGGGTCAGACGGGTGAGCTTTTTCGACGCCGGGTCGAGCAGGACCGGTTGGGCGTAGTAGCCGACCTCCCCCATACTGCCTGGATCGGCCTTCGGGTCGGGCACCATGATCTGGCCGAAGACCGATCCCTCCGAATCCGCGGCCGACCAATAGGTCGGGCTTCCGTCGACCATGCCCGGAAGCTCGCCGACAACATCGAAATCCGTACCCTCCCGCAGCGCGGTGGCGGTGGCCGGATCCATCATCGCCTCGGCGGTCGGAGAAGCGGAGGTCTTCGACGGCGGCGCCTCCTGCGAGCCGGCTGCGCATCCGCCCAGCATGACGGCAACAAGAACGGACACGACTGCCGGTGACCTCATGTCTCGAATGATGGCACAGAGCTGCCGCCGGGGAGGTTCAGAGAGCGTTCTGGCGCAGCCAAGTCCTCAGGCGCCCACGAGCGTTCACATACGGCGACGAGGTGTTGAATTGGATCATCCGCCCGGCCGTGTACTTGCCGTACCACGGCGATCCGTACAGCTCGACATCGCTGAGCCCCTCGATCAACTCGACGATCCGAGCCTTCGCCGAGGCGAATCGGTCCAACAGCTCAGGCCAGGAAGCGTCCGCGTGATCGGCGTAGAACTGCTGTGCCAATTCGCCCAGTTCGTTCCAGGCATAACCCGGTGCGGGAAATTCCGGCTCGACGCCTTCAGCCCGCAAGGCGTGCCACGAAAGGACGAGTTCGTTCCATCCGATCAGATAGGCCACCAGATCTGCCGGACTCATCTCGGTACCGGCTTTGTGCCCGGGCATCGAGGCATCACGCGCGCGTTCTGGAGGCACCCGCCCCAAATCGGCGACGAGCTTGTCATAGGAGTCTGTGACGGCGTGCAGCAGTTCGTCCTTGTTCTGCGGAACCGCCACGACTACATCCCGTCCTCTCGTCGCGCGTCACGGTATCCGAGGACGGCGGTGCCATCTATCGCGGCCGACGCGATCGTCCTTGTCGTCAGCCCTGCGGACCGGAACGCATCTTCGGTCAGTGCCGCCTGGCGTGGACTCGTCTCGATCAACAGATGTCCGCTCGGTGCGAGCCAGCTCGCCGCCTCGGCAGCGATGCGGCGGTGGAAGTCGACCCCGTCGGCTCCGCCGTCCAATGCCGAATTCGGCTCGTGTTCGCGCGCTTCGGGCGGCATGAGTGCAATCGCGTCGGACGGCACATACGGGGCGTTCACGACGAGCAGGTCGATCGTCCCGGCCAAGTCAGGCGGCAGTGCCGACAGGAGATCGCCCTCGAAAACACGACCGTCGAGTGGCTCGATATTGCGACGCGCGCACCGCACGGCCGACGGATCGAGGTCGCTGGCGTAAAGCGCGATGCCCTCGACCCGAGAGTGCAGGGCGAATCCGACGGCACCCGTTCCGCAGCAGAGGTCGACCACGACCGAGCCGGGCCCGATCAGCCGCGCACCTTCCTCGACCAGGATGCCCGTCCGCGTACGCGGCACGAAGACATCGGGATCGACCTGGATCCGGTGCCCGCAGAAATCAGCCCACCCGACGATGACTTCGATGGGTTCTCCGGCCGTCCTGCGAACCACCAGCTGTTCGAGCTCAGCCGGTGCACGCGCCGCTTCGATCAACAGTGCCGCCTCATCCTCGGCGTACACGCTGCCGCTGGCCCGCAACCGCGCAACGACTTGACCGGCGTCCATGGGCACCACTCTCCCAGCACCACGTCCGAAGTCGACGGGCAGCGTGGTGCACCGACGGGACTCGGTCAAGAAGCAGCGACGATACCGTCGAGCGCCCCGAACCCCGGATCTGCGAAGAGGTCTTCGAGGATGCCCTGGACGACCTCCAGTACGTCGGCGTGCGGTGCGACGCTGGCAGCAAAGCCCGACAGGTAGAGCAGGTTCTTGAAGAACAGGACGAGGTCCTTGGGCATCCTGAATCCATTGCTGGCGAGCACCTGCAGCAGACGGCCCAAGGTGATGCCCAGTTGGTCGAATGTCACCGCACCGTGAGCACGTTCGCCGAGCAGGTCGAGCTCGATCTGCAACTGTGCTGTCAGAGTGTCGACGTCGGCCTCCGCGTCGATCGCACCGAATGCCCTCATCGACTCGATCTGACCTGCCGCGTCGTTGACCGCCCATGAAGCTAGGAACTGCACCAGACCCGCGCGTTGACGGGCGTCGAGCCGGCCAGTGATGCCGAAGTCGACCAACGAGAAGCTGCCCGTCAGCTGGTCGATGAGCACATTTCCGGCGTGCAGGTCGCCGTGGAACACGCCGTGCTTGAGAGTCGCTTCGACGACACCCTGGATGCCGAGCCGCAGCAACCTCTCGCCATCGCGCTCGAGGGTGGGGTCGAGACGCGCGTACGAGACGCCAGGCAGGTACTCCATGACCAGGACGCGTTCGGTGACCATGCCCGGAATCGGCCGCGGCGCGATCATCTGGTCGGCACCGAGGTCTTCCAGGACAGCCGTCGAGTCGACGAGATTCGCCGCCTCCAGACGGAAGTCGAGCTCTTCGAGCGCGAGCTGGGCGAACAGCTCGACGAATCCGCTCAGATTGGCTGCACGGGCAGTCCCGTGAAATTTCTCGGCCATGGCCGCTGCCAACGCCAGGGTCTCGATGTCGGCCCGGAACCTGCGGTACAGGCCGGGGCGGCGGACTTTGACCACGACGTCGGTCCCGTCGGTGAGTCGACCGCGATGCACCTGGCCGATCGAGCCGGCCGCTAGCGGTTCGTCGTCTATCCATGCGATCCGTTGCCGCAGCTCCCCCAGCTCACGCTCGATGACCTGCAGCGCGACCCCCTCTTCCAAGGGCGGCGCCTCGTCACGGCACCACGCGAATGCCTTGACCCACTCATCCGGCAGCAAGCCCTCGGCGGTGGCGATGAACTGGCCCAGCTTGACGTAGGCCGGCCCGCCCGCGCGGACGAGGCGTTGGGGGCTCGCAAGGGTCGCCGCAGTCGCATTCGGCGGTTCGACTCGCAGGCCGACCGACGCCGACGCCGCGGCCAGCAGTTGAAATGGCGCGCCGGGCGCCGCGAGGGTGATCAACCGCCAACCGGTCGACACGAATGAGCCGATCGTGTCGGGCCACAACCGAGGCGCGGCCAATCGCTGCGCATCCCGCGCGACGACGACACGGCGTGCAGCGGCGTCGTCGTGCCAGCGGAGGGCCTGTTCGGACAGGCCCTCGATCTGGGCGAGACGGCTCGATCGTCTGATCAGCACATCGATGCGCGGCAACGGCAGGACGGTCGGGGTGACGACTGATGAGGTCATACCGGAAGAATGTCACATACTCTAGGTATGTGGCCAGTCCACGACATACAACCGTTGGATACCGGGCACGCCTTTCAGCTCTGCTTCCCGCATCTCGAGTAGGCCGGCATCGTGCGGCAGCGACTCGCGCAGGGCGCTGCTGATCATGATTTCGCCACCGGCAGCCTGGGCGGCGACCCGCGCCGCATAGGCGACATTGCGCCCGAACAGATCTCCATCACGTTGGATGGCCGAACCCTTGTGCACCCCGATCCTCACCGAAACACCGGACAACGACGATCCGGGCCGCACCTTGGCGAGCTGACGCTGGATATCGCACGCCGCGCCGAGCGCCTCGGTCGGTTCGGCGAAGGCAACCATGAACCCATCCCCTTGGGTCTTGATCACGTGTCCCGCGTGCGCATCGATCGCCTTGCGCAACACCCGATCGTGCTTGGCCAGCAGCCGGACCCACCGACGATCACCCAGGTCGTGGTTACGACTCGTCGAGTCCTCGATGTCGGAGAACAAGATCGTCACGGTGCCGTCGTCCGATCCCAGCCGAGCCAGGTCGGGACGTTCGACATCGGCCCAGAGAGCAAGGTCGTCGATCGAACTGCGGATCGCGCCGCCGATGCCACGATCCCTGACCTTGATCGCTGTGCCGACCACGGTCCGCACAGCATCCGACGGTCTCGGCACCAATCTGGGACGTTCGAGCCGCTCGGTGAGTTGACCCACCTGCTTCCGGGTCTTCACGAGCATCACGCTCACCGCCGCCAGGGCGATGCTCAGTGCACCCGCCAGCACGGCGAGGACGATCTCGAGCACGGTCACGCGCCCACGGTATCGGCCCGTTCGAGGCGTTCAGCGGCTTTTCGACGGATCAGGTGCCGACGGGTTTGATCACCGGGACCTTCCTGCACCCCGACTATCGCGAGCGCCCCTGCCCTTGAAGTCCCTGCTTGAGTAGCGCCAAATGCTCGCGGCTCGAACGCGCCGCCCGCTGCTCGTCCCGATCCGCGATCGCCTCGACAAGTTCGGCATGCGCCCCGTGGTCGGTCTGATCGTCCAGAGGACGATTGATCCGCAACATCTCGATCATCGCCTCTCGCAACCTCGGCACGAAGCTGTCGAACAGTTCCAGCAAGATCAGATTGTGCGCCGCGGCAACCACGGCACGATGGAAACGCATGTCGGCATCGACGTAGTCGGCCAGCTCTCGATGCCCCTCCCGCTGGGCCAGCGCTCGGCGGATCGCACGTAGATCCTGCGGGGTCCGCCGCTCGGCCGCCAGCGCGGCGGCCTCCGTTTCGATCGCGACACGCGCCTCGATGACCGACACGATGTCGGTGCGACGCAAGACGACATCCCAGTCCTCCGCGACGTCGAGAGCCGTGACGAACACGCCTGCGCCCTGCCGGGTGGCCAGCACTCCCCTGCCTGCGAGCTGTCGGATCGCCTCACGGACCGTCGACCGCCCCACCCCCAACTGGGGACCCAATGTCGTCTCGCCCGGAAGCTTGGCGCCCAACGGCCACTCTCCGGAGCGGATGCGTTCCAGGAGGAGATCGGCGGCCTGATCGGCCAAAGGAGCGCGCCTGACTTGTGTCACTAGATACCTACTTCGCTACTTGTCTGAGGAGTTGTGTACAGTCTACCCCGTGATCCTCCTTCTTAGTTGCCGCTGCAGGGACTAGCCAGACCGGCCTCCCTGGCTGCGGAGTGTGTTCTGGCGCCGGTCATCTTCCTTCAGACGACCGAGAGGATCACTCCCGTGACCTTGGCACCACCGCCCACCAAGAACCGAGCAGCGCTCTGGGCGCTGACCGCAACCCATGCCGCCAACGACTTCTACACCGGGGCGGTCGCGGCACTACTGCCCTACTTCGTGCTCCATGCCCACTACAGCTATGCCGCGATCGCCGGTATCACCTTGGCTGCGACCGCATTATCGAGCATTGCCCAACCCTGCTTCGGCTTCCTCACCGACAGATACGGCATGCGCTGGATGAGTCTGGCCGGCCTCCTCGTGGCCGGAGCAGGGGTGTCGCTGAGCGGCATGCTCTCCGACTCCTATATCGCTGTGTGGCTCGTCATCGCGATCTCCGGCGTCGGCGTGGCCGCGTACCACCCGGCAGCCACGGTCGAGGCCCGAGAAGCCGGCAGCGGCACGAGCAAGGCGATGAGCCTGTTCTCCGTGGGCGGCAACGTCGGTGTCGCCCTCGCCCCTCCGGCAGTATTCATCGTCGTCGGCTGGTTCGGCCTGGCCGGCACCGGCCTGCTGATGATTCCCGCGATCGCGCTCGGAGCGGTCTACGCCGCAGTGTCTTGGCGCGACCTGTTCAGCGCTGCCCACACTTCCGCTGCCACCCGCACGTCCTCGAGGAGCGAGTTGCCCGACGATTGGCGGGCATTCGCCTGGCTCACCGCGGTATTGGCCACTTGGTCGATCGCGTACGTCGGGACGTCGACGTTCATCTCGCTGTACTCGATCGAACGATTCGACTCGACCCCCGGCCAGGCGGCCGTCGCCTTGTCGCTGTTCCCCGCCGCCGGTGCGATCGGGACGCTGTCGGGTGGCTGGCTGGCCGATCATCTGGGACGCCTGCGTGTCGTCCGAGCGGGCTATCTGGCGGCGGCAATCTCGACCCTGGCCATTGTGCTGGCGCCGTCCGCACTGCTCGTAACGATCGCCACGGCCGTTCTCGGTGTCTCGCTGTTCATCCCGTTCGCCGCGCAGATCACGTTGTCGCATTCGTATCTGCCGAACCGGATCGGCGTGGCCAGCGGCGTCACTCTGGGTCTGACCCTCTCCCTGGGCGGGCTGGTCAGCCCCCTGATGGGCCAGATCGCGGACCGGACCAATGTGCAGTCCGTGTTCGCCATCATCGTGGCTCTACTCGTGATCGGATTCGCCATGTCGTTCACGCTCAAAGAGCGGCGTGCCTAGGAACACTCGCACGGTCGACGCGGCGATGACCTCAGTGGCCATCGCCGCGTTCGGCGACCCACGTAGACCGCAGGCCTGATATCCGTCAGCTCGGCGGAAGCATCCGATCATCCAGAACCGGCGAGACGCCGACAACTTCCACTCCAGCCAGTTGCCCCGACGCGGTGAAATCCAGGACGATCATGGATTCGAGGCGATCGTCCTCAACGACAATTTGCGTGGGGTACGTCTCGCCCTCGAACCCCGGGAACTGGACATACGCGGCATCGGCTTCTTGATCGTGTGACACCACAACTGTCCGATCGCATGTGGTCATACGTGAACGCTACCTGCGGTGAAGAACTATCTGCGACGCCGCCAGTACCCCGAAGCGCTTCCCCGGCACGGCGTACTTGTGCCTGAGTAGTCTGCATCTGTGATTGAACTGGACGTCGACAGGCATGGGGCACGGCTACGCGTGGGCCGTTGGAACGTCCGAACGTGGCGTTCGTTCGTGATGAGACTTCCCAACGGCTATCGCACGCCGCTTCTGGCGTGCGCTGTTGAATACCAGGACGAGGACGGCGCCACGGTCCAATTGGGTGCCTTTTTCGACGAAGATGTGGCGAAGGCTTGCAAAGCCCAACTCGAAGCCGAAGGGGGATACCCCGAACTGCACCTCAGCTACTTGGTCATCCACTCACGACTCAAAGACTGGCAGTGGAACCGATAGCTGTCTCCGCTTCCCCCGAGCCGGAATCAGGATTAGCCGTCGGCGTCACAACAATGGTTGATAGATCAACGCAGGTCTGGCCGTTTCCAGCGTTTCGAGCATGGCCATCGCGAGGACGAAGTGCTCGGTGCGGGTATGCGCGTCGAGATGCTCCTGCGACTCCCACTCCTCGGCCAACAAGAACTCATGAGAATCCTCACGCAGCTGGAGAATTTCGTATCTGATGCAACCAGCCTCTTGGCGTGTCTTGGAGATCAACTCACGGTAGACGTCAAGGGCGTCTTGCAGGTCCTCAGACTCGATACGACATTCCACAAGAACCCGGATCGACTGATCACCCATACGCCCATGCTCCCAGACGCGGAGATGCCCCGCCGCCCGTGTCACGCGGTCGAAGAGACACTCAACCCCGCGGCAGGCCAACTGCTGCGGGGGGCAAGTGACGCCGTGGGACCATCGAACATGGCACCTACGGATGACGCAGTCGTATCGGAACTCGCCGACCTCGCGATGAGTGAGGGCTCCGATACGAAAATCAAGCTGACGGACATCAGCGAGCACCATTCCGGGCTGATTGACATTCAGTTCATCGTGCGGTCGAGCGGGGAGCGGTTCGGTCTGCACGTCCCGCTACCGTCTAGCCCTTGGCAGCAACCGTGGTCGTCCGACGAGACGGTTACGGCCAGGCAGTGGGCGCAAGCGTTCCACCAATGGCTCGTTGAGCAGGTTGAGGCGCGATACTTTCCCGACGCAGTCCGAGTGCCCTATCTGAGCATCAGCGAAAGCGCCCTGAGGGTCCGAAACCGTCACGGGCTACAACAGCGCTGAGAGACGCTTCTTTCGAAGATTCTCCTTCACGATCCATCCGACGTCCGGATCAGCGATGTCGAGTGCCTTGAACGCGGCTAGTCCAGGCGAAGGGTCAGCAGCGACCGCCACACTCCAGCAATAGCCCAGCGCCTGTCGCAGCGTCCGGACGTCAGCGCTCGTCCGGCTGTCCGTCGGAAGGGTGGCGAGTTTCAGCGTGCACCTGCGGCAGAGGTCGACTGCGACAGCTGCGGCGCCTCCGGCCTTCAGCAGCCTCGGCTCACAGATTGCTGCAATCGCTGCGCGCTGGACCAGGAACTCGGGATCGTCCGCCCATTTCCGCAAGAGTTCGATCAGCGCACCAGGCGCCGCATCGCCCAGGAGCTGCAGACCGATGACGACCCCCTCTCGCACGCGCCAGCGATCGTCAACAGCCAGCGAGCGAGCCCGTTCTTCGAATCCGGCCCGGTCAGCGCGGCGTCCAAGAGCAGCCGCCGCACACATCGACTGGTACTCGCCGCCATCTCGTATAAGGACGTCGATGTCAGACTCGTCGGCGAGTCGGGCCACGGCGGCGACCAGTGAGAGGTTCGCACGAGGGCCGGGCAGCCCGGAGTTTGCTTCCACGTAGGCCGGCCACGCCGAGCGATCCATGTCCTGCAAGCTGGTCTCCCAGGCGTCAGTCACTGCCATGAGGCCATGCTATTGCTCCAACCGGGGCATCGCCTGGACCTATCATGATGGCGTGAAGGCTGAGCAGTCCCCGGTCCGTTTCTTTCGCGTCGCTCTACCGGTCGTGGCCGGGTTCAATCTGGTCTCGGCGCTGATCGGGATGGTGGGGCTCACCGTCGGTGGCGGGCTCGGCCTACCGCCGGAGTGGCTCGACGGGACAGGATTCGCGTCCTACTTCTGGCCCGGCGTGTTCCTCGGCGTCGTCGTCGGCGGCGGCCAGGCTCTCGCGCTCATCGCCCAGCGCGGACGCTTTGCTGCGGCATGGGGCATGCACGCCGCGGCCGGCCTGGTCATGATGATCTGGATCTTTGCAGAGATCGCGATCATCCTCGCCTGGTCACCCCTGCACGCCATCTACTTTGCTACCGGGCTGATCCAGACGGTTCTTGCCGTGCTGGCGCTCGGCGCCTGGCCCACGCCGTTCGGGCGGCGATCGCCGGCGACGGCTCCGCGCAACCTCGACTAGAGACTGCCTAAAGCCGGGCCGTTCAACATCTGTTCAACCCCGACGTGCGGACCTGATGGTGGGCGAAGAGGGACTCGAACCCCCGACCTTCCGGGTGTAAACCGGATGCTCTAACCAACTGAGCTATTCGCCCGCAGAACCAGCGGAACAGTACCGCAATCAACCACACAAGCACCAACTGGCACAGCCGCCACACACAAGCGGCGGCTGCCAAGGTCTCGGGTCCCTGGCAGCCGCAGCATGCCTATCAAACCGTATCCGCAGGCTCACCCGCAGCGGTTTTGAAAAGAATTATCGAATCGACGGAAACCAACTCATGCGAGTGTCGAAAGCGCCGTCAGATATGCCGCGAGATCACGTGATTCACCGAGATCGTTGATGACCTGCCACCGCAAGATCCCGTCACGATCGATCACGAAACTGCCGCGATTCGGCGCGCCGATTTCTTCGTTGAACGTGCCGTAGGCCCGCGAGACCGCACCGTGCGGCCAGAAGTCGCTCAGCACCGCGAAGCCGAACTCATCCCGATCGGAAAAGACCCGATTCGAAAAAAATGAGTCACACGACACCGCGATGATCTCGGCGTCGCGGGATGTGAACTCGTCGACGTTATCGCGCAACTCGGCAAGCTCGCCGGTGCAGACGCCGCTGAAAGCGAAGGGGAAGAAAACCAGGACCACAGACTTGTCGCCTCGGTAAGAGGACAACGAGATGTCCTCCCCGTGCTGGCTCTTGAGCGTGAACTCCGGGGCCAGCTCCCCGAGCTTGAGAGTCATGTCCCAGGCGTATCGATGAAAGATCTAGCGCTTCTGCGCAGTAAGCCTCGTAGCCGCCCAATCAGGGGTTGCAGACGACGTCGTCGTCACCGACAACCCTGCGATTTCCGCCGCCTCGACGACATCGGCTCCCGGAACGTAGTTGTCACGCCCCACCTTGGGAGTCAGCAACCAGACCGATCCGCCTTCGACCAGATCTGTCAGTGAATCGACCAGCGCATCAGTCAGATCACCGTCTCCGTCACGCCACCACAAGATGACGCCGTCGACGTCTTCGCCAAAGTCTCCGTCGACCAGGTTGTTACCTGTCTGGCGCTCGATGTCGAGACGTAGTTCTTCTTCGACATCCTCGTCCCAGCCCAGCTCCTGGATGACGGTGTCAGCACCAAAGCCCAGCTTGCCCGCGTCCACCGGTGTGATCTCCTCAAGTTCGATGAAACCTACTGAAAAGTAGGTTGTTGAAGTATGTTGCCGGTCTCACAGTAGCGAACCCGGGGTGGAATGATGGACACGTCCACAAGACAACCTGGGAGTAAAGATGCCGCAATCCGGTCAGGAACGTCCACCCGTCATTCATGAGGGTCTGCCGACGCAGTTGCCTGACATTGACCCCGATGAGACATCGGAGTGGGTCAGTTCGCTCGACGAGATGATCGACAGCCGCGGTCGCAGCCGCGCGCGCTACGTCATGCTCAAGCTTTTGGAACGTGCCCGCGAACAGAACGTGGGCGTGCCCGGTCTGCGCAGCACCGACTTCATCAACACGATCCCGCCCGAACGTGAACCCTGGTTCCCAGGCAATGAAGCGATCGAACGCCGCATCCGGTCGTACATCCGGTGGAACGCGGCCGTCATGGTGTCGCGCGCCAACCGTCCCGGTCTCGGCGTGGGTGGCCACATCGCGTCGTACCAGTCAGCGGCGAGCCTCTACGAAGTCGGCTTCAACCACTTCTTCCGCGGCAAGGACCATCCCGGCGGCGGCGACCAGATCTACTTCCAGGGTCACGCTGCGCCCGGTATCTACGCCCGCTCGTTCCTCGAGGGCGGCATCAGCGAGAAGCAGCTCGACAACTTCCGCCAAGAGCACTCGCACGGCGCCGGCAACGGTCTGTCGTCCTACCCGCACCCACGCCTCATGCAGGACTACTGGGAATTCCCGACCGTCTCGATGGGACTCGGCGCGATCAACTCGATCTACCAGGCGCGGTTCAACCGCTACCTGCACAACCGCGGCATCAAGGACACGAGCCAGCAGCAGGTCTGGACGTTCCTCGGTGATGGCGAGATGGGCGAGCCCGAGTCGCTCGGCGCGATCGGTATCGCTGCCCGCGAAGAGCTCGACAACCTGACGTTCGTCGTCAACTGCAACCTCCAGCAGCTCGACGGACCGGTGCGAGGCAACGGCAAGATCATCCAGGAACTCGAGTCGACGTTCCGTGGCGCCGGCTGGAATGTCATCAAGGTCGTGTGGGGACGTGAGTGGGACGATCTGCTCGCCCGCGACACCGACGGCGCGCTCGTCAACCAGATGAACCGCACGCCCGACGGCGAGTTCCAGACCCTCTCGGTCGAGACCGGCGCGTACAACCGCGAGAACTTCTTCGGGCCGGACCCGCGCCTGCAGAAGATGGTCGAGCACCTGACCGACGGTGATATCGAGCGTCTCCCCCGCGGCGGCCACGACTACCGCAAGGTCTACGCCGCCTTCGAGGCCGCGCAGAAGCACACGGGTCAGCCGACCGTCATCCTGGCGCACACGATCAAGGGCTGGCTCCTCGAATCGTTCGCGGGCCGCAATGCGACCCACCAGATGAAGAAGCTGACCAAGGACGACCTCAAGGGCTTCCGCGACCGTCTCAACATCCCGATCACCGACGAGCAGATCGACGGCGATGCACTGCCGCCGTACTACCACCCCGGCCCGGACAGCGAAGAAATCAAGTACATGAAGGCTCGGCGCGACTCCCTTGGTGGATCGCTGCCCAAGCGCGTCGTCAACCCGACGCCGGTCAAGCTGCCCGACGCCTCGGTCTACGACGAGCTCAAGAAGGGCTCCGGCAAGCAGCAGATCGCCACGACGATGGCGTTCGTCCGGCTCCTTCGCGATCTGATGAAGGACCCCGAGGTGGGTCGCCGGATCGTGCCCATCGCGCCGGACGAGTACCGGACGTTCGGGATGGATTCGATGTTCCCGTCGGCCAAGATCTACAACCCGGCCGGCCAGACGTACGAGTCGGTCGACCGCAAGCTGCTGCTCGCCTACAAGGAGTCGGCACAAGGCCAGCTCCTGCACGAAGGCATCAGCGAAGCCGGGGCAATGGCCTCGGCCATCGCGGCCGGAAGCGCCTACTCGACGCACGGCGAACCGATGATCCCGGTCTACATGTTCTACTCGATGTTCGGCTTCCAGCGGACCGCCGACTCGATCTGGGCCATGGCCGACCAGCTGGCCCGCGGCTTCCTGATCGGTGCCACCGCCGGCCGCACGACACTGACCGGTGAGGGACTGCAGCACGCTGACGGTCACTCACCGCTCATCGCGCAGACCAACCCGGCTGTCGTGCACTACGACCCGGCGTTCAGCTTCGAGATCAGCCACATCGTCAAGTACGGACTCGAGCGTATGTACGGCTCGACCGATGCCTTCCCGCACGGCGAGGACATCATCTACTACCTGACGGTCTACAACGAAGCACTGCACCAGCCGGTCGAACCGGAGAATGTCGACGTCGAAGGAATCCTCAAGGGCGCCTACATCTACCGCAAGGCGTCCGCCGGCACGCTGCCCGCACGGATCATGGCTTCGGGCATCGCGGTCCCGTGGGCCCTCAAAGCTCAGGAGATCCTGGCAGAGGACTACGGAGTCGCCGCCGACGTCTGGTCGGTCACCTCGTGGAATGAGCTGGCCCGCGACGCGATCGCTGCCGAGCAGTGGAATCTCAACCACCCGGGCGAGTACAGCCGGATGCCGTACATCACGGTCAAGCTCATGGACTCCAGCGCCGTCACGGTCGCCGTCAGCGACTACATGCGCGCTGTCCCCGACCAGATCGCTCGTTGGGTGCCCGGTCCGTGGCAGTCGCTGGGTGCTGACGGATTCGGTTTCGCCGATACCCGCGCGGCGGCCCGTCGCAAGTTCCAGATCGACACCGAGTCGATCGTCGTGAGCGTGCTGCAGTCGCTGGCCCAACAGGGCTCTGTGACACCTGACACAGTCCGCGAGGCGTTCTTGCGATTCCGCATCGACGATCCGACCGCCGTTGCAGGTGTCGAACAGGTGGGCGGAGACGCCTGAGGATCACACCTCACAACAAACTCTCAGTGGGGCGGTTTAAGATGACCTCCATGCTTCAACGGTCCTTTGCTGCCTTCCTCCGCTGGCCGTACGCATTTGCGTTCTGCCTGTCGATTGCGGTCGGTGCCACTGCGATCTACTACTCACAGGATCTGAACGTGGGCCTGAAGGACCCCGAGGGGTTCCTCGGGCCCGCGTACATCCGTCTGCCTCTTCTAGGGCTCTTGATCTTCTCGGCGGTGATCGGACCGCAGGCGGCATACCGCTACGGGATCAAGAACACGTTCTCGGGTCTGAAGTCGATCATCAGGAACGAATGGGATCTCAAGCGCGTCGGCTATGTCACGACCGGCATGTTGGTGTTCTACGTCTGCTACGTCAGCTACCGCAATCTCAAAAGCTATCTGCCGCTGCTGACTGATCACACGAAGTACGATCACGATCTGCTCACGATGGATCACTGGCTGTTCTTCGGTAACAATCCGGCCGACGTGCTGCACAACTTCTTCGGCACCGATGTCATGTCGCAGATCCTGGCGGCGCTGTATGTCCTGTATCTGCCGGTCGTTCCCATCACGGTCGCGGCCGTCCTCGTGTTGCACCGCGACATCACGGTGGGTGCCTGGTACGCCACTGCGGTGAGCCTCAACTGGGTGCTCGGGACCGCGAGCTACTACATGCTGCCCTCGACGGGGCCGGCGTTCTCACAGCCGACGATGTTCTACGACCTGCCCGACACCGGTGCGACTCAATTGCAATATTCGTTGTTCAGCAACGGTGCCAAGTTCATCGCGGATCCACAGGGCGACAAGATCTACGGAATTGCCGCCTTCGCGTCATTGCACGTATCGGTGGTCTTCACCCTGGCTCTCTTCCTGCACTACGCCGGCATCGCCCGGATGATCCGCTATATCGCTTGGGTCTACCTCGGTTTCACGATCCTCGCGACGCTGTACCTCGGCTGGCATTACGTGGCCGATGATGTCGGCGGTCTCGCGATCGGCGGTATCGCGGTGTGGGTCGGCGCGTTCGTGACGGGCAATACCCGCCGCCAGAAGCGCAAGAAGGCCGAACGCCTGGCCGCGACCGAAGCTGCTGAGCCGACACCCGTCGAGGTCGACGCTCAGCTGATCGCAGGTCCGGTCGCTTCGAGCGGCTCGTCCGGCACACTCTCCAGCTCGAACTGATCGCCGCGACGCAGCAGCGCCCGCCACCGGCCACGGTGATATGTCGCCGGGCTGCTCCTGGCAATGAAGTCCATGACGATGCGGCTGAACTCGGCCGGATGATCCTGATGCGGGAAATGTCCTGAATCGTCCAGGACGTGGACATCGGAGATCTGGGTCGGGGCAAGTTCGGCGTGGGACACCGGGATGACCATGTCGTCGCGACCCCAGATCACCAGAACGGGCATCAACCGGGCCAAGTAGCTGCGATCGGTCATGGTCACGAACTGGCCGCGCCAGTCGAGCACATGGCTCGTGACCCGTTGTACCGCGGTACGTTGTGCCGGGTCGGCCAGTCCTTCGTAGATCCGGGCCACCTCGCCGAGATCACGGGTCGCCTTCAGGGGCAGGCGCGACAGCGTCTTCAGTCCCCCACTGACCCACGGCCGCCACGGGCGGAACGTCGCGGCAGCGATCGCCGCACCGCTGCCTGGGATGGTCAGCAGCCGGATCAATGGCGAGACTTCTTTGCCGAGCCCGCCGGTCGAGACCAGGACGACACGCTCAGTGCGATCGGGAAACTGGTAGGCGAACTGCATCGCGACCCCGCCGCCGAAACTGTGGCCGACCACGGTGACCTTCTCGATGCCCAGCACCGTCAGCAGGTCGCGCATGCCGTTGGCGTAGCCGCCCAGCGAATAGTCGGCATTCGGTTTGTCCGACTCACCGTGCCCCAAGAGATCGGGGGCGATGACCGTGAAGTGCTCGGCCAGCTCTGGCATGACCTCGGACCACGTGGAGGAATCACACGCGAGTCCGTGCAGCAGCAACAGCGCCGGTCCGGACCCGGCGACGCGAAATGCCCGGCGATAACCGTGCACCACGACGTACTGGACGTCCTCGACGCTCTGCATCGATCCATCCTAGAGGTGGGCTCGGTAAGATGACGTCGTGCCCTCCTCGTCCTCGGTCCGCGAACAGCTGACAGACATTCTCGTACGCGTCGTCAACTGTCGTGCCGATGCCGTCACCCCGAACGCATCGCTCAAGGAGTTGGGAACCGACTCCTTGACGATCGTCGAAGTCGGTGAGGAGCTCGGTCGTCGCTTCAACGTCTATCTTTCGGACGAGACGATCGATTCGCTGCGCACGGTTCAGGACGCAATCGACGCCGTAGTCAATCACGACGGCGCCAAGGCCGTGCCTGGTCCGAAGGCTGCCGCCCCGACCTCCCCGAAGCCGCCGAATCAACAAGTCCTCCGCACCATGAGTCCCGAGCAGGTGAACCGCAGACGTCTCCGGGCAGGCGGCTTCGTAGCCAAGTTCGCGTTCATCGGCATCGTCATCGGCGCTCTGGTCGCATTCGGTGGCGCGGCCCTGGTCAGTGCCACCGGATTGAAGTCGGTCGACCTGCCGCCGATCTCGGCCCCCACGCCGGCACCCACGACACCGTCGGCGAGTCCGACCCCCACGCCCGAGCCGACGTCCGACACCCAGGTTCCGCTGCCATCGATCGAAGCGTCCGACAACCAGGTCTCCCCCGGACAACGATTCATCCTTTCCGGTACGTTCCCGCTCAGCAGCCCCGGCGAGAAGCTGCAGGTCGAGGTCCGCGAATCAGGCTCCGGCTGGGATGACTTCCCGATCGAGACGACGACCCGTGAGGGCGGCGCCTTCAAAACAGAGCTCTACACGTCCCGGACGGGTCAGCGCGAGTTCCGCGTCACCAACAAGACGACAAACAAGTCGACGCCCGTCGTGAAGGTCACGATCGGCTGACGGTTCAGATCACCTGGTGCAGCCAGCGCACCGGGGCTCCGTCGCCTGCGTGACGGAACGGCTCCAGCTCGGCATCCCACGCGACGCCCAGTAGGCCGTCCAGCGCCGTCTCCAGGTCGACCTCGCCCAGGGCTGCTTTGACCCGGAATGCCTTGATGCGGTCCTCAGGGATCAGGACATCACCGTGCAGCCCGGTCATGGCGTGGAAAATGCCCAGCTTGGGGGTGTAGGAGTAACGCGCGCCCTCGGTCGACGCGGTGGGCTCCTCCGTGGCTTCGAATCGCAGTTGCTCCCACCCCCGCAGCGCTGAGGCCAGCGTCGCAGCGGTACCGGCGGCTGCCTGCCAGGAAAGTTCGGCCCGGTACGTCCCGGGCTCTGCCGGCTGCGGCACCCAGGCGAAATCAGGCGTGCCACCCAGCACACCGGCCACGGCCCACTCGACATGCGGGCACAGCGCCGACGCGGACGAGTGCACGAACAGCACTCCCCGCGTCTGAATCGTCGGCGAAGACATATTTCTTGTTGTAACAGCCATCGGTGCCTCCCTAGTGTCGCCTTCCCCAGCGTCTCGGGAGCACCTGAGACCATTGTGACGTACGTTGGTGTTCGCGGACAACATCTCACGTCAGGAGAATGTCGCATGACGACAACCGTGCAGGACAATCCGGCAGCATCTCGCTTCGAGATCACGATCGATGAAGAGCTCGCCGGGTACGTCGACTACCGCAAAGACGGTGACGAGTATGCACTCCCCCACACCCGGGTGTTCCCTCAATTCGAGGGGCGGGGAGTCGGCGGCCAGCTCATCGTCGGAGCATTGACGCAGATCGCCGCACGCGGTGGCACGGTGCTCCCGTACTGCCCGTTCGTTCCCAAGGTCATCCGGGACAACCCCGAATTCCTCGATCTCGTGCCTGCCGATCAGCGCGCAACGTTCGATCTGTAGCCCTTGGAGACCCCCGTCACTCGACGACGTGGACCTCGATACCGTTCTCGCGCCACAGTTCGATCACATCGGCCTTGTCGTCCCAGGCTTCGAGCACTGTGAACCCATCGTCGGCGATCTGCTTCAAGATGTCGGTCTTGATCGCGACATCTTTGCGGTAGTCGCCGACGATCCGCATGTAGAGCCCGTCGTACGGAATCTCATGCGCGACGAGCCAGTCGAGCGTCAGATCTCGCCAGATGAATTCGCGCGAGGTCACGACCAGGACCGATCGGCCCAAGTCACGCTGGGCACGTGCCGCCTCGGCCACAGCTTGATGCGGTGGGCAGTCGGCCGAGCCGGCATGGAAGGCCGCATAGTCCTTGTCGTCACCCTCGATCAGGTGGACGACGCCCGCCGTGTCGCACAGTGTGCCGTCCATGTCGAAGATCACCGCATCGCGCATGTCACCAGTGTGACGGGTCACGGTACGCTAAGACCAGGTCGGCCCTTTCTAAGCCGATACAGCGGTCGTCACCCTTCCACGGTGGCGACCGTGCTTGTTTCGAAAGTTGGAGTAGATGCCATCCCAGCGCTTCCGAATGACGATCCTCGTCGTGTGGATCACCGGATTCCTGGTCGGCACGGCCACACACACCATCGACGTGATTTCCGGCGGAACCCAAACCTATGCGGACTTTCCGGCGGGGGTACGTCTGTTCTGGCTCTCACTGACGATCCTCGACCCCTTGACCGCAGCATTGTTGCTGCTGCGGCGCCGAATCGGCATCGTCGCGGCGCTCTCCGTCATGACAGTCGACGTCACTGTGAACTGGACGGTTATGACGACAATCGGCGGGATCTCGCTGTTCGGCATCGTATGCCAGAGCTTGTTCGCGGCAGTTCTCTTCGGCAGCGCGAAGACACTCTGGAGCTGGTTCCAGGAAACGCCCGCAACGCGGCCTCCGTCACCGGTGACCTAGCGCCTGACCCAACCCGCGAGGGTCAGGCATGCTGCACCGCTGATCATGATCACGCCCAACGCCACGAGATCAACCACGACGAAGGCGAATCCGAGCACCCAGAGCGCGATACCGACCTGGAGGTGTTGGGGCAACATGCTCCGGACCATAGTCACTTCCACAGGGAAAGCAAATCAGGTCGATCCGGCCTTGCGGGGCCACACTTGTAGGGCGGGCGGGGCTCGAACCCGCGACCAAGGGATTATGAGTCCCGTGCTCTAACCAGCTGAGCTACCGCCCCTGGGCGAGAATCCCCTCTGAGTACCGAGGGTGTTTCCGCAAGATTGAGCGTACCGGTGCGGGGTTTGAGTCGACATGTGCCCCGGCAACCGAGCAGCCGTCAGGTTGTCGACCTCACAAAGATGCCGTTCATTTGCAGGCTGCGCCCGTTGTCCATCACCCAAGCGGGATCTTGGTGGGCAAGTACGAATCCCTGGTCGTACATCTGCTGCATCATTGCGGGCAGGAGATCCTGACCCTGATAGATCTCGACACACGACATTTCGAACTCGAGGAACTCAGCCCGCTTCAGCGTCTCGGTCGCGCCGGCGAATACTGCGCTCTCGTGTCCCTGAACGTCGACTTTGAGTCCAAGTGGGCCCTGGAGATCACCCAAGGTCGGCACGATGTTGTCGAGAGTATCGGCCTGGACCGTCTCGGTTCCTACTTGAACTGCAGCAGGGCGACCCTCGGACGATGCCAGCGGGATCGCGGACGAGAACGTGTCGTCCTCCGAGACATGCAGCACGAGATCAGCTCGTCGGTCACTGACGGCTGTCTTGAACGATCGCCAAGCGGGGTCCTCCGCTGCCGATGCGGCGAGTAGCGCGTAGGGCGCCCCCAACGGCTCGAATGACCACAGCCTGCCGGCATACCCATGAGATCGCACTTCCTGCGCGTACTGCCCGGTGTTGGCTCCGACGTCGATCAAGTCGGCGATGCCATAGTCGGCGAGAATTCGAGCACGCCGCGATGCAGGGGTGAAGGTGTAGTGCGTGATTTGCACGTTGAACTTCCGGAGGACTCGCTGTACGCGGTCGGGTACCTGCATGTCCGCAAGAGTACGGCACTCCCGCTCCTACAAATTGGCTAGGAAGCGCGCGAAGATCGACCGACGAAGAATGCGCCCACCAGGAAGACCACGGTCAAGATGAACAGCCAGAACGCGCCCTTGATGATCGCGCCGAGGACGCCGGTAACGAGGGCCAGAAGAATCAGCAGAAGAACTAAAACCATACTGTCTCCTTACCCCGATTCGGCGCTGTCTACACATGGCTCGCTGATCTGTCGTCGGAGCCGCCTAGAGTCCCCTCATACCATCCCCCGCCTCCCGAAACCCGCTTCTCCCCCGCATAGACCCCGTCAAACTGGCCGATCTCTCACCGGGCACGGCCGATGATTTGGAGCCCGGTGCCCTCGCTGAAGGACTCAGCTTCGAGAGCCTGGTGCTCGACGGGCGAAATCTGGCCGCCGTCACGATCACCGAGTGCGCGATCGACGGGCTGTCGGCTCACGAGACCAACTTTCGATCGGCAAGTTTCAGCGACGCCACGATCGAGCAGCTCAATGCACCGGTGTTCACGGCCGCCCGCACCCGGTTCACCGATGTCTCGATCGGCCGCTCGCGGTTGGGATCGGCCGATCTGTACGACACTCGGTGGAGATCAGTCGAAGTCTCCCATTCCAAACTCGGATTCATCAATCTGCGCGGCTCCGAACTGGTCGACGTCAGATTCGATTCCTGCACGATCGAGGAGCTCGACCTCGCGTCGGCAAAACTCGAACGGGTGCAGTTCGTCGATTGTCAGGTGGGCGTCCTCAGCCTGACCGGAGCCTCGCTGTCCAACGTCGACCTTCGAGGATTGGAGCTGCGGCAGATCGACGGGATCGCGTCCTTGAGGGGCGCCACCATCAGCGATATGCAGCTGTCGCTACTTGCTCCACTACTGGCGGCACACCTTGGCATCGCCGTAAAAGGCTGAATGAGGCTGCCAACAGGCCTCTGCGGGCTTAGCCTGACGTCATGAAGCCGAAACCTTTTGAGCCGGTCGACGAGACCTGGGAACGCGCGCTCGTCGTCGTGGCACATCCTGATGACGTCGAGTTCGGCGCTGCGGCCGCGATCGCGCGTTGGACCGACCAGGGCAAGACGATCGTGTACTGCATGGTCACAAGCGGCGAGGCGGGAATCGACGGCCTCGCACCCGACGAATGCCGCAAGGTCCGGATGGACGAACAAATCGCGTCGGCCAAGATCGTCGGCGTCGACACCGTCGACTTCCTCGGCCTGCCCGACGGCGTGCTCGAATACGGCGTGTCGCTGCGCCGCGCGATCACTCGGGCTGTGCGCACCCACCGGCCGGAGATCATCATCACCAACAACTTCCGCGAGACGTGGGGCGGCTCGGCGCCCAATCAGCCCGATCACATGGCGGTCGGACGGGCCAGCCTCAACGCGGCAGGTGATGCCGGCAACCGCTGGGTCTTCACCGAACAGATCGTTGAGGGCCTTGAACCGTGGGGCGGGGTCAAACAGGTCTGGGCGGCTGGCTCACCCGACAGTGCACACGCAGTCGACACCACCGACACATTCGAGCGTGGCGTGGAATCGCTCAAGGCTCACAAGGCCTACATCGACGGACTCGGCTGGGAGAACTTCGACCCCGCAGAGATGCTCGAAGGGATGTCGAAGCCGAACGGATCACGTCTCGGAGTCACCCACGCGGCACCCTTCGAAGTGTTCTCGTTGGCCTGGGGGGAATGACCGACGGGTCACGACCCCGAACCCGCCAGTCGCCACGACGCGATCTGCTCACGTTCTCGGAACATCTCGGCGAACGCCCCACCACTGTGGAGCAGCCTCTCGCGCGTTCCCTGTTCGACGATGTGGCCATTGTCGAGCACGACGATCTGATCGGCCAGCATGATCATCGCTGGGGTGTGAGCCACGACAATCACCGTGCTGAGTCGGGACAGTTCGGCGATCGAGCGGCGGATCAAGAACTCATTGGCCGGGTCCAGTGCCGCGGTCGCCTCATCCAGGATCACGACCTGTGCACATTTGAGCAGAGCGCGGGCGATCGACACCCGCTGGCGTTCACCGCCTGACAACCTGGATCCGCCCTCGCCGACCCTCGTGTCCCACCCGTCCGGCAACCTGGCGATGATCTCGTCAACGCCTGAGAGCCTGGCCACCTCCTCGATCTCGTCAGCGCTGGCTTCAGGACGGCCGAGCAGTACGTTCGCGCGCAAGGTTCCGTCGAAGAGATAGACATCCTGGAACACCAAGGCGATCTGAGACATCAGGTCCTCTGTGCGTTGTCGCCGGACGTCAACGCCCCCGACGCGGACGCTTCCACCATCGACGTCCCAGAAACGGGCGATGAGGCGAGTGACTGTCGACTTCCCGGAGCCAGAAGCACCGACGATCGCGGTGACAGTTCCGCGCTCAGCTCGCAAACTGACCCCGTGGAGAACCTCCGCGGCGCCATACGAGAACGTCACCTGATCGAGCTCGACCATTCCGGGCCGGATCCTCTGCTCGGACTCCGACGGTTCCGGCAACAGATCCGCGTCGAGCACTTCACGGACGCGCCGCAGATCGCTGCGTGCCATGCGCAGCCCGCCGGACAGTTCGGCGACCATCGCGAGGGGCCCGATGAACCGCGCGAGCAGCGCCAACACGGCCACGAGCACCACGTCGTCAACTTCTCCCCGCACGGCCAGCCACACTCCGAGCAGCGTCACGACGGAGAACATCACCTGCAGGGTGAGGCCCGTCAGCGCCATCCCCGGAATCGTCATCCAGAGCTGGTGCTTGCCTGCACGGTGCTGGCATTCGATCGCCTGCTCGAGAGGTGCGTAGGTATCGCCCGACGTTCGTCCGAAGGCCCGCAAAACCTGCTGGCATCGCGCGAATTCCAATACTGCCGAGCTGGCAGCCGTCCCCGCAGCATGAGCGGCCTCGTCGGAGCGCTCGAGTGCACGGGCAGAGAACCGGAAACACCACCACAGGATCGGCACGGCCACGATGACGACCAGCGCCAGGCGCCACTCGTACACGACCAGGAACACCCAGATCACCGCAGGCGTGGCAATTCCCGCGACCAGCGGCTGCAGCAGGTGCGCGATGCTCTGGCACACCGACATGACCCCGCTCGAGCCGATCCGACTGAGCCGGCCCGCAGTTCCGCCGGAGAACCAGCCGAGAGGCAGCCGGGTCACGTGCTCGCCCAGCCGGTCACGGAGCGTGTCGAGAATCGCGATCGCCAGTTCGAAGTTGCGCATCGCCTGCACGTAGTGCGCGACAAGGGCGAGAACTGCGAACCCCGCAGAGACGGCCAACCACATGATCGCCCGGCTCGTGTCACCGTCGAACAAAGCCACAAGGATCGGCACCAGCATCGATACCGCGATCCCCTGAAGCACGGCGTCCAGCACCATCCAGGCGAGAGTCACATACGCGACTTTGCGCTGAGCAGGATCGAGTACGGCCAACAGATCCCGAATCATGCGCGGGCACCTTCCAACGAAGTCCACATCGACCGATAGGTTCCGTGGTTTTCCATGAGCACATCGTGAGGACCGCATTCGACCAGCCGCCCCCGGTCGAGCACGGCGATCTGGTCGGCGCCGACGATCGTGTCGAGCCGGTGTGCGATGACCAGGAGCGTGCGCCCCTCGACCAGCCGGGTCAGCCCGGCCTGCACGGCGGCCTCGACATCGGGATCGGCGAAGGCCGTGGCCTCATCGAGCACCAGGATCTCCGGATCGTGCAGCATGGCACGAGCGATCGATACGCGTTGCGCCTCACCTCCCGACAGATTCGCATCATCGCCTATGACTGAGTCGTAGCCACGCGGCAACGCCATGATGCGATCGTGAATCTGCGCCTCTCGCGCGACGTGTTCCACCTCGCCCCGCGTTGCCTCAGGGCGTCCCAGAGCGATGTTGTCGGCGATCGACGTCGCCAGCAGTTGAACATTCTGAAGGACGAACCCGACCCTCGAATAGAGGTCGGCAGCCGCGATCTGCCGCACGTCGACGCCGCCGATCATGACTGATCCGGTGTCGGGATCGTGGAATCTCAAGACCAGTCCGGCCAGAGTCGACTTACCTGATCCTGACGGCCCGACCAGCGCCGTCACAGTGCCTGGATCCAGTCGCATCGACACGTCCGTCAGCGCCTCACCTCCGTCGTCGTAGGAGAATGAAGCTCCACTGATCTCAATACCAGCGTCCGCCGGGACAGAGGGTCGGATCGGCTCGACCGTCAGCGGTTGGTCGAGTAGTCGTACAAGCCGCATGGCCGCCTCACGAGCCTGTGCCCGCCCCTGCATCCCCCGGCTCAGCGTCATGACGGACGCCGGAATGACCAGCGCAACCATCGATGCGGCCAGCACATCGATCGCACTGACCCAGCCTGCCGACCAGAACGCCAAGCCGAGCGACAGGTTGAGTACGAGGACGACAGCTGGCGCGAGCACCATCGACGACACCGCCTCCAGCCGCATCATCGGTCGGACCCACGCGGCGAAGAAGCCACTGAAGTCGCGTGTGGCGTCCCGGTACGCGGCGTGCGCCTCCCCCGCACGGCCGAAGGTCTTGACCACGGCGATGCCCTGAACGAACTCGACGATCGCGGTGTTGACGCGTGAGGTTCCCTCACTCATTCGCGCCATCATCTCCGTGCCGTCGCGCATCATGATCGCGAAAGCGATCGCATATAACGGCAGAGGCAGCACTGCCACGAGCGCGAGCCGCCAATCGAGTGTCACCAAGTAGCCCAGCCCGACCAGAGGCACGGCAACTCCGGCGGTGGTCTCTACCGCGCTATGGGCCACGAGGTAGTGCAGGGCATGGATATCGTCATCGGTTGCCTTCTTCACCTCGCCCGACGCGTGCCGGTCGAACCAGCCGAGCGGCATCCGGCCGAAGTGCGCGACAAGCCTGCGCCGCAAGATCGCCTGGAGAGCCGCATCGGAGAAATGCGTGATCATGATGGCCCCGCCGGCACACAGCGCTCGCACGCCCAGAGCCACGACGACGATGAGCGCAATCATCCGCAGCCGCGACTCGTCCGCACCTCCTGCCAACAGCTCTCTGGCGATCGCCGCTATGGCGATGAAAGGGACGATCTCGGCGATCGCGCCGATCACCTGTACCCCGACCGCCACTCGGGTCGACGTCCTCACGGGGCGTAGAAGGCCGCGCAGCGCGGCCGAGCCGTCCGTCATGAGAGCGCGTCCTGAAGACCATTCCACCGGGTCACCGCATCGTCCACCGCGCCGACCTTGCTCTTGCCGAGGAACATGGCTTCGACGTCATCGAGGATCCACCAGCTCGTGAAGACGCTGTTGCCCCACCACGTCTCGCCGTCGACGTCGGCCGCACGCTTGTCGGCTGCAACATCCATCGTCGCGAAGACCGGTTGATCACGCACCAGCGCGCTGTCGTAGTAGGTGCCCGACAGGATCGCCATGCGTGTCGCATCGTGATCATCCAGCCGTTCGGCCGAGAACGGCACGATGAACTCACCTGCCTTCTCCCCCGTGCTGGTCTGTTCGGCCTCCGGTCGGGTCAGGCCCAGCTCTTCGATCAGCAGCGACATCGGGGCCGACGGGGACGGGAAGTCCAGGGTGTCCTGGTAGCCGAATGTGATGGAGAGCGAGCCATCGTCGGGCAGTGCTTGGTTCAGCTGTCCGATGCGCCGATCCATGACTGCTTTGACCCGCTTGCCGGCAGCCTGCGCGTCGAAGACCTCGGCCGACTCTTCCAGAGCTGCCTGCCAGCCTTTGCCGTACGACAGGACCACTGCTGGAGCGATCTTGCGGAACGCGTCGATCGACTGCGGGAGCGGGCCTGCCTCGCTCATGACGATCAGGTCCGGTTTGTCGGCCACAACCTGCTCGAGATCGGGCGCGCTCAGGAACTCGGGTTCGTCGACAATCTCGACACCCGCCTCACGCAGGATCGCAGCAGACGTTTGGGAACTGACGGTGGCGTACACGAGCTGTGGCTTGACTCCGACAACCATCATGGCCATCGCGCTGTGCTCGTCGAGCGCCAGGATTCGCTGCGGATCGGCCGGAATGGTCTGTTCGCCGAGCGCGTCGCTGACGGTTCGCGTGCTGGCAGGCCCTGCCTCCCTGTCATCACTTGAGCCACAGGCGGACAGGACAACGAGCGCGAGGACGACAGGGAACAACCGGGACATGCCTTTATTGAACATGTCTCGATAATAGGGAAGGTTTACCTAAGTTGTCACTTTGAGTCGTGTGATCCCGGTCTCTCGATCCGCAACTGGACGCCATCGAGCACGAGGTCGACTCGTCGCAGGAGGCGGTCCGTATTCGGTTCCTGCGGGTCAGACATGCGCGCCCATCGCGCTTCGTCGTGGGCCAGATGGGTGACCAGCAAAACGGCATCGCGCGCCGTCTGCTGCTCGACGCCCTCAGCCATGAGCAACTCGACGACATCACTCACCACGGCGGCCAACCGAGGCGGCGGTTCGGTCAAAGCCTGGATAGCGTCTTCCAGACCAGGGTGCTGCCACAGACATTGCCACAGAGCGTAGGCATAGGCGTGCAGCAGATCACGCCACGGCAAACCGCGATCGGGGCCGGGCCAGTCACGCAGTGCCTCGTCGGCCGCCAACCGGACGAGATCGGACCGCCCCGCCACGTGATGGTAGATCCCGCCCTGCGCGACCCCCAGTCGGCGCGCCACCGCCGCGACACTCAGGTGCTCGAGTTCGGCCAGCGCCGCCGCCGCGATCATGTCGACATTCAGCGCCGGCGGACGTCCGCGACGCCTACGTCCGGTCTCTGGGTCCAGAGGAGCCTTTGCCATGCATACATCGTCGCACCACCGGATTCGAGGGTCGGCAATTGTTGCGATCCGCCAACTAACTACATAGATCATGTATTGAATACAGAGCTCCTCTAGTCAAATGCTCTGAATCCTGTTAGCGTGACCGAACCAGTACGACCTTTGCTCAGCGATTTCCCCTGAGTCAGAGCTGAAATCAACCATCAAAGGCCACGTCATGCGCAGAACCCTGTCGGTGCTAGCTCTGGGCGCACTCACGCTCGGATCGCTCGCTCTCCCCGCCTCGGCCGGGGACTTCGACTCGATCCCCCACCTCGTCCGGGACGGGGCCCCCGGCCCAGCAGGGTCCCACCCTGCCGAGGCCATTGCGTTCGGTTCCAAGCTCATCTACCGCGCCGGAACCGTCTCCTCGGGGCACGAGCCATGGATCAGTGACGGCACCACCGCCGGCACCAAGCTGCTGCGCGACGTCCGCAGCGGCCTCAACGATTCCTCGCCGATCGGCTTCACCGCCTTTCAGGGCAAGGTCTACTTCTCGGCCGGCGACGACTCCCATGGCACGGAGCTCTGGCGCACCGACGGCACTGCCAGCGGCACCACACTGGTCCTCAACATCGCCGGCGGAAATGACAGTTCCTATCCCGAACAGTTCGTGGTGGCGGGCAACAAGTTGTTCTTCACCGCGTCCTCAGTCGACCTCGGCCAAGAACTTTGGGTGTACGACGGCTCATCCGCTGCCCCGAAGCTCGTCAAGGAAATCGCACCAGGACAGGCCGACGCCGAGATCATGCACCTGACCCGCTGGGGCAACCGGGTGGCGTTCCGAGCCAAGGATTCTGCCGGTGCAGAACCCTGGGTCAGCGATGGAACACCCGCCGGAACTCACAGCGTCGGCAATATCGCTGTCGACTCGCAAGGCTCCTTCCCCGACGAGTTCACACCGATCGGCACCAAGCTCTACTTCGCCGCGCACCCTAGCGGCGGTGGTCGAACCCTCTTCGTGACAGATGGAGACACCTCGTTCCAGGCGTCGACGGCGAACTTCAACAATCCCAAGAGACTCGTGGCATACGGCAGCAAGCTGATTTTCACCGCCGAGAACCCCTCTACTGGCGAGGAGTTGTGGATCACCGACGGAGACGACGCGGGAACCGCGCTGATCAAGGACATCCGTCAGGGCCCGGCGTCAGCTGATCCCCGCGACCTGACGATCTTCCGCGGAAGAATCTACTTCTCCGCGTCCGAGGCACCGGGAAAGAACCGGCTCTGGGTCACCGACGGCACGCTGGCCAAGACGACCCGAGTCACCGCCGACAACGGCGCCCAGGAGAGCCAGCCGAAACCGATGTCGGTGGTCGGCGGCACCTTGTTCTTCTCGGCCCACAGCGATACGGCTGGTACAGAGCTCTGGCAGACCAATGGCACAGCGACAGGCACGCGGATGACCCGAGACCTGTCCCGCACCGGAAACGGCTCACAGCCACGGCCTCTCGCTGCCGTTGCCAACACACTGTTCTTCGCCGCCGACGACGGTACCCGCGGTGAAGAGCTGTGGGCGTACACGACCTTGTCGTCCACGACGAGGGGCTACAAGAAGACCGTCAGCCGCAAGAGCGCTGCCAAGCGGAAGATCTACGTGACGGTCAAGGTCCGCGCCTCCGGGACAACTCCGATCGGCAAGGTCGTCCTCAAGAAGGGCTCCCACATCGTCGGCACGAAGACGCTGTCGGGCGGCAACGCCAAGATCCGCATCACCAAGAAGCTCGGCAAGGGCAAGCACAAGGTCCGCGCCTACTACTACGGCAGCGTCCGCGCCCGCAGCTCGTACTCATCCCCCATCACGATCAAGGTGAAATAACATGAAGAAGCTCCTCTCAGCCGCCGCAGTCGGTGCGCTCACATTCGGTCTCTTGACCACCCCCGCCTCGGCTTCTGACTTCGACGCCGTGCCGCACCTGCTCAAGGATCTGGTTCCCGGCGGCATCTCCTCGGGCGTCGATGAAGACGACTCCGCGGTGCTCGGCAATCAGCTGGTCTTCGCTGCGCAGAAGGCCGGCCTCGGCAAAGAGCTCTGGATCACTGACGGAACCGCGGCCGGCACCAGGTTGATCAAAGACATCGACCCGCTCGGCACGTCCAATCCCGCCAGTTTCATCTCCTTTCGGGGCAAGGTGTACTTCGCTGCGTCGGACTCGACCCACGGAACTGAGCTGTGGGTCACTGACGGCACCACAGCCGGCACCAAACTCGTCAAAGACATCGCCCCCGGCAATGCGGGCTCGTCCCCACGAGGCTTCGCGGTCTCCGGTGCCACCTTGTTCATGGAAGCGACAACCACGTTCACCGGCCGCGAACTCTGGAAGACAGATGGCACCCCGACCGGCACACGCCTCGTCAGGGATATCAACGACACTGCGGTGGGTGCCGAGTCGGGCATCACCGAGATCGTCGCGCTCAGTAACGGCCGAGTCATCTTCAGCGCTGAGGCCAATGCGAAAGCGGGCAAGGAGCCTTGGGTCAGTGACGGCACCGAGGCCGGCACGAAGCAGCTCAACAACATCAACCCGGACGCCGGCGCGGATTCGAATCCGCACGGTCTGACGCGTGTGGGCTCGAAGATCTTCTTCGCCGCGACCGATGTGCTCAACGGCAATGAGCTCTGGGTCACCGACGGCGGCTCCCTGAGCACCCACCGAGTCGCCGATCTCGCAGCGGGACCCGCTGGCAGCGACCCGTTCGAAATCGTCGCCTACGGCAGTCGGGCGGTGTTCCAGGCGAGCAGTCCCGGCGTGGGAGAAGAGCCGTGGATCAGCGACGGCACGCAGCTGGGAACCATGCCCCTCGAGGTCCAATCGGGCCCTGCGGGAAGCAATCCTCACGATTTCACGGTATTCAACGGCGCGGTCTACTTCCAGGCGTACAGCGCAGGCACCGGGACGGAGATGTGGGCGACCAAGGGAACCCAAGGCACGACGCATCTGGTCAAGGACATCTGCCCCGGGGCCTGTCACGCCGAACCCGGAAGTTTCCGGCGAGTCGGCTCGACGCTCGTCTTCCCTGCCTACACGACAACACACGGCGGCGAACTGTGGTCGAGCAACGGCACGTCGGCCGGAACCGTGCGCCGAGGAGACGGCATAGCCGGCGCGGGAAGCTCGTTCCCCTCCCCCATCAGCGTCGTCGGCAACACACTCTTCTTCACCGCTGGCGACCCGACGCACGGCAACGAACTCTGGGCCTACACAACCCTGCCGTCGAGGACCTACGGCTACAAGAAGACTGTCTCCAGGAAGACCGACAAGAAGCGACGCGTCTACGTGACGGTCAAGGTCCGCGCCTCCGGGACGACTCCGATCGGCAAGGTCGTCCTCAAGAAGGGCACCCGCGTCATCGGCACGAAGACGCTCTCAGGTGGCAACGCCAAGATCCGCATCACCAAGAAGCTCGGCAAGGGCAAGCACAAGGTCCGCGCCTACTACTACGGCAGCGTCCGCGCCCGCAGCTCGTATTCATCGCCGTTCACGATCAGGGTCAAGTCCGCGCGCTGAGCCAAGAGCAAGACCCCCGCCGAGGCGGGGGTCTTGCTGGGTCCTGCTCCCGTTTGCGATCAATCGAGGGTGGCCGGGTTGTAGCCGTCCGGCGCGGCCCGGAGGGTGTCCCCCATGCGCAGATCGGCCACCGAGGCATGGAACCCCGAACGACGGCCGTGCGCGGTAACCACGATGCCCACCGTGAGATCGCTGTACGCCATGCAGTTGAAGGAAAAGGGGCCGTCCCCATTCCCGACGGCTTCCCATCCATTCGCCCACGCCACTGCGTCTGGAGGCGCGCCTGACACGAGCACGCGAATTCGATGCTCGTCGAGCCGCTTGAGCTGTACTGATATCTCGTTGTCCATCGTCGGCATCTCACTTCCATTCAAATCGTGAAGCGTTCCAACCCTCTTCGCGGAGGAAAGGCGTACCGAGGCAGCACTGCCCCCCTACCAGGACTGTCTCTCACATGAGTTCGTTCACCGCATCCCGAAGCCGTTCGATAGCTTCGACGATTGCGGCCATCGCCCCCGGGACCTCTGCCGGCACAAATGTTCTGCCTGTCACGTTCTTGGTTCTGATTTCAGTGCCGGCCCCGATTGCTTCGATCTCGGAGACATAAGTCCTCAACGCCTCCGAGATCGTTGGTGTGCTCTGCGCAGAGGCGATGTCGTATCCGAGACTGAGATGACGCACGCCCAGCCAACTGGCACCGTCCGGGAATGCCCAGCCGATCGAGATCGGTTCTGTGCGGTCGGGGTTGTCGATCCTGATCGATGTGCCCTTCGAGCCCCATCTGAACCTGATACCCATCGACCTCAGCGAAGCGAAGAAGTCGCGCATGGCGGACCGGTATGTCTCACCATCGAGCGCGTTCAGAAATTCTGCCTCATCGATGACAGCCTGTGGACTTGCTGCCCCACTCTTGATCGGCCGGCTCGTGGCCACGACCTGCGCCGAGTACGCCGTCATTTCTCCGCCGCTGAGCATCGTCATCTGGACCAGGTGGAACCGGCCAGCACGCGACGTCGCGTTGAGATAATCTGCGCTGGTAATGACGGAGTCCCTGTAGTTCTGCGACACCACCACGAAGTTGAAGTCGCCGTCTGCCAGCACGGCACCCAGCCTCGACAGAAACTCGTCCTTCTCCGTCGGCGAAAGCCCCCAGTGACGTGTCGCGACCTCCGCAAGCGACTTACCGGCGTACTTCACCTCGGAGGGAGCCTCCCGAAAGTAGCGACGCACGACGCCGTCTTCGAAGTCCACGACCGGCATACGCCACAGATCGGATCCATAGTCGATCAGTTGACTGAGCACGTGGCGAAAGTCGCTGTTCTGAGTCCCCGTCTTGAACTCGGCGATCACCACCTCACCGGAGCGAGACAGTCCCAGAAGGTCGATTCGCCCAGAGGCCAGTTGGGTCTCCCGCCCGACGACGAGCAGCGGTCCAGCAAGCCCCAGATCGTCCAGCGGAACGAGTAGCGGGTGACTTCTCATCGTCTCCCTCAGGTGCTCCTCATCCGGCGCCTGCGCCTCAACGAGGTCGTAGCTGCCGTTGGCATCTGTCACCAGGACTCGCCTACCCACCGCGCACCTCGACTTCACCCGTCCGGACATCCTTGCCCCTGATGGAACCACGCTGCGAGGTCGGTGTCTTCTGAACAGCGAACGTCGAGCTCGCTGCCTGGCTACGCACCGGGCAGAGCTAGTCGCTCTCTCTCCGGACCCTCTTCGAGCTGGCGGAGGGCATGATGAGTTCCGGGATGGCCCGGAGCAGGAACTTGTCGAAGTGCGGCACAGTAAACGCTGCATACCCGTGCTCGGGGGTGTAGAGCAGCCCCATGTTGATCAGTTGGGCCCGTGTGGGACCCATTTGGGTCGACTTGCGCCCAATGACTGCGGCTACGTCTTGCGCCTTCTGGGCGTCAGGACCAAGTTCTGCCATCGCTCGCAGGTAGATACGCTCCATTTCTGTGGCACGGTCCAATCGCACACGAAAGAATGACTCGTCGAGTTTCGCCTCGTAGGTCGGGACGGCCAGGGCGATGTCCTCTTTAGTGATCTTCGGTCCATCCGCAACTGCCCATACGGCGTAGCCGAGCTCTTGGAGGAAGTACGGGTAGCCGCCGGTAACCTCGATCGCCAGGTCGAGGGCCTCGTCGCTATAGTCCGCGCCCTCGACCTGGGCAGGTTCAGCCAGTGCAGCGCGTGCGTCTTGGTCTTCAAGGTTTCCTATCCGTGGGAACTTGAACAGTCGCTCGGAATAGGACTTTGCGTCGCCGGCCAGCTCGGCGATCTGCGGGAGGCCCGCACCCACCATCGTCACCGGAAGCCCCCGCTGAACTGTCTTATGAAGTGCCGAGATCAGCGCCTCCCATTGGGTCGTCGAGAGGAACTGAACCTCGTCGAACAGCAGCACGAGTCCTTTGTCGGCATCCTTTGCTGCTTCCCCCACTGCCACGAAAAGGTCCGTGAGATCAGCCTGCAGCTCTTGCTGGTCGGCAAAGCCTTGGGCCGCATCGACTTCGATCCCACCGGTCAAAGTTCCAGTGGGGTCAACCGAGACGCTGAATGATTTCAGCACTGCCGCGGCTCGCTGCATCCGGTCACTCCAGCGGGCCTTCGGCGACATCTCGAATAGTGAGGTGCGGATGGCGCTCACCATCTGCCGCCGAAATTGCTCGTCGTCGTGCTTGGACACTTCACGCTCAACCACGACCCAATCGAGCTCATGAGCTTTGGTGCGAAACCGTCCCAACAGCACGGTCTTGCCGACTCCGCGGAGTCCCGTGATGATCATCGACTGCTCAGTACGCCCTGCACTCATCCGGCGAAGAAGTAGGTCGAAAGTCTTGAGCTGCGCATCGCGACCGAGCACGGCGGGCGGCTGGGCACCAGCGTTTGGCGTATAGGGGTTGAGGATCGGGTCCATATTCGGCAGTTTATCTTCTTTATCCCTGTTTATCGGATTCCGATAAACAGGGATAAACTCTGTAAACGTCTCTCGGCGTCACTCATCGAAGCCCTGAGACGCTGCAACGGCACGCGATGCGGCGAAGGCGGCGCGCGTGGCCTCGTCAGGAGGAAAGGTGCCGTCCAACGGCGCTCCTTCCCGGATGCGATCCAGGACGAACGTCTCCAGTGCGAGCAGCTCCTCCGCAGCGGCCACGACCTCGGCAGCGACGGCACGCGGCACCACTGTGACGCCGTCTTCGTCGCCGATGAGGAAGTCACCGGGCTCGACAAGCACGTTCCCGACGCCGATGGTGACGTTCCAGTCAGCCGCCACATGTTTGGAGTGGTGGGGCGCCGTCGCCGTCGATCGTGCGTACACCGGCAGGTCGAGAGCGCGTAGCCCGTCGGAGTCGCGGACACTGCCGTCGACGACGTATCCCGCGGCGCCCAGTCTTGCCACCCGCGTCAGGTAGACCTCGCCGCCGATCGCGGCAGACGTCACGCCGCGGCCGTCCACGACGAGCACCTTTCCAGGCCCGCACGCCTCGATGGCTGCGCGCTGTGGGTACTGGGCGCTGCTGATGACGGTCCCCGTCGTCCGGTCCTCTCGCGCAGGGACGAATCGCAACGTGACGGCCTCGCCGACCATGCGGTCTCCCGCCGTCAACCGGGTGAGCCCGTCGACACTGACGTTACGGAAGCCGCGAGTCAGGAGGGCCGAAGCCAGGACTGCGGCCGGGACGTCCGCGAGTCGTCGCAGGAGCTCGGCCGAGTCGACGTCGGGTGGGGTGCTGACTGTCATGGTGAATCCTTCGGGTCAGGTACTGAGGGACGGCGGAGAAGGGGCGTCCGTGGCGAACGAGCGCGAGAAGACGCCTTCGAGCAGCTCGCGCGTGACGGGCTGAGGACTGCAGGCCAACAGTCGCCGTTGGTCGAGAGCGCGGTCGATCAGAGAGGGCAGGTCCGCGGCCGTGAGACCGAAGTGCCCCAGGTCGCGGGGCCCGCCGGTGTCGGCCAGAAGTTGTCGCAGCCACCTGCCGATCGCCCCTGCACCCGCCTCATGACGGTCGTGCTCGCTGATCCCGAGCAACTCAGCGGCCTGGTCGAGCGGCTGGGCCGCGGCGGGGTGGATCGCGTCGAAGGCAGCAGGTGCTGTCACGATGACGGACTGACCGTGCGGCACCAGTGGACGATCGACCCGGAAGCCGTCTGGTCGGTAGTCCCGGACAGCACCGGCCACGGCATATGCATTGGCGTGTGGGATGTGGACACCAGCGTTGCCGAGCCGTGAACACAGCGCGGCGAGCGACATTCCTTCACGCGCCTGCAGGTCGGTGCCGTCCAGGACGACGCGGCGCAGGAACCGCCCCGACAGACGGACCGCCTCCCGGCACCACATGCTGGTCACGGGATTGGCACCCGAATAGCGGGGCCGATCCGCCGGGGATGAACTGGGCGGCCGCTGGTCATACGGCAGGGACGTCAGCGACTCGAGGGCCTGGACCACGGCGTCGTAGCCGGCCGACGCGGTGACGGACGGCGGACAGGTCACGGTGTTGAGCGGGTCGATGATCGCGAGGTCGGGTCGCAGACACGGGTACGAGACCGCCGCCTTCACGTGCGACACGTCGAGGTCGACCATCGCGACCGACGTGCACTCCGACCCGGTTCCGGCCGTCGTGGGCATCGCGATCATCGGCATCAACGGACCGTCGACCGGCCGGCCGGGCCCGTGGGGTGGTGCGACGTACTCGCGGACCTCGCCGCCGCACGTCGTCAGGAGGTTGATGAGCTTGGCGGTGTCGATGACACTGCCACCTCCCACCGCGACAACGCCGTCGAAGCCGATGCCAGCGACGGTCTGGATCGCACGCAGAATCGAGGCCTCGGTCGGCTCCGTTTGGGCACCGGTCCACACCTCGAAACCGATGCCCTCACGGGCCAGAGCCGTCCGCACATCGTCGAGTCCCCCTGACGAGGCGACATTCTCGTCACTCACGACCAGCGCTCGGCGGATGCCGAGTCGACGGCACTCGTGCCCGACCTCCCGGCCCGCGCCGATGCCGAACCGGAGGTCGGGCGCACTCCATGGGAACACCGACTCGCCGCGACGACCGGAGAGGATCTCGTCCCGCGCCTCGGAGGTCAGCGTGACGTCGGTCAAGCGACGGCTGCGGCTCCGGCCGCCGCTGCCTCGGCGTCTTGATCGGCGCTGCCGCCGGCGACGCCGACCGATCCCACGACCTCACCGCCGACGACGATGGGTACGCCGCCCCCGAAGGTGACAAACGGGCGCGACTGGGCGTTGCCCAGCCCGAACAGCGGAGCACCCGGTTGGACGAGGTCGCCCAGGTCGCCGGTGGCCATCTGCATCGAGATCGCGGTGAAGGCCTTGTTCTGCGACAGCTCGGTCGATGCCAGCAGCGCACCGTCCTGACGCGAGAATGCCAGCAGCTCACGACCCGAGTCGAGGATCGCGACGCTGGAGGGCGCGCCGAGCTCGGTGGCCTTGGCAAGCGTCGCCTGCAGGACCTTCTGGGCGTCTTCGAGGCTGAGGTTGGTCATGGGTGATGCCTTTCGGTGGTGGTGATGGATCGGGTCACGTGGTCTGGATGGTGGGACGGAATATCGTCCCGCGCAGCACAACTGTCTCGAGCATGTCGATGTAGTGGGGAACGTCGTCGCCGGAGATGGGCCGGGACTCCTGCCCGGGGTATCCGATGCGCTGTTTGATCTCGGGAATCATCAGGTAGGCGCCGGCTGTCAGCACGCTGAACGCGTCGAACAGCTCCGCCTGCTGATGCAGCTGCTCGATGGCCCCCTGTGGATCGTCCTGCGTACCGACCGCCAACGAGGCGTGGAAGTCGTTGACGAGGTCGGGGCGCGCCGCGAGGGCGACGTCGATCCACTCGGTGTGCACGCCGACCTGGGTCGCCGAGGGCATCCCCTCGGCATCGGGGATGAGGATGTCAGCACGGGGTCCGTAGATGGCACGCTCCTCCTCGGTCAGGATCGAGCTGTCGATGTCGGTCATACGGGGATCTCCTGACTGGAACGGTTGGCGATGAGGTGTTCCATCGCCCGAAGAGTGAGTGCCGTGATGGTGGCGGTCGGATTCGCCGAGGCCGAGGTGACGAACGCGCTGCCGTCGATGACGTAGAGGTTGGGAACATCGTGGGACTGGTGCCACTCGTCGATCACGGAGTCCTTCGGATCCAGCCCCATGCGGGCCGTGCCCATGATGTGCCAGCCGCAGTCCCGCATGAGCGGCGTCAGGTGCACCTCGGTCGCGCCGGCCGCCTCATGGGCCTCCTTGGCACGTTCGAGGTTGAAGGCCATCAGCTTCGTGGTGTTCTCGGACGACTTGTAGATGATCTTGGGCGACGGAACACCGTCGGAGTCGGTCAGTTCGCCGTCGATGGCGACCCGGTTCTCGGAGTCGGGCAGGTCCTCGGCCGTAATACCCCATTCGAACGAACGGCCGACCGTCTTGCGGATGCGACGGTGGAAGTTCGCTCCCCACGTCTCCTCGAGAGGACTGTCGCTGTATCCGGCGCGAAGGCCGAGCGGTCCGCCGCTGGGCATGACCTGCCATTTGCCGCCGCGGACGAATCCCCGGCTGGTGTCGGTCTCATAGAACTCAAAGCTCTGGATCGCGTGGCCCGAAGGACCCAGCCAGCTCTCGAGCGGTTCGTCGTAGACGCCCGTGGCTGCCGCATACGGGTGCATCATGAGTCGTCGACCGACGAGACCCGACGAGTTGCCGAGGCCATCGGGGTGAGCATTCGACTTCGACAGCAGGAGCAACCGGGCGGTGCCGATCCCGTTGGCCGCCATGATCACGACATTGGCCTTCTGGTGACGCTCCACGCCATCGCGGTCGATGTAGATCGCGCCGGTGGCGAGGCCCTTCGCATTGGTCGTGACCTCGCGAACCCGCGCTCCGGTGACGAGCTTGGTGCCCTGCTGGACGGCATCGGTCCAGTGCGTCACGTCGACGGACGCCTTGGCGCCCTCGGGACACCCCGTGAGGCACGTGCCGCGGCGGACGCACGCTTGCATGTGACGATATGGCCGAGCCGAGATTGCCTGCGGGCCCGTCCACCAGTGCCAGCCGAGCTTGTCCAGACCCTGGGCAGCTTTCATGCCGATCTTGTTCAGCGGCATGGGCGGATTGGGGTAGTTGTGCTCATCCGGATACGCCGGGTCGCCGGTCAGACCCGACACGCCCATCGCGATCTCGGCCTTGCGGTAGTAGGGAGCAAGGTCCTCGTACGAGATGGGCCAGTCATCGGCGACACCGTCATCGGAGAAGACCTGGAAGTCTGACGGCAGCATCCGGACCCAGTGGGCGGCGTAGAGGATCGTGCTTCCACCGACACCGTTGAACATCAACGGGTTGACGTCAGAGTCGGTCGTATCGATCGGGTAATCGGCCGACCGGGCGCGCTTGTTGGGGTTGGGGTGCCAGTCCTTCTGCGCCTTGAGCTCCCACTCGGGCTTGTCTCCGGCGAATTCGGTCCGCAAGGTCCAGTCGCCCTGTTCAAGGCAGACGACTTTGAATCCGGCCTTCGACAGCTCGACAGCCGCGAAAGCACCCGATGCCCCGGCGCCGACGATCAGTACGTCGGCGACCTCGCTCTCGTTGTGCTGTTGTTCGGTCATGCTTCCTCCTGTGACGTGATTTTCAAACCGGTGAGATCCGTGGAGGACTCACAGGGAGAACTGGACGGCCCTGCGCTCGGCCAAGATGTGTTTGACGTGCTCCTCGACCAGCTGCAGATGCGCCGGATGGTCGAGGTAGCCGGGGATCTCGTCGGCGCTGGCCAATTCGGCGACAACCCCGAAGTCGAAGTTGCCGTCGCGCAGGCCGAGATCCGGTCCGTAGCGGTACGACACGAGGGAGCCGACTGCGGCGGGCATCTCGGCGAGGGCGAGCTCGAACGCGTCGATCTGTTCTTGAGTCGCCTCGGGCTGCCAGCGGAACATCGCCAGGTGGAGAACGGACATGTCAGCCAGCCATTCAGAACAGGAGGCGCCGAGGCGCCTCGGACGTCATGTACCGGAGCTCGTCCGCCGACAGGCCTTCGTCGAGCATCCCCTCGATGAAGAGCCGGAAGGCCTCGGCCGGGCGGGGGTTGACCTTCTGCCCACCGTCGGTGGCCAGGTGGCAGCCTTCGACCCCGACCTTGCGGATCAGCGATGCGATGTGACCCATGGTCTGTGGAGGAACGATGACCTTCGTGACGAACGCGTACTGCATCTCGTTCATGGCTCCGAGGGAGGCCAGTTCGCTCATGTCTTCGGCTGACGCGCCCACGAACATCGCGTGGGGATGCGTCACGATGAGCCGTTCGATGCCGATCTCCTTGGCGCGCTTGAAGACGAGGATGGCTTCGGCCGGAGAGACGTGACCCGAGCAGAGGATCATGTCGTGCTGTTTGATGAGCTGCAGGATGTCCTCCACCTCGGGCTTGAGGTTGCCGGCGTCGTCGGTCACCACGATGCCCTCGCTCGTGAGAGGAGATTCGGCCTCCAACGTCGGGACGTTGTCGGCGTTGGCCAGGAAGTGCCGGGCACTCAGCGTCGGGAGCCACACGATGCGGCCCCCTTGCTTGGCGGACTCCAGGACTGCGTAGGGATTGAGTCCACCGACCGGGTAGTTGAGCGCGATTCCGCCATAGACCGGGAAGTCCGCGATGGCGCGCGCCGTCTCCGCCCTCGCGGCGGTGTCGGTCGAGTGGCTTTTGACGACAATGGCTTCCATACCGGCCGCCTTCGCATCCTCGGCTGCCTCGATGGCCGAGACCGATCGGGGGAAGATGTCGGGCGCGGTGTGGATGTGGAGATCGATCGCGCCCTGCAGCAGCGAGCGCGAAAGAGCGGCGTTGTCGGTACTCACGCGTTGGTCCCTCCGTCGACGGAGACGGCCTGACCGGTCATATACGAGGCCTCGTCCGAGATCAGGAACGCATTCCAGCTCGCCAACTCCGACGGATCTGCCTGCCGACCCAGTGGCACGCTCGTTCTAATGTCCTCGATGTGCGCCTGCTCCCCGCCGCGGAAGGAGATCGCGGGATCGTTGAAAGGAGTGTCGACCCAGCCCGGGCAGACGCTGTTGGCACGGATGTTGTCCCCGGCGAGCTCCACCGCGAGCGTCCGGGTGAAGGCTATGACCGCGCCCTTGGACGCACCGTAGGCCGTCATACCCGGGAAGCCCTTCACGCCGGCGGCCGATGCCGTGGTCACGATCGCGCCTCCCCCGGCGGCTCGAAGGTGCGGGACTGCGTATTTGGAGGTCAGGAAGCAGGAGCGGACATTGACCCGGAGCTGGTCATCCCAGTCGTCCTCGTCGAGTTCCTCGATGGCACCGGAGCGCTGGATACCGGCCACATTGATGACGGCGTCCAGTCCGCCCATCAGCTCGACGGCCTGCGCCACGGCGTCCGCGACCGATCCGCCGTCGGCGACATCGGCTTTGATGAACGACGGATCGTCGCCCGGATCGCGAAGATCGACGTTGACGACCAAGGCACCCTGCTCCCGCAGGAGCGCAACCGTGGCACGCCCGATCCCCGAGGCCCCGCCAGTGACGATGACACGCTTTCCGCTGTTGCTCATTCCTCAGCTCCGTTCCGCTGCGACGGTCTGCCCGTGCGTTTCGATGTCGGCCAAGCTTTGTACGGCCAATACGAAGCATGACGTTACGGCTCGTTCTCAGGCGTGTCAAGCGTCACATGAGAACTCGCCCTAAACCGATTTGGTGCGGGGCGGAGCGGCTCGTTCGATTCCCGGCCACCTCAGCGACTTCGATAAGGCTATCGCTTTTACGACGCCTGATAGTTAGTATGGCCGTACAAATTTGACCGGCTGGACGCCTGTCACCGAGCACGCAAGGAGCAAGGCCTCATGGGAGCACCGGAAGTAGCCAAGGCCGTCGCGGAGGAACTGGCCAGAGCTGGGAGCAGATATATGTTCGGCGTGCCGGGGGGCGGGAACAACCTTGAAATCGTCGGCGCGGCTGAGGGCGCCGGCATCCGATTCGTCCTGGCTCACACCGAGACTGCTGCCACGATCATGGCCGCGACGTATGGAGACCTGACCCAGCTCCCGACCGCCAGCGTCGTGACTCGAGGACCCGGAGCCGCCAGCGCCGTCAACGGCGTCGCACAGGCTCTCCTCGACCGGCAGCCACTCATCATGCTCACCGACACGGTGAGCGAGAAGGACGCGCCCACGATCTCTCATCAGCGATTGGATCAGCACGAGCTGTTCGCGGCAGTTGCCAAGCTCGGTGGCACAGCGGGCTCCGGCGATGCCGCCGGCACTGCCGCCGAGGCCATCCGGCTCGCCGCAGCCAGCCCCGCGGGTCCGGTCCATCTCGACTTCGACCCCGCAGCCGCATCCAGCCTCGGCGCGCCCCCACGAGGGGAGACCGAACCGCCCACCGCCGACGAGATCGCGCGGCTCGCGTCGCTCCTGAGCGTCAGCGAACGTCCGGTCGTCATCGTCGGCCTGGCAGCTCGAGGCATCGCCGATCAGGTCCGTCAGCTCCTCGACGGCACCAGCATTCCCTCCCTGTGCACGTACCGGGCCAAGGGAGTAGTCCCCGAGTCGTGGCCCAATTTCGCCGGACTGATGACCGGGGCGACCACCGAGTCGGCCGTCCTGCACGCCGCGGATCTCATCATCGCCATCGGCCTCGACACCATCGAGCTGATTCCCAACGCTTGGCCCTACGCAGCACCGTTGGTCTGTCTCAGCGAATGGGCCGAGGATTCCCCCTACTACTCCCCCGATATCGAGCTCGTCGCGCCGCTCCCGGAACTCGTCAAACATCTCGAGGGAAGCTTGACGGACACATGGCCGTCCGACTTCGCGATCACCGAACGCAATATCGGCCGCGACCGCCTGCTGTCAGGGCCAGTGGCCGAGCGCGGTCTCACTCCCCAGGAAGTCGTTCTGCGCACCCGCGCAGCCGCACCGCGATCCGCCATCGCAACGGTCGACGCCGGCGCCCACATGCTCGTGGCGATGCCCCTGTGGGACACCGATCTCGTGGATGGCGCGCTCATCTCCAGCGGCTTGGCGACGATGGGGTTCTCGATACCGGCAGCGATCGCCGCCTCCTTGGCCAATCCTGGCAAACGGGTCATCGCATTCGTGGGCGACGGCGGGCTCGGCATGGCTCTTGCAGAGCTCGAAACGATCTCGCGGCTCGATCTGCCCATCGCCGTCGTGGTGTTCAACGACAGCGCTTTGAGCCTCATCGCGATCAAGGCCAAACCCGAAGGTCACGGTATGCCCAACGCGATCAAGTACGGCGACATCGACTTCGCGGCCATCGCGTCGGCCATGCAGATCGAGTCACGCAGAGCCGACACCCCAGACGACCTCACCAAGGCCCTCGAGGAGGTACTGACTCTCGACGGCCCCTCCTTGATCGACGTGCTTGTCGACCCGGCGGGCTATCCCCACATCATGGACGCCATCCGCGGGCCCCGGGACTGAGAGTCTCGACCGGGTGGCGACTTGTCATGTGCGGCCAAATGCAGAATGATCCACATGGCACGGACATCGCGACAACCAGACCCCAACCCCGGGGCGATGAATCAGCGGTACCGTGTCCCACTCGCGAGAGAAGTGAAATCCAGAGCAGACGAGGTAAAAACCATGAGCACCCGCGCTGAGTCGAGCTACAGTCGAGTGGCGCGCGAATTGCGCGCGCAGATCCTGCAGGGCGCCTTCAGCGACGGCCAAAGGCTGCCGACCGAAGCAGAGCTCTCAGCCGACTATTCGATGAGTCGTCAGACCATCCGTCGAGCTTTTCAAGAACTCGTGTCCGAAGGCATGGTCTACCGCATCCCGGGTCGTGGCACATTCGCCCAGTCCGCGAGCGACGGCTACATCCGCCAGGTCGGTTCCGTCGACGACCTCATGGGCCTGTCGGACGATACCGGAATGGAGATCCTGGAACCCCTCGCGCGAAGGGTCGACCTGATCAGCGCCGGGCGCCTGCGTCTCACGTCTGACGCAGTATTCAGACTCGAATTGGTCCGCACCCACGACGGCACCCGCTTCTGCATCACGACAGTGTTCCTTCCGCCGCATGTCGGCCGGGAACTCATCGACGTTCCCGAACTCACGACAGCGGGCGCCAAGAGCGAACTGACCATCATCGGGCTGATCGACGCACGGCTGAAGGACCCCATCGCGGAAGCACAGCAGAGCATCACCGTCGAGGTGGCCGGCGAGAGGGAGGCCGCCTACCTGGGATGCGATATCGGCCATCCCCTGTTGCGGGTCGACCGCCTGTACCTCGACACCAACGGGCAGGCAGTCGAACTCGCAACGAGCCATTTCCTGCCGGAGCATTACTCGTACCGCATCAGCCTTCGTCGCAACGGCTGAGTCGGCCGAGGCCGCGGCCGTCCTTAGAGTTTGTATTCCTTGAGGAGGGCGCGTCCGATGATCATCTTCTGAATGTCGGAGGTGCCTTCACCGATCAGCATGAACGCGGCCTCACGGTAGAGACGCTCGATCTCGTACTCCTTGGAGTAACCGTAACCACCATGGAT
>NZ_JBFUME010000008.1:0-342525 GCF_054049535.1 Aeromicrobium sp. P5_D10
ATGTACAACACGGGGCAGGCGTGCAACTCCAACAAGCGGATGATCGTGATGGAGGACCTGTTCGACGACTTCGTCGGGAAGTTGACCGAGAAGGCACTGGCGCTGGAGTCGTTCTCGCCGTTGTCGTCACGTGCAGCCGCGGAGTCATTGGCCGAGCAGGTGCAGGACGCGGTCGATAAGGGTGCGACGTTGCATGCCGGCGGTGTGTTGGGTGAGGGGCCGGCGGCGTTCTACTCGCCGGCGGTGCTGACCGGCATCACCAAGGACATGCGGGCGTATTCCGAAGAGCTGTTCGGGCCGGTCGCCGTGGTCTACAGGGTCGGTTCTGACGAGGAGGCTCTGGCTTTGGCCAATGACACGGCCTATGGCTTGGGTGGTTCGGTGTTCAGCGCCGATCCGAAGCGGGCGGAGTCGTTGGCGCAGCGGCTCGAGGTCGGCATGGCCAACGTCAACACGACCGCCGGTGAGGGTGCTGAGATTCCGTTCGGCGGGGTCAAGCGCTCAGGTTTCGGCCGTGAGCTCGGCCCGTTGGGTATGGACGAGTTCGTCAACAAGCGGATGTTCTACATCGCCGACTAACCCCATGGGTTTCGAGGCTCCGCTTCGCTCCGCACCTCAACCACCGTTGGTTGAGGTGCGGAGGCCGCTTGCGGTCGTAGCCTCGAAACCACCCCTGGATTAGGCCTCGGGCCAGGCGATGCTCATGTACTGGGTCTCCTGGAACTCCTCCATGCCGACCCGGGCACCCTCGCGGCCGATACCGCTTTGCTTCATGCCACCGAACGGCGCCGCCGGATCGGAGACCAGACCGCGGTTGACGCCGACCATGCCGGCTTCGACCTGCTCGCTCAAGCGGATCGCGCGCTGCAACTCCCCGGCGAAGACGTAGGCGGCAAGACCCATCTCGGTGCCGTTGGCCAGCGCGATGACCTCATCGTCCGACGTCCAGGTGACGATCGGCGCGATGGGACCGAAGATCTCCTCCTGCACGACCGAGGCGTCGGCCGGAACATCGACCAAGACCGTCGGGGGGAAGTAGAAGCCCTTGCTGTCGGACGGAATCGGCGACTGGTGGGCGATCTTCGCGCCCGCCGCGACGGCGTCCTCGAGCAGTGCCGTGATCTCGTCGACCGCCTTGGCATTGATCAAGGGGCCGATGTCGGAACCCTCGCTGGCCGGACCGACAGTCAACGCCTCGACCTTGGCGCCGAGCTTGGCCGTGAACTCCTCGGCGACGTCGGCATGGACGTACAGCCGGTTGGCCGCGGTGCACGCCTGGCCCCCGCCGCGGAACTTCGCGATCATGGCACCCGCGACGGCTGCGTCGATGTCGGCGTCCTCGGTCACGATGAACGGGGCGTTGCCACCCAGCTCCATCGACGAGTTGATGACCCGGTCGGCCGCCTGCTTGAGCAGCATCTGGCCGATTCCGGTCGAGCCCGTGAACGAGATCTTGCGGACCCGCTCGTCTGCCATCCAGGTACCGACGATCTTCGATGCCGACCGCGACGGCACGATGTTGACGACGCCGGCGGGCACACCGGCCTCGACCATGAGCTTGGCGATCGCGAAGGCCGTCAGCGGAGTCTCCGAGGCGGGCTTGAGCACGACGGTGCAACCGGCCGCGAGGGCCGGGGCGATCTTGCGGGCAGCCATCGCGGCTGGGAAGTTCCACGGGGTCACGAGCGCTGCGACACCGACCGGATGGTGGGTGACGAGCGTACGGGTGCCACCGGCGGGCGCGGTGCCGTAGTCGCCGCCCATCCGGACAGCCTCTTCTGCGAACCAGCGGAAGAACTCCGCCGAGTACGTGACTTCGCCGATCGCGTCGGACAGCGACTTGCCGTTCTCGGCAGCGATCAGCGCACCGAGCTCATCCCGGTCGCGGATCATGAGCTCGAACGTCCGACGCAAGATTTCGGCACGCTCGCGCGGTGCGACCTTGCGCCACGACGGCAGAGCCGCAGCGGCAGCATCGACCGCAGCGGTGGCGTCGGCTTCGGTGCCGTTGGAGGACTGGGCGAAGGCCTCGCCGGTCGCGGGGTCGACGACGTCGAACTCGCCACCTTCGCTGGCCAGCCACTCATTGTTGATGAACACGTCAGTGGTCACTGTGCAGTCTCCTTGAAGAGGTTGATCAGGATGTCGAGCGCCTCGGTCAGCAGATCGTCGCCGATGGCCAGAGGTGGCAGGAATCGCAGCACGTTGCCGTAGGTTCCACACGTCAAGACGATCACGCCTTGCTGGTGAGCGCTGCTCGCGATGCTCTTGGCCAGATCGGCGTCCGGTTCGTCGGTACCCGATTTCACGAGTTCTACCGCGATCATGGCGCCGCGACCGCGAACATCACCGAGACGGTCATCGTCGGCCTGCAGCCGGTTCAGAGTGTCGAGCATCAGCCGCTCGATCTCCAGTGCCCGGTCGATCAGTCCGTCGGCCTCGATCGTCTCGATCGTGGCGAGGGCCGCAGCGCAGGCCAGCGGGTTGCCGCCGTAGGTTCCGCCCAAACCGCTGACGTGCGAGGCATTCATGATGTCGGCGCGACCTGTGACGGCCGACAACGGCAGGCCGCCGGCGATGCCCTTCGCGGTCACGATCAGATCGGGCACGATGCCTTCGCGGTCGCACGCGAACATCGCGCCGGTGCGGGCGAATCCGGTCTGCACCTCGTCAGCGACGAACACGACGCCGTTGACGGTGCACCAGTCGACGATCGCAGCCAAGAAGCCGTCGGCGGGGACGATGAAGCCGCCCTCACCCTGGATCGGCTCGATCACGACGGCGGCGAGGTTGTCGGCGCCGATCTGCTTCTCGATGACGTTGATCGCACGCTTCGCGGCGGCCTGACCGTCGATGTTCTTGTCGTCGCGGTAGGGATATGACAGCGGCGCACGGTAGACCTCGGGCGCGAACGGGCCGAAGCCACTCTTGTAGGGCATCGACTTGGCCGTCATGGCCATCGTCAGGTTGGTGCGACCGTGGTAGGCGTGGTCGAAGACGACGACGGCCTGCTTCTTAGTGTGCGCACGGGCGATCTTGATCGCGTTCTCGACGGCTTCGGCGCCGGAGTTGAACAGCGCCGAGACCTTCTCGTGATCACCGGGCGTCAGCCGGTTGAGCTGCTCGGCGACGGCGACGTAGCCCTCGTACGGGGTGACCATGAAGCAGGTGTGGGTGAAGGCCTCGACCTGCGCCTGGACGGCCTCGACGACGCGGGGAGCGCTGTTGCCGACCGACGTCACGGCGATGCCGGACCCCAGGTCGATCAGCGAGTTGCCGTCGACGTCCTTGACGATTCCGCCGCCGGCTTCGACCGCGAACACCGGCATCGTGGTCCCGATCCCGGCCGCGACCGCGGCGTTCTTGCGAGCCATCAGCTCGACGGAGCGGGGCCCGGGCAGGGCCGTGACGAGTTGACGACGTTGTTCGATAGTGGCGCTCATACCCCTATTGTTCCGCGCTAGTCCTATGCCGTCCAATACTCAATTTTGATCGAGGCTATGCTTACTAGGCATGGAACTGAGAACGCTTGGATACTTCGTGGCGGTGGCCGATTCCGGGTCGGTCAGCGCTGCTGCGGACGTCGTCCATGTGACCCAGCCGGCGATCTCTCGGCAGCTGAGGCAACTCGAGCGCGATCTGGGGGTCGACCTGTTCGTACGGTCGGCGGGCCGGCTGCGGCTCAGTGCTGCGGGACGTGCATTCCTGCCGCATGCCGAGGACGTGCTGCGGCGGGCGCGGGGAGCGCAGGACGCGGCTCGTTCATATGCGGCCGGCCGGCTCGAACGTCTCACGATCGCCACGCCGACCACGACCTTGACCGACGTCATCGCGCCGTTCCTCGCGACCTTGGAGGCCGACGACCCGATGCCGACGGTGCTGGAGTCCGATCCGAGTGAGGCCTATGACTGGCTACGGCGGGGCGCAGATCTCGCGCTCGCGACCGAGGCGCCGGCCGCGTCACTGGCCAGAGCCGCGGTCGCGGTGTTGCCGGTGTGGGCCTACGTGCGCCCGGACCACCCGTGGCATCGTCGCGACGCCGTGCCGATCGCTGAGCTCGCGGCCGAGACGATCCTGGCGCTCAGTCGGACATATAAACCGCGACAGATTCTCGACTCCGCACTGGAGGCCGCAGCTCTGTCGACCGAGCATGTCGTCGATTGCAGCAATCCGCAGGTCGCCCAGGCGCTCGCCGCGGCAGGACGCGGCGTCGCCGTGGTCTCCGACGATCCGCGGTTCGACCTGCACCCCTTGGAGATCATCGGCCGGGACGGACCGTTGAGGATCGAGCTGTTCGCTGCCTGGGAGCCGAGTCACCACGCGGCGGCGACGATGGTCGGCCTGGCCGCCAGGCTGCGAGAGTTCTGCATCGTCCGTTACGGCGCGGACGTGGCGCCGCCCTGAAGGCCAGGACTCGCTACTTGTGGGAATTTACCTCGAGGATCATTTCCTGTGCGCTCTTGAAGTAGCGCGAATGTGTACGCATCAGACTGTCTTGTGAGTCGGCTCCCAGCACCACAATCTCGATGTTGGGGTCGTTTCTGAACTCATCCTCGAGCTCGAAACGAAGTTGCATGGCATGAGGGCGGTCCTGTGAACTGAAAGTCCTTCGGACTGTCGATGCTCCAGACGAGCGGTCGTAGACAACTAGAAAGTAGTTCATCTCAGCTCCAACCTCCTGACGCATCTGCAAGAGAATTGAGTAGTTTTCGCAATTCGTCCTGCCGTTCGGACCGTTCTTGCGTCCGCTGAAGAACGCGAGCCTTCATATCGTCAACCTCTTCCAGCATAGCTTTCGAGTCAACGTCCGGGCCGAGCTCGTCGGGATCTTGTTGGAGGCGTCGCTCAAGATCTGCCAGCTGGTCACCAAAGGCCTCGTCTTCGAGCCCGGCCACTGAGTCGGCTTCCAGGGCGTCGCTGAACTGCATCAGCGATCGGAGCAATCCTTCACGCGTCAATTCGCCCAATGCTGACTTTGTCGGGTGTGGTGGGGGCTCGCCATAGCGGATGCCCCGGCCCCAGACGTCGCCCAGCTTTTCGATGAGCTGAGCCCAAGCATCTTGTCCTGCGGTGCGAATCTGTATCTCCACCGGCAGGTCGTGCACCACCACGATGACGTGTAGCGCCCGGTATCCGTGTGAAGGTTCAACACGCCGATCGGAAAGTCGCGGAGGACGGGTAGTCCCGGAGAACTCGTTCAACAAAGCCGCGCCGAGTTCGTTCTGCTGGCCGCGACTTAGGTCTCCGGCAATGCGTATGCCGGCGATGTCCTGCATTCCTTTGAGGCCCATCCCCGCCTGTCGACGGAGCTTTTCGCGGATGGTGCCGGTGGTCTTGACCCTGGTCGCGATTCCAAGGGTTGGTCCGCCGGATGAAAAGCCGGCCACGATATGTCTAACCCTTTCTTCGGACTCGGCCAATACGACGTCGTACGCTGCCAGTACCGATCGAAGAAGAGCTCGATTACTGTCGCTTGGCTCCCCATCGTCAGCGAGACGCTGTCCAAGTTTGTCCAAGGCTGATCTGGAGCAGGGGAGGGCAGACTCGTCGCCAGCGGACATTCGCCGATGGTCCCACAAATCTTCTGGCAGCGGGGCCTCTATCGCACAGCTGAAAGCTAGGGAGTAGCGCGCGCGGCGGCGGGTCGGAGCAGACCCTCGCGATCAGCCTTGAGCTCGAACCACAGGGTCATGAATGGCGGGATGGCCGAGACCAGCGCCAGAAGGGCGGTCTTCACATTCCACCTGAACGTGAAGTAGGCGACAACGCACATCACGACATATGCCACGAAGATGCCGCCGTGGATCGGACCGGCGGTGGGGACTCCGCCTTCTGCGAGTCCGAAGGGTTCGGTCTCGAGGATCCACTTGCAGAGCATGGCCAGCAACAGCAAGAGCCAGGAGATGGCTTCGGCAATGGCTACGACACGAAACAGGGTGCGGACGATCGAGGGATTCACGCCCACACGCTACCCGGGTAACAGAAACGCAACACGGGCCGGTGACAATGACGTTATGGCTTTCCTGCTGCGCGTCGAACTGCCCGACGTGCCCGGATCGCTGGGAGCGCTGGCAACTGCTCTCGGTAGTGCGGGCGCCGACATCGAGGCAATCGAGATCGTGGAGCGTCGAGCCGACGGCTTGGTCGTCGACGACGTGCTGTTGGAGTTGCCGCCCCAGGTCATGCCTGACGCTCTGATCACGGCGTGCCATCGTCTTGAAGGTGTCAAAGTCGCCTGGATCTCGCGGTATAACGCCGGAGCGAATCTGAGTATGGACCTCGAGGCGGTCGAACGGTTCACCGACGATCCGGCGCGTGCGATAGAGCGGCTCATCGAGGTGATTCCGGAGACCTTCCGCACCGATTGGGCCATGGCGCTGGATCGGGTCGATGGCCAGATGCACGTCATGGCGACGTCGTCCACGGCGCCTGAGCTTGTCGCCGAGGCAGCCGACTGGCTGGGTCTGCGTAAGGCCAAGGTGCTGCGTGAAGTGCCGGCCTGGGACTCCACGGTGCTCGCCGCGTCTCCGGCACGCGATCGCCGCGGTGACGGTTTCGTGGTTGTCGTCGGTCGCCACGGTGGTCCGGAGTTCCTGCCGTCGGAGGTCGCCCGCCTCGGTCACATGGTTTCGCTCGCAGCGAGCGTCCAAACCGTATGACGGTGGTAAACCGTCAGGCCTTCGGTGCGGTCCCCGGGACGTGGGCGTGGTGGAACCGTCCCAGCGCGTCGACCTCGGACTCCATCTGAGGGACGGTCTTGACCGCGATCTTCCTCAAGATCGGCCAGACGGCAGGGGAGTTCACGAGCGCCTTGGTCCAGTTGGACGCCCCGACCTTGCCCGGGACGTAGACCCGGCTCTTGCGCTTGGCGAACCCTGCGAGGATCAGCGACACACACTCCTCGACGCTCGTGGTGCCGTTGGCCGGCCAGGGCAGTCTCTTGCGGGTCTCGCGGAAGGACGGCAGATCGCTTTCGGCGTTGCGGACGATATCTGTGTCGATCCATGACGGATGGCAGATGCCGACAGCCACGCCCAAGTGGGCGACTTCCTGCTTGTAGGCGAGTCCGAGCGACTCGGCACCGGCCTTGCTCGCGTTGTAGGAGGCCAGTCCGGCCAGCGGGGTGAACGAGGCCTGCGATGCGACGACGAGCGCGTAGCCGCGGCTCTTCGCCAGATGCGGGGTGGCGTACTTGAGGGTGCGGAACACGCCATTGACGTTGATGTCGACCACGCGCTCGAATGCGGCATCGTCGATCTGGCGGACCGTGCCGTACGACGCGATACCCGCGTTCGCCAACACGAAGTCGATTTGGCCGAAGTGTTGGGCGGCGGCGTCGATTGCGGCTTCGACCGCGGCGCCGTCGCGCACATCGGCCTCCCACCAGGCGGCGCTGTCACCCAAGTCGGCCGCGAGAGCCGTCAGCAGATCGGGTTCGAGGCCGACGAGAGCGACCTTGCCACCTTGAGCAACGAATTCGCGAGCGACGCCGGCACCGATACCGCGCGCCGCGCCCGTGATGAGTGCGACAGATCCGGCAAATTTCAAAGTCATGGCATCAACATACCGTCGGTATCTGGAATGTGCCAGTGCTGATGTCACATAGACGCGACTACCGGGATTTGTGCCGTCGGTCGAGCCGCTCGCGCAAGTTGTCGAACGTCGTGCAGAACCACAGGTCCGTCCCGCGGTTGGACTCTGTGACCCAGCTGCTGAGTGACTTGCTGGTGTCGAGGTGACCGGAGATGTCTCCGACGATCGCGAGACGCACGTGGTAATTGACGAACTTCTGGGCGATATCGCCGGCGACACCGGTCCGCAGATCGAAGAACTCGGGGACCAGACGTTCGGCAGGAATCGCGACCAGTTCGGCACGCTCGCCCAATGCCTCACCGATGACATCAGTGGCGCTGCTGGCGTCCGCGATCGGCGAGCCGTCGGGTGCGCAGAGCATCACGGTCGTTCCATACACGGTGACGAGGTGCTCAGCGGTCATGCGAAGACGATACCCAGCAGGCGCGGTCGGCGGGCGCGATACCCTCACGCCCATGACCGTTTCTGACATCTTCGACCCGACCGCCTGGAAAGAGATCCCCGGATTCGAGGGATTGACCGACGTCACGTACCACCGCGCCGTCGATCACGGAACAGTCCGCATCGCGTTCAACCGACCCGAGGTGCGCAACGCATTCCGGCCGCACACGGTCGACGAGCTGTTGTCGGTGCTCGAGCACGCGCGGGCGTCGTCGGACGTCGGTTGCGTGCTGCTGACCGGCAACGGTCCCTCGTCCAAGGACGGCGGGCACTCGTTCTGCTCCGGCGGCGATCAGCGCATCCGCGGCAAGGTCGGCTACCAATACGCAGACGGTGCCACCGCCGAGACGGTCGACAAGGGCAAGCTCGGCCGGCTCCACATCCTGGAGTGCCAGCGCCTCATCCGGTTCATGCCCAAGATCGTCATCGCGGTTGTCAACGGCTGGGCGGCGGGCGGCGGTCATAGCCTGCACGTCGTCGCCGACCTGACGCTCGCGTCCAGGGAGCACGGCAAGTTCAAGCAGACCGATGCCGACGTCGGTTCGTTCGACGGCGGTTTCGGGTCGGCTTACCTCGCCCGGCAGGTCGGCCAGAAGTTCGCCCGCGAGATCTTCCTGCTCGGCGACGAGTATTCCGCCGAGGACGCCCATCGCATGGGCATGGTCAACAAGGTCGTCCCGCACGCCGAGCTTGAGGCCGAAGCGCTGGAGTGGGGCCGCAAGATCAACGCGAAGTCGCCGACCGCCCAGCGCATGCTCAAGTACTCGTTCAACCTGATCGACGATGGACTGGTCGGCCAGCAGGTGCTCCTTGGCGAGACAACCCGCTTGGCCTACATGACTGACGAGGCCCAGGAGGGGCGCGACGCGTTCCTGGAGAAGCGCGATCCCGATTTCTCCGAATATCCCTGGTACTACTGAGCTCCCTCAGCTGAGGGCGGTGCGTTGGCGTCCAAGATCCTGCGCCACGTGGACGCCAGCGCACCGCTCAGCGGGGAGGTGGACTCGCGGGGTCAGCGGCGCTTCTTCTTCGGCTTCTTCTTCACGTTGATGACCTGGATCGCGGTGTTGGACGGGTAGTAGTCGGCGTTGCCCGTCTGGGTGGCCGTCAGGACGCAGGTGCCGGCCTTGCGGAACTTCACCAAGCCCTTCGCGTCGACTCGGCACGACGAGGTCAGCGTCGTGAACTTGGCACGCATGCCGGACGGGCTGCCCTTGGTGCGCGCTTGGTACTTGCCTCCGACGACAGGCTTCTTGGCCTTGGCCGCGAACGCCAACGTGCCCTGCGGACCTCGGTACGCCGTCACGGTCTGGCTGACGGGCGGCGTGTCGAACAAGTTGGGATCGGTGCCACGCGCTGCCGTGATGACGCAGGCGCCGACATTCTTGAACGTGACCCGGGCCGAACCGTTGCGCGGGTCCGACACCGTGCAGCGCGACGAACCGGTGGTGAACTTGATCGGCGTCTGCGGCGTGCCTCCGGATGCCGCCACCTGATAGCTGCCACCAGCCAAGGGGTTGCCTGGGGGTGACGAGGTGATGGCGACCTTGCGGGTGCCCTTCGTGATGTTGAACGTTGTGCTGTCGGAGAGCCCGGCGGCATGCGCGGTCACGGTGACAGGACCGACGTTGGCCGTGGGACCGGCCATGACCTTGACCGAGTAGTGGCCGGACCCCTTGGTGAACTCGGTGAAGGTCACGGCGGGATTGGTACTGCTGAACGTGAAGTCCTGCCCGGAGATGGGAGTGTCGGCCTGGTCGCGCAGCTCCATCCACAAGAGCACGTAGGACGGACCGCCGACCGCGATGTCGAAGTAGCCGTCACCCACGGACAAACTGCCCGGCAGGGTCTCGTACGTGAACGAGACGCCGGGTCCTTCGGTGGTCACTTCGTTGGTCGTGAGGGTGAACACCGAGGTGTCGACGTATGACGAGCCGCCTCCGCCGCCGGCCTGGGACGCGCCACCTCCGCCGCCGTAGTAGCCCCCGCCGCCACCAGCACCGCCGGAGCTACCTGAGACGGCGATCTTTCCTGTGCCGCCGGCACCGAGGACGCCAGAGGAGCCGACCCCGCCGTTGAGCATGTTTCCGGGAATGCAGACATTGGCGACGGCGTCGCCGCCCGCGCCGCCCGCGGTCTGGCTGCCGCCGTGAGCCACGGTCGCGGTATTGGTGCAGTAGCCGGTGTCGCCGGGCTTGCCGCTCTGGCCCTCGCCTGCCAGCCCGGCGTCGCCACCGCCACCTTTGCCTTCGTTCTGGCCCGGGTAGGCCCCGCCACCGCCACCGGCCACCAGCTTCCGGTCGGTCAGCTCGTTGCCGGCGAACCGGATGTCGGACGCGCCGCCACCGCGTCCGTTGAGCGAACCGAAGTTTCCTCCGGCGGCGCCGCCGTTGTAGCCGGCCCCTTGGCCACCACCGCCGCCGGTGTCGCCGTTTCCGGCGGTGGTGACGTAGAGCTTCTGACCGGGGGTCACGGTCATCTTTCCGGCGAGCTTGACGCCGAGACCTCCGCTGACGCCGGTTGCATTGCGGAGCCCGCGGCCGCCGATCGCCACGAAGTCGATCGAGGTCACGCCGGGGGGAACGGTCCACTCGGTGCTGGCGGCGGGCTCGAAGTGCTTGGTGTTGGGGAAGGTGGTCGGCGCGGCGGACGTCGGCGAAGCGCCGACCAGCGCGAGTCCACTGGCCGCGAGGGCGAGGGCGGTGACCCGGGCAACAGTGGGCACGAGGAAGGGCAGGGTCATTCGGACTACTCCTGGCTTTGCGGCGGCGAAAGCAGGCCGACGGACGACGAGGTGATGGGCGGAACAACTCTATTCGCCGATGGGGTCGGGCGGTCCCGAATGCCAAGAACCAGCTCAACGCTCAGCGAGAAGAGTGCTTGGCTGCGATGGTGGCATGCTGGGGCCATGCCATGGGAGCCGGTTACGACGGGCCGATCCGGGGCCCTGGTCACCCGAGCAGGTGATGTTTTCCGCAAGCAGACCGCGGACGAGTCGGAGGACCTCCGCCTCGAGGCAGAGCGCCTGTCGTGGCTGCGGATGCACGACATCCCCGCGCCGGAGGTCTTGGAGAGCCGACGCTCGTTGATCGTGACGCGGGCTGTGCCAGGGCTGACCGCAGACGATCCATGGCCCGAGGCCCTGCGGCCGCGTGTCGTCGCCGCACTCGCACGCCTCACTGCAGACATTCACGCACTCCCGATCGAAGCGTGTCCCTTCGACCGGCGGCTTGCTGCGGTGATCCCGGAAGCGCTGGAAGCTGATGTCGATCTGGACGACCTGGACCCGGAGCGGACGGGTTGGAGCCGGGACCTACTGGTGGAGGAATTGCTCGGTCGGCGGCCCAAGAGCGAGGACCTCGTGGTCTGTCACGGCGATCTCAGTCTGCCCAATGTCCTGCTTGACCCCGAGTCGGCGGAGGTCACCGGCGTGATCGACGCCGGCCGTCTCGGTGTGGCGGATCGGTGGACGGACCTTGCTCTGCTGACCCGATCTCTCGACGATCCCGACAACGACCAGTTCAGTCCAGGAGCGGTCGAGGCGTATCTGGCCGGGTACGGCATCGAGCCGGACCGTGAGAAATGCGACTACTACCGGCTGCTCGACGAGTTCTTCTGACCGGCAGAACTCGTAGTGTGATCCCGTGGCCAGACTCAGCTTCGTCGTCGGTGGATCCGAGGGCATCGGTTCGTCCGTCGCGGGGCGCCTCGCCGCACGCGGCGACGATGTCATTGTGCTGTCACGCTCGGAGACGAAACTGGCGGCTGCCGTGGAGCGCCTGGAGGGCCTGCGCCGGCATCCCGATCAGACGCTCATGTCCAGCAGCATCGATGTCACCGATCCCGTAACGATGTCGCGGACGATTGATGAGCTCGTCGCCGCCCACGGTACGCCGGACCTCGTCGTGAACACCGCTGGTTATGCCCGGCCGGGTTGGCTCGGTGAGATCCCGGCAGATGACGTCCGCGGCATGGTCGAGGTCAATCTCCTCGGCACGATCAACCTGGCCAGGGCCGTCGTGCCGTACCTGCAAGCGTCCGGACGCGGAATCTTCGTCACGACCTCGTCGATGGCAGGACTGGCGGGCGTGTTCGGCTACACGGTCTACAGTGCGACCAAGTTCGGTGTCATCGGCCTGTCCGAGGCGCTTCGGCGCGAAGTCGAGCCGTACGGGGTGCGGGTTCTGGTGCTCTGTCCGCCGAACACCCTGACGCCGGGCTTCGAGACCGAGAACCTCCACAAGCCGGCCGAAGTGCTGGCGGTCGAGGAGAAGGCCAGCACGATGACGGCCGATGAGGTCGCCGACCATCTGCTGCGTGCGCTCTCGCGTCGACGTGGCTTCTTGATCGTCCCTGGCCGAAGCAATCGGCTCGCGGCGTTCGCGATCCGCCACCTGCCCCGACTGGTCGACCGTGAGCTTCGGCGTCCGGTAGAAGGCGTTGCCCGCAGCACTGAGGCATAGCCTGCTTCTCGTGCAATGAGACGCAGGTCTCACTGGGTGGTCGGCTCAGGTGACGAACAGATAACGTTCGCCGAATGAGCATCATCGGAGTGGTTACGGAATCGGTTGCGGGTGAGACGCGGGTGGCTGCGACCCCTGCGACGGTCGCTCAGCTGATCGGCCTTGGCTATCAGGTGTCGGTCGAGTCAGGAGCAGGGGTGAAATCGTCCTTCACGGATGAGGCGTACACCGCTGCCGGCGCGTCGATCGGCAGCAGAGCCGACGTGTGGCGCAGTGACATCGTGTTCAAGGTCAACGCACCCAACGTCGATGAGATCGGCCAGCTGGCAGATGGCGCGACACTGATCAGCCTGATCAGCCCCGCCCTGAACCCCGAGCTCGTCGAGCAACTGTCGACCCGTCCCATCACTGTGCTCGCGATGGACGCCGTCCCGCGCATCTCGCGCGCGCAGTCGATGGACGTGCTCAGCTCGATGGCCAATATCGCCGGCTATCGCGCCGTCGTCGAGGCCGCCAACGTCTTCGGCCGCTTCTTCACCGGTCAGATCACTGCTGCGGGCAAGGTTCCGCCCGCCAAGGTGCTCGTCGCCGGTGTCGGCGTCGCCGGTCTTGCCGCGATCGGCACGGCCAACAGCCTCGGCGCGATCGTCCGCGCCACCGACCCGCGTGCGGAGGTCGCCGACCAGGTCAAGTCGCTGGGCGGTGAGTACCTCAAGGTTGAGGTCGAGACCGAGCAGTCGACCGACGGCTACGCGAAGGCGACGTCCGAGGCCTACGACGCGCGCGCTGCGGAGATCTACTCCGAGCAGGCCGCCGACGTCGACATCATCATCACGACTGCTCTGATCCCGGGCCGCGCCGCACCGATTCTGATCACGGCCGACGATGTTGCCTCGATGAAGTCGGGCAGTGTCATCGTCGACATGGCCGCAGCCAACGGCGGCAACGTCGTCGGTTCGGTGCCCGGTGAAGCAGTCGTCACCGCTAATGGCGTCACGATCCTCGGCTACACCGACCTGGCCGGACGTCTGCCCACCCAGGCCTCGCAGCTGTACGGCACCAACCTGGTCAACCTGATGAAACTGCTGACCCCGGCCAAGGACGGCCAGCTGGTGCTGGACTTCGAGGACGTCGTGCAGCGCACCATCACGGTCGTGCGTGCCGGTGAGACGACGTGGCCGCCTCCGCCGGTGCAGGTCTCGGCCGCCCCGGCTGCTGCGCCCGTCGCGGCCGTCGAGCCCAAGCCCGCCAAGCAGCCCATGACGCAGAGCAAGAAGCTGACGCTCGTCGGGATCGGCATCCTCGCGCTGTTCCTGATCAATGCCTATGCGCCCGCGCCGCTGCCGCAGCACTTCACGGTGCTGACACTCGCGATTGTGATCGGCTACTACGTCATCGGCAAGGTGCACCACGCGCTGCACACGCCGTTGATGTCGGTGACGAACGCGATCAGCGGCATCATCGTGGTCGGCGCGATGTTGCAGATCGGGGTGGACGGCACTGAGAACGACACCGTCATCCGGGTGCTGGCGTTCATCGCGATCCTGCTGGCCAGTATCAACGTCTTCGGCGGATTCGCCGTGACCCGTCGCATGCTCAGCATGTTCTCGAAGTAGGGGCTGACCATGGATTCACTGAGTATCTCCACCGCGGCGTACATCGTCGCCTCGCTGCTGTTCATCCTGTCGCTGGCCGGCCTCTCCAAGCACGAATCGGCCTCGCAAGGCGTCCTGTTCGGCATCGCCGGCATGACGATCGCGCTGGTTGCGACGTTCATCGTGATCGCCGATCTCGCTGACGGGACTGCTGTGGTCCTGTTGCTGGTCGCGGTCGCGATCGGTGCTGCGATCGGCCTGTGGCGGGCCCGCGTCGTTGAAATGACCGGGATGCCTGAGCTCATCGCACTGCTGCACTCATTCGTGGGTCTGGCCGCCGTGCTGGTCGGCTGGAACGGCTACCTCGAACACGGTTCGTTCGCCCTGCAGTCGCTCGAAGACATCCACAACGCCGAGGTCTTCATCGGTGTGTTCATCGGCGCGGTGACGTTCACGGGTTCGATCGTGGCGTACCTGAAGCTCTCGGCGAAGATCAAGTCGAACCCGTTGATGCTCCCGGGCAAGAACTACATCAACCTCGGCGCCCTCGGCCTGTTCCTGATCCTGACGATCTGGTTCGTCATCAGCCCCGCGCTGTGGCTGCTCATCGCGGTGACGATCGTGGCGCTCGCGCTCGGCTGGCACCTCGTGGCGTCGATCGGCGGCGGCGATATGCCGGTCGTCGTCTCGATGCTCAACTCGTACTCCGGTTGGGCTGCTGCGGCCTCGGGATTCCTGCTCAACAACGATGCGCTGATCGTCACAGGCGCGCTCGTCGGCTCGTCGGGTGCATACCTGTCGTACATCATGTGCCAGGCCATGAACCGCTCGTTCATCTCGGTCATCGCCGGCGGCTTCGGCATCGAGGCCGGCCCTGCCGATGACAAGGACTACGGCGAGCATCGCGAGATCAACGCCGCCGACACCGCCGAACTGCTCAAGAACGCTTCGTCCGTGATCATCACTCCTGGCTATGGCATGGCCGTCGCGCAGGCGCAGTACCCCGTCGCAGAGCTGGTCTCCAAGCTCCGCGAGCGTGGGGTCGACGTCAAGTTCGGTATCCATCCCGTCGCGGGTCGCCTGCCGGGGCACATGAACGTGCTCCTGGCAGAGGCCAAGGTTCCGTACGACATCGTGCTCGAGATGGACGAGATCAACGACGACTTCAAGGACACCTCGGTGGTCCTGGTCATCGGCGCCAATGACACCGTCAATCCGGCCGCGACCGAGGATCCGACCAGCCCGATCGCGGGTATGCCGGTGCTGACGGTCTGGGAAGCGTCCGACGTCGTGGTGTTCAAGCGGTCGATGGCCACGGGTTACGCGGGCGTGCAGAATCCGCTGTTCTTCCGCGAGAACTCGCAAATGCTGTTCGGCGACGCCAAGGAGCGCGTCGACGACATCCTCAAGGCGCTGTGACCACGTGACGCCGTAGACGGTCGGTCGTTACTGATCTCAGTAGCGACCGACCACTGACGGAGGAACGCCGTGGACAAGCCCGAGTACGACCGCCCCGAGGACGACGAGAGCAAGGGCAGCCGGTCGTTGATCTTCCTGGTCCTGGCGATTGTCGTGGTGGGCATCTTCTACTTCGGCTACTACCGTTGACGCTCGTGCCCGTTGGTTGAGGTGCGGAGGCCGCTTACGGCCGTAGCCTCGAAGCCACCGGGCTCGTAGTCACGCCTGGTGGTTTCGACAAGCTGGCGGCTTCGCCGCGCTGCGGCTCAACCCGTCGTCGACGTTCGCTCGCGGGGCGAGCTCAGTCGACGACGCCGTACAGTCTGTCGCCAGCGTCGCCCAGACCGGGGACGATGTAGCCCAGCTCGTTGAGCTTCTCATCGAGCCCTGCCGTCACGAGCGTCACCGGCACATCGATTTCGGCGAGTTCCTTCTCAAGACGCGCGACGCCCTCCGGCGCGGCGAGCAATGTGATCGCGGTGATGTTGTCGGCACCCCGCTTGAGCAGGAAGTCGATCGCGGCGGCAAGTGATCCGCCGGTGGCGAGCATCGGGTCGAGGACGTAGCACTGACGACCCGTGAGATCGTCTGGCAGGCGCTCGGCGTAGGTGACGATCTCGAACGTCTCGTCATTGCGGACCATACCGAGGAATCCGACCTCGGCGGTGGGCAGCAGGCGCTGCATGCCTTCCAGCATGCCGAGCCCGGCGCGCAGGATCGGCACAACGAGCGGGCGCGGATCGCTCAGGCGGACGCCTTTGGCGGCGGCGACCGGAGTCATGACGTCGACCGGCTCGACCCGGACGCCGCGGGTGGCTTCATAGGCCAGGAGCGTGACGAGCTCATCGGCGAGACGCCGGAACGTGGGCGAGTCGGTGGTCTCATCGCGCAGCACCGTGAGCTTGTGCGAGATGAGCGGGTGATTGGCGACGTGTACCTGCATGTCACGAGACTAGTCGCCAGAGACAGTGAGATCGTTGTCCGGTGACGAATGACGAGTGGATGGGCGAGGCCCTCGACCTGGCCAGGGCAGCTGTCGCCGACGGTGACGTGCCCGTCGGTGCGCTCGTCATCGACCCCGGCGGAGTCGTGATCGGTCGGGGACGCAACACCCGCGAGCGCGACGGCGATCCGACGGGGCACGCCGAGATCGTCGCGATCAGGGAGGCCGCAGCCGTCCGGGGCGAGTGGCGGCTGGAAGGCTGCACGCTGGTCGTCACGCTCGAACCCTGCACGATGTGCGCGGGTGCGATCGTCGCCTCGAGGCTGGCCCGTCTCGTTTTCGGCGCCTTCGACGACAAGGCCGGAGCGGTCGGATCGCTCTGGGACGTCGTCCGCGACCGTCGGCTCAATCACCGTCCCGAAGTCATCAGCGGCGTTCGTGCGCCGGAGTCGGCCGCGCTGCTGCAGGAGTTCTTCGCCTCCCACCGCTGACGGTTGCCCGCGGGAAGAGGGGAGCGACCGGAGGCGTTGAACCGGGTATGAGGCTCTCGCTCCTGGACCGTTCACGGACCCGCGCGAACCGTCCCGAGGCCGAGGGGCTGACCGGCTCGATCGACCGGGCGGTGCACGCCGAGCAACTGGGTTACGACCGGTTCTGGGTCGCGGAGCACCATGCGGTCCCCGGTATCGCGAGTGGTTCTCCGGCCGTACTTCTGGCGGCGATCGGTGCGCACACCGAACGCATCCGCATCGGCTCCGGCGGTGTCATGCTGCCGAGTCATCAGCCGCTGGTCGTCGCCGAACAGTTCCTGATGCTGGAGGCGATGTATCCGGGCCGGATCGACCTGGGTATCGGCCGCTCGCTGGGATTCACCTCGGTGGTACGCCGGGCGTTGCGTCACGACCGTGACTCCCTCGACACGTTCGAGGACGATCTCGACGAGCTGGGTCAGTTGCTCACGGCCACCGGAACCGTCACGGCACAACCGCGTTCGCCGCGCACAGTTCCACTGGAGCTGCTCGCGACCGGGAAGGGCCTGGAAATCGCCGCTCGCCACGGACTGCCAGTCGTCGTCGGCGGTCCGATCCTCGCCGACGCGTCGATCACCGACGCACTCGACACCTACCGGCGTGACTTCCGTCCCAGCAAACAGTCCGCCGACCCCTATGTGACGATCTCGCTCGACGTCACGGTCGCGGCAGACGATGCAACGGCCCGAGAGCTCGCGCTGCCCGAGGCCTGGGCGATGGCGAGATCGCGGCAGATCGGCGAGTTTCCGCCGCTGGAATCTATCGCCGCGATCCGTGCGCAGTCGTGGTCGGCGCAAGTCAGCAAGCGGGTCGAGGACTCCCTCGCCGCGGCGGTCGCCGGATCACCGCAGACCGTCGCGTCGATGCTCGACGAGCTGACAACTCGCACCGGCGCCGATGAGCTCATGGCGTCGACTTCGACGTACGACAGAGATGATCTGCTGGCATCGGATGCGCTGTTGCGAGAGTTGATCGCCTGAGGGGCACAAAAGGGTGACAACTATTCCTTCTATCTAGTAGCATAGTTGTTATGAATAACGGGGCGATGCTTCAAGGTGAAGATTTCCGTGGTCGAGTGCGGGCCATGCTCGAAGAAGAGCTGCCGCAGGAGTGGGCGGGTGTCGGCAAACTCGATCCCGAGGCGGCCGACGCTTTCGCCGAACGCTGGCGAGGTGTGCTCTCTGAGCGGGGATTCCTGGCGCCTTCCTGGCCGACGGAATTCGGCGGTGGGGGCCTGACCGAGCTGGAGCAGGTCGTCCTGGCCGAAGAGTTCGCGCGCGTCGGCGTGCCGACGGGCGTGCAGAATGACGTGTTCAGCATCGTCATGATCGGCAATACGCTGCTTCACTGGGGAACTGAGGAGCAGAAAAACCACTTCCTGCCTCGCATCATCTCCGGGGAAGACCGCTGGTGTCAGGGCTACTCCGAGCCCGGTGCAGGCTCCGACCTTGCGGCGCTGGCGACCCGCGCCGTGCTTGACGGCGACGAGTGGGTCATCAATGGTCAGAAGATCTGGACCTCCGGAGGGCAACTGGCCAACTGGATCTTCGTGCTCGTCCGCACCAATCCGGACGCTCCCGTACACCAGGGCATCTCCTTGCTCCTAGTTCCTATGGACCAGCCCGGCGTAGAGGTCCGGCCGATCCGCAATATGGGTGGCGAGACCGACTTCAACGAGGTCTACTTCACCGATGCGCGATGCCCTAGAGCCAATGTCCTCGGTGAGGTTGACGCAGGTTGGCGGGTGGCGATGACCTTGCTCGGTTTCGAGCGAGGTGAAGCCGCCGCAGTCCTGCCGATCATGTTCCGCACCGAACTCGATCGCCTCTTCGCATTGGCCAATGAGAGCGGCGCAGCTAACGACCCGATCATGCGAGACCGTCTCGCCGATGCCTACATCGGGATCGAGGTCATGCGGTACCTCGGTCAGGGTTCGCTCGCGAAGTACCTCGACGGCCAGCCGCCGGGCCCGGACGCTGCGGTGTCCAAGCTGTACTGGAGCGAGTACCACCAACACGTCACCGAACTGGCACTCGACGTGCTCGATCGCGAGGCGCTCGTGGCCGAAGGGCGCCGTCCAACGAATGTGACGATGTTCCAGACCGACGACGTCGGGGCTCCGAACAGCAGCGCTTCGTGGATCACCACCGCGATGATTTCGCGCTCGGGCACGATCTACGCAGGAACCACCGAGATCCAGAAGTCGATCATCGGCGAGAAGCTGCTCGGACTGCCCAAGTGACGTCAACCGCCCATCGACTTTATTCTGCCTGCACCCCACATACTGAAGAGGGAAACCATGGATCCGCTGCTCGATGACGGACAACAGTCTTTTCAGCGCAGCTTGCGCAAGTTCCTGGAAGCGCACTGGGCCGATGAGCAGGTCCGCGCTTCGATGGAGGGGCCGAATGCCGCAGACCGGGCGACCTGGTCACGCCTGGCCGGAGAGCTTGGCGTGGCCAGCCTGAACATCCCCGAGGAGTTCGGGGGCGTGGGCGCTGCCCCTGTAGAGGGACTGCTCGTGGCCGAAGAGTTGGGCCGCGTGTTGTATGGCGGCCCGTACCTGAGCACCGTCGTCATGGCGGCGAACGCGATCGTATTGAGCGGTGATGACGCGATTTCTGCTGAGCTTTTGCCGTCGATCGTCGAAGGTACCGTCACCGCGACGCTGGCATTGGCCGAGAGCGGACGTGATCGTTCCGCAGGCGCGATCCCCGAAGCACAACAACGGGGTGAGAGCTGGACGCTGACCGGCACCGTCCGACGGGTCATCGACGGCAGTACGGCCGATCGTGTGCTTGTGGAAGCTATGACGCCCGCCGGCAGGTCGTTGTTCCTGCTCGACGGCGAAGAGGGACTTGAACGAATCGCTGTCGAAACGCTCGACCCCACTCGGCGGATGGCAACTCTTGAACTCACCGCGGCACCCGCGCGCCTGGTCGGAGCGGCTGGCGGAGCGCCGCAGATCGCGGCACATCTGCGCCCGATCGTGTCGCTTGCGCTGGCCGCTGAAGCCGTCGGGGGCGCTGCTCGCTGCGTCGAGACGACCGCCGAGTATGCCAAGATCCGCCAGCAGTTCGGCCGTCCGATCGGATCGTTCCAGGCAGTCAAGCACCGCTGTGCCGAAATGCAGGTGCGCCTCGAAGGGGCGATGGCCGGCGTCAGGCATGCGGGGCGCGTGAGTGTCCGGGGCGATGAGGACCTCAACCTGATCTCGTCGGTGGTCAAGGTGTTTGCCACGCAGTCCTACTTCCGGACTGCAGCCGACACCGTTCAGCTCCACGGAGGCATCGGCTTTACCTGGGAGCACATGGCCCACCTGCACTTCAAGCGAGCCAAGTCCCTCGAACTCCTCGGGGGATCCCATCAGGAGCACCGAGCGGCCATCGCAGATGTCGTCCTTGCGCCCGCAGGCTGACTCGGCCCCACAGTGGTTCCTGACGGCCGTCGGAAACCGCGGCGAGCAGCGCTCGGTCGAAGTGGCCGGAGCGGACATCGCCTATCAGGTCTGGGGGCCGGCCGAAGCACCGGTGGTCGTCCTAGTGCATGGAGGCGCGGCGCACGGCGGGTGGTGGGATCACCTGGGTCCTCTGCTCGCCGACGGCCGCCGTATCGCGGCGCTCGATCTGTCCGGCCACGGGTCGAGTGCCTCGCGGGACTCGTATGACTTCTTGACCTGGGCCGATGAGGTGCTGGCGGTCGCACGTGCCGAGGGATCGCACCGGCCGTTCGTCGTGGGACACAGCATGGGCGGGATCGTGGCGTTGACCGCTGCATTCCGGTACGCCGGACAGTTGGCGGGCGTCGCCCTGATCGATCTTCCGCCGTGGGTTCTTCACGGTAGGGTGCCTCCGAATGTCAACGAGCTGCCACCTCGGCGTCACCATGAGACACGGTCGCTGGCGAAAAGTCGTTTCAGGGCTACTCCGGATGACCCTGCCCGACTCGACTACGTCGTGGAGCATGTCGCGGACCGGTCGGTGCGGCGGACCGATCTCGGCTGGACCTGGCGTTTCGATCATGTGGTGACGACGCACGGCTCATTCCCCGACGAGCTCTGGGGCACCGACAGGAGCCAGATCGTGCTGATCCTGGCCGAAAGGGGTCTCCTCGAGGCTGGCGACGTCGACGAGCTCGTGCGCCGGCTGGACGGCGTCGAGACGCTCGCGGTGCCTGACTCCGGTCACCACATCATGCTCGACCAACCTCTTGCACTGGCCGAAACTCTGGAAGAGATCCTGGCCACCTGCTCGTTCGCACCGGAGAACAACCACGTGCCGTGATAGTGAATTCGCGCACACTGACCTTGAAGACGGCCCATCCGAACATCAAACTCTGCGTATGATTGTGAGAATGAAGCCAGTTGAGATGCGCGCCTTCAAGCAACGGACCCCTAAGGCCTCGGAGCGTCTCGCGCGCCACCTTGCGACGTCGATCGTCGAGGGCGAATTCGAGGAGGGCGCGCGGCTTCCGCACGAAGGCGAAATGTTGGCGCAGCTTCAGGTTGGCCGTGCGACGTTGCGAGAGGCACTACGCCTGCTCGAGGTGTGGGGTCTCGTCGTCATCCGGACCGGGCCTGGCGGAGGGCCCACCGTTCGTCGCCCCAGTAATGGTGAGTTCGCCGAGCAGCTTGCCCTGATGCTTCAGTTCCAGCAGTTGACCTTGCAGGACGTCTCCGATGCGCGTCTTGCCCTTGAGCCGATGATGGCTCGGTTGGCAGCCGAACGCGTCACGGCCGAACAGTTGGCTGATCTGCGTGATTCGATCGAGATCATGGAACGCAGCTACAACGATCCGCAGGAGTTCTGGACCCAGAACGCCCGCTTCCATTCGGCTGTCGCCGAGGCCGGCGACAGCCGGGTCATCAGCATGATCGTCGATGCACTGAAGTTCATCGGTGACGGTGCCTCGAGTGGCGTTCCATATGGCCCCGCCGAATTTGAGGAAGTCGTCAACGCCCACACCAAAGTCGTCGACATGCTGGAGGCCGGTGACGTCGAGGGTGCCGCCAGCGCGATGCATCATCACCTCGATGCGGGGCGGCGTTACATCCTCAAGAACAGCCCGGTCGCACTGAAGACCCGTATCCTCTGGCCCGAGTGAGCAGCGCCGCGTCACTCAGATGAAATTGCGTGGCACGTTGGTGAACCTCCTCTCGTCGCGCCGGAACCAGCCGGCTGAGGCAAGTGTTCCGCCGTCAACGCGAATTGTCTCGCCAGTGATCCACTGCGCGGCGTCCGAGGCCAGGAAGGCGACGACCTCACCGTTGTCCCGGGGTGTGCCGAAACGTCCCATCGGAACCCAGCGACCGATCTGGTCGTGATACTCGGGTGCGATGAGTTGATGCATCGGGAACTGTGGTGTGTCTGTCAGGTCCGGTGCTATCCCATTGACCCGGATGCCGTGCTGTCCGATTTCGGTCGCGAGGCCTGAGGTGAAGTTGACGACCGCGGCCTTGTGGGCCGCATAGATCGCGCAGTTCGGGACGCCGCGGAAGGCTTCGACCGATGAGACGTTGATGATCGATCCGGATCGTTGCTGGATCATGCCTGGCAGGACCATGTGTGTCATCCGAAGCACGTGCTCGAAGTTGACCCGGTAGATGTCGGTCCAGTCTTCCTCAGTGCTGTCGACGAACGGGCCCCATGGCTGGTGGTCGCCTACGTTGTTGACCAGGATGTCAACTCGGCAGGCAGGCGAGCTGGCTTTGATTGCTGCGGCGATCAGATCGACTGAGCTTGAAGTTCGTACGTCAGCCGTCACGCCGACAGCGTCCTGTCCGGCCGAAGACATTGCATCGACTGTGGACGTCAGCGATTCGGCGTCGTTGTCCACGAGTATCAGGCGTGCTCCCCGACGCGCCAGGGCGTCGGCGACGCCCGCGCCGATACCGGCAGCGGCTCCCGTCACCACGGCAAGGCGTCCGTCGAGTCGGGTCAGGTCATCGTTGTGCATCAAAGTGCCTTCCGGTTTGGGCGAGTGACTGGCGAAAATCCAAGAGACAGGGAATAATTATAATTATGACTATAGAAGCGGAGAAATCTCAACCAACGCCGTTCACGATCGACATGGCCGACCTCGACGGTGCCGTCGGCACGGAGCTGGGCCCGGGCCCATGGCTCGTGATCGACCAGCGACGTATCGATGCCTTCGCTGAAGCAACGGGTGACCATCAATGGATCCATGTCGACGTCGAGCGTGCTGCTTCAGGGCCATTCGGCGGAACAATCGCCCACGGCTACCTCACAATCTCGATGGTTCCGCTGCTGTTGTCGGGGATCCTCGAGGTCACGGGCCGCAGCAGCGGGGTGAACTACGGCATCGAGAAGGTCCGGTTCATCAGCCCCGTTCGCGAGGGCGCACGTATACGGATGCGTGGCAGGATCGCGGGGGTGACTCCCCGGTCAGGCGGTGTGCAGTACCGACTCGAAGCCGTGATCGAACTCGAAGGTTCGGAGCGTCCGGCCATGGTCGGCGAGTTCCTGGTTCTCGCCTACCCCTGACCGTCTGCTCAACGACCGGTGAAAACCGGGTCCCGTCGTTCCAGGCTGGCCGCGATCCCTTCTCGGCTGTCGGCGGTGTCCCATAGGCGTGCCTGTTCGGACGCCTCACGGTCGAGGGACTTCATGACCTGGTCGGCGAGACCTTCCTTGAGGGTCTCGCGGATCGACCTGACGGCCAGAGGTGCGCAGGCCGCGAGCTCGTGGGCGAACGCAACTGCGCCCGCGAGCTCGCAGCCCGGCTCAGTGAGCTGGTCCACAAGACCCACGGCCAAAGCCTCGTCACCCGACAGGCGGTGGGCAGCAACGAGCATCCGAGCCGCGACCTGGTCGCCCACGATGCGCGGCAGACTCACCGAGAGGCCGAAGCCCTGGTGGAATCCGAGGCGGGCGAAATTGGCCAAGAAACGTGAGGACGCTGACGCGACCCGGAAATCTGCTGCGCAGGCGAGCCCGAGGCCGCCTCCGACAGCTGAGCCCTGAACTGCCGCGACGACGGGGATCGGCGTGCTGAACAGTCGAAGCCCCTCGGCGTACAGCCGGCGAGATTCTGTGGCGCGATCAGAGCCCTCGGCAGTCGCCCCGAAGTTGGCGCCGGCGCAAAAATGCCGGCCTTGTGACGCCAGCACCGCCACGCGAGTGTTGCCGTCAGTGGCCAGGGCGTCGATCGTGTCGGCAATCGCGGTGATCAGCGGCCGGTCGAAATAGTTGGCGGGTGGACGTGCGATCTCAAGCACCGCGACGTGGCCGTCATGGGTGATGGTCAGTTCGTCGAATGAGGGCATGGTCATGAGGTGATCTCCGGTCGCTGGTCGTCGAGAATCAGTCGGGCAAAAGAGGGAGCCTGTGTGGCCGCAGCGCCCAGACGGACCGACAAGTCGATGGTTTGAGCGAAGTCGCCGCTCCAGGTGTGGAGCCTGCGGGTCAACAGGTGCAGCCGGTACTCGCGCGTCATCCCGATCGCACCGTGGGCCTGATGCGCAGCGCGGGCCGCAGTGACGGCGTTCTCATTGGCCACGAGCTGTGCTGCTGAGACGTCGAACGCGGCCAACTCGGGTTCGAGCGCGAGGCGGTCGGCGAGGGTCGTTGTCATGACCGCCATTTGCTGCAGTTCGACCACGTGTGCTTGCACGGCCTGGAACGTGCCGATCGGCTTGCCGAACTGCACACGCTCGCCGACGTAGCGCCGGGTCAGCTCGGCCGTGGCCTGGAGCGCCCCTGCGATGAGTCCGACCCGTAGGGCTGTCGCCCTGATGCGCAGGTCATGTGCTGAGACGCCCGATCCCAGTGCCACGGGCCCGACAGAAGAGAGCTCCACGGTGTCGCGTGGTTGTCCGGCCAGGTCGTAGCCGCGCCGGATGAGCGCATCGCCTGGCTGAAAGACCGCAGTTTGACCGTCATCGGTGATGACCACAATGCGGTTTACCGAACTTGCCCAGGGCACCTCGTGCATGATGCCGTCAAGCGTTCCGTCCGGCCCGACAGAGACGTTCGACTCTGCGACCGCGATCGAATAGCTCGCATCGGGTTCCAGGGCGATACCGGCCCGGGTGAGTGCCCAGGCTGCGGTTGTGGCCTCTGCGACGGGCAGATCCGCGGCATGACGACCGGCGAGGACGGCCACTGCCATCAGATCGGCGAACGTGCCACCAGATCCGCCGTAGGACTCATCGACTCCGACGAGGTGGAGCCCGAGTTCGCTGAACGACGCCCAGGCCGAGTCGGTGAGATCGCCGGGCTCCGGGGGTGCAGTGTCCTGGGGCCAGGTCTCGGCGAAAAAGTCGCCGAGCGCGCGGGACAGTTCGGAGGTGCTCATCGGCGAACCAGGCCTTTCGCGATCACTGAACGGAGGATTTCTGTCGTGCCGCCCCGAATGGTCCACGAAGGTCCCACAAGGATCGCTTGAGCGAGCAGGGCCTCCCACTGAACCTCGGACGTCAGTGACGGCGTGCGGCCGAAATGGCGACGGACGAGCGCCAACGACTCCTGTTCGAAGCGCGTCGCCATCTCCTTGACGAGCGCCGCTTCGGCCACCGGGTAGTTGCCCTCGTCGACGAGTCGTGCGATCGACAAGCTCATGCCGCGGAAGGTCCACAGTCGGGCCAGAATTCTCCCGAGGTCGATCTGTGCCGGGACGGAGTCACGGACGGAGTCGGATTTCGCCCATGCCTCCAGGATCGGCATGATCGACATCCAGCGGTCCACACCTCCGCGCTCGAGGGCAAGTTCGCTCGTGTTCTGCCCCCAGCCTGAACCGACGTCGCCGAGTCTCGTCGAGTCGTCGAGCTGGACGTCCTCGAAGGACACCTCGCAGAAGTGCTGAGTTCCGTCGATGAAGGGAATCGGCGAGACCGTCATTCCGGGGGTGTCGCGGGGGATGATGAACTGGGTCAGGCCGCCGTGTCGTTCGTCCGAGGTGCGGAACAGGCCCAGGATGTGAGTGGCCGTGGTGGCACCTGATGTCCAGATCTTGGTCCCGTTGATGTGCCAGGTGTCGCCGTGCAACACCGCTTTGGAGCGCAGCGATGCCAGATCGGATCCGGCGTCGGGCTCACTCATTCCGATAGCGAACGACAGTTCTCCGCGGGCGATCCCCGGCAGCAGGCCGCGCCGCTGCTGTTCGGTGCCGTTGTGCAGGATGCTGAGTCCGGACTGCCGGTCGGCCACCCAGTGGTATCCGACCGGGGCCCCACGGGTGAGCAGTTCTTCGACGACGATCTGTCGTTCGACGGCGGTTCGTCCGCCGCCGCCGTACTCGCGGGGCAGTGCCATGCCGACCCAGCCCTGCGCGCCAAGATCGCGTGAGAACTCGGCGTCGACATCGGCGCCCATACCAAGTCCTGGCGAGTAGGTTCCAGGAGCCAACCGGATGTCGAGGAACGCGCGAACATCGCTACGCAGCGCGCGCTCGTCCCGGGTCAACTGCGTCGGGGTCAGGTGGATCACGGGGCCTCCTTCGTGAGGCTGACTGAATGCAGGGCGAGCGCGTCGATGACGTCGTCGGTGTGCTCGCCGATGAGTGGAGCCGGTGTCGGGCAGGACTCCGCGGCCCCATGGAAGATGGACATGGGCGGGATGACCCGGTACTGACCAGCATGGGGATGTTCGGTCAAGGGCAGTTCGTCAACGAGATCTTGCAGGCTGTTGACCGAAGTCGCCGGAATTCCGGCGGTGCGGCAGTACTCGAGCCACTGTGCGGTGGTTCGCCCGGGAGTCATTCTCCGGATGTCGCGGTAGAGCGAATCGGAGTTGGCGATCGTGGCGCGCTGGTCTGCGTATCGTGGATCGTCTGCGGCGCCGGAAACGCCCACCTCGCTGAACAGCGCGGCATAGTGTTGCGGGCGGTACGGCAGCAGGTGGATCCAGCCGTCGCTGGTGGGGTGAGGACGGCGGTCGGGTGACAGGACCCGTGGATAGCCGGTTGCTGCCCGGTCGGGCGCATTGACGGGCGGTTCGCTGATGGCGCCTGAGCCGTGCTCGACGAGCATGAATGCAGTCATCGCCTGGTTCATGGGGACCTCGACGTGTCGACCCCGTCCTGTCCGTGCACGATCCACAAGAGCCGCTGTGATCGCCTGGGCCATCACCAGACCGCACACTTTGTCGGCGAAGATCGTGGGGATGAGTCCGGGTGCCCCGGTGACCCGCTCCATGATGTCGGAGACTCCTGTCGCGGCCTGGATGATGTCGTCATAGGCCGGTTCGTCTGCCTGTGGGCTGTTGAGCGCGAAGCCCTGGGCCTGGCAGTAGACGATGTCCTCGCGCATGGACCGCACTGACGCATAGTCGAGTCCCAGTCGAGTGAGCGCCATGGGGCGCATGGTCGAGACGACGACGTCGCAGGTCTTGACGAGGGCTTGGAGTACTTCGCGTCCGCGATCGGACTTGAGGTCGACCGCAACGGAACGTTTGTTGCGCAGCAGGTTCAGTGCGATGCCGGAAAGTTCTGCGTGTGGTCCTGGACCCATGACGCGGTTTGTGTCGCCGCCGTCGGCTTCGAGGAGGATGACCTCGGCGCCCTGATCTGCGAGGACCTGGGTTGCCAGCGGACCCATCACGACCCGCGTGAGGTCGAGAATCCGAATGCCGTGCAAAGGGCCGTGTGTCGGTGCGTCGTCAGTTCTCATCTGCTCTATTCGGGTAGGTGGACTCAGAATGTATGCTTAAATGTATTCATTGTCAACGATGGTGGGAGTGACGGCATGACAGCAGATCTACCCGGCAGGGCTATCGAGGATGCGCCGCAAGGGGTATCTCCACATGCCACATACCTCGCTCTGCTCGACGCCGAGATGCTGGTGTTCCAGGGCTGTCGCGGGTGTCGCGCAGCGGTGTTCCCGCCGCGCCAGCGCTGCTCCTTGTGCGGTGCCGACGAGTTGTCGTGGCGCCGGTCCGCAGGATTTGGGACCGTGTACTCGACGACCGTGATCCGCCCACGCAACGAGCCGGCGTACTGCGTTGCCCTGGTGGACCTCGACGAAGGATTCCGGATGATGTCGAATGTCATCGAGACAGAGGCCGATCAGGTGCACATCGACGACCGGGTCGAGGTGCGTTTCGCGCGCGACACGGATCAGGTATTGCCGCTGTTCGCTCCGGCCGCAGGAGGACCCCGATGAACCACGAACGCGAATTGCGTGGCAAGACGGCCATAGTTGGCGTCGCCGAGTCCGATCTGGGCGAAGTGGGTCCTGGCGTGACGGCGCTCGATCTGGCGGCCCAGGCCGCCTATCGGGCACTCGATGACGCCGGACTGACCGTCAAGGACGTCGACGGGCTGTTCGCCCACTCGGCGTTCTTCGCGATGCCGACGGTCACCCTGGGTGAGCACCTAGGAATCCGACCGCGTTTCAGTGATGCGACGGCGACCGGGGGCAGCTCATTCCTCGCCCATGTGCGTCATGCGTCGGCTGCGATCGCTGCGGGACTGTGCGAGGTTGCGCTGATCGTCTACGGGAGCAATCAGCGATCCGCGTCCGGTGGCCTGATCGCCTCGGGGCAGTCGCTGATCCCGTCGTACGAGACTCCATTCAAGCCACGTCTGCCGGTCTCGGCCTATGCGCTTGCTGCGGCGCGTCACATGCATCAGTTCGGAACCACTCGAGCGCACCTGGCCGAGGTCGCCGTTGCTGCGCGTCGTTGGGCACAGCTCAATCCGGCTGCGTTCGAGCGGGGAGATCTCACGATCGACGATGTGCTGGGATCGCGGATGGTTTCGTCGCCGTTGACGGTGCGTGACTGCTGCCTGGTGACCGACGGCGGTGGCGCCATCGTGATCACGTCGGCCGAGCGGGCCCGCGATCTGCGGCACAAGCCCGTCTTCTATTTGGGCGGTGCCGAGGCGCAATGGCACATGAACATCTCCCAGCTGCCGGATCTGACCGTCACTGCGGCATCGGAATCTGGGCCCCGGGCATTCGACCTAGCGGGCCTGCGGCCCAGTGATGTCGACGTCGTCCAGTTGTACGACGCTTTCACGATCAACGTGCTGCTCTTCCTGGAGGATCTCGGATTCTGCGCGAAGGGCGAGGCGGGTGACTTCGTGAGCGCCGGAGGCATTGCCCCTGGGGGGCATCTTCCGGTCAACACGAATGGCGGCGGACTTTCGTACTGCCATCCGGGTATGTATGGCATCTTCTTGCTGATCGAGGCCGCACGGCAGATTCGGGGGACGGCTGACCAGCGTCAGGTCCCCGACGCCCACGTGGCACTCGCGCACGGCAATGGTGGCATGCTGTCGAGTCAGGTGACGGTTTTGCTTGGCGACGAGTCGGTGCTCTGAGGGGGTTTGGCCACATGAGCGCAGAGTCCACGGCGGGCGGGGATGCGTCCTGTCTGACCCGGATCCGCCAGCTCATCCTGACTGGCGTCCTGCTGCCGGGGGAGAAGGTCAATCAGGCTGATCTCGCGCAGCGCCTCGGTGTGAGCCGCGTGCCGGTGCGCGAGGCGCTGGCCTCATTGAGATCAGAAGGGCTGGTCGAGTCGCGGACCAACACGGGGTTCACGGTGGTGCGTCCGACGGTCGAGGACTTGGTCGAGATCTATCTCATGCGTGGCCTGCTCGAAAGTGCGCTGCTCGAGAGCGTCGATCTTGAACTGGTCGACGTCGAGGAACTGCGGCGGCTCAATCGGCGGCTGGGCAGCCTTGATCCCGTGGCCGACTTCGCGGCATATCGCGAGGCCAATGAGCGCTTTCACTTCGCGATCTTTGAGCATTCGCCCCAGCGAATGGTGCGACGCCAGGTCGAACAGTTGTGGACGTTGTCGGAGTTCTACCGGTCGATCTACATTCGCGGTGTCGGTGCGCATGAGCGTGTCATCGACGACCATGAGCGGATCATCGACGCGATCGCCCGCGCGGACCGTGACGAGCTCATCGCCATGAGCAATGAGCATCGGTCCGAGACCGAGGCCTGGATGGCGCAGGTGCTCGGACGGCGCTGATGCTCACCGCTGCGGTTGCAGAGATCAGCGCCTTCCGATTGCGGCGATGACCTCTGCCGACGTGGTGAGGGTGGCGAGTGCCGCAAGGATGTGCTGGAACGTGAACTCCTGGATCTCGGGCGTCGTCGCAGCAGTGGCATCTTCGGCTATGACAACTGGGAGACCGCGATTGACGGCTTCGACCGTCGTGCCGGGGATGGCGACGTTGGTCGAGATCCCGGCCAGCACCACGGTGTCGACACCGCGCTCGCGCAGGGCCGCTCCCAGGCCGCTGCGGAAGAAGGACGTCATGCCGGTCCGCCGTGGGAACACCAGATCGCCATCGTGTGGGGTGAGACCTGGGTGGATCTCGGGCATTGGCGTGCCTTCCCTGAATTCGCCGCGCCGTTGCGTGTGAACGGCCAAGGGGGACGAGAGATCAAAGCCGGCGAAGTCTGCGGCTGGATTGATCGTCGCGTGGGCAACGGGCAGACCCGCGGCCCGGAAGGTGTCGGCCAGCGCGCTGATCCGTCTGACGATGCCGCGCTCTTCGGCCTGCTGAGCCAGCGATTCCATGGTGGTCGCGAATTCGGGGTTGATCAGACCGTTCTGGCACTCCGAGATCAGGAGGACGGGATGGCGGCCGGCGCCGAGCCAGCGGTCGATGTTCATGCGTCCTCCTGTTGTCCGCGGGCAGCTTCATGCTTGTCGAGCCAGCCTCCGGGCGTCCGGCCCTCGAGTTGCAGCAGTCGATGGGTGATCTGCCAGCTCGCCCCGTCGTGCTTCAAGGTGTCGCGGTACCGCCCCCAGTGGTCGGGACCGGCGTCGGTGATGGCCAGGAAGTAGGACGTCGTGCGGGCGGCGCCCGGACCGGTGAGTTCGATGTTGATGCTGGAGAGGTGGTGACGCAGGGCAGGGCTGGTCATGTGGTGTCGGATGCTTCGTCCGGCTCGCTCGAAATAGCCGCGGATCTCGTCGCGTCCCGTGCAGGCGGGGTCTCCGGTCGCCTCCATGACTGCGTCGGGCGCGAAGAGTTCGAGCATGCGTGCGGTGCGGCCCCCATCGGCGCACTGTACGTATTCGATCAGCAGGGAGCGGATTTCCTCGCGGGCGATTGCGTCGTCTTCAGTCATGAGGCTCCTAGTTACTCGGCGAAGTATGCTAATTATAGTACTAATAATTTACCTACTTTGCGATAGCGAGACGACCATGCATATCGGCATCATGATGTTCTCCACCGATCAGACGGTGCAGCCCGCCCCATTGGCCCGAATGATTGCCGAGCGTGGCTTCGAGGCGATGTTCCTACCCGAGCACAGCCACATTCCGCTGGCCCGGACCACGCCGTATCCGCGTGGAGGGGACCTGCCTCCGGAGTACTACCGCACGCACGACATGTTCGTGGGGCTCGCCGCGGCCGCGGTGGCGGCTCCGACGCTGACCTTCGGTACCGGGATCACGGTCGTGCCGCAGCACGATCCCATCTATCTGGCCAAGCAGGTCGCAAGCCTCGACCACATCGCACAAGGGCAGCTGATCTTCGGTATCGGGTTCGGCTGGAACCAGGACGAGATCGAGGATCATGGCGTGGAGTACAAGAAGCGCCGGGCGGTTGCACGCGAGAAGATGCTCGCAGTGCGACAGCTCTGGACCGAAGAGGTGGCGTCGTTTGAAGGCGAGTACGTCAACTTCGGGCCGTCGTACATGTGGCCCAAGCCGCTTCAGCAGCCTGGCCCGCCGGTCGTGGTGGGCGGCGCAGCTGGTCCCAAGCTGTTCTCCCATATCGCCGAGTACGCCGATGGCTGGGCGCCCATCGGGCCCCGCACGATCATGGAGGGTCTGCCCCTGTTGCAGAAGGCGTTCGAGGACGCCGACCGTGATCCGGCGAGCATCCGGCTGCATGCATTCGACAGTCGCAGCGAGCCCAGCCTGGTCGAGCACTATGCAAGCCTCGGGGTCGAGCGCATGGTCATCAACGTTGCGCCGCATGACGCTGACGGTTTGGCCCGGACGCTCGATGGGCTGGCACCTCTCGTGGATCTGGTCCGTTAGGCGGCAGTGGCAACAGGGCCTCGGAACGCCTGTGTTCCGAGGCCCTGGTGTGGCGCAGTCAGCTCGCGGTGTGTCCGCCGTCCACGACGAACTCGGCGCCGGTCACGAATGACGCCTCATCGCTGGCGAGGAAGACGATGACCGCAGCGACCTCATCGGCTGTGCCGAGACGCCCCGACGGTGTCGCGCTGGCGATGCGTTCGCGGTGGTCCTTGAGTAGCGGGGTGTCGATGAAACCGGGGTGCACCGAGTTGACCCGCACTCCTGCAGGCCACCAGGCGATCGCGGTGTTCTTGGTCAGGAGACGGACCGCGCCCTTGGCGGCGTGGTACGCCGGGCTCGTCCCGGTGCCGCCGACCAGGCCGTAGACCGAGCTGATGTTGACCACTGAGCCATGGCCGCTGGCATGCAATGCGCTACTCGCGGCGCGGGTGCCCAAAAAGACGCTGGTTTGACTGAGTGCGATGACTCGGTCCCAGGTTTCGGTCGAGGTGTCTTCGATTGATTCGTAGTGACCGCCGCCGGCGTTGTTGACCAAGATGTCGAGGCCGCCGAAGTGGTTGACCGTCTTGTCGATTGCTCGCTCCCAGTCCTTTTCGCTCGTCACGTCGAGGTGGAGGTAGTGCGCGGAATCGCCCAAGGATCGGGACAGGGATTCGCCCGGCTCGTCCTGGATGTCGGCAAGGACGACGCGTCCTCCCTCGTCGACGATCCGGCGAGCCGTCGCGGCACCGATGCCGCTGGCTCCGCCGGTGATGAGCGCTACGCGCTGGTTGAAGCGAGTCACGGCTTCTCCTCAAGTCTGGTGCATTTAGATGGTTTATGCATATAGTAATGAGAAATCACGAACCTGGCGAGAAGGCGGACTTACTGGTGGACAGTCTCAATGGGGCGGCGGTGATCGTCGGGGCCTACGAGCACCCGGGTCGCAAACTTGCCGGACACACGCTCGCGGGCGTGCACCGTGATGTCGTCGCAGGCGCATTGGCCGATGCGGGTCTTGGTCTGCGTGACGTCGACGGCTTCTTCTGCGACTCCTCGGCACCTGGGTTCGGCGCGAATGACCTCATGCAGTACCTCGGGTTGCAGTGCACGTACACCGAGTCCTCCGAGATGGGCGGGTCGAGCTACGTCGCGTACGTGGGCCATGCCGCAGCCGCGATCGCGGCCGGTAAATGCCGGGTCGCGGTGATCTCTCTGGCGGGTCTTCCCAATCAACGCCAACGGGTCTCCCCGCCCGACACGCCGTCACCGTCCGCGGCCTTCCAGGTCAATGGATACCTCGGCGGATACGGACCGGTCGCCGACTACGCGATGCTCGCGCGGCGTCACATGTACGAGTACGGGACAACCTCTGAGCAATTGGCGTGGATCAAGGTGGCCTCATCGCGGCACGCGAGCCACAACCCGAATGCGCTGTTGCGTGATGAGGTCACGCTCGATGAAGTCATGGCGTCGCCCCTGATTGCCGATCCCCTGCATCGTATGGACTGCTGCGTCGTCACCGACGGTGGCGGAGCTCTGGTCGTGGTCCATCCGGACGTCGCCCGGGAGCTGGGCCGGACCGGTGCGGTCCTGCGAGGCCAGGGTGAGAGTCACAAAGCGTCGATTGCCGGCGAGGTGGACCTGACGTACAGCGCAATCCGACGTTCGGGAGAGTTGGCCTACGCCGAAGCCGGCGTGAAGGTCGACCGCATCAAGTACGCCTCCCTCTACGACTCTTTTACGATCACGGTGCTCATGGCATTGGAAGATCTGGGCTTTTGTGCTGCAGGCGAGGGCGGGCGCCTGGTCGAAGACGGCGGACTGGTCAGCGGGGTCGGCCGGATCGCGGTCAACACCGATGGCGGAGGTCTGTCGAACAATCACCCGGGCAATCGCGGGGGGATGACCAAAGTCATCGAGGCCGTCAGGCAACTCAGGGGAGAGGCCCATCCCGCAGTCCAGGTGCCTGACTGTGACTGGGCCCTCGCCTCCGGCACCGGCTTCCGCCTTGCTACCAGCCACTACAGCTCGACGATCATCCTGGAGCGATTCTTGTGACCGAGTTCTATCCTGCCGGGCTCCCGACTCCCCGACCGTCGGTCGATCCGGCGACACAGCCCTACTGGAACGCTGCCGAACGCGGTGAGCTCGTCGTGCCGTACTGCGATGGGTGCGAGCTTTTGTTCTGGTACCCACGCGGCTTCTGTCCACGGTGCGGCGACGCCGCGGTGAGTTGGCGCAGCGCCTCGGGTCGCGGCGAGGTCTACAGCTTTTCTGTGGTCCGGCGGGCGGCCGGCCCCTGGGCCGAGCACACACCTTTCGTCCTGGCGTTCGTGACCTTGGACGAAGGAGTCACGGTTCAGGCCAACGTCGTTGATTGCCCGGCGGACCGGCTCGCCCCCGGGCTGCGCGTGAGCGCAGTGTTCGAGCGCGCGGACACCGAAGATCTGCCGGTGCTGAGATTCGTGCCACTGACTGACGAGAAGAAGGAGCAGCCATGACTGACGTTCTCGACGAGATCGAGACCTGGGAACCTGCGCGATTGCGTGAGCACGAGTCCGGGCTGCTTCGAAGTCAGCTCGCGTACATCGCCGAGAACTCGCCGTTCTATCGGCAAAAGCTCGCCGCCGCAGGCGTCCGGTCCGGTGCCGTCAGCACAGTCGATGATCTTCGGCGGCTGCCGTTCACCGAGAAGGAGGAGTTGCGTCACAGCCTGGCCCAGCATCCTCCGCTCGGTTCGCACCTGGCCGCGCCGTTGACGAGTCTGGCGCAGATCCAGGCGACGTCCGGAACGAGCGGCAGCCCGTCGTACTTCGGCCTGACGCACCACGACCTCGAAGTCTGGGGTACCGCCGGTGCGAGGGCGTTCTACGCGGCCGGGGTGCGTCCCGGCGATCTCGTGCTGCACGGCTGGGGCATGAGCAAGGGGTTCGCGGGTGGTGTTCCGGCCGTCAGGGTTTTGCAGCAATTGGGGTGTGTCGTCATCCCGATCGGTGGTGAGGCCGGTGCCGAGCGCCTGCTCACGGTGGCGGGCTCGCTGTCGCCGAAGGTGTTCTGTACAGGCCCGAATTTCGCGATGCACGCAGGACGCCTGGCCGAGGAAGTGCTCGGGCGCTCGGCGGCTGAGCTCGGCGTCGAACGGATCGTGGTCGGCGGTGAGCCGGGGGGAGGTGTCCCCGCTGTCCGTCAACAGATCGAGAGCATCTGGAACGCGACCAGCTGCGAGACGCTCGGCAATTCCGACGTCGTGCCGATCGTGTTCGGAGAGTGTCTGGAACGCGACGGCATGCATTTCGTGGCCCAAGGGCTGGTGCACATCGAGCTGATTGATCCCGACACGGGCGAGGACGTCCCGTTCGAGGCCGGCGCGAGCGGGGAGCTGGTGATGACCGCATTGGACCGTCAGGCGTCCCCGCTCATCAGGTTCCGCACCCGCGACCATCTGGAGGTTTTGGCGACCGAGTGTGTGTGCGGTCGTAGTAGTCCGCGTGTGCGGTGCGTCGGTCGTACCGACGACATGTTGATCGTGCGTGGCATCAATGTGTGGCCGTCTGCCGTGCGTGAGATCGTGATCGGCTTCCAGCCCAGACTCACGGGCAATGTGCGCATTGTCGCCGACTTCGAAGGTCACGCGACCGAGCAGCGGCTCAAGGTCCGGGCCGAATACCGTCCGGAGCTGTCGCACGATGAGCTGGCGACCGTGACCGACGAACTCGAACGCCGCATCACTCAGGTGCTGGCGTTTCGACCGCGGCTCGAAATGGTGCCGGTCGGAGTTCTGCCCGAGGCCGGAGTCAACAAGACCGCGCTGGTCGAGCGTCCCTGAGCCCGTCTCGTCCGGCGTGATGTCAGCAATGAGAAATTCTCGTCGAATACTCGGCTAATCATGCTAAGTATGATACTACTTAGCATGAACGTGATGTACCTAACATTCAGGCCCGTGAGGGCGGAAGGAGTCCGGCTGACATGGCTGAGACCGAAGGTCGGACCGTGAACGGTCCAGGAGCGGTGTCCACCGAAGCCCCGATGCTCAGGATCGACGACGTCACGGCAGGCTACGGGGCACACACGGTGCTCCGAGACGTTTCGCTGGCCGTGGGTGGCCAGGAGATCGTCTCCCTGCTCGGCCACAACGGAGCAGGCAAGTCGACCCTGCTCAGGGCCATCGCCGGAGTCATCGGGGTCGAGAGTGGCGACATCAGTTTCGGCGGAGTCAGCCAGATCGGTCGCGGCTCGGCGAAGATCGCCCAGGACGGCATGGCACTGGTCCCGCAGGGGCGCGGAATCTTCCCGACCCTCACGATCGGTGAGAACCTGCAGCTCGGCGCGGGCGTTGCGCGCCACGTCACCGACCGTGAAACCGTCACGATGGACTTCGTCCTCGACCTCTTCCCAGCGCTCGCACACCGTTTGCACGAGGACGCAGGCACGCTCAGTGGCGGCCAGCAGCAGATGGTCGCGATCGGCACCGCGCTGATGGCGAGCCCGCGATTCCTGCTGCTCGACGAGCCGTCGACCGGGCTCGCCCCCGTGCTGGTCCAGACGATGCTCGAACAGATTCGCTCGGTGCATCAGGAGTTGGGTATCGGGGTCCTGATCGTCGAGCAGAACATCAACGAGGCGCTGAAGGTCTCAGACCGCGCCTACGTACTCAGGCTCGGGGAAATTGTGCGGGAAGGTCCCGCTTCGACACTTCTGGACGACCCAGACATCTGGGGGCTGTTCTGATGTGGCGGCTGTCAGCACGACAAGAGATAGGAACACCAATGCGATTGATTCGATCGACACAGATCGCCGTTGCTGTGGCGGCGTTGTCGCTTGCGGCCGCGTGTACGACGGCCAGCGACGGCTCGGGATCCAAGGGTTCCGGCGACGTCAAGGACGCCAGCGGCAAGGCCGTCACGTCCAAGGAAACCTACAAGCTGGGTCTTGGCCTTCCGCTCACCGGCGCGGCGGCGTCCTACGGCGAGGAATACCGCGCAGCAGTTCAGGTTGGCATCGATGATGTCAACAAGCAGTTCGCCGCTGACGGCATCACGCTCAAGCTGGTCACTCAGGACACCCAGGCCACCGCTGAAGGCGGCGTGAGTGCCATGAACAAACTCGGCGCCGTCGAGAAGGCTCCGGCTGTGCTCACCGCGTGGAGCGCGGTCGTTGCCGCCGGCATGCCGGTTGCCCAGGACCTCGGCTTCGCGTTGTTCAACGCGGGTGCCCAGAGTCCGACGTTGATCGGTGCCAGCCCCAACCTCGCCAATGTCCTGCCCATGAACGATGAGCAGCTTGCGAACTTCACGCAGTACCTCGTCGAGGAGAAGGGCTACAAGAACTTCGCCACGATCTTCGTCGACAACGAAAGCGGCCAGGGCACCGCGAAGGCGTTCAAGGAAGCCATCGAGAAGCGCGGCGGCAAGATGGTCGCCGAAGAGTCGATCCGCCAGGACGCCACGGACGCGACGACTCAGGTCGCCAAGGTCAAATCCTCAGGTGCTGACTTCGTGTACGTGCAGACCCTCCTCGTCGAGGGTGCGGCCACCATGAAGTCGGTCCGTGAGGCCAAGCTCGACATACCGATCGGCAGCTACGCCGGATTCGGTGAGAGCCGGGTCATCCGCGATGCGGGCCAGGACGCGATGAACGGCCTGATCTACATGTCGCACATCCCTGAGGACATTTCCGGCGTCCGTAAGCTGCTCGAACGTATTCAGGCAGATCACCCGAAGATGGTGTTGGCGAACCAGTCGTACAACAGCTACTTCTACGCGGTGCCGTTCCTGTACGCCGAGGTCATCAAGAAATTGCGCGCTGAAGGTGCGCCGGTCACGGGCGAGAACATCCTTGCGCTCCTCAACAAGGACTCTGATTTCACAGTTCCGATCATCGGCTCGATGGATCTGACGAACAAGCTCACGTACACCGGTCCGACCCTGATTCAGGAGATCCAGGACTGGAAGAGCGATCCCTTGGATGACAAGACGATCGACGCAGTCACCGCCAACTGACCCATCTCCCACCGTGCCTGCCCTCCGTCCGACGGCGGAGGGCAGGCCCCCCAACACCTAGACGGAAGGCGTGAGCGTGGACCTCCTCATCACCCTTATCAAGACCGGGCTGGTCATGGGCCTGCTCTACGGTCTGTTTGCCTACGGCCTGAGTCTGATCTTGTCGGTCAACAAGGTCTTCCACGTCGCGCAGGGCGCCACATTCGTCCTTGCGGGATACGTGTTCTACACGCTCGGCACCAAGCTTGAGTGGCCGACGATCTTCGCCTTCCTCGGTGCCGTGGCATCAGCTGCGCTCGCGGCAGTGGCGATGCAGTACCTGATCTACAAGCCGTTGGCACGTCGCGACGCCGATCCGATGGTCGTCCTGGTCGCTTCGTTGCTCGTGGTCGCTTTCGCGGCCTATCTCATCGAGTTCATCTGGGGAGCCGGTGTGATCTCAACGGTCGCCCCATCGTGGTTCTCGTGGCAGACCGAAGTCTTCGGTGTCCGCATCGGGGTCTACGACATCAGTGTGCTCGTGATGAGCATTCTGCTATTCGTTCTGATGCACTGGTTCTTGACCAAGACGCACGCGGGGCTGGAGTTCAGGGCGGTCGGCGACAATCCTGAGCGTGCTCAGGCACTCGCGATCAATCTGGACAAGGTCTACCTGCGCTCGATGATCCTCGGATCAATCCTGGTCGTTCCGGCTGCGGTCCTGCTCGCCCTCAAAGCGCCGATCCACCCCAGCATGGGATTCGATCTGCTGCTCAAGGCCGTCATCGCACTCACGATCGGCGGAATGGGCCGCATGAGCGGTGCTCTGGTCGGCGGCATTCTGGTCGGTCTCACCGAGACTCTTCCGTTGTACTGGCTGCCCACCGAATGGGGCGAGTTCATCTTGTACATCGTCGCGTTCGCCTTCGTGATCTTCCGTCCGGCGGGTCTTGTCGGTGCCAAGAAGAAGCCGCGCAAGTCCCGGTCCACCACTACGACTGCGGCCGCGCCGGCTGTGGCCTCCTGACTTCGTCCGACCGAGAGAAGAGTCATGAGTTACTACCTGACCAGCCTGATGGGCTTGCTGCCCATCTTCATCATCCTTGGAATCTCGTTCAACTTGCTGTTGGGCTATGGCGGGCTTCTGTCCGTTTCGCACGGTGGCTTCTTCGGTATCGGTGCTTATGCGACCGCCATCTTGATCAAGGACCATCAACTCGAGTTCCTGCCCGCGGTCTTTGCCGGCGCACTACTGGCCGGTGTCATGAGCTTGTCGGTGGGATATGCCGCCGGCCGATTATCCGATGAGTTCTTGTTCATCGTGACGATCGCGGTTCAGGTCGCGCTCGTCGAGTTGTTCAACAACCTCGAGTTGACCGGCCGTTCGGCCGGCATCGCGGGTATCCCGCGTCCGACCGTGTTCGGCATGCAACTCGACAGCAATCTCAAGGTCGCGATCTTGTCGTGGATCTTCTGCCTCGTGGTGGCAGTCGTGTGCTGGCGAGTCGTCCGCTCGCCGTACGGACGCCTGCTCAAGTCGTTGCGAGAAGACGTTCCGGCCGCCCGGTCCTTGGGCAAGCGTGCCCTGTGGACCAAGGTCACGGTTTTCGCTTTCAGCTCGGCTATCGCCGGTATCGCCGGCGGACTCTATGCGGTGCACACGCTGTACATCAGCCCGTTGGAGTTCACCCTGGACCGCTCGGTCGAGATCTTGTCGATCACGATCATCGGCGGCATGGCCGCGTACTGGGGGCCGTTCCTTGGTGCCGCAGTGGTTCTGGCGCTGCCCGAGGCGCTGAGCTTCGCCAACATTCCCGACTCGGTGGCCGGTCCCATCAACGGGCTGATCTACACGCTCGCGGTGCTGTTGCTGTTGATCTACCGCCCGCGCGGACTTCTGGGACGCGATCCTGTCGTCGAGGCGCAGCGGAACGCGGCTCGACGTGACGCACGGACGGGCGCGAGGTCAAGCGATCGAGCGGATGACGCGAGCGAAGTCTCGGCCGCCAGTTTGCTGGCGGCGGTGCGTGGTCCGGGTGCCGAGGCTCCCGCCCTGAAGAGTCTGCGGTCCGAAGGAATCGGTATTGCCTTCGGTGGTCTCAAGGCGGTCGACGATGTGACGCTTGAGATCCGTCCGGGTCAGATCACCGCGTTGGTGGGCCCCAACGGTGCCGGCAAGACAACTGTGTTCAACCTGTTGAGCGGCGCACTCAAGTCAGACACCGGCCGCACATTCTACGGCGACCAGGACATCACCAGGCTCAGCATCGAAAGGCGCGCTCAGCTCGGCGTCGTGCGTTCGTTCCAGGAAGTCAGGCTCTTCGAGGGCATGACGGTCCAGGAGAACATTCATGTCGCGGTGACCGACATCCGCCATGAGAGCCTGATCGCGCAGTTCTCGCCACGTGCCCTCAAGGGCGGTGACGATGTCGACGAACAACGGGCCGAACAGATCTTGCGGAGCCTGGGACTTTTCGACAAGCGCCACATGCTGGCCAAGGACCTGTCGTACGCGGAGCAGAAGATGCTCATGATGGGACGCCTGTTGGCCACGGGTGCCAGCTGCTATCTGCTCGATGAGCCGATGTCCGGCCTCGACCAAGCCGCTCGCGCGCAACTCTCAGAGCTCCTGCGGCAGATCGTGTCCGACGGCAGCACGTCGATCTGCATCGTCGAGCACAGCATGCAGGTTGTTCGCGAAGTCGCGTCGTGGGTCATGTTCCTCGACCGGGGGCGTCTGCTCACCGAGGGCACGCCCTCTGAAGTCATGGAGAACCCCGAGCTCACCGCGATCTACTTCGGCCGGCCCATGTGACCGGATCACACGCACGAGCCACAAAGCACACGTCCCACCATTGCAAGGAGAAGTTGATATGAATCAGTCCAAGGTTGTCGTCGTCACCGGTGGCGGTGACGGCATCGGCCGCATCATCGTCCGCCAATTGGCTCAGGACGGGTGGGCTGTGTGTGCCGCCGACATCAACGAGACAGCGGTGAAGAGTGTCGCCGCCGAGCTGACCGACTCGGGTCATCGGGTCATCGCGGTCGGTGCGGACGTCTCCAGCGAGGGGGACATCCGTCGCATCGCCGATGTGGCAGAGGCAGAACTCGGACCCATCTGGGCGTGGATCAACAACGCCGGCAACACCCGGCCGGCGATGTTGCTCAAGATGGAGGCTGACGCCTTCGACAATGTCATCGCGGTCCACGCACGCGGCAGCTTCCTGGGCGTTCGAGAGGCCGCGCGACGCATGGTGGCAAGCAAGACACCGGGGGTCATCGTGAACGTCACTTCGGCGGCGGGTCTGGGTGGAACCATCGGTCAGATCAACTATGCGTCGGCCAAGGGCGCGATCATCGCGATGACCAAGTCGGCGGCCAAGGAGCTTGGCCGCTACGGCATCCGGGTCAACGCCGTTGCGCCGTCGGCCTCGACCGAGATGACCCACAAGATCATGAATGATGAGAAGTTCGCGAAGACTTATCTGTCACGTATCGCGCTTGGCCGATTCGCGGAGGCTGAGGAGATGGCCGGGACGTTCGAGTTCCTGCTGTCCGACGCGGCCAGCTACATGACCGGACAAGTCCTGTCGGTCGACGGCGGCACCTACATGGTGTCGTGATCGACGTGGCGCAGCGATTCGACGGCAAGGTGGCTCTGGTCACCGGCGCTTCGGGCGGTCAGGGTGAGTCGGAGGCTCGGTTGTTCGCGGCCGAGGGGGCCGGGGTCGTGATTGCCGACGTATTGGTCGAAGCCGGCCAAGCATTGGCTGACGAGCTGGTCGGCCTGGGTCATCGTGCGGTGTTCGTCGAGCTGGACGTGGCTGACGAGGCGCGGTGGGCCGAGGTCGTCGAAGGGATCGAGCGGGACTTCGGTCGGCTCGACATCCTGGTCAACAATGCCGGCGTCGGTGACGGTCGAGGCATCGTCGACCAGGGGCTGCGCGGCTGGGACCGGGTGCTCGACATCAACTTGTGGGGTCCGGTCGTCGGTATGCGTACGGTTGCACCGCTGATGGCAGCCGGGGGCGGTGGATCGATCATCAACATCTCGTCGGTCGCCGGGCTCACGGGCTACGACCACGCGGCCTACACGGCCAGCAAATGGGGACTTCGAGGAGCGACCAAGGTCGCGGCTCTGGAATTCGCCGATGCAGGTATTCGGGTCAACTCGGTGCATCCGGGCACGATCGTCACTCCGATGATCGCCGCGATCCCCGACGACGTGGTGCAGAACTACGTCCGGGTCAACCCGAATCGGCGGTCCGGGGTGTCCGAGGAGATCGCCTGGGCCGTGCTTCACCTCGCCTCGTCGGAGTCGTCGTTCACGACGGGCGCCGAACTTACGGTCGATGGTGGATTCATTTCCGGAGGGCTCAACCGAGCACTTGAGCTTGCAGTTGCTTCGGCCAAGGAGGAAGTGCGATGACCGCCGCTGTTCGGCAGTACCCGGACCGTACGGATCTGACCGGCAAGGTCGCGGTCGTCACGGGCGCTGCCCGCGGGATGGGCGCAGAACACGTGAAGATTCTGGCGGCGAGGGGAGCGACGGTGCTCGCGGTCGACCGCGACGACGATGGTCCGTCAGGTCACTCCGTGCTCCGGTGCACTGCTGACGTGTCTTCCTCGGAGGACTGGGAAAGGATTCGTGTGCAGGCCACCGACCTGGGCGCGGTCAAGATCTTGATCAACAACGCCGGGGTGGTGAGCCACCGCCGCATCGCTCAGACCGATCGGGCCGGGTGGGACCGGGTGCTTGATGTCAATCTCAAGGGAGTCTTCCTGGGAATGCAGATGCTTGCCCCAGCAATGCGCGAAGTCGGCGGCGGGTCGATCGTCAACGTCTCGTCGGCCGCCGGACTGGATCATCACCCTGATGTGGCCTACACGGCCAGCAAGTGGGGAGTGCGAGGGCTGACCAAGACGGCCTCGCAGGAGTTCGGTCGGTGGGGTGTCCGCGTCAACAGCATCCACCCCGGCTACATCGACACTCCGATGAACGATTTCGCCTCGCCCGAACTTCGGCAGGCCATGGTGTCTCTGCTGCCCTTGGGACGGCCGGGCGAGGCGTGGGAGGCCGCCGAGCTCGCAGCCTTCCTGGCGTCGGACGCCGCAGCATTCATTACCGGTGCCGAGATTGCGATCGACGGAGGCTGGACCTCGGGTGCTCAGGCCACCGCAGCTCGACGGATGTCGTGAACACGAGATGTGGGACGACTGAGAGGCAGGAGACTGCATGAGACGCATGGACGGCAAGGTGGCTCTGGTCACGGGGGCCTCGGGTGGTCAGGGTGAGGCCGAGGCGCGGTTGTTCGCAGCTGAGGGTGCTGCGGTGGTGATTGCCGATGTTCTTGTAGAGGCCGGCCGGGCTTTGGCCGATGAGTTGGTGGCTGCGGGTCATCGGGCGGTGTTCGTTGAACTCGATGTGGCCGATGAGTCTCGGTGGACCGAGGTGGTCGAGGGGATCGAGCGTGATTTCGGTCGGCTCGACGTCCTGGTCAACAACGCCGGAGTCTCGGACCGCCGCGGAATCCTGGACCAGGACGAGCAGGCCTTCGACCGGGTGCTCGACATCAACCTGTGGGGTCCGGTGGTGGGCATGCAGGCCTGCGCGCCGCTCATGGGCCGAGGGGGCGGCGGGTCGATCGTCAATATCTCGTCGATCGCGGGTCTCACGGGCTATGACGCTGCGGCGTACACGGCCAGCAAATGGGGCTTGCGGGGAGTCACCAAGTCAGCGGCCCTTGAGCTTTCGGCGCTCGGCATCCGAGTCAATTCGGTGCACCCGGGCGCGGTCCTCACGCCGATGCTGTCAAATGTCGCGCCAGAGATCATCGACAATTTCGTGCGGGTCAACGCTGATCAACGGGCCGGCGAGCCCGAGGAGATCGCCATGACCGTGCTCCATCTGGCCACGGACGAATCCTCGTACACGACCGGTGCCGAGATCGTTGTCGACGGCGGATTCGTCGCGTCGGGAGCCCACCGGTCATTGGCCCTTCTGACGGCTTCGTACCAGGAGGCAGCACATGACTGAGAACTACGCGGACGTTCGCACACGTACTGACCTGACCGGCAAAGTTGCCGTCGTGACGGGCGCTGGCAAGGGAATGGGCGCCGAGCATGTGCATGCGCTCGCAGCCCGTGGCGCCGCAGTGTTGCTGACGGACCTCGACAAGCAGGCGGGTCGGGCGGTTGCTGCCGCAGCCGCCGCCGAGGGTGCAGACGTCGCCTTCGTGGCCGGTGACGTGCGTCGAGCAGATGACTGGGCGCGGTGGCGTGACGTCGCGCGTGACCGGTTCGGCTCAGTGCATGTGTTGGTCAACAATGCGGGTGTCTTCGGCGAGGAATCGTTCGCGACTGTCGGGCGTGCCTCCTGGAAGCGGATCGTCGACATCAATCTCAAAGGTGTCTTCCTGGGTATGAAGACGATCGTTCCGCTGATGCGGGAGGCCGGTGGCGGTTCGGTCGTCAACGTCTCGTCGGCGGCGGGGCTCGATATCAATCCCGATCCTTCGTACACCGCGAGCAAGTGGGGAGTGCGCGGTCTGACCAAGACCGCCGCCCAGGAGTTCGGCCCCTGGGGCGTCCGGGTCAACAGCATCCATCCGGGCTACATGTTGACGCCGATGGCCGAATTCGCTCCCGACGCGATGCGAGAGGCAAAGATCGATCTGACGCCGTTGCGTCGTGCTGGCGAGGCGTGGGAGGCCGCCGAGCTGGTGGCCTTCCTGGCATCGGACGCTGCGGCTTTCATCACGGGAGCTGAGATCGCAATCGATGGCGGCTGGACCTCGGGATCACAGGCCACAGAGGCTCGCCGGACCCGGTGAGCCTGCTTGCCCGCTGTCATTCACGATCGGAGAACAGATATGAAGCTGGAACGTATGGAGCTTGTCGGCCTGGAGGTTTCAGACCTCGACGCGGCGATGAGGGAGTTTACGGATCTACTCGGGGTCGAATTCATCAGGATCGAGTTCGATGACACCCCGGTCATTGAGGAGTTGCCTGCCGACGAGCCCCCGCATGCTCAGGGCACGCGTATGAGCATGGCGATGGACAAGTCCGGCTATCTCGAGCTGATTCAGGCCCACCCTCCGACGAGTCGGGAGCGGGTGCGCAACATCCACTTCAAGGTCGATGACATCGAGGAGGCCATTGTCGAAATGCGTGCCAAGGGCTACCGGCTGGTCTCCAATATCCGTATCGGCCGCATGCGCGAAGCCGTCTGGGGCGCCCGCGAGGCACACGGCCTCCGGATGTGCATGGTTCAGTACGAGGGCCCGAGCATGATCGAGGCGATGCTCGACGGCGGCCCAGTGCCTGTCTGAACAAGTAAGAGAACTGCCCGGTCACGATGGTGACCGGGCAGTTCTCTTTGGTCTGGGGAGGAAACCCCACAGCGTCAGGCTGACGGGCTGAGTGCTCCAGCCTCGACCGCCAGCTTGTGCAGCAAGCCCATCTCGTCGATGCCGTTGTCGAACACGTGCAGATCCTCGATGTCGCGGATCTGGTCGATGTTCGACAAGACGTCATCGGCCGATGCCGGGCCGTCGGGCGTGAACCAGCCGGCGTTGACGCCCACGACGTAGCGAGCGAATCGGCCACCGCCGGCTGAGAAGATCTCGTGGGTCTGGGTGCACTGCGGCGATGCGAGGTACACCGCCATCGCGGCCACTTGCGCCGGATCGAGCAGTGCCTCCATGTCGCCGAGCATCCCTTCGGTCATCCGGGTGCGGGCGCCCGGGGCGATCACATTGGCCAAGATCCCGTGCTTGGCTCCTTCGATCGCGGCGACGTGCACGAGGCCGACCAGCCCAGTCTTGGCCGCACCGTAGTTGGCCTGGCCGAAGTTGCCCAGCAGCCCGGACGATGACGAGGTCATGACGATCCGTCCGTACCGGGCCTCCTTCATGACCTTGAAGGCTGGGATCGTGACGTTGAATCCGCCCTTGAGGTGCACGTCGATGACGTCGTCCACTTCCTGAGCGGTCAAGTTGTGCAGCGACCTGTCGCGCAGGATTCCTGCGTTGTGGATGACTGCGTCGACTCGGCCGAATGCGTCCATCGTCGAGTCGACGATCGACTGACCGCCTTCGGGGGTCGAGACGCTGTCGTGATTTGCGACGGCTTCTCCTCCGAGATCGCGGATCTCCTGCACGACTCCGTCGGCCATGCTGGCGCTTCCGCCTTCGCCATTGACTGTGCCGCCCAGGTCGTTGACCATGACCCGCGCCCCGTGTCGGGCCAGTGCAAGGGCATATTCGCGACCCAGCCCGCCTCCGGCGCCGGTGACGATGACGGAGCGACCTTCGTATTCAACCAAGCTCATGCGTGTTATCTCCTGTTGGTGAGTTGTCCAGCTGGATCAGATGATGCGCGAATCGTGGCCGGCCCAGTACGTGTCGCGCAGGGGGGCCTTGTGCAGCTTGCCGGTGGGTGAACGGGGGAAGTCGCTGAGGAAGTCGATCGATCTCGGCCACTTGAACTTGGCCAGATACTCTTCGCAGTGGGCCATGAGCGCGGCCGTGGTGGCATCGCCTTCGAGGGCCGGATCTACGAGTTGCACCACGGCCTTGACCTCTTCGCCCAGGTCTTCGTTGGGCACGCCGAAGACCGCGACGTCCTGGACCAGGGGGTGTGAAATCAGGACGTCTTCGATCTCCTGCGGGTAGATGTTGACGCCGCCCGCGATGATCATGAACGACTCTCGATCGGCGAGGTAGAGATAGCCGTCCTCGTCGAGCCGCCCAAGATCGCCCAGCGCGGTCCAGTTGGGGTGGTCAGGATGGTGTGCGCCCGCAGTCTTTTCCGGCTCTCCGTAGTACTGGAATCCAGCCACGACTTCGGAGGTTTCGAAGTAGATCCGTCCGACTTCGCCGACGGGCAGCTCGCGTCCCGTGGGATCGCAGATGTGGATCGTCGACTCCAGGGCGGCCTGTCCGACCGATCCCTTGTGCTCGAGCCATTCGTGGGAGCTGATGACCGTGGCACCGGTGTCTTCGGTTCCCGCGTAGTACTCGTAGAGGATCGGTCCGAGCCAATCGATCATGGCCTGCTTGATCGGAATAGAACAGGGTGCGGCGCCATGGATCACGTAACGCAGGCTCGACAGGTCGTACTTGTCGCGTACTTCCTGCGGAAGCTTCAGCATGCGACTGAACATCGTGGCCACGAACTGCACATGGGTCACCTGATACTTCTCGATCAGCGCGAGCGACTCCTCGGCGTCGAACTTCTCCATGATCACGACGGTCGCCCCAAGGGCCATCGAGTCGGTGCTGAAGAGCAGCGGTGCCGAATGGTAGATCGGTGCAGGGGACAGGTAGATCGTGTTCTCGTCCATGCCGTAGAGCGTTTTGTAGACCGGGATGAGCGCGGGCTTGCCTTCTTGCACGGTCCGTCCGGTGAGTGGCCTCCACACGCCCTTGGGCCGGCCCGTGCTTCCCGAGCTGTAGAGCATCGTGCGGCCGAGTGGTTCCTCGGCGAGCGCTTCGGCCGGGTGGGCCGCGATGGCATCTTCGTAGGCGTCGTAGCCGGGCACCGTGCCGTCGACCATCAGCCGACGGCGCACCTTGGGGGTCAGGGGAGTCAGCGCAGTCGCGAGTTCGCCCTTGTAGGCCGACATCACGAGGACCTGCGCATCGCTGTCGTCGATGATGTAGCCGGCTTCGCTCGGGGTGAGATGGCGGTTGACCGCAGTCAGGTAGAGGCCTGAGCGGAACGCCGCCCAGAACACCTCGATGTAGCGGATGTTGTTCTCCATCAGGATCGCGACGTGATCTCCGGGGCGGAGCCCTTCGGCCCAGAACAGCTGGGCCAGTCGCTTGGATCGTTCGTCCAATTCGGCCCAGGTCAGCGTCTCGCCGCTGCCCCCCATGATCACTGCGGGCCTGTCGGGCCATGTCTGTGCGTGCGACGTGGGGTCGTACATTCTGATGCTCAGCCTTTCCTTGGCGGATGAACTGCACTGCAATTCCAGGGTGGTTGCGAATCTCTGAGCATTATTATAATGTAAGTTCAATCACATTGCCAGAGTGTTCAGGAGTCTTCATGCCCGAAGCAGTCATCGTTTCTGCGACCCGTAGCCCGATCGGCCGGGCCTTCAAGGGCTCGCTGACTAGTATTCGGCCGGACGACCTTGCCGGATTGATCATCGACGCCGCCATGAACAAGGTCCCCGAGCTTGATCGCTCAGAAGTCGTTGACGTGATGATGGGAGCCGCGAGCCACGACGGGGAACAGGGCCTGAACCTTGGCCGCAACGCTGCAGCGCTCGGCGGCCTGCCCGCATCGGTTCCGGGCACGACGGTCAACCGCGGTTGCGGCTCGTCGTTGCAGACGATCCGGATGGCGCACCAGGCCATCGCGACGGGCGAGGGACACGCCTTCGTCGCGGCGGGCGTCGAGAGCGTGAGCCGCTCCCCCTTCGTCTACGACCCGGTCGCGATGAACCCGCGGTTCACCGATCCGAGCCGGCCCGACTACATCAACGACATGTACATCCAGATGGGCCAGACGGCCGAGAACGTCGCGGCGAAGTGGGGCCTGACCCGTTCCGAGCTGGACGAGTACGCCCTGCTGTCACAGCAGCGCGCGGCGGCCGCGATCGAGGCGGGCTTCTTCGCCAAGGAGATCACCCCGGTGACACTGGCTGACGGCACCGTCGTCGACAGTGACGACTGCCCGCGACCGCAGACCACGTTGGAGGGGCTGGCCAAGCTGCCGACCCCGTTCCGTGAGGACGGCATCGTGACGGCCGGCAACTCCTGCCCGTTGAATGACGGCGCCGCTGCGGTGGTTGTCATGTCTGACGTTCGGGCCCGCGAGCTCGGCCTCACGCCGCTGGCGCGGATCATCGGCTCCCACGTCACCGGCCTGGAGCCGGAGATCATGGGCGTCGGGCCGATCAAGGCCGTTGGACAGCTGCTCGAACGTCACAATATGAAGATCAGTGATGTCGACGTCGTCGAACTCAACGAAGCCTTTGCCGCGCAAGTGCTGCCGATCGCGCGTGAATTGGGCATCTCGATCGAGGATCAGCTCAATCCGCACGGCGGCGGCATCGCCCTGGGACATCCGTTCGGGATGACGGGTGCGCGCATCATGACGACCCTGATCAACGATCTGCAGACGCTCGACAAGCAGATCGGCATCGAGACGATGTGCATCGGTGGTGGCATGGGTATTGCCATGATGATCGAGCGTCTGTCCTGACGATGGCGTTCTCGACGATACGCGTTGAGCTGTCGGGTCCGGTGGGGGTCGTGACCCTCACCCGGCCGGACAAGCTGAATGCGCTCAGTCGGCGCATGGTCGCCGAGCTCACTGAGGTGGCCGAGCAGCTCGGTGCTGATCCGGCCGTACGTTGCCTCGTGCTCGCCGCGGAGGGCCGGATGTTCTCGGCGGGGGCCGACCTTGAGGAGTTCCGCGACGACTTCGGACGCGGCGAGGTCGACCCGGCCGAGACCGAGGCGGAGTCGAGGAAGGGCTCGCGGCTCACCGCGGCTTTTGAGTCTCCGGACCTCATCACGATCGCGGCGATCCAGGTCGCCGCGATCGGGGGTGCGGCTGCACTTGTCGCTGCCTGCGATCTGCGGATCTTGGCCGAAGGTGCGCGACTCGTGGTTCCGGAACTGGCGATGGGCGTCCCGCTGGCCTGGGGCGGAATGGAGCGACTCGTTCGTGATCTCGGCCCGGCGGTCGTTCGTGATCTGGTGTTGACCGGCCGCCCGCTCGGCGCCGACGAGGCGCTGAGTCGCGGCTTCGCGTGCGCCGTCGTGCCGGGACCTGAGTTGCTTGACCGAGCTCGTGAACTGGCCGACCTGATTGCAAGTCGCCCTGCGTACGGAACCACTGTCGCGATGCGTCGCCTGCTCGCGATATCTGACCGCAGCACGGCTACCGGGGTTGATGACGATGCTGTCTCCCTGGCCCGTTCGGCAACTGATCCGCAGGCCATCGCGGCGACGGTGGCCTATCTCGATTCACTCTCCGACCCCCGAACCACTTGAACCAGGAGCTGTCATGGAACTCTTTGAAGCGATTCGAACCACCCGGGCGATGCGTCGCTTGGATCCGGAACGTCCGGTGTCCGACGACGATGTCCGCACGATCTTGGAAGCGGCCCTCAAGGGCCCGACCGGAGGCAATCAGCAGCCGATCAGGTGGTTGGTCATCCGCGATGCCGACACCAAGAAGGCGATGCAGGAGATCTACCAACGTTGCTGGAACCGCGGCCGCAAACCCTATGTCGCCGAACCTGGGAAGATCGCGCCCGCGGTGCTGAGCTCAGCCGATCATCTTGCGGAGAACCTGCACCTCAGCCCGGTGCTGATCCTGGCCTGCGCCGACACCGGCTCTTCCGGACGTCGGCATGACGCATCGGTCTACCCGTCGGTGCAGAACTTGTTGCTCGCTGCGCGGGCGCTGGGACTTGGTACGACGCTCACGACTGCGCATCTGTTCGAGGAAGAGCTCGTCAAGGAACTGCTCGCAATTCCCGAAGAGGTCACGACCTATGCGCTGATCCCGGTGGGGTATCCGCTCGGCAAATGGGGCGAGGCCAAGCGTCGTCCGCTCGATGAGGTGAGCTATCACGACCGCTGGGGTCAGGCGGGTCCCGCAGGTGACTGACGACAAGGTGATCGACGGGCTCACGATCGACGGATTGTTGCGCCGTGCCGCCCGCTTGTGGCCGGAGCGGACGGCTTATGTCCATGACGATCTTCGACTGACCTGGGCGGAGTTGGCCGTCGAGGCCGATCGCCACGCCCGGGCACTGATGGCCTGGGGCCTGCAGCCCGGTGATCGGGTGTCGGTGTGGATGGGCAACACCCTCGACTGGATCCTCGTCGAACTGGGCATCATCCGGGCCGGTGGGGTGGTCGTGCCGGTCAACACGGGTTTCACGGTTTCTGAAGCCGCGTTTGTCGTGGGCCAGTCGGATTCGGTCATGCTGATCACGACCGGCAGCCTCCGGGGTCGCGATCTCGCGGCCGAGTCGGTAGCGGTGGCCACGCACGACGGCGTTGCAGTGCGCTCGGTGGTGACGACCGGCCCGGCTGTTCCAGGTGCCATGGGACTCGACGAACTCCTGGCCCATGCTGACGAGGTGAGCCGCGAGGAAGCCGATGATCGTTCTTCGGGGATCGCTGCGGACGACATCGTGCTCACGCTCTACACCTCGGGCACGACGGGCTTCCCCAAGGGCGTCATGCATTCGCACCGGATCATCGGCAACATGACCGATGCGGCCGATCGCATCCAGCTGACGCCGGACGACCGCGCCGTGATGTACCTCCCGCTGTTCCACATCTTCGCGCTCGCCGCGACGGTGACCTTCATGTCGCGTGGCGCGACGATGATCCTCCTCGAGGTTTTCGAGGGCGGCGCATCGCTGGATCTGATGGAGCGCGAGCAAGTCACGCTGGTCTACGGTGTGGCACCGCACTACCTGGATCAGATCAGGCACCCGTCGTACGATCAGCGCGATCTGTCGTCGATCCGGTTGTGCCTGTCACCGGGGACGGCTGACCTCGTGCGGCTGGTCTCCGAGCGCATGGGTCCGGCGGTCAACGTCTACGGCATGACTGAGACCACGTCGATGACGTCGCTCGGATCGATCGACGAGCCGCTTGAACTGCGCGCTGCCAGTGTGGGGCGTCCCCTTCCACGATCGAGGATCCGCGTGGTCGACGAGCGCGGAGTCGATGTGGCTCCCGGTGTGGTGGGGCACCTGTTGGTCAAAGGTCCGCCCGTCATGCAGGGCTATTACAAACTTCCCGAAGTCACCGGCGAAGCGATTGTCGACGGCTGGTTCCGCACGGGCGACGCCTTGACGATCGACGAGGCCGGCTATCTGCGGTTCGCGGGTCGCATCACCGAGATGTTCAAGGTGGGCGGCGAGAACGTCGATCCGATCGAGGTCGAAGAGACGTTGATGCGGCATCCTGCCGTGGCCTTCGCTTCGGTGCAGGGCATACCCGACGAGCGTCTCGGAGAGGTCGGTCTGGCTCACGTGACCCTGATCGACGGGGAAGGGCTCAAGGGCGATGAACTGCGTCAATTCGCCCGCGAACGTCTCGCTGCGTTCAAGGTTCCTCGCCATGTCGAAGTCGTCGATCAGATGCCGATGACGGCAAGCGGGAAGGTCCGCAAGTTCTTGTTGCGCGAAGCCTTTCTGGCTGATCGCCCCTGACACGCCGCCGCTGATCCGGGTGGCTGTGATGGGGCGCACATTCCGGATCTCATTTTTTAATCTATATTAGATTCAACAACCGAGGAGCATCCATGAGTCCTGAACCCATGCCATACGAGGAGCAGGAGCTGCGCGCTGCGCTCGCGGTCGCCAATCTGCCCACGCTGTTGATGGTCATGTTCCAGCTCAGCGGCGACCGCCGCTGGTTGAACGCCCCTTACCGCCCTGTCCGCACCAAAGGCATGAGCGACAACGACACGGGTGGATTCGAGCAGGAAGTCCAGGACGAGATCCGGTCGTCCGCATTCGACATCCTCACGGCGTGGGGCCGCGGTGAGCCGATGGCGCTGCCCATGCCTGATGACGAACTGCTGGTCGAGATGATCACGACGTGTATGGGCGAGCAGGTCCCGGAGGAGTTCGGCCCGATGTTCGCCGAAGATATGCGGGCGGTGACGCAGGGCGGTCGCACAAGGGACCAGGTCGAGGGCGCGGAGGACTTTTCGGTCCTCATCGTGGGCGCCGGGATCTCCGGCCTGTCAGCGGCGGTGGAGCTCAAGGCAGCAGGAATTCGCGCCACGATCTTCGAGAAGAACCCCGACGTCGGCGGCACCTGGTTCGAGAACCGTTACCCGGGATGTGGCGTTGACACCCCGAGCCACGTCTACAGCTTCTCCTATCAGTCACGGCGCTGGTCGACGTACTACGGCAAGCGCGACGAGGTGCTTGAGTATGTCCGCGATGTCGCCCGTACGACGGGTGTCATCGAGCAGGTGCAGTTCGAGACCGAAGTTGCCTCAGCGGTCTACGACGAGATGGCGCAACGCTGGAACGTCACGGTCCGGGCCGCGGACGGCACGCTCACCGAGCACGTTGCGAACGTCGTCATCACGGCCGTCGGTCAGCTCAACCGTCCTGCAGTGCCGGTCATCGAGGGTTCAGACTCGTTCGGGGGGTCGCAGTTTCACTCGGCCCAGTGGCCCGAAGGCTTTGACGTCACGGGGCTGCGCGTCGGCGTCGTTGGTGCGGGAGCCAGCGCGATGCAGATCGTGCCGGCAGTCGCCGATCAGGTCGAGCATCTGACGGTTTTCCAGCGTTCGCCGCAGTGGATCGCACCGAGCTACAACTACTCGACACCTGTCCCGGAGCACGTGCACTGGTTGATGGAGAACGTGCCCAACTATCACCTCTGGTATCGGCTGCGCTTGTCGTGGCTCATCAACGACCGCCTGCACCCTTCGCTTGAAATCGACAAGGACTGGGAGCACCCGGAGCGGTCGATCAATGCGGTCAACGATGCCCATCGCCGGGTGCTGACGGCGTACATCGCGAGCCAGCTCGAGGGCCGTGACGATCTGCTCGAACAGTCGCTGCCGACTTACCCGCCGTTTGGCAAACGCATGCTGGTCGACAATGGCTGGTACGAAGCGTTGCGCAAGCCTGGCGTCGACCTCGTGACCGACGCAGTTGCCTCGATCGATGAGAACGGTCTGACAACGTCTGCGGGTGATCATGTCGACCTCGACGTGATCGTCTACGCGACGGGCTTCGAGGCCAAGAAGATGCTGTATCCGCTCGACATCCAGGGGCGTGGCGGCGTGACGATCCGCGAGCGGTGGGGAGATGAGGATGCTCGTGCGTACCTGGGCCTCACGGCACCGGACTTCCCCAACTTGTTTGTGATGTACGGGCCGAACATCAATCTCGGGCACGGCGGCAGCTATATGTTCGCCGGTGAGTGCCAGGCCCGCTATGTCGCCGAGCTGTGCGTCCAGATGATCCAGCGAGGTGCTGGCTCGATCGAGGTCCGCCAGGATGTGCACGATGAGTACAACGACAGTGTCGATGCGGCGCACGCGCGTATGATCTGGAGCCACCGCGGGATGGACACGTGGTACCGCAATGCCAATGGCCGCATCGTCACGAACTCCCCATGGCGGGTCGTGGACTACTGGAAGATGACCCGGGAGGTCAATCCTGATGACTTCGTCTTCGAGCCCGCTGTCGGCCGGCGCGCACTTGTCGGAGCCGGCGGGTGACGTGGGCGGTTCGGCGGTGCCCCGCACGCTGACGGAGAAGTCGGCGAAGACGCAGGAGCGTATCCGAGCATCGGCGGCTCGAGTGCTCAGCGAGAAGGGCATTGCCACGGCCCGATTGGGTGACATCGCAGCAGAGGCCGGCGTGCAGGCGCCGGCCATCTACTACTACTACGCCTCGCGCGAGGAGTTGATCGAAGACGTCATCCGAGCTGGCCAGATCGGCACCGAGACACGAGTCACCGCTGCCGTTGAGGCGCTGGACCCCGACCTTCCTGCGATCGACAAGATCTGTGTTGCTGTCGAGGCTCATCTGCGTGCACTTCATCAGTTGTCGGACTACACGACCGCTGCAGTTCGCAACGTCGGGCAGATGTCGCCGGACATGCGCGAGAGCATGCGCGTCGATCAGCGTCGGTACGGCCGGGTATGGAAACGGCTCTTTGAGGAGGGGCGAGAACGAGGCGAGATACGTCCGGACCTCGACCTTCGTACGGCGCAGCTGCTCGTGATCGGAGCGCTCAACTGGACCCCTGAATGGTGGGCCGATAGTCCGGTTTCGCTGGAGACATTGGTCTCGACCGCCTGCGAGCTGACCCGCCGGGGCCTCTCCGCGAACCAATGACTCCCCCCGCCGGTATGTCGGTTTCCCAGGTGGCGGGGCGGATGTAACGCAGCCGTGTGCCGGGCGGATGCATCGACCTCGAAGGTCGCGAACCACTAGGATTCGCAGCGGAAAGGTCACTCCCTGATGCCAGCCCATTCCTCCCGAGAGCCGAGCGCCAGCGCGTTCGCGACGGTGCTCCGCTACCAGCGGGAGTCCGCAGGTCTGACGCAGGCCGAACTCGCCGCGCGTTCTGGAATCGGCGTGCGGACCGTGAGTAATCTGGAGCGCTCGATCAACGTATCGCCGTATCCGAGCACTGTGCGGCTGCTGGCCGATGCGCTTGACCTGACCGAGCACGCGCGCCGCGATCTCATCGCTGCGGCCGGACGACGTCGACTCGCAGACCATGACGGTTCGCCGGCTATCGGGGGTTACTTGGGGGCGAAGCCGCCCGCTCGACTTGTTGCCCGTGACAGGGAGTGCGGGGCGATCACGGCGGCCCTGAATGCTGCGGCTTCGGGGACGGCGGGGGTCGTGCTGCTTGCGGGCGAGCCCGGGGTTGGTAAGACCCGATTGGCTCAGGAGGCCACCCTCTTCGCTGAGGATCGCGGATTTCTGGTTGTAAGCGGACGTTGCTACGAGCAGCAGCGAGACACGCCGTTCGTCCCGTTGTTCGAGGCGTTCGGAGCGCTGCACGACGCCGCTCCGTCGTCGGTCCGCGAAAGCCTGGTCGAGCGTTGGCCCTCGCTGGTGACGCTCCTTCCCGATCAGTTTCCGTCAGCGGAGCCGCGGGTTTGGACGTCGCCTGATGCGGCGCAGCTCCTCCACCGGGCGGCCACCGGTCTCGTCCGGCAGCTCGCGGAACACCGGCCGGTTGCGATCCTCATCGACGATCTGCACTGGGCCGACGCCGCCACACTGGAGTTGTTGACGCACCTGGCGCGACACACCACGACCGATCGGCTGTTCCTGCTCGGGACGTACCGTGACGCCGAGGTCGGTCCGGCGCATCCTGTGCGGAAGCTTGCGCATTCGCTGCACCGAGAACGGTCCACCCAGGCGATCAGCGTCAGGCGCTTCGACCGAGACACGACTGCCCGCCTGATTACCCAGCGGCTCGACGAGTCCCAGGTGTCGGCCGAGCTGAGCGATCTCGTCCATCGCCACTCCGAGGGCAATCCCTTCTTCACGGTGGAGATACTGACAGCGCTGATCGAGCGGGGAGACCTCGCTCAGGTCAACGGTCGATGGGTCTGCCGTGAGCTGGTCGACGTCGAGGCGCCGGCGAGTGTGCGTGAGGCGATCGGCGAGCGGTTCTCCCACCTCTCCTCTGCAACGCGTGACGTCCTGGCGGCCGCCAGTGTGCTGGGTACAGTGTTCGATCCGCAGGATGTGTCGATCGTCGATGCCGAGGAAGACGCGTTGGAGGAGTCGCTCGACGAGGCGGTCGCGTCGGGACTGCTCACCGTCGAAGAAGGCCGGTACGCCTTTGACCACAGCTTGACTCAGCAAGCGCTCTACGCGGACCTCTCCCCGGTACGTCGCAGGCGTTTGCATCGATCGATCGGTGAGCGCCTCGAATTTCGACCGCCTGCCGCGCGCAGGCGCCGTTCGGCCGAGATCGCACGTCACCTGGAAGCCGGAGGACTGCCTGATCGGGCGATCCCCTTCGTGCTGCTGGCCGGAGATGTGGCGGCCGGGGTCTACTGGCAGTCAGAGGCGATGCGGCTCTACCGCCATGCAAAGGATCTGGCCGAGGAAGTCGGCGACGAGACGGCCGTCGCGGTGGCTCTTGAGCGGCTCGGACAGGTCGAGCTGATGATCGCCCGGTACGAGGAAGCGGTCGACCACTTGATCACGGCGGCCGATGGCTATCGACATATCGGCGATCGTCAGGCGAGGCTGCGCGTCGAAGGCCTGATCGCGGAAGCTCAACACCGACGAGGAGAGGGCGAGGCAGCAGCGGTCCGGCTCGATGAGGTCGTCGCGGAGCTGGAGGGCGTCGGAGCGGACGGGCAACTCTCTGGGGTCGCAGCGCTCAGCACGGGTTTGGCGCGGGTGCGGCTCTCGCTGGGACAGCATGAGCTCTGCCTAGACGCGACAGAACGCGCCGCGCGTCTGGCGCGGAAGGAGGGCTCCGTCCCCGTCGAGGCAGATGCTGATTCGGTCCGGGGCACTGCCTTGCTCTTCCTCGATCGGCCCGACGAGGCGGTCGACGTTCTCGAACGGGCTATCTCACTCGCCGCCAGTGTCGATGCCCTGACCATCGAGAGCGGGGCGACCCTGGCATTGCAGTGGTCGGTCACGATGCGCGGCGAGCTCGACCGCGCGCGAGCCCTGGGGGAGCGCGGACTGTCGATCACCCGCCGTACGGGCAACGCCGACGCTGAATCACTCCATGCCGCGAACCTCGGGCTGACACTCTTCTATAGTGGCGACTGGGAGCAGGCGCAGAGTCACCTCGAGCGCAGCGTCGAACTCGCCCGGTCGGGATCGCCCACCCTCTTCTCCGGAATACCGCCGGCCTACCTGGGTGTGCTGCGGGCCGGTCAGGGCGACGTGGTCGCTGCCGTCGCGTGCTACGACGACGCCGCGACGGCTCCTGATCTGCAGACCTTCGAGTTCGTCAGCTACCTCGAAGCGCGCCGCGCTCAACTCGAGCTGAACGACGCGAACCTGTCGGCAGCGCTGGCCCGACTGGAGCCGTGGCTGGGCGAGGAAGCACCGACCCGTATCCACGACGTGATGTTGCTGTCGACCGCGGCCGAGGCATGTCTGGCCCTCGGTGATGTCGACCGCGGTGAATATCTCGTGGACAGGGCATTGCGACGGGCGGCCGCGACGCGCAACCAGATCGACGGGATCGACGCCCAGCGGGTGAAGGCGCGCTGCCTCCTGCTGCGTGGACGTCGCCGCGAGGCTCGACAGCGTTTGGGCGAGGCGCTGTTGCGGGCCTCCGCGGTTCCGTACCCGGGTGCCCAGTCGCGGATCCAGCTCGCGCTCGACAAGGTCTGACCCACCGAGTACCCACCGACTCCGTTCATTCGCAGCACGGCCTGCCTCCGCAGCTTCATACTCGCGAACAACAGGCTGCTCGACCTGTGCGCCGTCGGGGCGAGTGGCGAGCCGATCAACGGGGGCTGCATCGTGAAGATCCGACCGAAGCTGCGATCCGCAGGAACCTGTCTGCTGGCCTCGGCCCTTGTGGTGACCCTGACCCAGGTCACGACCCAGTCTCCGGCCAGCGCCGATGATCCGGTCACGGTCATCACCTCGCCACCGGTCGACGTCGGCGGCGGCACCCAGCCACCGCCACTGACGGTCACCGTCGGCAATCCGGTCAATGGCAGCGCGTCGGTGGTCATCGACAACCCCGGCGGCACCGCGCCGACGCCGAAGCAGTGCTTCACGATCGAGGTGACGAAGGAGACGGTCTGCACGGGGCTCTCGCACGACACGGTCTACCCCAACGGGACATTCTTCTCGCCCGAGGACGTCAAGATCACGAACGCCCCGACAGCCCCGGGAGGTCTGCCCGGCGACAAGATGGACTGGATCATCGACGAGGCCTACACGGTCCTCGCTGACGTGCACGGCGTCCTCAACGACGACCTCATCAGGTCGTTCGCGCGTCCGGACGTTCGGGCCTACGTGGAGAAGCGGCTCAACGGCATCGTCAACAAGAAGCTGTACGGCAAGCCCATGACCGCCCAGGAGGAGTCGGCGTACGACGCCCTGGAGGAGTACTACAAGACCAACCAGGTCCAGGCCGCCAACGCGGCGCTCGCCGAGTACAACCTGTGGACCAAGAACCCGTGTCTCTACCGGGTGCCGGCCCCGCCAGCGGGCAGCGGTCTGCCGGAGGTGCCCAACCCCGTGATCGGCACCATCAAGTGCAGTGCCGCAGCCAAGGTGCAGGCGGCGTACACGATCACCAACGGGACCCCGCCGTCCGAGACGTTCGAGAAGTGGGCGTCGTACCGCCATCCGAAGGCGCTGGTCCTCCACGCGAACGATGCCAAGGTCCGTTACATGATCGGCAAGACCCGCGAAGCCGCTATCGCAGTCGGCGTCATGGGGGTGGCCGTGGTGGCAGGTATCGGCATCGGCATGGCTCTGGCGGTGTCGGCGACGGTGGTCTCGACAGCCTTGGCTGCCGTGGCTTATGCCGACGTGTCCGCCCTGGCCTTCGGCGCTACGGCCGCTGCGGCCGGCCCGTTGATCATCGTCGTCGCCGCCCTCATCGTCCTGGCGGTCGCGATCTGGCAGGTTACCGAAGACGCCAAGCCGGGCGAGGAGGTCACCGACCGGGCTGCGCAGGCTGCGGCCAACACCGACCCGCTCGGCGTGCGGGGGCGGATCGCCGATTACGCGGGCCTCGACATCGAGCACTCGGTGGACCCGGCGGGACAGGAACCCGCCATCGTCCACACGACTGCCTTCAAGGACGGGCTCGAGGCGCTGGTCGCCGAATGGATGATGTTCGACGAGGGAGGTGACCCGATCCTCGACCCGGTTGCCGGTTACACCGTGACCGAGTCCAAACCTGACGACCTGCACTTCGCGGACGACGGCACCTCGCTGCCGCGTGTCGATGTCAAGGCGCCGTCGGGCGCGCTGAACCGTGACGGCAAGGCGGTCTCCGACTACCGGGTGCTGTTCAGCAGGGGGTGGCTCATGGTCTCGGAGCGACGCAGCGACACCGGCGCCTGGAGCGCCTACCGACCGCAGCTCGCGCTCACCTACGTCGACCAGACCGGTGAGCTGGCCCAGATGTCGCTGATCCGCCACCAGGAAGGCGACGACCCCGCAGAGCTGCAGTTCTCCGTGACCCGGCCCAAGCTCCCAAGGGCCGACCAGGTCAAGTTCGTCGACGAGTGGACGTTCACCAAGACGGGCGGGGGCACCAGGACGGTCACGCTGTTGCCATTCGACCCAATCCTGCTGCCGGTCAACGTGCTGCCGAGCGTCCAGGGGATCTTGACTGCGGACAATGTGGTCCGCTTCGACGACAATCTCTCCACGCCTGGCCAGAGCCTCACGGGTACGCATTCGTGGACGCTCGAACGGCTCGATGACAAGGGGGCGGTAGTGGAGACGATCTCCCTGCCGGATGAGCAGGCCGTCTCGAAGCGGCTTCTGCACCCCGGTCGCTACCGGGCCACGGCAACGTTCACGACCACGACTCTTCCGTCGTTGACGAGGACCGGCACCGTGGAGTTCACGATGGACGAGCCGGCGCCGGAGGTGCTCAGTGCCGAGGTGCGCGACGACCGTGTCCTCGACGGTTCGTTGTTCCTCGACCTGCGAATGCTCCAGTCGACGCGGTCCGACACGTTCACGGTCGACGTGGACTGGGCTGACGATGCCCGCGGCAACAAGATCAGCAAGACGTACACGGTGCAGTGCGAGGACACGGAGAGCGCTATCGCGTCGTGCGACACGGGGCCGATGATCCTGCCTGACGACGCCCCGACCAACGGCAACTGGTCGGAGTCGCCGACGTTCCGTATCCCCGACGATCAGGACTTCCTGCCGGAGGTGACGGTCAAGATCACCAACAGCTACGGCCACGTGACGACCAAGACCTTCCCCATCGAGGGCGACCACCGGCCGAAGTACGCGAGCCAGACGCCGTCCGTCGTGATGCCGGCCGGGAAGTTCTCCCGCATCGACGTCGTGGAGGTCTTCCCGTCGCCGCTGCTCACGGAGAGTCAGAATCTGACGATCCTGCCGTACTACGACTCGATCGTCGAGCAGCTGCCCGAGGGCGTCCGGCCCGACCTCGAGAAGCGCGGCAGCCGCTGGTTCCTCCAGATCACCGGGACGCCTCAGGCCGATGCGATCGGTCCCTACATGTTCTACTTCCCGTTCGAGCAGGAGCCGCAAGGCAAGGCGCTCCGGCCGCCACCGGCGCTGGCCTCGGTCGAGATCAAGGCGGCCGCCGAGCCCGGCTACCGCAGCATCCTGCGTGGCACCCCGACGGAGTTCCTCAACCGGCAGTACCGCAACAAGTACCCCGACTACACAGTGCAGGTCGCTCAGGTGCTCGCCGACGGGCAGAGTGAGTTCGGGAAGTTCACCGGCAAGGTCAAGTGCAAGCTCACGACCGGGCCAAATGTGGTGTTCGACAAGGTCTGCGCGGCTGACAAGCCGTTCCCGTGGCCGGCGGAGCGCATCAGCGACACGATGGTGGCATCGACGTACCTGCAGTCATCGAACCAGCTGGTGTCGGACGACGGTGCCTACGAGGTCAACCTGTCGACCAAGTTCGTCGATCCGACGGTCAGGCAGGTTGCGGGAACGTCCAAGCTGGCCCGGTTCGCGATGGCGCTGCGCGATCTCAATGTCGTGCTGCCGCCGTTCAAGGCCAAGGGGTACACCGTGAAATGCTCGCGCGACCGCGGGGCGTACGCGTCCTGCTTCGACAACGGCGCGCTGTCGCTCCCGCGTGTTCCGGGGCGTCACACCCTCGACGTGCGGGTCACCGCTCCCGACGGTGCGAGCACCACGACCCGGCTGCCGTGGGTCGTGACCACGCCGAAGGCCTCTTTCAAGGTCAAGGTGACCGATAAGCGCAAGAAGCGCGGCGCGAAGATCTGGGTCACGGCGACCAGGCTGTTGCCGGGCGAGTCGTATGTCGTTCGGATCAACGGGCGCAAGGTCGTCTCGGGCAAGGCTTCGCTCGACGGGGGCGTTCGTAAGAAGGTGAGGATCCCGCGGGCCACGCATACCGGCAAGGTCAGTGTCACCGTACGGGGTGCGACGGCCAGCCGATCGGGGAAGGACATGCTGCGGGTGGTGCGGGAATAGTTCACGCCGTGATCTAGTTTAAACTTCAACAAGCTACTATTGGGACTTGGTTGAAGGAGACGAGATGACCGGCATGCAGTTCGGACTGTTCACGGTGGGCGACCTCACGACCGACCCCACGAACGGCACGACGCCGACCGAGCACGAGCGCATCAAGAACACGATCACGATCGCCAAGAAGGCCGAGGAGATCGGGCTCGACGTGTTCGCGACCGGCGAGCATCACAACCCGCCGTTCGTTCCGTCCTCGCCGACCACGACGTTGGCATATATCGCTGCGCAGACCGAGAAGCTCATCTTGTCGACGTCCACGACGCTGATCACGACCAACGATCCGGTCAAGATCGCCGAAGACTATGCGACGCTCCAGCACCTGTCGGACGGCCGTATGGACCTCATGCTCGGCCGCGGCAACACCGCGCCGGTCTACCCGTGGTTCGGCTACGACGGTTCCAAGGCAGTCGAGCTGACCGTCGAGCACTATCACCTGCTGCGCAAGCTCTGGGACGAGGACGTCGTCAATTGGGAGGGCAACTTCCGTTCGCCGTTGCAGGGATTCACCGCCACGCCGCGCCCGCTCGACGGTGTTGCCCCGTTCGTCTGGCACGGTTCGATCCGTACGCCCGAGGTCGCCGAGCTGGCCGCGTACTACGGCGACGGCTACTTCGCGAACAACATCTTCTGGCCCAAGGAGCACTACATCCGGCTGATCGACTTCTACCGCAAGCGCTACGCCCACTACGGGCACGGCGATCCGGAGCAGGCGATCGTCGGGCTCGGCGGACAGTTCTACATCCGCAAGAACAGCCAGGACGCGATCAACGAGTTCCGGCCCTACTTCGACAATGCCCCTGTGTACGGGCATGGCCCGTCCTTGGAGGACTTCTCGTCGCAGACGCCGCTGACGGTCGGCAGCCCGCAGCACTTCGTCGAGAAGACGCTCGCCTTCGCCGACTACTTCGGTGACTACCAGCGCCAGCTGTTCCTCGTGGATCACGCGGGCCTGCCGCTCAAGCTCGTGCTGGAACAGCTCGACGAGCTCGGGGAGGTGTTGCCGACGCTGCGTGCTGAGTTCGCAGCTCGGCGGCCCGCAAACGTCCCGGATGCTCCGACCCACGCTGCTCGCGTGGCCGCCGCTGTCGAAACCACGGAGGTGAACGCATGACGCGCATTGTCGCGATCTCGTCGGGCCTGAGCGATCCGTCGAGCACCCGGATGCTGACCGACCGGTTCGTCGCGTCGCTGCAGGAGCAGTCGGGTGACGTCTCGGTCGAGGTCGTGTCACTGCGTGAACTGGCGCATGACATCACCGACGCGATGCTGACCGGTTTCGCGGCGCCTCGACTGCAGGATGTCATCGACAAGGTCGTGGCCGCAGACGGGCTCGTCGTGGTCGTGCCGATCTTCAAGGCGTCGTATCCGGGACTGTTCAAGTCGTTCATCGACGTGCTCGACGCTGACGCGCTGATCGGCAAGCCGGTTCTGCTCGCGGCGACCGGTGGTACCGCGCGCCATTCGCTGGCGATCGACCACTCCCTGCGTCCGCTGTTCGCCTACTTGCAGGCGCTCGTGGTGCCGACGGGTGTCTTCGCGTCCTCGCACGACTGGGGCACCGAAGGGGCCAATGCGCTGAACGCGCGCATCGACCGGGCGTCGAGCGAGCTGATCAGCCTGCTCAAGGGCGCCGGGACCGGACGCGCGAAGGACGATGACTTCGATCTGTTCAGCGAGACGTTCCTCGCGGCGTCCAATCCGAACCCGGCTGGTTGAGGCGTGATAGCTGAGTCGTCGAGCCTGATGGTCGATCCCAGAACGACGTCATAACTGCCGTTCTGGGATCGACGGAGCATTACCTCTTGCGCACCTTGCCGACCAGATGTGTCCTGCTCGCCGTGATGTAACCCGACTTGCTGACCGTGACCCGCACGCGGATCTTCTTGCCGACCATCTTCTTGGTCAGTCGCAGCGAGCGCGCCTTGCCGACGTACTTGCCCGCGGCGGTCCACCGGTAGATCACCTTCGCTCCCGTGACGGTGCTGCTGCCCGACCGGGTCTTCGCCGTGGCGACCAACGTGCGTCCGACTTTGCGCGTCCCCTTGACCTTGGTCGTCACCGTCATCGCCTTGGGATGGCTGAGTTCGGGGGTCGTCTTCGGCGCCTTGCGCAGGTGGGTGGCCTGCTCGTAGTCGTAGGCGTACGACAGCAAGTCGGCCTCTGACCACAGTGCGCCGATGAGCTGGACGCTGACGGGCAGGCCGGCTGCGGTCTGGCCGACGGGCACCGCGATGGCCGGCACGCCGAGGCCTGATGCGTATCCGGCGTTGGTCGACGACTCGGAGTAGCCAGCGGGGTCTGCCGTGACATCGCTCGCGGCGAGGGTGTCATTGGGCAGGGCGACAGCGTCGGCGTCGTAGCCGTTGAGCAGGTCTTTCCAGGCGGCGCGCGCCGACGCTTCGCGAGCCTGCTGGGTGTCGAGCGTCTGCTGAGTGACGTCGACGGTCGACAGCAGCCAGCTGGCATCGGGCGCGATCTGGTCGGTGTAGCGGCCGTCCGCGACGTAGTCGGCCGTCGTGAGCTCGTCGATCGGCTCGGCCTTGGCGGCCAGACCCTTGGGCCAGACGGCATCGTTGCCGGCGAAGAACTCGTCGAGGTAGTGACCGAAGCCGACCCAGCCACGTCCGCTGATGGACGTGATCTGCTCTGGGGTCAATTCGACCTCTTCGACCGTTGCGCCCTGTTCTTCCATCTCGGCCAGGGCCGCGGCCTGGATGCCGGCCACCTCGGCTCGCTCCTCGGGCCGGTTGGTGTTGGTGCCGCCGTGGAAGCGCGCATTCGTGAAGGTGAGGATCTTCTTGCCCTGCAGGGACTTGGTGCTGAGCTCGTCGACGTACGACTCGGGCACCTTGCCGATGGTCTTCTTGGTGTACGGGTCGCTCGGGTCGTAGCCCGCGATCGCGTCGAGGATGATCGCGGCGTCCTCGACCGACTTGGTCATGGGGCCGACCGTGTCGAGCGGCGAGATCTGCGCGGTCACGCCGGTCAGGCTGACGAGGCCGTGGGTCGGGCGTACGCCGACGAGTCCCTGATTGCCGCTGGGGTTGCGGATCGAGCCGTACGTGTCGGTGCCGAGACCTGCGGTCGCATAGCTCGCAGCGACGGCCGATGCCGTGCCACCGCTGGAACCGCTCGATGTCTTGGCGCGGTTGTACGGATTACGCACCTCGCCGCCGAGCCCGCTCTTGGCGTCACTTCCGCTCCAGGCGAACTCCGACAGGTTGGTCTTGGCGATGATGATGGCACCGGCCGCGCGCAGCTTCTTGACGACGGTGGAGTCGTTCTTGGGCTTGTAGGTCGCGAATGCGATGGCGCCGTTGGTCGTCGGCATCCCCAACAGATCGATGTTGTCCTTCACGACGATCGGGACGCCGTGCAGTGGTCCGCGTACCTTGCCGGCGGCTCGCTCCTTGTCAAGTGCGATGGCATCGGCTGCTGCCGCGGAGTTCGAGGCGATGACGGCATGCAGGCCCGGTGTCGTGGTCGTGTCGCCGTCGTAGGCGGCGATGCGGGCCAGGTACTCCTTGACCAGCGCGGCCGAGGTGGTCTTGCCACTCGACAGCAGCTTGGTCGTCTGCGCGATCGTCAGCTCGACGACGTCTGGGCGAACTGCCGTCGCCGCGGTTGCGGGCGCGGTCGAGGCCGCGATGACGGTGCTACCGATGAGGGCGGCCGTCGCAATGGATGCGACCGCCCGTCGACCGGATCGTCCTGGACTTCCTGGGGTACTGATGTGCACGAGCGCTCCCTGTCTCACCAATGTCGATGTTGCCTGAGACAGAAGTTAGGTCACTGTTGTGACCTGGGGATTTCGTGTGTATCCGTGATGTTTCCTGGAGGCGGGAAGTATTGGAATTCCGGTCATTCTTCGATGATGAGATCAGCTTCCTCGCGCCGTGCGATAACCCTGACGGCATTGGGTTCGTCGACCTGGTCGACCCACTCTTGGGCCTCATCGCGCGACTTGCCGAACTTGACGTGCCGATCGACCAACCGGGCCCGGCGACGGTTGTCGTCGAGGTCGCTGAACCACACCTCGTCCAGCTCGGTCCTGACCTGCGACCAGGGCTCTTCGGCGTCGAGGAGGTAGTTGCCCTCCGTGACGATGACCTTCACTCCTGGATCGACCGCGATGGCCGCTGCGATCGGCTGTTCGAGATCGCGCTCGAAGCCCGGAGCGTAGACCGGATGGCCGAGCTCCTGACGCAGTCGTCGCAGCAACGAAAGATATCCATGCGCGTCGAATGTCTGAGGCGCACCCTTGACGTCGAGCAGTCCGCGTTGTCTCAGGACCTCGTCAGAAAGGTGGAATCCGTCCATGGGGACACGGACCGCTGGGAGTCCGGCGTTGGTCAGACGGGTCGCCAGCTTCCTGGCGAGGGTGGTCTTGCCCGAGCCCGGTGCCCCGCAGATGCCAAGCAGAATGCGCCCCTCACGTGGGAGTGCGGACGCCCGGGCAACGAGTTCGTCGACCGACGGCATGATGACTCCTCGGAAAGTGGAATGGCTTGATCCACGGTATGACGATTGTGGTGCGATGGCCCGCGTCCCCCGACGGGGTAGGCCTCGTAACCGTCGGGTAAGGTTCTTCGCGGTGACGTGTCCGAGCGGCCGAAGGTGCAACACTCGAAATGTTGTGTAGGTTCACGCCTACCGTGGGTTCAAATCCCACCGTCACCGCACGACAGAGGCTCCGCTTCTCCCTGATATTGCAGGAAGAAGTGGAGCCTCTATGCGATATGTTGTGCTCGCTAAACACAATGTGCCCGCATCTGTGTAGTGTCGGAGAGGTTCGGGCTGCCATGCGGGGGATCCCACGGCCACAGCGACGTTGTTGAGTGGGTACGGCGATGCTAGTCGCGATGGATGCTCAGTCCGCCTTCACTGGATGCGAGCTCAGGCCGCAACACGAAATCGCTGTCGTAGTCGCTGATGGGTCGGAAACTGATGGGATCGGTCGTGGTGAGGGACAGCACCCGTTCGGTCAGCGCCATCGAAGCCGCCTGCGCTTCGTCGGTCAGCCCGTACGCGTAGCCCTGGACGAAGACCTGCTCGAACCAACCCCTCAGGATGGCTGGCATGCCGAACCACCACATGGGGAACTGGATGACGATGGCGTCAGCCCAGTCGACCTTGTCCTGCTCGGCGCGGATGTCGTTGCTCAGGACGCCGCGCTGGACTGCCTCCTTGGCAGCGGTAGCGACGTGAAGCCGCTCGGCCGGGTCGTGTGCGTAGTCGGCCGCGGAGACGTGACGGCCGTCATTGCGTCGCCGTGCTGGTCCGGCCAGGGGTCCTGCCGTTCGAGCTGAGCATCGTCCACCGGCTGTTCGGCCACGCGGTCAGCGATGCGGGCAGCAACCTGTACGAGGTCGTGACGTGCTCGCTTAGCCCGGGCGAGATCGCCACCGACGCCGACTTCACGATCGCTGTCCCGCACGGGCCCAGGGCGCTCGACGAGGCTGACAGCGTCGTGATCCCCGCATCCGCGCCGACTTCGGCACCTCGGTCGCCAACGAGGCGGCCCGCAGTACGCTGGTCCCGCCCCACCGGGACGGTGGGCAGTCGCAGTACTTGACCCGTCCGGTGGCCGAGCCGCAAGGCTCGTCCACCAGCGCGTGGAACGAGCCTGTGCTCTGCTCGAGAAGACCGACCTCCCCATCGAGCGGATCGCCGCCGACTCCGGTTTCGGCACCGTCGAGTCGATGCAGTTGCACCTGCGCGCTGAGCTGGGCGTGTCGTCCGGCGCATACTGAACGACCTTCCGCGGTCGCGTCCAGGACATCCCCGGGCAGGTGAGCTGAGGCGGGGGAACATGAGTTCGCGGAATGCCTAGCATGCCGAATTCGTATGCCTGTGCAGGGCAGATCCGCTGCTACGTTCGGCGCGATCCTGGAACTCCAGGGCATTGACGAACAGGACTTGGCATGACGTTGATCGACGACTCCAGCGACACCCGCACCGGCGGAACCTCCTACGACTTGGTGATAGCCAACTGTCGTGTCTTCGACGGCCGCACGGAGCTGCCTGGCACCCACCACGTGGGCATCCAGGGACGCATGATCGCCGCCGTCTCCGACACGCCGCTGGAAGGCGCGACCGTGGTCGACGGGCACGGAGGCTGGCTGATGCCAGGACTGATCGACACGCACATGCACCTGTTCGACTTCGTGCGCATCACGGACGAGGAGTCGATGCGCGACTACCTCGACAACGAGGTGCCGGCGGTCCTGGAGCTGTTCCTGCAGCACGGCGTCACAGCCGTGAAGTCAGTGGGTGACCCCACGACCGAGATTCTCGGCGTGCGGGCGCAGATCGCGGCGGGATCGCTTCGCGGTCCGCGACTGCTGGTGACCGGCAGTTCGATCACGGGACGTGACGGGCACCCCATCTCGACCGTCTTTGGAGGCAATCGGTTCTATTCGGAGGCCGCGGTGGGAGAGGTCGACAGCCCCCAGTCCATGCGCGACCTGGTCCACGAGCTGGCGGATCGCAACGTCGACGCCATCAAGCTGGTCTCCGAGGGTGGGTGCTGCCGCCCCGGCTCGCCGTCCTACGTTTGGCAGAACCCGGTCTTCCCGGTCGAGGTCGAGCTCGTCCGCCTTCCGCAGGACGTCCTGGCAGCCGGTGTGGCCGCAGCCCACGAGCGCGGCCTGCGGGTGACGGTCCACACGGTGCAGCAGGAGGCGGCAAGGGAGGCCGTCGAGGCGGGGGCGGACGGTCTGGAGCACGGGATCACCCTCGATCCCATCACGGACGAGGAGCTGGTCGCGATGATCTGCGATCGCGGCGTCGTCTATACGCCGACGCTGTGGATCAAGGGCGAGATGCATCCCCTCTCGACGCCTAACACCAAGCTCGTCAGCGACGCCGGGGTGAGGATCGTGTGCGGCACCGACAGCTTCGCCGGGCGAGGGAAATTCGGCGAGAACACTCTTGAGGAGGCCGAGCTCATGGTCGGGGCGGGCCTGTCGGCGGAGCAGGTCCTCGTGGCCGCGACCAGCGAGGCCGCCGCGCACCTGGACCGTGGCGACATCGGGACGGTGGCGGTCGGTAAGACTGCGGACCTGATCCTGCTGGGCGCGAGCCCACTCGACGACATCAGCAACCTGCGCCAGCTCCGTATGACCGTGCTCAACGGCGACGTCGTGGTCGATCGCCGCTAGCCGAACCCGGTCGCGGGCGGCGGACTCAGCGCGACTCCGCCGCCCGCGAAAGCTCGAGCTCCACCAGCCGGCTTCTCGCCGAAGAGATGATGGCCCGGACCGCGGAGCTCCGGCCGCGTCCCGCTCGGGTCACAGCGACGATCTGGCGATGGATGGCCGGTTCGAAGGAGGTAGCCACGAGCGACCCGTCGACCAGGTCGTCCCTGACGTAGGCATAGGGCAGGGCCGAGCAGTACTCGCCTCGAAGCACGAGATTGCGCACCATGTGCAACGAGTCGATCTCGGTGACGTTGACCGGCTCGGGAGTGTCGGTGCCCCGCAGGCCGGTCCGCAGCAGGTCTCGGAACCCCGGCGTCAGGGCCAGGGGGACAGAGCCGAGATCCTGGGTGCCGATCGCATGACCTGGGGGGATCGCGAGTGTGTCAGGCGTGCCCACCAGCAGTACCTCGTCGAGCGCGAGGTCGGTGAACTCCAGACGAGGCAGGTCGTCGTGCGGCGCCCAGCGCGTGAAGATGCCGACGTCGAGTCGACCCATGTCGAGCCACTCGCTGAGGAACATGGGCAGGCCCTCCGTCAGCTGCACCTCCAGCTGGGGATGCTTCTCGGCGAAGGCTCCCGTCAGCTGCTGGGCGAGCTCGGGCATGAGCGAGGGCGAGACGCCGATCGACACGGTGCCGCGCAGGTCGGTCGCGGCCTCCAGCACAGACGAACGGATGTCGTTGATGTAGTTCAGGATGAAGTCGGACATCTCGCTCAGACGCTGTCCGGCGTCGGTGGGTACGACTCCTTCGGGCACGCGGGTCAGGAGCTGTACGCCGAGTTCGTGCTCCAGTGACTGGATCTGCTTGCTCAGTGCCGGCTGGCTGACATGCAGTCGTCGGGACGCGCGGCTGATACTGCCCTCGCGGACGATCGCGACGAAGTACTCGAACTGCCTGATTTCCATGTCATCAATCTGCTTGCAGGGTTGTCGTCGGGTCCGATCGAGCGTCCTGGGGACTGCTCGAGTGGATCGGCCTTGGACCGCGAGTGTAGTTGTCCGTGCTCCGTCATGGCGCTTGTTGGAGCGCTCGGCGCGTTCGGACTCGCCATTCATTCGGCTGATGTGGGACATGAGAATTCGGCATTGGCGTGACCCACGCCACGCTGTTACGTTTCAGGTCTGTGACGCCGCAGAGCCCGCCACTGGAAGCGTTTTGGCCTGCCGCGGCGGTCTGTGCCGAGCGAGAGGACCACCCCTTCATGCCCATCGAAACTGCCGACCCCGGCGCCGCCGAGCGTGCCTTCGAGGCGTTGCTCGACCGGCACTCCTCGACAACCACGGTCGACCCGGACCAGCGCATCTTGCTGCGCGGCGGAGCCGTCCTGACGATGGACCAGACAATCGGCGACTTCGGCGTCGGAGACGTCCTGATCGTCGGGGATCGCATTGCCGAGGTCGGTGTCTCGCTCCAGGCCGAGGGAGCGACGGTGATCGATGCGCGGGGTCGGATCGTGATGCCCGGGTTCTGCGACCCGCACATCCACTGCTGGGAAGGCACCCTAGGTCGCCTCATCCCGGAGAACATCCCGCAGACGACCGACGACCCCGTCGCCGGTGCTCCGACGTCGAGCCGTAGCTACATGCACGCGGCCCACCGGCTCCTGGGACCGGCTCACCGCCCCGAGGACATCTACGCGGGAACGCTGATCTCTCTCCTCACGGCGCTCGACGGGGGCATCACGACCGTTGTCGACAACATGCACAACGCCAGGTCTCCCGAGCACTCTGACGCGGCCGTCGAGGCCATGTTCGCCGCCGGCGGTCGTGGGGTCCACGCTGTGGGCCACCCACGCTCCGGGGACTGGTCGCAGCACCTCCCGCGGGGTGCCGCCCGATTGCGGGAGAAGTACTTCAGCAGCGACGACGACCTGTACACGATGCGTCTTTATGGCGTGGGACTCGATGACCTCACCGAGCTTCTCGCGGTTCGCAAGGAACTCGACGTCTGGGTCTCGTTCGACAGCGGTATGGAAGGCCAGGCAGTGGAGCAGCTGTACGCCGAGGGCTGGTTGGACGGTCGCGAGGCCATCAACCACGCCAACTTCCTGTCAGCCAGCCAGCGGCAGGCAATCATCGACCACGGCGCGCAGGTCAACGTCTGCCCGCGCATCGAGACGCAGTTCCGCTACGGGCAGATCCCGTACACCGAGTGGGTCGACCAGGGGTTGCGGCCCGGGATCAGCAACGACAACCCCATGACATTCGGCATCGACATGTTCAGCGAGATGCGGTCGCTGTACACGATGCAGCGGGTCGACGAGCACCGTGGCGGTCCGAAGTCGGCGTCGTTGCGCGAGATCCTGCAGTCCGCGACGCAGAAGGGAGCGGACAACTGCGGGCTCTCCGACGTCGTCGGCTCGCTCACCCCCGGCAAGAAGGCCGACATCGTGCTGCTCGATGCGGGCGACCTGCGGCTGTTCCCGCTCAACAACGTGGTCTCGTCCGTGGTGCAGGGCGCTGACATCGGCTCGGTCGACGGCGTGCTCGTCGACGGACGCATCCGCAAGTGGGACGGCCGACTCCTCGGCGTCGACGTCCAGCACGTGCGCGCCCTGGTCGAGGAGTCCCGGGACTTCCTGCTGAGCTCGGTCGGCTGGCCGCACGACCGTATCGACTTCGATGACTGAGCCGGCGGCCCATGCCTGTCGACGGCTGACCCACCCCATGACCTGTTCGAGGAGTAGTGCATGACCGATTTGACCATCGTCCTAAAGGACGCATGTTTCCTGGAAGGCTCACGCTGGCTTGACGGCCGCCTGTGGGTGAGTGACTGCTACACGCAGCGCGTCATCAGCGTAGAGGAGGACGGTTCCGACGCCCGGATCGAAGCGCACGTGCCGGGTCAGCCGTCGGGACTAGGCTCGCTCCCGGACGGTCGGCTGCTCGCGGTGTCGATGCGTGATCAGCAGATCGTCCGGCGCGAGGCCGACGGGACCGTGGTCACTCACGCGGACCTCCGGGGCATCGCGAACAGCCAGATCAACGACATGGCGGTCGATCCGCAGGGTCGGTGCTGGGTGGGCTGCTTCGGCTTCGACATCGCCGCCGGTGCGCCGATGGATGCCGCCGTGCTGGTCCGGGCCGATCCGGACGGTCACGCCGAGGTCGTGGCGACTGACGTGTGGTTCCCGAACGGCGCCGTGTGCGACGGGCGTACGCTCGTCGTCGCCGAGACGTTCGTCAACCGCATGACGGCGTTCGACGTGGAGCCCGACGGCTCGTTGAGCAACCGTCGCGAGTGGGCGAGGTTCGGCGACACCCCGACGTCCCTCGAGCTCGCCGAGGTCATCCCGGTGCTCGACGTGACACCGGACGGCTTGGCCGAGCCCGATGCCGAAGGAGCCATCTGGGTTGCCGACGCCTTCCACGGCCGCGCGTTGCGAATGCGCGAGGGAGGCGAGGTGCTCCAGGAGGTCGCGGTGCCCGAAGGTCAGATCTACGACGTGACCCTCGGCGGCGCCGACGGGCGCACACTGTTCCTCGCCACGTCCCTCAACGGGCCGGTGGAGGCCGAGCGCGACGACACCCGGCACTCGACGTTGTTCGCGACGCGGGTCGACGTGGCGCTGGCCCGATGAGACGCCTCGAGGGAAAGGTCGCCGTGATCACCGGCGGTGGGCGTGGCCAGGGGCGCGCGCACGCCGTGGCCATGGCCGCCGAGGGGGCCGACGTCGTCGTGTGCGACATCGACGCGCAGCACGAGCTCGTGCCGTATCCGATGAACGCACCGGATGATCTCGCTGAGACGGTCGCGGCCGTCGAGGCGGTCGGCGGACGGTGCATCGCCAGGGTCGCGGACGTCCGTGAGCTGGATGCGGTCCAGTCGGTCGTCGACGGCGCGATCTCCGACTTCGGTCAGGTCGACATCCTGGTCGCCAACGCCGGCGTCTTCGTCGGCAAGCCGATCGTCGACCAGACGGCCGGCGAGTTCGCTGTGGTCGTCGACACGATGCTCACCGGCACGTTCAACTCCATCAAGGCGGTTGCGCCGCACATGATCTCCCGGGGTTCCGGACGAGTCATCGCCACGGCGTCGGGCATGGGTCGGCACGGTGGGGCCAACATGGCGAGCTATGTGGCTGCCAAGTGGGGCGTCATCGGTCTGGTGAAGTCGGCCGCCAAGGAGCTGGGTCCGCACGGAATCACCGCGAACATCCTCAACCCGGGCCTGGTCGACACCGGCATCATCCGCAACGACCACCTGCGCCGGCTCTTCAACCCCGAGCTGGAGAACCCGACCGACGCCGACGTCGACCAGAAGATCCTCGCGTTCGGGCTGCATCACATGCCCATCGCAGCGCTTCCGGTCGAGGACGTCGCGGCGGCGGCAGTCTTCCTGGCGTCGGACGAGGCTCGGTACGTGTCAGGGGGAACGCTGGACGTCGGCGCCGGATACGCGGCAAACCACACGTGACAACCGACCTCACTTCCTAGGAGCCACAGCAGATCATGCAGTACCCCCTCAACGTCAAAGACTTTCTCGACCGCGCGGTGACGGTGTACCCCGACCGGGTCGCGATCGTCGACGAGCCCGACCAGCCAGGCCCCTCCTGGGGGAGCCTCACCTACGCCCACGTCGATCGCCTGGCGCAGGCGCAGGCGGCCAATCTCGATCGCATGGGCGTCGCGGTGGGAGGTCGGGTCGCCGTGATGTCGCAGAACAGTGCGCGACTGCTGGTGTCGTTCTTCGGGGTCTCCGGCTACGGCCGGGTCCTCGTGCCGATCAACTTCCGGCTGGCGCCGGACGAGGTGCAGTACATCGTCGACCACAGCGGGGCCGAGATCCTCGTGCTCGACCCAGCCTTGCGGCACCTCGTGGAGCAGATCACCGGACCCCGGGTCCTCGTCATCGGCGAGGACGACGACGAGCTCTGGGGCGACGCCGGCGCTCCGACCCCGTGGGAGGGGGATGAGTCGGCGACCGCCACGATCAACTTCACGTCGGGCACGACGGCCCGCCCGAAGGGTGTCGAGCTCACCCATCGCAACCTCTGGCTGAACGCCACGACATTCGGTTGGCAGCTGGGAGTGAACGACGACGACGTCTACCTGCACACGCTGGCCACGTTCCACTGCAACGGCTGGGGCATGCCCTACGCCGTGACCGGCATGGGAGGCAAGCACGTCATCCTGCGTCAGGTCGACGGTCGGGAGATCCTCGAGCGGGTGCAGCAGCAGGGCGTCACGTTGCTGTGTGCCGCTCCGGCGGTGATGCACATGATCCTCGACGCACTGCCCGACTGGGAGGGAGAGGTGCCTGGCAGGGACCGCGTCCGCGTCGTGGTGGCTGGTGCGCCGCCGCCCACCCGCACGATCGAGCGGATTCGTGACGAGCTGGGATGGGAGTTCATCCAGATCTACGGCATGACGGAGTCCTCCCCGCTGCTCACGATGTCGAGGATGCGCCGGGAGTGGCGTGACCTGGCACCGGCGGAGCAGGCGGTGCGACTGGGCCGGGCGGGAGCGCCGGCCGTCGGGGTCCGGGTGCGCATCGACGGCGACGGCGAGGTGCTCGTCCAGTCCAACCACAATCTCGCGCGGTACTGGAACGATCCCGAGGGGACGGCACTGGTGCAGGCGGGCGGCTGGTTGCACACCGGAGACGGCGGCACGATGGAGGACGGCTATCTCACGCTGGTCGACCGCAAGAAGGACATCATCGTGTCCGGTGGGGAGAACGTCTCCTCGATCGAGGTGGAGGACGCCCTGATGTCCCACCCGGGTGTGCGCGAGGCCGCCGTGATCGGCGTCCCGGACGAGCGCTGGGGCGAGCTGGTCACGGCGCTGGTCGTGCTCGCAGACGATGCGGTGACGCGCGAGGAGCTCGTGGCCCACTGCAGGACGCGTCTGGCCGGGTACAAGTGTCCCAAGGCCGTGGAGTTCCGCGACGCCTTCGAGCGGACGTCGACGGGAAAGCTGCAGAAATTCAAGTTGCGTGAGCCCTACTGGGCGGGGCTGTCGCGCGGGGTGAACTGAACCGGTCCCGACTCGCGTCTGGCCGTGTCATGGCCAGTCGACTCCCGCGTCGACACGTCCTCAGAGTCGTGTGCGCGTAGGGTATGGCCATGAGTAGACTTCGACGATTCTCTGTAGATATTCACGCCGAGGCTAGCCGGTGACCGATCTGGCCACCGGACCGACCCCGCGCATCGAGCGCATCGTCGACGAGCTTCGCAACGGCATCGTCTCGGGCAAGTACCTGCCTGAGACCAAGCTGCGAGCAGAGATCCTGGCCGTGGAGCTGGGCGTCAGCCCGACGCCGATCCGCGAGGCGTTCCAGCGCCTCACGGCCGAGGGTCTGGTCAGCTACTCGTCGCAGCGAGGTGTGCGGGTGAGCGCAGCGACGCGTCAGGAGCTCGAGGAGCTGTACGAGCTGCGTCAGGTGCTCGAGCCGTGGGCGCTTCGGCGGAGCATGGCGCATGCCACACCGCAGTTCAAGCGCGACATCCGCGCGCAGCTCAAGGAGCTGAACACCTGGTACCGCCCGCGCAAGAACCCTGCCGACCTGATGAGCCAGGAGTACGAGGAGGTGCACCAGGCGTTCCACCGTTCGCTGCTCGCGGGCTGCGACTCGGCCTGGCTGCTCAAGATCACCCAGATGCTGTCGGCGACCTCGGCGAGGTACCGCAACCTGGCCAACGCGAACTCCCTGCGCGAGCGTGTCCGGGACGAGCACAATAACCTCGCGAGGCTCGTGATGTCCGGTGACGCCGACGCCGCTGCGACGGCGCTGTCGGGGCACCTGAACCTCACGTACGTGCCCGTGGCAGCGGTGCTCGACCACAGCGCTGGCACCACCGGCGCGTGAGCGCCTGAGTGGCGCGGGTCGTTCAGCGCAGGGGATGGACGGGGTCGCCGGCAGTGATGGTGTTGATGGTCTGGCCGAGGCCTTCGACCGTGAGGGTGACGGTGTCGCCGATGCCGAGAGGCGGGTGGGCGTCATAGCCATGGCGGCCCCAGAGCTCGGCGAGGCAGCCCATGCCGCAGGTGCCTGAGCCCAGGACGTCGCCCGCTTTGACCTGGGTTCCGCGGCTGGCGTAGGAGACGAGCTGGGGGAACGTCCAGGCCATGTTGGACACGTTGTCGGTGCCGAGCAGCTCGCCGTTGATGTGGCACTGCATGGTGAGGTCGTAGGTGGACCCGGTGCGGTGGGGTTCGAGCTCGTCTTTGGTGACGAGGTAGGGGCCGAGGGTGGTGGCGGTGTCCTTGCCTTTGGCGGGTCCCAGGCCGACGCGCATCTCCTTGAACTGGACGTCGCGGGCTGACCAGTCGTTGAGGATTGTGTAGCCGATGATGTGGTCTTCTGCTTGTTCGACCGTGAGATTGCGTCCTGGTCTGCCGATGACGGCAGCGACCTCGAGCTCGAGATCGAACAGCTCGCAGCCGGGAGGGAGCGGCACGTCGTCGTGGGGTCCGACCACGGCGTGCGGATTGGTGAAGTAGAACGCCGGGATCTCGAACCACATGTCGTCGGGCTTGGCGCCCAGCCCGGCCAGCTGTGCGGTGCCCTCGATGTGGGTCTGGAACGTGATGAAGTCTCGGATGCTCCGCGGCTCGGGGATGGGGGCTCGCAGAGTGGTGTCCGCACGCTCGAGCACCACGTACGGATCGGACAGTGCTCGCCTGCCTGCCTCGTGGAGCCGCTCCCCGTCATCGCCCAAGAGGTCGATCAGCGCGACGCCCGGCTCGAGCGTCTGCACGGTGTCGTCCGAGACGACGCCGACCAGATCTCCGTGCGCGGCTGTGGTGCAGGTGACGAAACGCATCTGTGACTCTCGATTCTTCGAAGGGGTTCGTGCGACCGCTACTTTGTCACATGCACTCCCCAAAATCTACAGATTAATCTCCAAATATCTATAGATACCTATTGTGCGCCAGATCACAGACTGATAGAAACGACCCTCGACAGGCATTCGGGGACAACTGGTGAGGGCGAACAACGTGATGAGATCTCAGATACTTTCGGTCGCGGCGGCAGGACTGCTGATCGCGGCGCTGACGGCGGCGTGCGGGTCCGGTTCAGAGGCGGGCGGCGGCGGGTCCGGCAACGCCGACGACCTGGCGTCTGCTCAGGCCGCGCTCAAGAAGGGGTACGGCGGCACCGACGGAGACGTGCCCAGCAAAGGTCCGGCCGCGGCCAAGGGGAAGGACCTCTGGATCGTCTCGTGCGGTCAGGCGGCTGAGGGCTGCTCAACCCCCGGTGCAGCTGCCGCCGATGCGGTCAAGGCGATCGGGTGGACCAGCACCACCTGCGACGGCAAGCTCAACCCGACGACGTACGGAGAGTGCGTGCGCAGCGCCACGGCGGCCAAGCCGGACGGCATCCTGCTCATCTCGGTGAGCTGTGACGTCGTGCAGGAACCGCTCAAGGCCGCCAAGGCCGCGGGCATCAAGATCTACGGGATCGACTCGTTCGACTGCGACGAGGGCGGCGGCAAGCCGTTGTTCGACGGCGACATCACGTATCACGGGTACACGTCGATCAAGGATCGCTACCTCAACGGGATCGGCCCCGCCATGGCCAACTACCTCATCGCCAAGCACGACGGAGCGCCGAAGACCTTGCTGCTGCGTGAGGACGATCAGCAGGCGCCGAAGTACATCGCCGACGGCATCGAGAAGGTGCTCGACGATTGCGCGGCGTGCAAGACCTACACGCTGAAGATCAGTCTCCAGGACTTCGCTGACGGCTCCTTCTCGAGCAAGGTGTCGGCGGCGCTCGTGCAGCACCCGGACGTCAACGCGGTCGCTGCACCGTATGACGCGACGGTCAGCCTCGGCGTGGGTCAGGCCGTGCTGAAGGCCGGACGCCCGATCACCCTGACGAGCATGGAGGGTCTGGCATCGAGCATCGCGCTGATCCGCAAGGGCACGCAGACGATGGACGCAGGGTCGCCGGCCGGCTGGGTCGGCTGGGCCGCAATCGACGGGCTCAACCGCATCTTCGCCGGGCAGCCGGATGTCGACTCGGGCATCGGGCTCCAGACGATCGACAAGGATCACAACCTCCCTCCCGAAGGTGAGGCCTACGACGGCAACGTCGGACCTGACGGCAAGCCGCTGCAGGACTACAAGGCGATCTACACGCAGAGCTGGGGACGCTGAGCCATGGCTGTCCTGAGACTCCAAGGCGTGCGAGTGGCCTTCGGGTCGACCCTTGCCCTGGCTGGGGTCGACCTCGACCTGGAACCCGGGCGCGTCCACGCCCTCCTGGGAGGCAACGGCTCGGGCAAGTCGACGTTGATCAAGGTGCTCGCCGGGGTGGTGACGGCCGAGGACGGGCGGCTTGAGCGTGGAGGGCAGGCGATGACCCTCGACGGGTGGAGTGCCGGCGATGCTCATCGGGCGGGAATCCACTTCGTCCACCAAGACCTCGGACTGTTCGCGGAGCACACGGTGGCCGAGAACTTCTCGGGGTCGTCGTGGCCCACGCGCGGACCCCAGATCCGCTGGACGGAGCTGCATGCTCGAGCGCGCAAGGCTCTCGACGCGCTCGAGGTCGGCATCTCGACGAGAGCCGTCGTGGCCTCGCTGAGCCCCGCGCAGCGGGCACTCGTCGCCATCGCCCGCGCGTTCGCCGAGATCGAGAAGCGCGGGAAGCCTGGTGTCCTGGTCCTGGACGAGCCCTCCGCGACCCTGCCCGACCACGAGATGCAGCTGCTCGTGGACCGGGTGCGCAGGATCGCCGCGCAGGGTCACGCCGTGATCTACGTCAGTCACCGGCTGGAGGAGATTCGAGCTGTCGCAGACGACGTCACGGTGTTGCGCGACGGGCACGTGGCGGGGCGCCGCACCGTCGACTCCACGACGGTGCACGACCTCCTGACGCTCGTCGCGGGCGACGAGATGGACCGCGTCTACCCGGCGCACGACCATCAGGTCGGGTCGGAGGTGCGGCTTGCGGTCACCGGCCTGTCGACCGAACGAGTCGAGCGCCTCGACCTGGAGGTCAGGACGGGCGAGATCGTCGGGATCGCCGGCCTCGAGGGCTGCGGCGCGCCGGAGGCGCTTCGGGCGTTGTTCGGGCTCATCCCCTCCAGTGGAACCGTTGCCGTCGACGGGGTGGCGATCGACCATGACGACCCGACCGCCGCGATGGACGCGGGGATCGGCTTCGTCCCGTCCGACCGACTCAACGACGGGGTGCTCACGGGGCTCGGTGTGCACGAGAACGTCAGCGTGGGCTCGCTGCGAGGTTTCTGGCGCCGGGGTCGGTTCGCCACCCACCGGTATCGCGTCGACGCCGAGCGCCTTCTCGACGGTCACGGGGTGAGGCGCCGAAGTGGAAATCCCGACATGTCGACTCTTTCGGGGGGCAACCAGCAGAAGGTCGTGATGGCCCGCTGGCTGCGTCTCTCGCCTCGCGTCCTGCTGCTCGACGACCCCACCCAAGGCGTCGACGTGAAGGCCAAGAGCGAGATCTGGGGTCTCGTCCGGCAGCTCACCGACCACGGGTCGTGCGTCGTCGTCCACAGCACGGACTACGAGGAGCTCGTCGAGATCGCCGACCGGATCGCCGTGATGGCGGAAGGACGTCTCGTGGCGATCCTCGACCACGGGGCGATCGACCGGCCCCGACTGACAGCACTGACCTACACCTCCCCAAGCCAGGATCGAGAAGCCTCATGACGATGACGAACGACACCGCGCCCGACACCCAGCCGACGACGGCTCATGAGTCCGCTCGGGGCTCGCGGGCCGACGGCGCACGGCGCATCGCCGTCGCCGCACTGGAGAAGTACGCCCTGGTGATCCTGGCGGTGGCCATGGCGGTCCTCTTCTCCTCGTTGGCCGAGTCGCGCGAGGCGTTCGCGTCGACGGCCAACATCCAGGCGCTGCTGGGCAACCAATCCGTCGTGGCGCTGATCGCGATCGCGTCGATCATGCCGCTAATCACGGGTCAGATCGACCTGTCGGCGGGTCCCGTCGCAGGTCTGACGGGAGTCGTGGCAGCCGGTCTGTGCTCGTTCCAGGGCATGCCCTTGGTCCCAGCGATGGTGATCGCGGTCCTGGTCGGAGCCTGCATCGGTGCCGTCAACGGGGTGCTCGTGGCCTACCTCGGCGTGGGGGCCATCATCGTCACGCTCGGCACGGCCACCTTGATCCAGGCCGGAGTGTCCTGGTACACCGACGACCAGACGATCGTCTCGGGGATCCCCAGCGGCCTGATCTCGCTGGGCAGCGGCTCATGGCTGGGCGTGCCGCGCGCGGTCTTCTACGTCGTCGCCGTGAGTCTGATCGCGCACTACTTCCTCAGTCAGACCCCTGTCGGTCGACACCTGCACTTCGTGGGGGCGAACGCGCGAGCATCCAGGCTGGTCGGACTCCGCGTCGACCGACTGACCCTGGCCAGCTTCATCACGTCGGGTGTCATCGCTGGGCTGGCGGGCATCCTGCAGGTGGCGCTGGCGGGGAGCGCGAGCCCGCAGGTCGGACCCGGTTTCACGTTGCCCGCTCTTGCGGCCGCCTTTCTGGGTGCCACTGTCATCAGGCCGGGATCGTTCAACGTGCCGGGCACGATCGTCGCGGTGCTGTTCGTGGCCATCGTGGTGAACGGTCTCACGCTGCTCGGGGCGGCAAGCTGGCTGCAGCCCGCCGTCAACGGCGGAAGCCTCTTGGTCGCGGTCGTCATCGCCACTGTCGCAGGACGCCGCAGGGCCTCGGCATGACACGCCGCGACGCGGCGACGTGGTGGCTGGAGGACTTCGAGGTGGGCCAACGGTTCGTCTCGCAGGGACGGACCGTGACGGAGGCCGACATCGTCTCCTTCGCGGGATGGAGCTGGGACACGAACCCGGTACACACCGATGCCGTCCATGCCGCCACCGGACGCTTCGGGGCGCCGATCGCCCATGGCCTGCTGGGCCTCTCGGTCCTGATGGGGCTGGTGTCACGCATCGGCGTCTTCGACGGATGCTCCATCGCTCTGCTCGGCATCGACGAGTGGCGCTTCCTCGCCCCTGTCATGGTCGGCGACACGGTCAGGTGCGAGGTCCAGATCGTGGGTGTCCGGCGCACGAGCAGCGGCGTCTCCGGCGTGCTTGACCGCTCCCTCGTGCTGCTCAACCAGCGCGACGAGTCGGTGCAGGCCGGACGCATCGGACTCATGGTCGCTGCTAGGCCGGACCAGTGACGTCCACCTGCTGCAGACCCACGAAAAACAACTGCAATTTCAGTCAGTATCGCCATCGGTCGAAGGAATGGCTGGCATAGCGAATCGGCATTAGCGCGCCTCCTCGGCCGCTGTTACGTTCGCACTCGGTGCTGCCCGTGAAGGCGCAGACCGACCCCTTTCACGCCTCACGCGACAGGACGACACCATGACCACCAGCAGTGACCAGATGCGCATCTTCGTGACCGGAGGATCCGGTTGGATCGGCTCCGCGGTCGTCGCCGAGCTCGTGGAGCGGGGGCACGCCGTGCTCGGCCTGGCCCGCTCGGCCGCCTCGGCCGAGCGACTCAGCGCGGCAGGCGCCAAGGTGCACCGCGGCTCGCTCGACGACCTCGACAGCCTGCGCGAGGGCGCGGCCCAGGCCGACGGTGTGGCCCACCTGGCCTTTCAGCACGAGATTGCCTTCGCGGGCGACTTCGACACCGCCGCCGCTGCTGACCTGAAGGCGATCGAGGTGTTCGGGGACGTCCTGTCCGAAGGTGGCGGCCCGCTCCTCGTCGCCTCTGGAACGGGCGGGGTGGCGATCGGACAGATGGTCGCCGAGACCGACCGCGGCACACCCGCCGGAGGACCCAGCGAGAGGTTCCGGTCAGAGCAGGTCGCCCTCGACCTGGCCGAGCGCGGAGTGCGATCGGGCGTCGTGCGCTTCGCGACGACGGTCCACGGCTTCGACGATCCCAACTACATCTCGATGATCGCTGCCGCCGCCGTGGCCAACGGTGTCTCCGGATATCTGGGTGACGGCAGCAACCGGTGGCCGGCGGTTCACCGCAGCGACGCTGCGACCCTCGTGGTCGACTTCCTCGAGCGCGGGCAGGCCGGCACGGTGATCCATGCCGTCGGGGAGCAGGGTGTGCCGTTCCGGGAGATCGCCGAGGCGCTCGGGCGGCAGCTCGACCTTCCGTCGCGCGCCCTCAGCGACACGGAGGCGGAGAGTCTCGGGATCCTGCGCGGCTTCGTCGCACTCGACATCCCGGCTTCCAACGAGCTGACGCGCAGGGCCTTGGGCTGGACCCCGACCGGGCCGACCTTGATCGAGGACATCGAGGCTGGCGCTTACACAACCGCCACGTTCGATCGCCAGGGCGCGTGACCGGCCTCCAGAGCCGCGCGGACGTCGGCGAGCAGGTCCGCGCGCTGATCGAGCGTCACGCAGCAGACGACACGCGTATCGAGCCAGCCGAGCGCATCCTGCTCAAAGGTGGCTCGATCCTGTCGATGGACGACCGCGTGGGCGACCTGGCCGTCGGCGACGTGCTGATCGTGGGGGATCGAATCGCCGAGATCGGTCCTTCCCTCTCCGAGGACGGAGCGACGGTCATCGATGCACGTGACCGCATCGTCATGCCGGGATTCTGCGATCCGCACATCCACTGCTGGGAGGGTGCGCTCGGTCGGATCATCCCGGAGAACGTCGCCCAGACCACCACTGACCCGGTCGCCGCCGTCAACGCCGCGCCGACGTCCAGCCGCAGCTACATGCACGCGGCGCACCAGCTGTTCGCCCCGGCCTGCAGGCCCGAGGACATCTACGCCGGCACCCTCGCGACATTGCTGACCGCGCTTGACGGCGGCATCACGACGGTGGTCGACAACATGCACAATGCCCGCTCCCCGGAGCACTCCGACGCCGGTGTCCACGCGATGTTCGACGCCGGTGTGCGGGGTGTGCACGCGGTCGGCTCGCCGCGCTACGGGTTGTGGTCGGAACACCTGCCGAACGATGCGTTCCGGCTGCGTGACACCTTCTTCTCGGCGGACGACCCGATGCGCAGCATGCGGCTCTTCACCGCGGGGCTCGACGACAACACCGAGCTGTTCAGGCTCCGCAAGGACCTCGACGTCTGGATCTCGTTCGACAGCGGCATCGAGACCCAGCCGATCCAGCGGTTCTACGACGAGGGCTGGCTGGACGGGCGCGAGGCGATCAACCACGCGAACTTCCTGTCCGCCGATCAGCGGCAGGCGGTCGTCGACGGGGGCTCCCAGGTCAACGTCTGCCCTCGCATCGAGACGCAGTTCCGGTACGGGCAGGTCCCCTACACGGAGTGGGTGGACCAGGGGCTCCGACCGGGGCTGAGCAACGACAACCCGATGACCTACGGCGTCGACATGTTCAGCGAGATGCGCGCGCTGTACCTGCTCCAGCGGGTCGACGAGCACCGGGGCGGGCCACGTGCGGCATCGCTGCGGGACGTCTTGAGGTCGGCCACGCAGCAGGGCGCTGCCAACGCCGGGCTGGGCGACGTCGTGGGCTCGTTGACGCCGGGCAAGAAGGCCGACATCGTCCTGCTCGACGTCGGACGACTGCCGCTCCTGCCGCGCAACAACGTGCTGTCGACGATCGTCCAGGGAGCAGACATCGGCTCGGTCGACACCGTCATCGTCAACGGCCGGGTTCGCAAGTGGGGAGGCGAGCTGATCGGGCTCGACGCCGCGCGCATGAGACGCCTCGTGGAGGAGTCGCACGACTACCTGCTCGACGCCGTCGGCTGGCCGCACGACGCGATCGACTTCGATGACTGATCGTCGCTCCCACCCATCTGCACATCACCTGCGAGAGGCACCTCGATGACCTTCAGCTTCAGACGCGTCGTCACCGCTCACGACGACGAGGGACGCGCAGTCGTCGCGTCGGACGAGATCGTGGACTCGGAGCCGCGGCTGCCCGGCTACGAGGCCAAGGTCGTCTGGTGCACCAGCCAGTTCCCGCCGAGCAACGACGCGGACGCTTTCGACGACGGGATGCCGGGGCCCCCAGGCACGCGGGTGCTGTTCCGCACTGCCGAGTTCTCGCCCGAGGAGTTCGACACCCCGAGCATGCACCGCACGGAGACGCAGGACATCGCCCTGATCTTGTCGGGTCAGCTGGACATGGTGCTCGACAGCGGCGACGTCGTGGAGAGCCTCGGGCCCGGCGACTTCGTGATCCAGCGCGGAACGATGCACGAGTGGGTCCCGCGCGGCGCCGAACCCATCCGGCTGCTGTTCGTGCTGATGGACTCACCGCCGGTGCGCATCGGCGACCTGGTGCTGGGTGACGACCTGTCGGCCCTCGGAGGTGCCGTGTCGCCGATGCCGAGAGCAGACGATGCGACCGGCTGAGCCGGTGCCGTTCACGGCCATCGACGTGCACGCCCATGTCGTCGGACGCGACACCCGGTTCGCTGACGAGGACGCTCCGCACCTGGTCGTCGAGTCGGGCGAGGGCGCGATCGTCCGTGGAGGCATGGTCCTGCGGACGCTGGCACCTGGTGCGTGGGACGTGACCGCGCGCCTCGCCGAGCTGGACTCGGCTGGCGTGTCGCACCAGGTGGTCTCGCCGTTCCCCGTGTTCATGGAGCATGCGTGGACGGCCGATCCCTCCTACGCTCGCGATGTCAACGACTCGATCGCCGCGGCGGTGGACGAATCGGGCGGCCGACTCATCGGCCTCGGATGCCTGCCTCGGCAGGAGCCGGAGACCGAGCTCGCTCGTTGCCTCGCGATGGGGCTGCGCGGAGTTCTCGTGGGCACGCGCATGGGCGGGCTCGATCTCGACGAGCCGGCCGTCGCCGGACTGTGGGCCGCCTGCGAGCGACTCGACGCCTGTGTGTTCGTGCACCCGGTGGAGGGCGGACGCGGTGTCGTGCGCCGAGGCGGTGCGCCTTTCGACGTCGGCATGGGGATGCTGGTCGACACGGGTCTGGCGGCAGCGGCCCTCGTGCTTGGCGGGGTCCTTGCCCGTCACCCCGCGCTGCGGGTGGCGCTCGCCCACGGTGGCGGCACCTATCCGTGGGTCTACCCGAGACTCCGTCTTGCCGCCGAGCAGAGCGGCATCGCCGACGGCGACTGGTCCGCGGCAACCGCCAGGCTCTACGCCGACTCGATCCTGCTCGACCCGGTCCATCTCGGGCTCGTCGAGCACCGACTGGGGCCGAGTCGGCTGATGCTCGGGAGCGACGCCCCTTTCTTTCCCGTGGCCGACGCCCTCGCCGCCGTCGACGATGCCCTTGCCTCGGGCGCCTTGCGGGCCACGACCAGGGCCGACCTTCTGGTGGCCAACGCCTCACATTTCCTGGGCCTGCCGCCCTCCGACCATCATTCAAGGAGAGTCAGATGAACCAGATGTCGGTCGTCCTCGACGACGCAAGCTTCCTCGAGGGCTCACGCTGGCTGGACGACCGCGTGTGGTTGAGCGACTGCTACACGCAGCGTGTGCTGAGCGTCCGTGAGGACGGGAGCGACCGCCGCGTCGAGCTCGCGGTCCCGGGCAATCCTTCAGGCCTGGGCAGGTTGCCGGACGGACGACTGCTGGCGGTCTCGATGCAGGATCAGCGCATTGTCAGGCGTGAGCACGACGGCACCGTCGTCACCCACGCCGATCTGAAGGGGCTGGCCAAGTGGCAGATCAACGACATGGCGGTCGATCCCCAGGGCCGCTGCTGGGTCGGGTGCTTCGGATTCGACATCACGAACGGCGCACCGATGGAAGGTGCTGTCGTGATCCGGGTCGATCCGGACGGAGGCGCCGCCGTCGTGGCGGACGACCTGTGGTGCCCGAACGGCTCGGTCTGCGACGGCGAGACGCTGATCGTCGCTGAGTTCCTCGGCAACTGCCTGACGGCGTTCGACGTCTCCACCGACGGCTCGCTGTCGAACCGGCGTGAGTGGGCGCGGTTCGGCGAGATGCCTGCGACCCGCGACATGGGCGAGATCTCGCCATTGCTGCACGTCACTCCGGACGGCATCTCCGAGCCTGACGCCGAGGGTGCGATCTGGGTCGCGGACCCGTTCCATCACAGAACCCTGCGGGTGCGCGAGGGAGGCGAGGTGCTGCAGGAGATCACGGTCGACGACGGCCAGATCTTCGACGTGACCCTAGGCGGTGCTGACGGTCGCACCCTGTTTCTTGCTGTCTCGCCAAGCTTTCTGGAGAGCGAGCGCGGCCACACCCGTGACTCCACGCTTCGCTCCGTCCGCGTCGAGGTGCCGCTCGCATGAGCGCCGGGTCCCTACGCGGCGCCACGGCGATCGTGACCGGGGGCGGCTCCGCCGACGAGGGTATCGGCAACGGGCGCGCCGCGGCCATCAGGTTGGCCGACGAGGGGGCCACGGTGGCCGTCCTCGACGTCGGCGCCTCCGCGCGCGTCACCGTCGACATGATCGTGCAGAGGGGCGGCCGGGCCTCCGCACACGTATGCGACGTGACCGATCCGGCCCAGGTGCGTTCCGTCGTCGACCACGTCGCTGCCGTCACCGGTCAGGTCGACGTGCTGTTCAACAACGTCGGTGTCGCCGGCCCCCCGGGGAGCGTCGTCGATGTCGACCTTGCCGGCTGGGAGCGCTGCCTGTCGATCAACCTGACCTCGATGGTGATCGTCTCGCGCTTCGTCATCCCCTACATGGCGGCCGGCGATGGTGGCTCGATCGTCAACATGTCGTCCCTCGCGGGACTGCGGGGTGGACATGCCGGCATCGCGTACGCGACCACGAAGGGCGCCGTCGTGAACCTGACCCGAGCCATGGCCAGCCAGCACGGCCGACAGGGAATCAGGGTGAACGCCGTGGCCCCGGGCCTCGTCCACACACCCATGGTGTCGACCAGGTCGGGACCTGATGCGGGCTTCAGGACGAGGCGGGCAGAGCTCAACGTTCTCGGCACAGAGGGCACGGCCTGGGACGTCGCGGAGGCCGTGCTGTACCTGGCCGGCCCCGCGGCACGGTGGGTCACGGGCACGGTACTGCCGGTCGACGCGGGTGCGTCGTCGCACTCCGAGGCGATCCAGGTGTCCGTCACGGACGACGGCTCGACGCCCGTCCCGGTGAGGGGCTGAGGAGCAATGACCGATCACACCTCGGGAGCTTCTCTGCTGAGTCGGTGGACCGAAGCGGTCGCCGCGGATCCCCAAGCGCCCTTCCTGATCTGGGAGGACCCCGACGGCCACGTCTACACCTACTCGTACGGGGAGTTCGACCAGATCGTCGACTCCACCGTCGACGTGCTGCGGCAGAACGGCGCTCGGGAGGGCAGTCGTGCCCAGCTGTCGTTGGCCAACTCGCCCCAGTTCGTCGCGATCTGGCTCGCGGCCGTCAAGATCGGTGCCGTGATCGTGCCCACCGACCCGCGAGGCACGTCGGCCGAGTTCGCCCGGCAGCTGGCCGTGGTGCGGCCGGAGCTCGTGGTGACCAGCTCGGACAACGCGGCGAGGGTGGCCGAGGCTGTCGGATCCTCTGGCCAGCGCCCTTCCACGATCGTCCTCGACGAGCGCGACAGCGCCCTGCCGAGACGGGCTCCGCGGGCGGCGACGTCGACCGACCCGGTGCCGAACGGCGACACCCCCGCTGCGGTGCTCTTCACGTCAGGCACGACCTCGGCGCCGAAGGGCGCCGTGGTGACCCAGGCCAACTTCGCCCGGGCTGGCGACGTCATGGCTGCTGCCGCGGCGATGAGGCCGTCCGATCGGATGCTGGTGGTCCTGCCCCTGTTCCACGCCAACGCGCAGTACTACTCGTTCGCGGCGGCCATCTGCTCCGGCGCATCGGTGGCTCTCACGTCGGCCTTCTCGGCCACCCGCTTCCTCGAACAGGCGGCGAGATTGGAAGCGACCTGTGCGAGCCTTTTCGCGGCACCAATCAAGATGATCCTCGCCCGCGCGAGGCGCCCAGAGCAGCCGCTCAGGCTGCGCCACGTCTGGTACGCCCAGGGTATCCCTCACGAGCAGTACGAGGAGTTCGCCGGGCTGGTCGGATGCCGGCCCCGGCAGCTCTACGGGATGACCGAGACGATCGTCGCGCCGATCACGAACCGGGCGCTGCACCCGCGTCACGACTGCCTGGGCGAGCCCACGCTGGGTGCCGCGGTGGCGCTGCGGGATCCGTTGAGTGGCGGGCCAGTGACGGTGGGCGGCGTCGGTGAAATCGTCGTGAAGGGCGTTCCGGGGCGTGACATCTTCCTGGGCTACCTGGCGGACGACGGGGTCGCTTCACCGCTGCGGGACGGCTGGTTCCACACGGGCGACCTCGCCCGCACCGACGCCGACGGCTTGTACTGGTTCGTGGGACGACGGGGCGACATGCTCAAGGTCAGCGGCGAGAACGTGTCGACCGTCGAGGTCGAGGACGTCATTTCGTCGCACCCCGGTGTCCTTGAGACCGCCGTCGTCGGGGCTCCGGACGAGATCCGCGACGAGGTGCCGGTCGCCTTCGTCGTCCTTCGCGACCCCTCCGTCACGATCGACGAGATCGCGCAGTGGTGCGAGGCGAGGCTGGCGCCGTCGAAGCGACCGCGGGAGATCATGATCACGGACACACTGCCTCGGACGTCGGTGGGCAAGATCCGCAAGTTTGCCCTCAAGACCGGTGCCAAGGCCGCGCCTTGACCGACGTGCGGAGCGCGAACGCGGCGTCCTCGGGGGTCGGCCTCCAGGGGTGCAGCTGGTCGCCTGGCTGGGTGCGAGCCCGATCATCACTACGACTAGAGGGCCGGAGACGACGGATGTCCTCAGATCGTTGGGGCTGACCGCGTGATCGTCGTAGACGACGGCCGATTCGCGCAGGCGGTCCGGCAGGTCGCGGGCTGCGGCACAGGGGTCGACGTCATCTCGACCACGTCGGCGGCCCGTACCTTGCCGAGAACACCCGATTGTCGCGCAGTAGGACACAATGAGCAGAAGGAAGGCTGAGGCCAGACTGATCGAGATCGGGTGAAGCGAGTTCGCCTCAAGAGACTCGCCGCCTTTAACTCTCATAATTGCGAACCTCTTCAGCTCTGAGTCATTGCGAAGACCACGACGATTCCGGCGACACCGTCGGCGTTGCGCAACGAGAAGGCGAACGCGGGAACTAAACCGATGGTGAACTCTGCCACGGTCGCGTGAACTATCACGGCCAGGCCGATCGTTCCGGTGACAGCGCTCGGGTGAGGGAATGTCCGAAAATCGGGGGAACGTGACGACGGGTGCTCTCTTGCAGAAGATGACGTCCGAGGGCTGGCGGATGCCGCTGTCTGCACCTGTCGCGAGCCCCTGGAGTCTGCGCATTAGGCTTCAGGTGTGAGCCGCCGATCCCATGCAAAGACCCGGGAGTTCGCTTCCCCCTTCGGCTGGCCGGCGACCATCGATACTGCCGGAGTGGTGACAGTCTTTGATACTGCCGGGCAGGTGCGAGCGACGTATCAGGGCGGCGTCGGCAAGTACTCGGGCCCGAATCTGTCGGGGGGCGGCACCCACACCATCCGACTGCCTGAGGGCGACGTCGTGCTGAACAACGGGGCAAAGAAAGCCACGCGGCGCCACACCCACAACGGTCACCTCGATCTGCACGGACGGCACTACGAGTTCCTGCACACCAGGCGGTGGAAAACCGAAGTGCGCTGCGAGGGCGTGCGGGTCGCGTTGCTGCGCCGCCGGTCCAGCCGGACCTTCAAGATCCGGGTCAATGCCATCCGCGACGAGACGGATCTGCTTGCCACCGTGCTGTGTTGGTACGCCGTCCGGCCAGGTCGCCAGGGTGCGATCGCGTCGGCATTCGACGGACTCTGACCAGACCAACTGCGTGCCACGACGCCGATTTTGGTAGTCGGGCATTGCTGACATATCGACGGTTGCGGACGTCGCCTTCGCTTCGAATCTGGGCTACATGGTGTGCGTGGTGCCGGCACGCACCGGAATATCCCCTCCCCGCTGATCATTGAAACCTGTATGACGAGGCATGGCGAGTACAAGGTCCCTGGCGGCAAGCTCGTGGTCGTTGATCTTCAGGTGATCGACGGTGTCATCCGCGACGTCGTGCTGAGCGGAGACTTCTTCCTGGAGCCTGACGAGGCACTCGGCGACATGTCGAACGCCCTTGAGGGTCGGTCGGCCGAGGCAAGTCTCGGCGAGCTTGTACAGACGGTCGACCGCGCTCGTGGTGACGCGGTGATGGTGGGTTTTGATCCGGCGGCCGTCGCGCACGCCGTGCTCCGCGCCCTCGGCCGATCGACCGCGTGGCACGACCACGACTTCGAGCTGCTCGTCGCCGGCCCACAGCACCCGCCGATGCAGATGGCGATCGACGAGGTCGTGGCGCGGCAGGTCGGGGAGGGCGTACGTCCCCCGACTCTGCGCGTCTGGGAGTGGGCGTCCAATGCCGTGATCATCGGGTCATTCCAGTCGCTGTCCAACGAGGTCGACGTCGAGGCGGCGACCCGTCACGACGCCACGGTCGTGCGACGCATCTCCGGTGGCGGCGCGATGTTCGTCGAGCCGGGCAACACCATCACGTACTCGCTCTATGTTCCGGCGACCCTGGTCGAGGGGCTGTCGTTCGCCGACTCGTACACCTTCCTCGACGCGTGGGTGATCCGGGCGCTGCGAGAGCTGGGCGTCGATGCGAGCTACGTCCCGCTCAACGACATCGCCTCGCCGCTCGGCAAGATCGGCGGTGCCGCCCAGAAGCGTCTGGCGAGCGGGGCCGTGCTGCACCACGTCACGATGTCGTACGACATGGACGCCGCGAAGATGCTCGACATCTTGCGGATCGGTCGCGAGAAGCTCAGCGACAAGGGGCACGTCAGCGCGGCGAAGCGGGTCGATCCCATCCGCAGTCAGACGGGCCTGAGCCGGGAGAAGGTCGTCGATGCGATGCTCGAGCACTTCCGCATGAGCTACGGCCTGACGGAGACGCAGATCGACGAGACGACTCTGGACGAGGCGCAGGCGCTGGCCCAGACCAAATACGTGGATCCGGCCTGGACCGCCCGCGTCCCCTGACCCAGAACCCGCTCGAGACGTGGCATGACGTTGCTTGCCCGCCATCTCACCGCCGTGTTAGCGTTCCGGCGAATCGTGATCTATCTGTAGGAGGTGGGACCCCATGAACGCAGTATCCACAGTGGGCGCTCCCCTGCAGTCCACGATTGTGCGACTGAGTTAGTCGCCATGGGGAGTGCCCGATACGCAATGTGCGAAAGGCAATCCCATGAACACAACACCTTCTACTCCGCAGTTCACGACTCGTGAGCGAGCGTTGGTCCTGGGTGGCGGCGGATCGACCGGCAACGCGTGGCTGATCGGCATCATCGCCGGCCTGTTCGATGCCGGGCTCGACGTGACCACTGCTGACCTGACGATCGGGACATCGGCCGGATCCACCGCCGTTGCTCAGATAGCTGGCGCGCCCCCGTCCGAGCTGTTCACCGCCACTCAGGAACAGCAGGCCCCAGCCAGATCTGGGCAACGGCCGACTGGGCAGACGACAGATCACCTCGAGAGGTTCCGCAAGATCATCGCCTCCTCCGAGGATGTGGCCGATATGCGGCGCCGAATGGGTGCGATGGCGTTGGTCAGGGAGGCGGAGTCGGATGGCGCTTGGCAGACGCAATGGCGCAACATCGTCGCCTCGCGGTTGCCGAGTGACCGTTGGCCAGAACGTCCGGTGCTCATCACCGCGGTCGACGCCAACACCGGCGATCCAGTGGCGTTCGACCGGCGCAGCGGGGTCGATCTGGTGGACGCTGTGGCCGCGAGCTGCGCCGGCGGTGGACTTCCCTACCGGATCGGCGGCACGCCCTATATCGATGGCGGCTATCGGGCCAACGCCGAGAATGCCGACCTGGCTGCTGGTTGCAAGCGGGTCCTGGTGCTGTCTCCGCTCGGTGGTCGAACGCTGCATCCGTTGGAATGGGGTACGCAACTCGCAGCACAGGTCGACGCGCTCCGGGCAGGTGGCAGCCAGGTCGAGACGGTCGTCCCGGATACCGATGCTGAGCACATGTTCGGCGCCAATGCGATGGATCTGTCGCTGCGACGACCCGCCGCCCAGGCCGGTTACGACCAAGGTCAGGCGCTCGCCGACCGACTCACCGAGGTGTTCCGGGGGAGCCCAGATAGACAGTGACCCACGCCTCACGAAGATTACGATACGAACCCGTTCCGTATCGTGCTAGCCTCGCAAAGTGGAAACCGACATCACCGACGAACCGCAGCGGGGCCGCCCTCGCGACCCGAGTCGCGACGAGGCGATCATCGATGCGGCGATCGAGGCCCTCGTGCGGGACGGCTACGACCGTTTGTCGATGGAGGGTGTTGCCACCGCGGCCGGCGTCGGCAAGGCCACGGTCTACCGCCGTTGGAGCAACAAAGCCGACTTGGTCATCGACGCCATGGCCTCCCTCAAGCCGGCAGTCGACACGATCGACACCGGTTCGCTCGAGGGGGACATCGAATTGTTGATCGCCGCCTCGTGCAATCCTCACTCCCACCAACTGCAGCAGGTCATGGTGAGCATCTGTTCCGCCCTGCCACGGGAACCCGAGCTGCTCGAAGCCTTCAAGAACCGCTTCACCGAACCGCGCATCGCACTCATCACCGGGACGCTCGAACGTGCGCGGAGCCGTGGCGAGCTCGGCCCCGAGGTCGATGTCGCCATGGCCGCAAGCCTCGTGCCATCCCTCATGCTGCAGCGGGCGCTCATGACCGGCCAGCCCGCTGGCCGCGCCTATGCCGAGCAGATCGTGGGCAGCGTGCTGCTCCCGGTACTCGGCCACCCCGCACGACCCGTCTCGGCACCTCAGACGAAAGACATCCCATGACCTCCCCACAGACAACCCGCAACGGCGGGCTCGCCCTCGCCGTGATCTGCGTCGCGCAGCTCATGGTCGTGCTCGACGCGACCGTCGTCAACGTCGCGCTGCCGAGCATCCGCGCTGACCTCGACTTCTCGCTCGACAACCTCACCTGGGTCGTCACGGCCTATTCGCTGGCTTTCGGCGGACTCCTGCTCTTCGGCGGACGCACCGGCGACTTTTTCGGTCGCAGGCGCATGTTCATGATCGGCATCGCGATCTTCGCGGCCGCGTCGCTTGTCGGTGGACTCGCCAACAGTGAGCCGATGCTGATCATCGCCCGGGCCGTGCAGGGCGCCGGTGGCGCGATCGCCGCACCCACTGCGCTTGCACTCTTGGCCACGACGTTCACCGAGCCGGCGGCACGTGCTCGTGCCTTCGGCGTGTTCGCGGCCATGGCCGCATCCGGCGGTGCGCTGGGGCTGCTGGTCGGCGGTGTGCTGACCGACTACGCCAGCTGGCGCTGGGCCTTGTTCATCAACGTCCCCATCGGCGCGATCGTGCTCTTCCTGGCCCCGCGCGTACTCAACGAATCGCAGGGATCTGGCACCAAGCTCGACCTGCCAGGCGCGATCACTGTCACAGCCGGCATGTCGACGCTGGTCTACGGCCTGACCGAGGCCGCGAGTGACGGCTGGGGCTCCACGACCACCGTCGTGTCCCTCGTTTCCGCTGCGGTGCTGCTGATCGCGTTCGTCGTGATTGAGCACTTCTCGGAGCATCCGCTCATGCCGTTCCGGATCTTCGCGAACCGGAACCGCACCGGCACGTACCTGATCATGCTGTTCCTGGCGGCAGCGCTGTTCACGACGTTCTACTTCATGGCGCAGTACCTGCAGAACGTGCACGGATGGAGCCCGCTGCGCACCGGTCTCGGCTTCCTGCCCATGCCGGCGCTGATCATGTTCATGTCGATCGTGGTGGTCCGGCCACTTATCCCGAAGATCGGCATCCGTCCGTTCCTCACAGCCGGCCCGATACTTGCCATCGCCGCGATGATCGCGTTCACGCAGCTCGACGCAAGCAGCAGCTACTGGCCGTTCCTCGGGTCCATCCTGCTGCTCGGTGTGGGCATGGGCTGCAGCTTCGTGCCGCTGACCATGACCGCCGTCAACGGCGTCGCCCCGCACGAGACCGGCCTCGCGTCAGCGCTGCTCAGCACCGGCCAGCAGGTCGGCGGCGCGATCGGCCTCGCCGCTTTCGGCACGGTCTTCGCCCACGCGGCGGCCGACCGGGCCAGTGAGCTTGGCGCTCGCGCGAGCACCGCCGCGGGGCAGGCTGACATCTTCGTGGCCGGACAGCAGCACGCCTTCCAGGCAGCGATCGCGGTGACGGTGCTTGCGCTGATCGCGTCGCTGGCGCTCATCCGCGTCAACAAGGTCGCCCCGCCGGCCGCAGCCACCGCCCCGGCACTCGCGGACTGACGGTCAACCGCCCTCACTCCGGCGCAAGCAACCCCAGTTGCCGCGCGCGAAGCAGCGCGGCCCGACGATCGTGGACCCCGAGCTTGGCGTAGATCGAGACTGTCTGCTTCTTGACGGTGTTGACCGACACTGTCAGCGCGCGGGCCATCTCGGCGATCGAATCGTGTTCGGCGAAGAGCTCCAGCACAGCTGTCTCTCGTGGCGAAAGACGCACGACCGTGACCGCCTCGGGAAACGGGCGGTTCGGCGAGATCCCTGAGACGCCGCAGTCAGGAGGCGCGGCCGGATCGGCGAACCTGTCGGCGACGGTCTTGGGCACCAGGAGCGACGCACCTTGGATGCGGGCGTAATGCGCAAGCCCCATGGCGCGATCGAAAAGGGTCTGTCCGCCGGGGGCATCGCCCATCGCCAGTGCGCCGGCCGCCTGAATCATGAGCAGGTCGATACGTGCGCGAACGCTGGTCGACTGTTCCCACGAATCGGCCGCGGCCACCTGGCGGGCCCGCTCAGGATGACCTGTGATGAGCTCGATCCGGGCCGATGACGCCTGGAGCGACGGCCGGGATTCAGGAGCCCCGTCGATCAGCCGCTGAGCAGAATGCACTCTCCCGAGCGAGATGAGAAGGTCTGCCCGGCAACGGTGCACCACGCGACGTCCTGCACCGTCGTGACGTAAATGCTGTGCGTGGGCGGACGCCAGGTGGTCGATCTGGGCGAGCATCCCGATGGTGTTACCGAACAGGAGAGCACGCCGCGTCGCCGCGAGGGCGATGAACGGCCACAGCTCAACGCCGCTGACGCCGTCGCCCACCGGCTTCAGTTCGGCGTCTGCGCCAGCGACATCGAGTTGATCCAGATGGAGCAGGGCACGAGCGATGTGGGCGGGCAAGGTGATGAGGTGATGCATCCACTGGCTGCTGGTGTCGAAGCCGTCGTGGATGTCGAGCCAATGTCGAGCATCAGAGGTCGCACCGGTCAACGCATGAATGAGCGCCAGGTGCGCCGATGCATTCGACGCGATGTAGACCGACTCCCGGCCTTCCGCCACCTCGAAGGCCTTGATAGTCAGCTGCGTGGCCCGAGGCAGGTCATTTGCCAGAAGCTCGGTCATCCCCCATTGCAGGTAGAACCACGCCTTGAACGCCGGGGTGACGGGCGGGTTCCTGCTGGGTCGTTCGAGCTCGGCGTTGAAGCGAAGAGCAAGGTCACGAGATTCGGCGGGGTTCCCGTCGACTCGCTGCGCGATCATGGCAGCGGCGAAGGTGATCCCGAGTTCCGTGAGATTGGTGTACGCCGTCCTGTTGGTGAGGGCCTCTGTGCCGATGTCCATGTATTTGCGTAACAGCATCCGCCATTCATCGCTTTCGGGGCGACCCACCAGCGAGTGCACGATCGTTCCGGGAATCGTCAGTGCAGGCCTGGTGGCGAGGGCTGACTCGGGGATATCGGAGTACGCGAAGACGGCATCGTCCGGGTGGTCGACGGTGAGTTGAAGCATGTTGACCGTCCACAACGAAGCGAGCCTTGCCCAGTCCTCGCCGCGGCGAGCATGCCACAGCACCTGGCCCAGATCGGCGCCGGACTCGTGCAGCGACCGTGCCAGCGCTCGATGACAATCACGAGCCTCGTCTGGGTGTTCCCGTTCGAACGCGGCGACCAATGTGTGCCTGACGAGGGTGGGGAAGTGCCAGGTCTGCGAGCGTCGTTGAAGCAGCCCGATCCGCTGGAAGTCTTGTAAGACGGCGAGGGGCGTTCCGTGAATCTCGGGCATACCGGCCAGGGTTGCTCCCGCGGTCTCTTCGGTGATCGATCTGGCCAGTGCCAGGCGCATCGCCAAGCTGACTGCATGGGTGTCGAGCACCCGAGCCATCACGTCGTGCTCGAGGAACTCTTGAGCCGCATCAGTCGCGAACGTCGTCGAACCGATGGGGTTCGTGTCCAGCACCAGGCGGAGCGGGAGAAGCCATCCTCCGATGAGGTGGTACAGCTGGTCGGCCTGTTCCTCGCAGACGTCGTGTCCCCAAGCCTCGGCGAACGGACGTATGTCAGCACGGCCGATCGTGAGGTGGACGCCGAGGATCGTGTTGGTCTCGATGTGGTGGCGCCGGGCCGCCGCAGCGAGGGAGTGCGGCGCGTCGACGCAGGCGACGAGATGAATGTGGGAGTTCTGGCGAATGGTCGTCGCGAGGGCCTCGACGATCGCGGGATCGTCGAGATGTTGCAGATCGTCGATGACCACGACCACGCGCTCATCCGGGGACAGCGAACTGGTGGTGCCGAGAGCGGCGTGTAGGCATGAGAGGAACGCGGCAGGCCTATTGACTTCGACCGACGCGTGGAGCCACACGACGTGATCGCCACGGTCGCGGCAGCGTTGTGCCCACATCGCCGCGAGCGTCGTCTTGCCGTTGCCACTGAGTGCTTGGACGAAGGTGATCGGCGCGAACCTGTCCAGGCGTCGCATGAGTGCATCGCGTGGTGCCAATCGAATTGGCAGACGCGGTAGATCGAACAGATGGTCCGACTGATGCGAGGGCGACAACTGGTCCACCGCTCGGCCCCCGTCGAGTTCGCTGGCGACGGAATATCGCGAGGAAGGTAGGTACACCCGTTTGCAACCTAGTTGATTCGCGATGAAAAAAACAATTCGCTTTCGACAGTAGCGACCGGGGACGGTCAGAGGGCCTTTCCAGTGGACCAACCGTGGACCAAATCTCCTTCACTCGCGATCCCAGACCGCTCCGCGCCACTTAGATGAATTGGACTCACCCTCTGGTGGTGGGTCCATGTCTTTGCGAAGGGGTTCATGTAGATGCACGCGTTCAGGACGATTCCGACCCAGCCTGGGTCGAGGCGAGGGCGCACGCGGCTCGTCGCCACGGCTACTGCGGCCATGTTGCTCACGAGTCTGCTGTCGATTGCGACAGTACTGACCACACCCACACCTGCGCAGGCAACCAACGCGAATTCCGCCGGTGCCAACACGATCGGCTGGGGCGACAACAGTCCGCAGAACTCGAGGAACGTCTTCTACGCGTACGTCAAGGCAGGCGAGACGATCTGGGTCACCGGTTCGAAGTACTCCGCCGCCGGGGCGAACTCGAACTTCAGGCTCGTCGATCAGGGGGGAACCGCGCGCGCTTTGGCTACGCGGCACACGGCTACAGCGGACGGGATATGGACGTTCACAGTTTCCAACCCCGCTGGCCAGACCGTCGACCGCTACCACCATTGGAATATCGAGGTTCGCACCGGCAACGTCGACATTCCGGGCCGGGTGTGGTCGAACGAGTACAAGCTCAACAACCTCAGCGCCAGCCCGCTCCTGAACTATTGGGCGGTCAACGATGTCGGTTACATCTACAAGATCGACCTCAAGAACTACAACGGCATCAACTCGATCATTCAGGCGAGTGCCTCGGGTAACCCTGTCTCGCAAGCAGAATGTGCAGTGCCGAGCTACAAGTCTGCCGTTGTTACGGGCCTCCCCGCCTCATGCAGCTCGCCGTACCGGTTGTTCTTCGAGCCCCCCGCGAATGACCTGCCCGTCTCGGCGACCAGCGCTTCGGGCCAGCTCATCGTGAAGCCGGCGCCGCTCTCTGAGAGCGAGCTGACGGTCGAGGACCTCGCATTCGCGCCGCAGTCAGGGCAGTCCGCCGCTGGATCGTTCTCCTGGAAAATGCCGTCCCGCTTCTCGGGCTCGTACACCCTCGACATCGACGCCAACGGAAACGGCGTCTACACCGACAGCGTCGACCGCTCGATCGTCATGGGCGCTGACGGAGTAGCCCGCGACGCGACGTACGCATTCGATGGCCGCGACGCCAACGGCGACCCGATCTTGAACTGCCAGCTGCTCAACGCCCGCGTCCACTTCGACAAGCTCGGCGAGATCCACATCCGCCAGGAAGACGTCGAAGGACGCGGCGGTATCACCGTCAACCGTCTCAACGGCCCCAACCTGCCGAGCAGCACGCTCTACTGGGATGACCGCAGCCTGTCCACCACCGGCGTCGTCAACCAGACCCCGACGATCGACGGCCGTGCCGGCGTCAACAGCAACACCGGCGCCGGAGTGCACGGCTGGGGATTCGGCGGAGATTCGTGGGGCGACAAGCGCTCGATCGATGACTGGACCTACGCCACGGTCGACACGACCGGCGATGAGATCGCGATCGGCGGACAGTGCCTCGATCTCGTGAAGACGTCGACCGCGACGGCCGACACTCGTGTCGGTGACACCGTGACCTACACCGTCAAGGCCACCAACAACGGATCAGTCGACTACACCAGCGCCAACCCGGCAGTCGTCATCGATGACCTGACTGACGTGCTCGACGACGGCACTCTCGACGAAGCCTCGATCACCGCCAGCCGCGGTGACGACCCGGCCTACGCCGCTTCGAAGCTCACCTGGAAGGGTGTGCTGCCGGCCGGCGAATCAGTGACTTTGACGTATGACGTGAAGTTGAAGGCCGGCGGCAACGGCAAGGTTCACAACGTGGCCTTCAGCCCCGATTGTGTGCCCGGCGATCAGGGCTGTGCCCCGGTGACACCGGAGACGTGCGCCGATTCAGATCAGCCGTGCGCCGAGGTCGACTTCGACCTGCCGCGACTGTCGATCACCAAGACCGCAGACCGTACCGACCTGCCCGCTGTGGGCGATGAGGTGACGTACACCGTCACGGTCAAGAACGAGGGACCGGGCGACTACACGTCAGCGGCTCCGGCGACGTTCGAAGACGATCTGACCGACGTCCTCGACGACGGCACGCTCGACCCGGCAGACATCGATTCATCGGTTGGCACAGCAACACTTGTCGAGCCGAAGCTTTCTTGGACGGGCGCGCTCGCAGCCAACGAGGTTGCGACAGTCAAGTACAAGGTCGTCTACTCCGGTGCCGGCGACAAAGTTCTGTTCAACCAGGCGTGCGTCCCGGCCAACGAAGCGTTGGACCCGGATGCGACCTGTGGCGAGGTGCAGATCCCCGGTTCAGGCCTGGTGCAGACCAAAACCGTCGACCCGGCTTCAGGCAGCAGTGTCAGGGCGGGGCAGGAAGTCACCTACACGTTGACGTTCGAGAACATCGGCCGTGCACCGGCAACCGTCAACACGTCCGACGATCTGACCGGCGTCATCGATGACGCGGATCTGATCGAAGGACCGAGCACCGATACGCCGCTGACCGCGACGCTCAACGGTCCCGGCAACAAGATCAACATCGGCGGAACCGTTCCAGTTGGCCAGACCCGCACCGTGGTTTATACCGTGAAGGTTCTGCCGTTCGCCGATCAGGCAGATCACGTCCTCGGCAATGTGCTGGCCTGCCAGGCTGGTTCGGCCCCGGACTGTGAGCCGATCACGACCGAGAACCCGGTCAAGAACCTCGACATCGAGAAGACGTCGAACGCGACCGCGAACTCACGACCCGGTGACGTCATCACTTACTCGGTGACGGCGACCAACACCGGCGAGGGGGACTACACGACTGCCGATCCGGCAATCGTCCTGGACGATCTGACCGGCGTGGCCGATGACGGCACGTTGGACGAGGACTCCCTTGCTGCTGACCTCGGTGACGATCCGACCTACACCGAACCGCGGATCACCTGGACCGGTGCATTGTCGGCCGGAGCCTCGGTCACGTTGACCTATGACGTGAAGCTCAAGGGCGGTGGCGACGGCAAGGTGCGCAATGTGGCATTCGTGCCCGACTGCACGCCAGGCGATTCGGGCTGCAACCCGCCCATCCCCGTCTGCACCGACAACCTCGACCCGGTCACCGGGATGCCGTGTGATGTCGTCGAATTCAAGCTGCCGAAGCTGACGCTCAGCAAGGCCGCGAACAAGACCGAGCTGCCCGCCGTGGGCGAGACGGTCAAGTACACCGTCACGGTCAAGAACGAAGGCCCGGGCGACTACACGACCACGGCTCCGGCAACGTTCGATGACGATCTGTCCGACGTGCTCGACGACGCAACGCTCGACGAGGCTGACATCACTTCATCGGTCGGCGATTCCTCACTGGCCGGGACGAAGCTGTCCTGGTCGGGCGTTCTGGCTGCCGGCGAGTCGGCGACTGTGACCTACACCGTCAAGTACACAGGAGCAGGTGACCAGGTGTTGAACAACCTGGCCTGCGTCCCTTCCGGCGAGGCTCAGGATCCGACCGACGCATGTCGAACCGTTTCGACCCCCGGATCGGGTCTGCTGCAGACCAAGACTGTCAACCCTGCTTCGGGTACCGCGGTCGATCCGGGACAGGACATCACCTACACGTTGTCGTTCCAGAACATCGGTGGCACCGCTGCGACGGTGAACACCTCCGACGACCTGACAGGTGTCATCGATGACGCCGACCTGACCGATGGTCCGGACGCGGATGCGGGCCTGACCTCAGTACTGAACGGCGCCGGCGACAAGATTCTGATCACCGGGAGCGTTCCGGTCGGTAAGACGCTGACAGTCACCTACACCGTCAAGGTCAAGGCATTCGTCGATCAGGCTGATCACATCCTGAAGAATGCGCTGGCCTGCCAGCCGAATGCGCCTGTCGATTGCGAGCCGCAGACGACGGAGAATCCGATCCGGCACCTGTTGCTCACGAAGGTCTCCGATGCGAAGTCGGACGTCAACACCGGCGACAAGGTCACGTACACCTTGGTCGTGACCAACAACGGTGAGGCCGACTACACGGCGCTCGATCCGGCGAAGTTCACCGACGATCTGACCGGTGTGCTGGACGACGCGACCTACAACAACGATGTGGCGTCGACCAAGGGCGCGGTCTCGTACTCGAAGCCGACCATGACCTGGACCGGTGCGCTGGCGAAGGGTCAGTCGGCCACGATCACGTACACCGTGACCGTTACCAACGCCGGTGACCACGAGCTCCGTAACACCGCCCAGGTGCCGGGTTGTGCCGATAACGGCTGCAATCCGCCCACCGTGGTAACTCCGTTGCCACACGTGGTTCCGGCCAAGGTGTCCGACCCTGAGTCGGGCAAGGCAGTCAAGGCCGGTCAGGTCGTCAAGTACACGCTGACCTGGACGAATGACGGTAAAGCGGCCGGTCCGGTGGACTCGACCGATGATCTGTCGAAGGTGCTCGATGACGGTGACGTCACCTCTGAGCCGGTCAGCTCCGCTCCGGGAGTCACAGCCACAAGAACTGCTGACAAGATCCGCATCGTCGGCGAATTGGCCGCAGGTGAGACGGTGACCGTCACGTACGAGGTCACGATCAAGGCAGACGGCAAACGAGGCGACAACATCGCCAAGAATGTCCTGACACCTGACGTCCCGGTGATCAAGTGTGAGGTTGACGGCGATTGCACCGAGGTGCCGCCGCCAACGACCGAACACAAGATCGGTGAGCTGGACGACTGGAAGACTGTCGACCCGGCTTCGGGTTCCACAGTTCAGCCGGGCCAGAAGGTGACCTACACGCTGCACTTCACCAACACGGGTGAAGCCGCAGTCGCTGTGAACCGCGATGACGTCCTGACCCAGGTGCTGGACGACGCCAAGGTGGTGTCTCAGCCGAAGTCTTCCGACAGCGCGCTGGCAGCATCCAAGGTGGCTGATGGCCGGTTCAACGTCAACGGCAGCCTGAAGCCCGGTGAGACAGTCACCGTCAGCTACATCGTGCAGGTCTTGGCCGACGGCAAGCGCGGTGACGACCAGCTGGGCAACTTCCTGGTCGACAAGGGCGCGACGCCTCCGGCCGAGTGCAAGCCGGTCGACGACAAGCGGGCCGACTGCACGATCAACCCCGTGTCGAACGTGACCGTGGTCAAGTCGTCCAACCCGAAGTCGGGCGACGAGGTCAAGCCCGGCCAGAACGTCCAGTACACGTTGACGTTCACCAACGTGTCGAAGAGTTCCAAGGCCGAGCCGGCTGATGTCGACTACACCGACCACATGGCCGGCGTGCTCGATGATGCTGAACTCACCAAGGGACCGAAGGCATCGAACGAGGCACTTGCCGCGACGAAGACCGGTAGCAAGATCCGCATCGTCGGATCGCTGAGATCCGGTCAGGTCGTCACGGTGAAGTACACGGTCAAGGTCAAGGCGTACGACAAGCAGGGCGACCACGCTCTGGACAACGTCGTGGCCGTGACAGGCCAGCCGCCGGTGTGTGCAGCCGACACTCAGCTGTGCACCAAACATGAGACTGCAGAGGCCCCGCCGGCGCCGTCGGACAACGGGCTGCTGCCTGATGCAGGAGCGCCGGCGACTCTCGGCATGATCGGTGTGGCACTTCTGGTGCTGCTCGGCGGAGGCGGACTGTTGCTCGCCGGACGTCGTCGCCGCGAGGAAGAAGCACCGATCGGAAGCTAGTCGATCGCACGTAGGTCCGCGCTGCCCGTCCCATGGTCCTAGACCGTGGTGCGGGCAGTTTGCTTGTGGAACAACATGGCCGAAAAGGATCTGCGAGCTGTCACTGAATCGGTCCTTACTCTCGCCGCGCTCAAAGCTATTCAGTACGAGTCGAAGGCATAGTCACTTCTGATATCTCATCTAGCGCGCACCGTTTCAGGCCGAAGTGTTGTTTGAATCCTATAAAGTCTTATAGAATTACGGCAATACTTCAAGGTCGATAGGAATGTGGCTATCGTGGGTCGGGTAAGCGTGGCGCAGGCGGCGAGGCTGTTGGGTGTCCACCCGCAGCGAATTCATCAGCGGATTCGCGCCGGTTCGCTGCCGGCGATGCGCATCGGGAACCAGTGGGCGATCGAGGAAGCTGACCTTGAGCTGGTCAGACACCGCAAGGCGGCGGGGCGACCGTTGTCGGCGAGGTCTGCGTGGGCTTTAGTCGCAGTTGCGTCGAGTTATGAGGAGGCCATTGCCCGTTTGGCTCCGTCAGAGCGGTCGCGTGCGCGAGCTCGGTTGCGGGCTTTGATGGCATTGGAATCTGCTGATGATTTAGGTGAAGCGTCAGCAGTCTTGGCGGTTGCGTTGGGCAACCGGGCGCGTCGAATGTTGCTGGTGGCCTCGGTTCGAGACCTGCCTGACCTGCGTGACGATGATCGGCTGCGGCAGTCGGGGGTCTCAGTTCCCGGATCGAAAATCTCGGCCGGCCAGTTGGTTGAAGGCTATGTCAGAGCCATGGACTTTGATGGTCTTGTGGATCAATACCTGCTGTCGCCAGCCGATCGACAGCGGGCGAACGTGGTCCTGCATGTTGTGGACATCGAGGTTGAAGATGAGCTGCTGGATGGCGTGGCTGAATCGCTGCTGGTCCGTGCGGTGGACTTGTCCGAGCATTCCGGCGTGCGGGAGAAGAACGAGGCGGTGAGAGCGATTGCTGAGCTTCAGGCTGCGCGTGGAGGTATGTGAATAGGGGGTTCGATGGTTGACCTGATCGAGTTGCCAGCGATGGGAGAGGCGCAGGGGCAGGCGTGGCATGCGCTCATGGACTTGTATGAACGCCTCAGTGAAGGTTGGGCGCTGATCGGAGGGCAGTTGATTCATTTACATTGCGCCGAACGTGAGGGGCTCCCGACTCGACCGACAGACGATGTGGATACCGTCGTAGACATTCGGACTTCGACCTCCATGCTTCAAAAATTCACTGGAATCCTGGTCGATATGGGTTTCGCGCCTGAGACATCTGGTGAAGGGCTGCAGCATCGGTGGCGGCGTGATCTAGCGCAAATCGACGTTCTCATTCCCGAAGGCGTTGGTGAGCGTGCTCGACAACGCCTGGGCGCAGGGGGCGCACCTACTGTTTCGGCGCCGGGCACAACCCAGGCGTTGAACCGCACAGAGGCTGTCGCGGTATTGGTCGAAGGACGCGAAGGTACTGTGCTGCGTCCGAACCTGGTCGCGGCTTTGGTTGGGAAGGCTGCGGCGCGGACCGAGATCGCGTCGAACCGGGCGAGCATTCGACATAGCATCGACTTCGTCATCCTCGCGTCGCTCATCGCTGCGCGGGACTTGCGCGAGACTGAACTGACCAAGAAGGACAAGCGCCGCCTGAACGCGATGCTCGATTGTTGTCGAAGGGAGCCCGCGGCGATGAGTGTTGGGCGTGCCGCGGAGTCCTTGGATCGGCTGGCCCGGGCCGCGGGACTCGACTCGCTCACGAACTAGGTAGTCAGCACCATCGCCATCCCCACGGATGTCGGTGCGCTCTCGGTGAATCCGTGCCGTTCATAAAGCCTTCGCCCAGGTGGATCGGCCATCAACGAGACGTAGGCACCAGGAGGTGCCGCGTCGCGGATGGTGTCGAGCAGATGGGTGAGGATTCGGTCGCCGAGCCCACGCCGTTGGTGTTCGGGCAGCACAGCCATGTCGACGACATGGAAGTACCAGCCGCCGTCACCGATCAGACGACCCATCGCCACGGTCTGACCGCTCTCGACGTGCACCATGTGGCAGGCCGCCCAGCTTCCCGGCAAGGCCGTCTTGGCTTGGTCAGTGGTGCGTGGACTCAGCCCCGAAGCGCGTCGCAGGTGCAGATAGTCGGCCGCGGCCGGGGTCGAAGCCACCAGCAAGTATTCGTCCGTCACGTGGCCAGCCTGTCACCGATAGGGCATCTGGGAGGATAGCGAGGTGCCGAGTTCTGTGGAGTTGATCCGTGCTTCGACCCTTTCCGACGTCGCCGAATATGCGTACGCGGCGACTGCGCCGAAGGACGCCCGGCTGATATTTCTGGCCGGTTCGTGTCCTTTGGATGAAGACGGCGTGACCGTGGCGGTCGGCGACTACGCCGGTCAGGCGGCGGCATGTATCGACACGATGAAGGCAGCACTGACGGCTGCGGGGGCGACGATCGAAGACGTCATCAGTACGCGGGTGCTGGTCGCATCGTCTGATCAGGCCGACCTCGTGGCGGCATGGGAAATCGTGCGGGCTGCATTCGGAGATCACGATGTGCCGAGCACATTGATGGGCGTCACCGTGCTGGGCTACGACAATCAGCTGGTGGAACTCGAAGCGGTCGCGGCAGTCGTGGATTGAGAAGTGGCTGTGGCGATATTTTGATCCCGTTCGCCGAGTAGTACAACCTGTCGAAATCGGCTGACGACTGAGTCTGCGGGCGATAACGTAACCGCATGACCAGCGACCCCTCCGGCGATAGCGGGCAGCTTTTCGGTTTCGCTCACCTGGATATTGCGTCCTGGTCGGCTCGCGAAGGGCTGGGTGTCGTAGAACTCTCTACGATGCGTGACTCGTTCGCGGCTTCTTCGAACCTGGTTACTCGCGACACTCCGGTGATCTACAGGACGTGGCGAGTGCGGGGGATCCCCGATCACAGCACGCCGGAGTTCTCGCTGACCAAGATCGAGGCAGGGACGGTTGACGGCGAGTTCTATATGACGCGGGGACACGAACACCGTCAGCCCATCGGCGAATCATATTTCGGGATCTCAGGTCGGGGCGGACTGATCGCTCGGCGTGACGATGTAGTGCACTGGTATCCGCTCGTGTCAGGAAGCGTTGTACAGATGCCGGCGGGTTGGGCGCACCGCACGGTCAACTGCGGACACGAACCTTTCGTGTTCTCGGGTCAGTACTCCTTGCCGTTCGATTCAGACTATGAAGTCGTCAGGCTCCACGGCATGGGTGTTCGCGTTCTTAAAGGCGAGTCCAACCGACCACGCATCCTGGTCGACGACAACGTCACCTTCTACGACCATTCGAAGTGACGACGACTGTGAGTGATGTTGCCGAGGCTGCGATGGCGGAACACTGCCGGACCACCCGAAACGACATTCTCGACATGGTGGAGAACGCCGGATCGGGGCATATCGACAGCAGCTTCTCGGTGGTCGAGATCCTTGTCGTGCTCTACCGGAGCGTCATGCGGCATCGTCCTTCGGATCCGAAGTGGGCGCATCGCGATCGCTTGGTGCTGTCGAAGGGGCATGCTGCGCCCGCTCTCTACTCGGTTCTGGCCAGGCTGGGGTACTTCGACGTTCAGTATCTGCAGTCGTTTCGCCAGTCCGGTTCCTTGCTCCAAGGACATCCGAAGCCGCCGCTACCGGGGATCGAGGCCGCCAGCGGCTCCCTGGGACAAGGGCTTTCGGTGGCATCGGGAATGGCGCTCGGCCAGCGCGCGACGAGTCCCGGAAGCCGGACGTACGCGATTCTCAGTGACGGCGAGCTCGGCGAAGGGCAGACCTGGGAAGCCTTCTTGTTCGCCGCGAAGTACGTGCTGGCCAATATCACCGTGATCGTCGACGCCAACGGGCTGCAGTACACCGGCCGCTGCGACGAGGTGCTGCCGACTGCCCCGCTGCTGTCTGAGTTGACCTCGATCGGGTGGTCCGTGTTGACGTTGGACGGTCACGACATCGCAGCGCTGCTGACCACACTGAGTCTGCCCCAGTCGGCCCCTACTGTGGTGATCTGTCGCACGGTCAAAGGCAAAGGAGTCGACTTCCTCGAAGACAGTCTGATGAGGCATGGCAAGGTGCCCACCGACGGTGAATTCAGCAGCGCACGCGCACAATTGGCAGGACCTCGCGATGCGTGATGCCTTCGGAAGCGCGCTCCTCGACCTCGGCCGCCAGGATCTGAATCTGTTCGTCGTCGATGCAGACAACGCGCCGGCGACGAGAGTGTCTCTGTTCGCGCATGAGTTCCCCGAGCGGTACATCAATGTCGGATGTGCCGAGCAGAACATGATCGGCGTCGCGGCGGGCCTTGCAGCCACCGGCGCGACTGTTGTGGCCTCGACCTTCTCGATCTTCATACTCGGCCGGGCCTATGAGCAGCTTCGAAACACGGTCTCCGGCAGTTCGTTGTCCATCGTCGCGGTGGGGACGCACTCGGGCATCAGCGTCGGTGCTGACGGACCGTCTCATTCGTGCCCCGAAGATATAGGGCTGGCCCGTTCGATTCCGGGCTTCTCAGTGGCAGAAGCGAGCTGCAGCCAGCAGATGGGCGACGCCCTCAAGTGGGCCATTGCTGTCCCCGAACCGGTGTATCTGCGAGTCCCGCGCGCTTCTCTGGTTCCCTCCTTCGAGGGCAAACCGTGGTCGGCAGACGGAGTCAGCCATCGAGAGGGGCGCGACCTCACTCTCGTCACGTACGGTCAGCTCACGCCGCTTGCGTGTGCTGTGGGCGAGGAACTTTCGCAGGTGTGGGGAATCGAAACCGATGTGATCGAGACAGCGCGCATCTGGCCCGTTCCCACCGATGTGATCGAGAAGAGCGCGCGGACGACGGGCCGGGTGGTGGTGGCAGAGGAGCACCGGTCCGCCGGCGGCATAGGTGAGGCCATCGCATTGCTGTCGGCCAGCTGGGGCCTGAGCGCGTTCGGGCACCTGAGCGTACCTGATGGTTTTGTGACGACGGGGACGATGCAGCAGGTATTCGACGGATGCGGCCTGACACACGACACCCTCATGAGTCGATGCCTTGCGGCGGTGAGATCGTGACTCGATTGGACCCGGCGATCGTTCGCAAGTACGACATCCGCGGAATCGCCGACACGGAACTTGGAAACGACGTCATTGCCGAAATTGCCGACCGCTTCGCGACGTATCTGAAGCACCAGGGTCTGTCCCAGGTCATCGTGGGTCATGACAACCGAATCAGTTCCGAACGCATACACCGGGAACTGATCAACGTCCTGCTGCGCCGTGGTTGTGGGGTCGTCGACCTGGGTGAGACGACGACCCCTGTTGTGAGTTTTTCAGCGGCAACTTTGGACGTGTCCGCGAGCGCCATGATCACCGGAAGCCACAATCCTGCTCCGTACAACGGCATCAAACTGCAAGTCGACAGTGCTCCACTCTGGGGTGATCGACTGCAGTCGATCTTCACCGCGGAAAGATCTGCCGAGCTGCTGGGGACGGGGACGTACTCACGTCGCGAGATGAACTCGTTCTACGTGAACTGCGCCGCTCAGTCGATTTCGGCCCTTACTTCGAAGGTTGTCGTCGTAGATTGCGGCAACGGCTCTGCGGCAACGGTGGCTCCCGCGATCCTTCGCGCCGTGGGATGTGATGTGCGCGAGTTGTTCTGCGAAAGCGACGGCCGGTTTCCCCATCACCACCCTGACCCGGCCGATATCGGGAACCTCTCATCTCTGGTGGAGGAGGTGCGTCGACAAGATGCCGACCTGGGGTTCGCGTTCGACGGCGACGGAAATCGTATCGGCGTGGTGGCGGCTGGGGGCCGCATTCTGTCCAGTGATGAGACGTTGGCCTACACCGCGAAACAGCTTCTCGATTCCGATGGCGCGGGCGGGGTCGTCGTCACCGAAGTGAAGCTCTCGGACGCGGTGGAGAAGGTCGTTGCCGCTGCAGGAGGACGAGTAGAGGTCTCGCCTGTGGGATATCCGTACATCTTCGAGCAGATGATCAGAACCGGTGCCATCGTCGCAGGAGAGGGCACCGGTCACATATTTCTCAACACTCCGCCGTTCCACCAGGGAGACGTGACTTATCTGGCTGCCTGGCTCTCGACCAGACCCGGAATCGTCGAACATCTCCGCGACGGGTGGGACTATCCGGAGTTCTGGACATCCAAGGAGCTTCGTGTAGCGCTGAATCCCTCGACAGCTGAACATACTCGTTCGCGGGTCGAGGGTTTGCTGGCGCAGATGGGACCCACCTCGACTCTGGATGGCACCAAAGTACGTCTCCCAGGCGCTGGCTGGATCCTTGCACGGGCGTCGAACACGGAGCCGGTTCTGAGCCTTCGTTTCGAAGGTTCATCGGAGGCAGCGTTCAAAGAGATCCAGAAGTCGCTTTCTCGTCTGCTGGCCGCGCAGGGTCTGGTCGTCGATCTCTCGGAACCAAGGTCGCCATGATGGACGGCCTCAACACGACCTTTTGGGTCGGTGCTCTGATCGGTGCTGTGCTGTCGTACATCGTTCCCAAGCTGATGGATCTTCTGACGATCCTGGCCCGCGGCAGCGTGGGTAGATCGGTGAAAAGGCTGCACGGAGCGATCGATATCGCTCGACTGGTTGAGCGAGTACTCGGTCACTATCCACAAGAATCGCGTGCGGTGTCCGGCGTCTACACCGATGCCTCGTGGCCAGGAGCCATCGTCACCCTTCCGTTCTTGACCCCAGCCGAAGCCCTGACGCCGGTACGTATTGACGACCGCGCGGCTCTGCGTAACCTGCTTTCGGTCGACTCGGCGCCGCAGCCTTCGCCGAAGAGGCGTAAACCGCGCGGCACGACATTTCGCATCCTCCTCGGCAAGCGGGTGTATGAAGCACCGACGTTGAGATTCGTCAGTGCTTCGTACGGGAGCGGGTCGATTCCGTCGATCTCCTGCACCAGGTCGACGTTCTTCAGATGCGTTCGAACCTGGTTCAGGTTGGAGGACTCCTCCCTGATCGACACGATCACTCGCACCGACATCACCCGGTTCCGAGGCAGGAACTTCACCTCGTTCGACAACGCCGCGCAGTCCAAACCGCCGAAAATGGTGGGCGGCAGCGTCGCGGTGTTCTTCACCCCCAAGGCGGGCCAGATGCCCGAGGTGCTCGTGGCGTCGGCGTCCTCTGAAGTGGCCGGCAGCACTTCCGGCAGTCACACGCTGGTGCCGTCGTTCGCCTATATTCCTATGCGTGAGACCGCCGAGTTCTCGATCCTCGAGCTCAATGTCTTGAGAGAACTGGGAGAGGAGCTTTTCGACCTCGAAGAGCTTGAGGCCTACTACTCGAAACCTGCTGTGAACCCGGCGTGGTTCACGGACTCGAAAGCGATCACCGCCATCACGGCGTCGATACAGAGCGGCAATTCCCACTACTGGTATCTGAGTTCAGGGTTTAACGCGCTCAACGGAACGTTCGAAATACACCTCGCGTTGGAACTGGCCGACGAAGCTGGTCTTCGGGAGGTGATCGGCGGTGCCATCGGCAATTGGGAGATCGCGCGAGGTGACGATAGCTCGACTCTCGAATTCATCTCGCTTGACTCCGAACGGTTCGCCGACTGGTTCGCTCGGGCCGATATGCATGCGGGCGGCGCGGTCGCGATCTGCCAACTGCGATCGGAATTCTTGTCGGCCGCAGACTGAGGCGGGCCCTCTGAACGTGTGTTTCGAGACAACCTGGGAGACAACCTGCGACACCGCCGATCGGTATCTGCGCTGCAATCCGAGGAACTTTTCTCAGGAAGGCCCCGTATTCTTGTCGGTAGGGAACGCATGACTTCGACAAGTGATTCCTCGAAAGGTCTCGATGCACATACGGTCCCTCCTGCATTCCTTCCTGCATTCTCGTGTAGTTCTCGCCCTGACCATGGCACTTGCCCTGGCTGTGCCGGCGCTGACGCTGCCGCATCTCCCCGACGTCACCTGGTGGCCGGTGCTGCTCGGCCTGCTGCCGTGGGTTGTCGGCAAGTACGTGCTGTGCCCGTTGCGCTGGCGGGTGCTGACACCGTCCGGCATGAGTCGCTGGTGGTTCGTCCGGGCGAATGCCGAGGCAGAACTGCTTGGACTGTTCACGCCCGGCCACATCGGCACCGAGCTGTGGCGGATCCGCCGCCTCAACCGCAGCGGCCTGAGCGGAGCCGATGCCCTGGCCAGCGTCGGCCTCGACCGTCTGGTCGGCGCGATCGGGCTGACTGCCTTCGTCGCCTTCGCCGGATCGGCACTGCCGATGAGGATGATCGTTGTCGCGGTCGGCGTCGCGGTACTGGCTCTGGTCGCGGCCTTGATCCTGCGACGGGCCCGTCCCGATCTCATGCCGAGCCGTCCGCTGCCGCCGCCGAAGGCTCTGGCCCATGCGCTGCTGCTGTCCGCGGCGTATCAACTATCGATCGCGGCCCTCCTGCTGGGAGCGGTGTCGGCCACGGGGCATCCCATCTCCCCATTGGCGCTCCTCGGCGCATTCGGTGCGAGCCAGTTGGCTGGGGCAGTGCCTGGTCCCAATGGCGCCAGTCCGAAGGATGCCGCACTGATCCTTGCGCTGGTCGCACTCGGCATACCGTGGTTGGCTGCTGCGGGCGCCGTGACGCTGAAGGCTTGCCTGGCCTGGCTGCCCGCCCTGACGATGGGTGGCATCAGCCTGATCGTCACCCGTCGCGAACTGCGCCGTACTGCTGCAATCGCGGTCTGAATCCCCCGTTCGCGTGCTATGTGGCAGCGCGCGATGGATGATGGGGAGAAGTCGAGGTTCGAGCGTCCGGCATCCGAGTCGGTCGGCCGTCCTCGTTCTACCGACACCGGATGCGCATGGCCGACAAGCAGGATCATCAGCCCCCAGGCTTCTGGGTCCTGCGCCAAGCCGCCTTGGTCTTGTTGCTGGTCGTCATCTACTTCGGGGTGCGCGGACTGACTGTAGGGTCGACTGCCGATGCCGTCGCGAACGCCGATCGGATACTTGAGCTCGAACAGCGGGTGGGTATCGACGTCGAAGGTTCCATGCAGACGCTCATCACGAACTCGGGCGCCTTGGCGACAGTTGCCAACTGGATCTACATCTGGGGTCACTGGCCGGTCATCATCATCACGATGATCTGGCTGGCGACCCGGCACCGGGATGTCTTCCTCCGTTTGCGTGACGCGATGATGCTTTCAGGAGCCGTAGGGATGGTCATCTTCGCGACGTTCCCGGTGGCACCGCCGAGACTCGCCGATCACGGCATGATCGACACGGTCAGCGAACGCTCGCACGCCTACCGGGTGCTGCAACCCCCGGCCTTCGTCAATCAGTACGCCGCGATGCCGAGTCTGCACGCCGGCTGGGATCTCCTGGTCGGTATCGCGATCGTGACGGCCGCCTCGACCCTTGCGCTGAAGATCATCGGTTACGCGATGCCGATCCTGATGGCGTTCGCGGTTGTGCTGACCGCGAATCACTATGTCCTCGATGTGGTCGCCGGCGTCGCACTGGCACTCGCCGCTCATGTTGCCGCCTTGGCGCTCGAACGCCGTCGGCACCGACAGCGAAGGGCGCGGACAGTGCTGGCTCGGCAGGACGAACGTGCTCTGGAACCGGGGGAGTGAATGACAGTGCTCGCGATCGCCCACCGGGCTGGAAACTCCCTTGCAGCTCTGGAAGTCGCCAAGCGCCTCGGCGCTGACGTCATCGAGTGCGATGTCCACGAACATCGCGGCCAGCTCGAGGTCAGGCATCTGAAAACGGCCGGACCGCTGCCCTTTCTGTGGGACAAGTGGGAGCTGGCCCCGGCGTCCGCGCCCCGCTTTGGTCTCGCCGAACTGCTGGATGCCGATCTGAACGGTACCCCGCTGATGCTCGACCTGAAAGGTCGGCGCATTTCCACCGCATTGGCGGTTCAGAAGCTGTTGCACGACAGCGACTACCGGCGTCCCGTCCTGGTCTGCAGCCGTCACTGGCCGCTCGTCGACGTCTTCGCCGCGACGGCCTCGGTCCGCCGGGTGCTGTCGGCCCGCAACCGTGTCGAACTCGCCCGCCTGCTGCGGCGATTGTCGTCGACGGGACCGGTCTACGGCGTCTCGGTCCACCGGTCGCTGTTGAATCGCGATGTCGTTGCCGAGCTGAATCGCCGGGTCGAGGTTCTCATGACCTGGCCGGTCAACGACCTGTCGGTCCTCGACGAGGTGTTGGACCTAGGCGTCACCGGCATCATCAGCGATGAGGATGAGGTTCTGGCCGAGCTCATCCGGCGGCAAGCCGCATCGTGAGGGGGCGCTGCTCGGCGTCCATCGTGACTAGGCAAGTAGTTCTTTCGGGCCGTATCTGAGAGTTTCCTTCACAACTGGCGTCATGGATGCGGAGTTGGCGCGTTCCTGATCTGAAGTCGTTCTGGCCTGTCGTCCGACAGCCCGATATGCGACCGAGCGCGATGGAGGATTCATGGGAGCACACAGGTATCGAGCCGTCAGGCGACGTCGGAGCTGGCAGGCACGATCTGCCTGGCTGGCCGTTCCGCTGGCCCTGACGTTGGCAGTCATGACACTGCCAGCGACCGGCGACGAGGTGGCACCGGAAGCGGTCGCGACCTCCGCCGCACCGAGCGAGCCGGACGTCGCACCGTCGCCGACCACAGCCGAGCCGGAGTCGACTCCGCCAGCCAAGGACGACGCGAAGGACGACGCGAAGGACGACGCGAAGGACGAGCCCGAGGAGGCTCCCGCCGCTGCAGATCCTGAGCCGGCCAAAAAGGGCCTGATCAAGGCCACACTCGACGCCTTGGCGACGGGCAACGAGACCCTGACCCTGACACTGAAGCAGAAGACCGGCACCGAGCCGTTCACCCCGGGCGACGACAGCGCGGGCAATGACTCCGGTGCCGACAACGACATCGTCCGGACCAACGACACCGTGACCTACACGGTAGGCATCCGCTACGAAGGCGGCGACCAGACGAAGCCGACGATCAAGTTCACGCTGCCCAAGGGACAGGAACTCGTCTCGCTGCCGCCGTTCTGCCTGACCGGTTCGAGCGTCTCGCCCGAGAACGTCCCGGCCCCCGTGGTCCCGGTGACGACGACATCGTGGCAGTCTCTCCCGGTCCAGGAGATCACCTGTGTCGTGGACGACCAGGCGATCGGCACGAGCCTCGATTACAAGTTCATCGCCAAAGTCCGTTCCGAAGTCCCCCACGGCACCTCGATGACCCCCGTCGTCGCGACCGCCACGAGTGAGCAGGTCACGACCCCGGCGTCGTCGCCCTCCGTCTCGCAGGTTGTGTCCGCCGCCGCGAACTTCGATGTGTCCAAGCGCGCGATGTCGACAACCGACACGACCGGTCCGCTCTACGGCTACTGGGGACTGTGCTCGTTCGACACGAGCCGCTCCTGCCGCATCGTCGACTATCCGTTGACCCTCAACACTCCCGCCGGCGGCAAGGGCATCACCCCGTTGGCCTCACCGATCACGCTGAAAGACGATCTGCGTCCTGACTCGTTCTACGGTGCGGGCACGACGGCTTCCGCGGCATGGACCGCTGCCGGCGCGGCAGCACTGGACAAGTACGGCGCTCGGCTGACCCGCTGCAACAACGGAGCCTTGAACCTGTGGGGGTCCATCCCGAACTCCAAGATCGCCGGGGGCGGCACCAGTGAGAACTCGGTGCGTGACAACGGCACGATCACGTGTGACTCCTCGGGGCCCGGCACAGTCGTCGACATCACGATCACCGACGCCGACACAACCGCCTACACCGTCCCGACCAAGGCGTCCGCAGGTGCGGCGCTGCCGGCCGACAGCGGCTACGTCATCTCGACGGCAGTGCGCGTCGAGATCCCGATCGACGCGGTCCGCGACCTCGGCGAGGAGGTCAGCGGAACCTGGACGCTCGGCTTCAAGAACGAGTTCACCGACGTGAAGGCCGACGACATCAGCGGCGAGCCCAACCAGGGCGAACGCCCGGAGAACAACGTCCGCGAAGCCACGACGAAGCTCGAGGTCGCCGGCGGCTTCGGCAAGGGCTTCTCCGGCATCACCGGCAAGCCCGGCAACACGCCGACCGGCGGTGGCTTCAGCAGCTGGGAATACGAAGGTCCGCCCGGATCGGGCAGCTTCCGTGACGGCAACACCGTCGTCGTGGCCGGCCAGACTGTGCTGAGCAACCTGATCTCGACCGAGCAGATTCCGCCCAACACGGGCACCGAGCTGTCACGCAGCAAGCTCATGTGCGACACCTGGGATGACACCAAGCTGGCGATGCCGACGACGTTCGACTACGCAGGCAGCCCGTACACCAGGATCCAGTTCCCCTCCAACGGGTCAGCCGCCTGGATCTCCTCGTTCAACTACGCGGGAACCTGGCAGACGGACCTCGACGATCTCGAGAACCTGAAGATCGAGTACGGCTATACGCCGACACCCGGCAGCGGCGCGAACTCGTCCTGCACAACCGGTACCTGGTCGGCCACCCCGGCCGGCGTTCCGGGCGCCACCTCGCAGAATGGTCTCTGGAGCGGCGTCAACCGCGTTCGGATCTCGTTCAGCACGAAGGCCTCCACCACCGCGACGAACTTCGATGTCAACGCCTCGATCGCGCTGCAGGCTCTCGTGTCGGCCGGCCCCACCGGAACCGTGCTGCCCAACTGGGCCAGCGAGCGGACGTCCCGCGGTGTCAAGACGCTCGAAGAGATCGTGGACGACGAGACGGCTAGCCCCGGGTTGTCGACGTACACGCCAGCGGCGCACACCGGTGGATCGGGCGACCGGCTCATCCTCGGAGCAGTCACCGCGCGCATCCGCAAGTACGTCAAGAACCGGACGACGGACGATTTCACCGACACTGCGGTGCCGCAGTACTCCGCCGGCGCTGAGATCGACTACCGGCTCAACCCGTCGTTGACCGCTGACGTGAGCGCCGGGGTCAAGGCCCCGGTCATCGTCGAGGACTGCTTGCCGAAGTACCAGGCATTCGTCTCCTCACGGCGGGCCAATGGTGACGCGCTCAGCCCTGCGCTGGTGCAGGACGGTGCCCCGGCAGGTTCGGAGCTGGCGTGCCCGGCAGGTCAGACCTACATCAAGTGGGACCTCGGTGAGCAGACCGTCAACGAGACGGTCGACCCGATCATCTACACCGTCGAGATCCTGCAGACCGTCCGCAACGGCAACTACACCAACACGACGGTCGTCAGCACGCCTGGAGATCCGTCCCGGCTGTCGGCTCGCACCGACACCGCGCAGATCCAGATCGTGACCCCCACCGGAGTCAAGATCTCCAAGCAGGTCGACAAGCCGTTGATCGAGATCAACCCCGAAGCGGTCGCGACACCGCGGACTCTGAAGTGGACGGTCGACTTCGCGAACGTCGATTCCTCCGACAACGTCTCCGACGTCGACGTCATCGACGTGCTGCCGGCCAGTGGCCTGTTCGGCAGCGACTTCACCGGCACACTGCGGTTCGACACCGCGACGGTTGCTGCCGGTGACGACGTCGAGATTCAGTACACCAAGCGGGCACCGACAGACCTCAAGGTCGACCCGGACGACGCGTCCAACGGTGCAGCCGGCGCTACCACGTGGTGCTCCGCAGCGACCGGTGGAACTGTGGAGTCCGGTAACGGCACGGCCGCTGACTGCCCTGCCACGGCCGCCGAGGTGACGGGTCTGCGCTTCCTGCGCGCCGGTGACTTCGAGCCGACCGACGTCCTGACGGTCGACATCGCGATGACGCCGATCGGCAACGCCGGCGGCGACGTCTACGAGAACCGCACGGCAGGACGCGCCGCAGGCGTGACCCAGCCGGTTGGTCCGGCGATCCGGCGGGCGCAGGTCATCGAGTCCGCGGTCGGGAACTATGTCTGGGAGGACTTGGACTCCGACGGCATCCAGGACGACGACGAGCCGGGTGTTGCCGGGTTCCCGGTCAAGCTGGTGGGTGAGGATCTCGACGGCAATCCCGTCAGCCTGACCACCGCGACCAATGAGAACGGCGCCTACTCGTTCAAGGGCCTGGCTTCAGGCACCTACCGGGTGACCTTCGACCCGAACGGGCTGACGTCCAACACGACGTTCACCCAGCAGAACGCCGGTGACGACGACACCGTCGACTCCGACGGCGACGTTGCGACAGGTCAGACCGCCGAGTTCGCGCTAGCGCCCGACTCCGCCGATCCGTCGTGGGACCAGGGCCTAGTCATCGACCGCAACGTCGACATCACGGTCGACAAGCGACTCGTCAGCCAGTCTGAGCCGGACTCGGAGAACCGGGCGACGGTGACGTACGAGGTCGAGGTGGCCAATGCCGGCACGGCCGAGGGCGTCTACGACCTCTCGGACAAGTTGAAGTTCGGTGGCAGCATCGTGATCGACGAGGTGTCGGCCTCGAACACCGATCCCGGTGACATCGTCGTCAATCCCGACTTCGACGGCGTCGACGACACGAAACTCGTTGAGGCGCAGAAGCTCCCGGGCGGCAAGAGTCACGTGTACCAAGTCGTGGTCGAAGCCACCGTCAACACCGCGATCACGGCCGAGCAGCGCAACTGCACGCTCACCGAGACCGAGGAAGGCACCGGCTACCTCAACGAGGCCCAGCTGGTCGTCGACGGTGTCACCCAGACAGACGTCGCCTGCGGGACGCCCGACAAGCCCAAGGACTCCGATGTCGGCAACGGCAATGAGGACGACGGCAAGACCAAGAACGACGACGAGGGCCTGCTTCCCAACACGGGAGGTCCGGCACTGTGGTTGCTGACCCTGGGCGGCCTAGTGCTCCTCGCGGGAGTGGTCTTCGTCGCGGCCTCGCGTCGCGGAAGGGTTGCTGTGCGGCGGCACTGACAGCTGAATCAGTACCGGCGCATCGCCGACCTCCAGGGGGGATGACAGGGTGAAAGGCAGCCACCGGGCCGCCGCAGATGAGAGGACACGACCATGACTCAGTACATGATTTCGGTTAACCACACCGGTCCCTACCCAGACCCGACGACGCCTGAGTCGCAGGCGATGTTCGAAGCCACCGGCAAGTTCAACGACAAGCTCATGGAGACCGGCAAGTGGGTTTTCGGGGGCGGTCTCCAGCCTCTGGAGACGTCGACGGCCATCGACGGCCGCGGCGACGAGGCCATCGTGACGGACGGGGTCTTCGCTGAAAGCAAGGAGTACCTCGGGGGCTTTTGGGTTGTCGAGGCCGCCGATCTGGACGAGGCGCTCAAGCTCGCGGCCGAAGGATCCAAGGCCTGCGGTCAGGCAGTCGTCGTGCGTCCGTTCCAAGGCGAATGACGACGGTGCCGGAACTCTCCGCCGAGATCGAGCAGATCTATCGCGAGGAGTACGGCCAGATAGTGGCCTCGCTCGCCCGGCGCTTCGGCGATCTCGACATCGCCGAAGACGCCGCGGGCGAGGCACTTCTCATCGCGGTCCAGAAGTGGCCGAGCGATGGTGTCCCGCCCAATCCCGGCGCGTGGCTGACCAGCACTGCGGTGCATCGGGCCATCGACCGTATCCGCCGGGAGTCCCTGCGTGATTCCAAGCATCAGGCGGCGCTCATGATCACCGATGACACCCCAGCCGATCCCACGGGCCCGGTCGAGGACGACCGTCTCCGTCTGATGTTCACGTGCTGCCATCCCGCACTCGCGGCCGAAGCGCGGGTCGCGCTGACCTTGCGCCTGCTCGGCGGCCTGACGGTCGACGAGATCGCCCGGGCGTTCCTGGTCCCGGAGACCACGATGGCCCGACGCATCACCCGCGCGAAGGCCAAGATCAAGGCCGCGAACATCCCCTTCCGGGTCCCTGACCGCACCGATATCACCGACCGGCTCGGCGGAGTGCTCGCGGTCATCTACCTGGTCTTCAACGAGGGTTATCTCGCCGGCGCAGGCGATGATCCGATCCGGGCCGACCTGACCGATGAGGCCATTCGGCTCGGACGGTTGATGCGCCGGCTTCTGCCCGACGAGGGCGAAGTGGCCGGCTTGCTCGCGCTGATGCTGCTGACCGATGCCCGTCGCGATGCCCGGATCGCCGGAGGCGAGTTGGTGACGCTCGACGAGCAGGATCGCGGCTCCTGGGATCGGGAGCTCATCGCCGAGGGCCATGCTCTGGTGCGGGAGTGTCTGACGCGGGTCGCCTCCGGCGGTCCGGGCCCCGGTCGATACCAGCTCATGGCCGCGATCAGCGCGGTCCACACCGACACCCTCGACGCCCGCTACACCGACTGGGATCAGATCGTCCAACTGTACGACCAGTTGTACGAGGTCATGCCCACCCCGATCGTGACGATGAACCGCGCCATCGCGATCGCCGAGATCGACGGCCCACAGGTCGCCCTGGCGATCGTCGACAGACTCGGACTGGACGGCTATCACGCCTGGCACGCGACTCGTGCGGACCTGCTGCGCCGCTTGGGCAGGAGCGACGAAGCAGGAACCGCGTACCGAGCCGCCATCGCGGCGACGGACAATCCGGCCGAGAAGGCCTACCTGAACCGCCGGCTCAGATGATCTGGTCGGTCAGGTGGTTGAGCGTGCCGAAGCGATGGGCCGTGATGCTGATGGCTTGTTCCTTCAAGAAGGGCAACAGCTCGACTCGTCCAGACTCCGTCGGGATGTGGTCGTAGATCGCGAGATCGGGACGTCCGCCGGTCTGCTCGCACAAGACGCTCAGGCTGCCGCCCACGAGTCGCACCCGGCCTTCCGGGAGCGTCGATGCCGCAGCCTGCCACGAGGTGTCGTCCTCGATTGCGATCCGCACACCGAGTGATGCCAAAGCCTTCCGCACCGCCTCGGGCAACTCATTCGCCGACGAGAGGTGCAGATCCGATCCGGCCAGCAGGCCCGCGCCGACGACTCGCAGCGCGTCGACGAGTCGGCCATCGGGGGCGACACGCACATGCACCGGTGTCGGGACATACCGGAAGATATTGCGCTCGACGGTGAGCTGCGAGACGTCTCGCGAGGTCCCGAATTCATCACTCCACGCCGCCGCATCGCTCATGAAGGAGCGCTCCAGGAAGCCGAGCTCCGTATCGGGAAGCCGCACCTCATTGGCGACGGCGAGCAGCCTTTCCGCCGCCGAACCGAGGGACGTCTGTGAGGTCGCCTCGACGCGCTCCCAGGTACCAAGACCCAACAGGTAGTTGGGTCCGCCGGCCTTCGTGCCGGCGCCCACGGACGACTTCTTCCAGCCGCCGAACGGCTGCCTCTGCACGATGGCGCCGGTCGTCCCGCGGTTGATGTACAGGTTTCCGGCCTGGACACGGTCGAGCCAGATGTCGATCTCGTCGGCGTCCAGGGAGTGCAGACCGGCCGTCAGGCCGTAGTCGACGTCATTTTGGATGTCGATGGCCTCTTCCAGCGACGAAGCGGTCATGATGCCGAGGACGGGTCCGAAGAACTCGACCAAGTGCACGGTCGAGCCGCGCTGGACGCCCTCACGTACGCCGGGTGTCCACAACTGGCCGGCGTCGTCGAGTCGGCGTGGTTCGATCAGCCAGGACTGGCCAGGCTCGAGTGTCGTCAAGGCGTCGAGCAGCTTGCCCTGGGCCGGTTCGATCAGCGGCCCCATCTGCGTCGTGGCATCCTCAGGTGCGCCGACGGCGAGCGATGTCACGGCATCCACGAGCTGATGGCGGAAGCGGCGCGATGTGGCGACCGATCCGACCAGGATCACCAGGGATGCGGCAGAGCACTTCTGACCCGCGTGGCCGAATGCCGACTGTGCGACGTCTTTCGCGGCGAGGTCGAGGTCGGCCGACGACGTGACGATGATGGCGTTCTTGCCACTGGTCTCGGCCAGCAGCGGAAGGTCGGGCCGGAACGAGCGGAACAGTTCGGCGGTTTCGTAGCCACCGGTCAGGATGACCCGGTTGACCCGAGGATCGGAGATGAGCTCCCGTCCCAGGTCGCGCTCTTCGAGGTGCACCAAATGCAGGACGTCGCGGGGAACGCCCGCCTCCCACAGCGCCTCGACCATGACCGATCCGCAGCGCGCGGCCTGCTTGGCCGGCTTGATGATGACCGCTGATCCAGCCGCCAGGGCAGCCAGTGTGGAACCGGCCGGAATCGCGACCGGGAAGTTCCACGGCGGTGTGACGACAGTGACGGCCGACGGGACATAGCGGGCACCGTCGACGGAGTCGAGCTGCCGGGCCAGGTTGCCGTAGTAGCGCGCGAAGTCGATCGCCTCGGAGATCTCCGGATCCGACTGGTCGAGAGTCTTGCCGGCCTCGGACGCCATGACCTCGGCGAGATCTGCCCGTCGCTCTTCCAACCGCTGTGCCGCCCGGTCGAGGATGTCAGCGCGCTGTCCGCCGCTCAGCTTGCCCCACGCCAGGCCGTGCTCGGCGGCAGAGGCGATGACGGTCTCGAGCTGCTGGGAGGTCGAGATCGAGTGGTCTTCGACGGTCTTCTGCCCGAGCTCGGAGCCAGGCACCCGGCCGAGGATCTCTTTGCCCCAGCGGCGGTTGGCCGGCAGTGACGAGTCGGTGTCTGGAGTGTTGAAGAACCCAGTGCCCGGTGGCACTGGTTCCGGGGCGAGAAGTCGGTTCTGGGTTCGGCGCGGCGCCGGAACCTGGTCGTCGAGATCGGCGAGCGAGGCCAGGAAGCGGTCCTGCTCACGCTTGAACAAGGTCTCGTCGGTGTGCAGATCGAAGACCGCCGACATGAAGTTGTCGTGACTGGCGCCTTCTTCGAGGCGTCGGATCAGGTAAGCGATCGCGACGTCGAACTCACGCGGGTGCACGACGGGCGTGTACAGCAGGAGACCGCCCACCTCTTTGCGGATGACCTCGGCCTGTCCCTGTGCCATCCCGAGCAGCATCTCGATCTCCATGCCGTCTCGCACCCCTCGCCGTCCGGCCAGCAGCCAGGCGTACGCCAGATCGAACAGGTTGTGGCCGGCCACACCGATCCGCACGTTCTCGATGTGCTCGGGCTGCAGCGCGTAGTTCAGCACTCGCTTGTAGTTGGTGTCGGTCTCCTGCTTGGACGACCAGGTCGCGAGCGGCCAGCCGTGCACCGCGGCCTCGACCCGTTCCATCGGCAGATTGGCACCCTTGACGATGCGCACCTTGATCCCGGCACCGCCGCGGGCCCGTCGCTCGGCCGCCCAGTTCTGCAGCCGCATCATCGCGTCGAGAGCGTCGGGCAGATAGGCCTGCAACACGATGCCCGCCTCGAGATGTTCGAGATCGGGCCGGTCGAGGATCCGGGTGAACACCGCGATCGTCATGTCGAGATCGCGGTACTCCTCCATGTCGAGGTTGATGAAGGTCGACGAAGCGGCGGCAGCGGCCTGCTCGAACAACGGGGCGAGGTTCTCGGTGACATGCTCGACCGCCTCGTCGAAGGCCCACGGCGAATGCGGTGCGACGGTGGCCGACACCTTGATCGAGACGTAGTCGACGTCGGCGCGCGCCAAAAGCTCATGCGTGCCCTTCAGGCGTCGAGCGGCTTCGCGCTGACCGAGGACTGCTTCGCCCAGCAGGTTGATGTTGAGCTTGACGCCCCGGCGGCGGATCTTGGCGATCGCGCGACCGAGCTTGGCGTCGGTGGCATCCACGATCAGGTGGCCGACCATCGACCGCAGAGCCCGGCGGACCACGGGGATGACCAGGCCCGGAGCGACCCGTCCGGCCCAGGCGCCGAGACGGACCGCGGTCCGCAGATGCCAGGGCAGGAAGGCCGGAACGTTCTTGGCGAGCACCGCGAAGTTGCGGGCGGCGACGCGGGCGTCCTCGGGACGGATCACGCCGTCGATGAACCCCACGGTGAAGGGCAGGCCCTGCGGATCCTTGAGCACCCCGGCGAGCTGTGCCCCCGCCTTGTCGGCGGGCACCTTGGCCGATTCGTCCAACCAGTGTCGGACCAGCGCGACTGTTTCGTCTGCGAGGTCGTCGTGGGCTGGTGAGTGTGGCATGGCTGGCACCTTCGTGGAAGAAGCGAACGGGTTACTCCACCAGTTTGCGTCCGCAACTAGGTAAGGTAAAGCGATGATTACTGACCAATACCCGCCACCTTTGCTTACCGGTGGTACGCATGCTTGAAGTGCGCCGACTGCGTCTCCTGCGGGAGCTCAAGATCCGCGGGACGCTGGCCAATGTCGCGGCCGCCTTGCACCAGAGTCCCTCGTCGGTGTCGCAGCAGTTGTCCCAACTCGAGCAGGAAGTCGGCGTCGAGTTGCTGCGCAAGGTCGGCCGTACGGTCCAGCTCACGCCTCAGGCCGAGATCCTCGTCGAGCACACGACCGCGGTGCTCGAACGGCTCGAACAGGCCGAGTCCGACCTGGCCGCCTCTCTGGCCGAGGCGACCGGAACGATCCGCATGGCGGTGTTCCAGTCGGCGGCACTCGCTCTGATGCCGAGGACACTGACGATGCTGTCGGCGGAGCATCCGCTGTTGCGGGTCACGATGACGCAGCGTGAGCCGGAGTCGGCCCTCCGCGACACCTGGGCCCGCGATTTCGATCTCGTGATCGCCGAGCAGTACCCGGGTCACGCGGCGCCCTGGCACCCCGAACTCGACTCGATCGATCTGACCACCGACGAGATCAGATTGGCCGTGCCGCCGCTCGGCCAGCCGCTCGCCTCGATCCAGACAATCGCGGATGCCGCACAGGCCCCCTGGGTCATGGAACCGGGCGGAGTCGCGTCCCGGCACTTCGCCGAGCAGGCCTGCAGGCTGGCCGGCTTCGAGCCGGACGTCCGCTACGAGACCGCCGACTTGCAGGCGCAGATCCGGTTGATCGAGTCGGGCAACGCCGTCGCGCTGCTGCCCGATCTGCTCTGGCTCGGCGGCGTGCCCTCGGTGACCTTGCGAGATCTGGAAGGCGCGCCGCACCGGACGATCTTCACCTCGGCGCGGCGCGCATCGGCAAGTCAGCCCGGCGTTCTCGCCTGCCGCGAAGCACTCGGCCGAGTCGTCAGCGAGCACCGCCCGCGTCGATAGCGAGCGACTGCAGGTGGATGCCCGCAATCATGCACCGGATCGATCCGCCGGCCAGTTCGATCGTCGGTGCGGGCACCGCAAGGATCGTGGCGTGCTCGGAGATCGCATCGCGCTGCGCGTCGGTCAGGCTCGCATAGGCGCGGGCCGACATCACCAGGTAGCGACCGTCGTCGCCCTGGACTTCGATCGCATTGCCGGCGAAGTCATCGATCTGGCGGTGGGAGAGCGGCACGATGGCGTGGCCGGAGTCGCGCAGCTGCCATTCGACCGCGCGACGTTCGGCGTCGTCGGGGATCGTCTCGAGGCCTACGAGAGCCATCGATGTGCCGACCGACATCATGACATTGGTGTGATAGATCGGGATTCCGCGCTGATCCGTCGTGGTGAAGACCGACGGCCGGTAGCCCAGGTCGCGGCACACCTGGCTGACCGCCTGATCGTGCGCACGGTGCGATCGGGAGATGTACGCCGCTCGGTGGACGTGGTCGAGCACCATGGCGCCGGTGCCTTCGAGATACATCTCCTCGTCCTCGAGGACCGAGTAGTCGTGGATCGCGGTGACCCGGAACTGGCTCCGGAGCATCGCCACGACATCGGATCGTCGCTCGCCTCGCCGGTTGGGTGAGTACATCGGATAGAGCGCGACCCGCCCGTCGGCATGTGTCGAGAACCAGTTGTTCGGAAACACGCTGTCGGGCAGCTCGGCGCCGGTGTCGTCGAACAGGTGCACCGCCACGCCGACCGAGCGCAGACGTTCCGCGAGCTGCGTGACCTCGTCGTACGCCGAACGGGCGATCGATTCGGGTGTGCCTTGCGGTTCCTTGGACTGGAACGCGTTGTCGGCGATCGTGAGCGGATTGGGCTGGAATCTGTGCGGTCGCACCATGACGACCGATGAGGGGGCTTGAGGCGGAATTGCGGTGCCGTCCACGGGAGACAGCAGCGCGCTAGACACGGGCCACCTCATGCGCGGTGGCGAAACCGAACAGATCCTTCGGATCGGCCGGCTCGGCGATCAGGTCGATCAACGTGAAGTGCTCGGTGTCGCTGACTGCTTCGGCGACGTAGCGCAAGGCGCTGAAGTCCTCGATCGCGAAGCCGACCGAGTCGAAGACCGTGATGTCGTCACGGCTCTGTCGACCGGGCCGGGATCCGTCGATGACCTGCCAGAGTTCCGTGACGGCGAAGTCAGCCGACTGGTGCTGGATCTCACCTTCGATACGGGTCTGCGGGGTGTATTCGACGAAGACCCGGGCGCGCGGCAGGATGCTCGGCTCGAGTTCGGTCTTGCCGGGGCAGTCGCCGCCGATCGCGTTGACGTGCACTCCTGCGGTGATCATGGAGTCGGTCAGCACGGTCGCATTCGTCTTGTCGGCGGTGCACGTCGTGATGATGTCGGCGCCGGTGACAGCGTCGATGCCGCTCTCGGCGCGGTAGACCTCGAAGCCCAATCGCTCACCGTTGCGGACGATCTTGTCGAGCGCGAGCGGGTCGGTGTCCCACACCCGGAGCCGGTTGATGCCGAGTGCGGCGCGGAATCCCAGAGCCTGGAATTCGGCCTGCGAACCCGTCCCGATCATCGCCATGACCGACGAGTCGGGGCGCGCGAGATGGCGGGCCGCCATCGCGGAGGTCGCCGCCGTGCGCAGGGCAGTCAGCACCGTCATCTCGGCGATGAACGTCGGATAGCCGTTGTGGACGTTCGCGAGCATCCCGAATGCCGTCACGGTCTGGAAGCCGCGGGCAGGATTGCTCGGGTGGCCGTTGACGTATTTGAAACCGTACGTCTGGCCATCGCTGGTGGGCATCAGTTCGACGACACCCTCAGGCGAATGCGCCGCCACGCGCGGCGTCTTGTCGAAGTCGCCCCAACGGGCGAAGTCGCGCTCGATCGCGGTGATCAGCTCGGCGATGATGGTCTCGGCACCGGTGGCCGAGACCCAACGGACCATGTGGGGGACGTCGACGAATCGCACCGTGGTCATGCGCGGAGCTCCAATGTGCAGCACTTGGCGCTTCCGCCGGCTTTGATCAGTTCGCTCATGTCGACGCCGACGGGATTGAAGCCGTGCGCGCGGAGCTGCTCGTGCAGCCCGGTCGCCCGGTCTGACAGCATCACGTTCAGGCCGTCGGACATCGCATTGAGGCCGAATACCGCCGCATCCGCCTCGGTCGCGAGGATCGCGTCGGGGAACAGCTGCCGGAGCGCGGCATTGCTGGCGGCGCTGAACGCGCCGGGGAAGTAGGCCACGGTCTCGGCATCGAGCACTGTGAGCGCCGTGTCGAGGTGGTAGAAGCGAGAGTCGACCAGCTCCAACGTGATCACCGGGACGCCGAAGAATGCACTGATCTCGGCATGCGCCGGGCGCGAGGTGCGAAAGCCCGTGCCGGCGAGCATGACATCGCCGATCGTCAGGACATCGCCCTCACCCTCGTTCTGAAGGGTCGCTTGGACGGTAGGTGCGAAGCCGGCCGACTCGAACCACGTGCGGTAGGCCGCGCCCTCGGGGCGTCGCTGCTCATGGGTGAAATTCGGTGCCATGGCCCGTCCATCGAACACGATGCCGCCATTTGCCGCGAAGACCATGTCGGGCAGTCCCTCGACGGGCTCGATCAGGTCGACTCGGTGGCCGAGACTCAGATAGGTCTCCCGCAGGATCGACCATTGGTCGTGCGCACGGGCGATGTCGACGCCGGTGGTGGGGTCCATCCACGGATTGATCGAGTACGACACCTCGAAGTACTCCGGAGGGCACATTAAGAGGTGTTTTGTGCTCGCGGTCCGGTCGAGGATCCGGCTTGGGGAAGGGGACAATGTTGTCGTCATGCGAGCTCCTTGGGTTTCGAAACCAACGTATGACGCGATACATTCGCAAACAATCGCGATCTGTTGCTTAGAATGCGATCATTCGTTGCACACAACCGGCACGTATTAACGAATGACGAAATATCGACTGGAGGGCCATATGGACCGGGTCAATCGCGAGATCATCGGGCATCTGCTGGCCGACGGTCGGGCGACCTATCAGCAGATCGGCGCACAGGTGGGACTCTCCGCCCCGGCGGTCAAACGACGAGTCGACCAGATGCTCGCCCGCAAGCAGATTTCGGGATTCACAGTGCTGATCGATCCGGCGTCGCTGGGGTGGGACACCGAGGCCTACGTCGAGCTGTCGTACCGCGGCAATGTCTCGACCGACCGTCTGAAGCGTGACCTGGAAGCGATCCCCGAAGTTGTCGGCGTGTGGACGATAACCGGCGACGCCGACGCATTGGTGCACGTCATGGCGTCGAACATGGCCGAGATCGAACGGACGGTCGAGCGCATGCGCGAGTTCGACAACGTCGATCGCACCCGCAGCGTCATCGTGATGTCGCGGGTGCTCGACCGGCCTCGCGCATGACGCCCGACCTCTAGGCAGCCGGGCGCAGCTTCACTGGGGTGTGAGGATCTCCCGGCGTGCGCGTGCGCGTGCGACGTCGGTCGACGGGATGACCAATGTCGGACGGCTCGCATGGTGCAGGACATTGGCCGCAGTGCTGCCCATGATGGTCGCGCGCAGACCGCGCCGCCCGCGTGAGCCGATCACGATGAGCGAGGCATTGAGGTCGTCGGCCACCGCCACGATGGCCTCCGACGCGGTGCCCATGATGGACGAGACGCGTGGCTCGGCCGCGAGACCGGCCTCGACGGCGATCTTGGCTCCGACGGCCGCTATCTGGGCAGATGCGTCGTGGGTCGCTGCATCGAGGCTCTTCAGCTCTTCCAGCGCGGGGTGCCCTTCCAGGTGGGCTGCGACGCTCTCAAGCGGCTGGCGCGCGTAGAGAATGACGGTCGCAGCGCCCGGAAAGAGACGAGCTGCCTGGTCGATGGCGGCCCGCGAATCAGCGGATCCGTCGTACGCGATCAGGATGGGCGACTGGTTGTCGAGGTCTGGGTTGTTCAATGACGTGTTGGTCATATCGATGTCCTTTGTTTCGATGGTGAATTGGTGGTGGTCTGGTTGGATCATTCGGGCGGTGGCCAGGCGCCGCGAGCAGCGATGTGGCGGCGGTAACCGGCAAGGCGTCGGGCTTCGTCGACCCCCACGGCGCCGACCATGACGCCACCGCGACCGAAGCCGACCACGAACTTGCCTTCGCTCGGCTTCCCGGCGAGAACCGCCGACTCAGTGCCCAGATGGGGCAGACCGATCGACAGGATCTTCACGTCGTACTGGTCGGACCAGAATGACGGCACTCCTGCGTAAGGATCTGGTTCGGCATCGGTCCTGGCGCCGAGGTGGTGCAGCAGCGTCTTGCCCGCGGCACGTGCCTGGTCGACGGCATTGCTCCAGTGCTCGATGCGCATGAGCCGGTCGTCGAACAGTCCGTGCGGCCAGCGGACGACATCGCCGGCTGCGACGACACCGGGGATGACGCTGCCGTGATCGTCGAGGACGCGAAGTGAGGCATCGGCCCTCACCCCGGCATCGAGCATGACTCCGGAACCGGCCAGCCAACTGATGTGGGGGATCGTGCCGAGACCGACGACCGCGAGATCTGCCGGCAACTCGGTCCCGTCTGCCAGGCCGACGGCTTCGAGGGCGCCGTTGACGGTGAGGAGCCTTTCCACGGCGACTCCCATCTGCAGTTCGACGCCGCGTTCACGATGCAGATCGGCACAGAATCGGCCGACGTCGCGGCCGGTGGCGTTGAGCAAGGGCAATGCGGCCGCATCCGTCAGAGTGACCTCCAGGCCGGCGGCCCGGGCGGACGCGGCGACTTCGGTGCCGATGAATCCGGCGCCGATCACCACGACCCGATCCGGTCGACGTTCCAGCGCGTGGCACAGTGCCGTGGCGTCATCGAGGGTGCGCAGCGTATGCGCACCCCGAGGATTCGGTTCGGTGCTGGTTCGCAGTTCACGGGCCCTGGCGCCGGTCGCGATGACGAGACCGTCGAACGTCAGCTCGAGACCGCTGTCGAGGGTCACGTGTCGTTCGACCAGGTCGACTCCGACAGCACGTCGGCCCAGCAGCCAGCGAGCCTTGAGGTCATCGGAGAACGGCAGCCGATTCTCGGCGGGTTGGAGCAGACCTTTCAATGCCGCCTTCGACAGAGGGGGACGGTCGTAGGGCGGGTGTACTTCGTCGCCGACGATGACGATCTCGCCGCTGAACCCTCCGTTCCGCAGAGTCTCGGCTGTGCGCAGGCCGGCCAGCGACGCGCCGACCACGACGACCCGACCGCGGGACAGTTGCGCCGTCTGTTCAAGGGTCATGGCCGCGAGGTCAACGTGATGGCGCTGACCGGGCAGCTGGCCACGGCGTCCTCGACGGCCGGACGCAACGACTCGTCGGGATTCGCATCGAACTGCAAGTACCCGTTGTCGTCGAGATCGAATACCTCCGGTGCCATCAGGACGCATAGCCCATTGCTCTGGCACCTGTTGAAATCGACGTCGACCTGCATGGAACACTCCTGACCTTCGGGGCGGAAAAGCCACCGACTTAGCTTGTTAGATACCCTACAGGGGTATAGTATGTTGTCAACATGATGTCGGGGTGCCAGGGATGAAGAACACGGAGACGACCCCGTTCAGATTGATCGGCGCGCTGCTGCTGCTCGGCGGCCTGTGGGGGAGTTCATTCCCGCTGGTCAAGATCGCCGCCCCGGCCCTCGGCCCGGTCGGCGTCACGCATGTGCGGCTCGCGATCGGAGCTGTCGTCTTGGGTCTTCTGGCCGTGACCAGTCACGGAGCGTGGCGCCTGATTCGTCGTCGTTTCGGTGCATTTCTCGTCTTGGCGGCGCTCAATGTCGCGGGTCCGCTGACATTGGTGGCGGTGGCGATCGTCGGGCTCAATGCGTCGATGGCCGCGATCCTCAACGCCACGACGCCGATGTTCACCGTCGCGGTCATGGCCATCTGGTTCGGCCGGCGCATCACTTGGCGTCACGTCGCAGGTGTGGCGGTGGGCATCTTGGGTGTTGCCGCCTTGTTCGGAGGCGCTCCGATAGCTCTCGACGGGCGCGGATTGGGATCGGCCGCGGCCTCCGTCGCAGCTGCCGTGCTCTACGCGCTGGGCGGCGTCTATGCGCGGCAGGGCTTTCCCGACGATCCGCCTCTGTCGGTGGCACTCGGCCAGCAGATCGCTGCGACGGTCCTGATGCTCCCTGCCTCGATCGCCGCTCTCGTGCTGTCGCCGCCGACGGCGCCGATCACCACGGACGTCGTCTTGGCGGTGCTGGTCGTCGGCGCAGGTGCAACGGCAGGGGGATATCTGCTCCATTTCTGGATCATTCGGGCTGCCGGACCGTTGGCAGCATCGACCGTGACATTCATCGTTCCCTTGGCAGGCACGACTTTGGGTGTGGTGTGGCTGGGCGAGCCGATGAGCGGCGGACTCGTGCTCGGCCTCGTGGCGATACTGGCCGGAGTCGGTTTCCTGACCGGGCAAGGCCCGCGAGCACGCAAAAGCGAGTCCGCCCGCCCCCGGTCACACGAGCAGTCCTCCGCCATCGATCGGTAGCGCGACGCCGGTGATGTACCGCGCCTCCTCGGAGGCCAGGAACAAGACCGCATTGCTGATGTCGATCGACTCGATCCACGGAATCGGCAGCGCGATGGTATCTCCCGACGCCCGGGCGAAATCCTCCTTCGTGGGGTGCTCGAGATGGGGGTTGAACAGGTCGTACATGCCCTGGTGCTGAACCATCGGGGTGTCGACCTGTGACGGGTTGACGGCGTTGACTCGGATGTTGTGTTCGGCGAGTTCCACGGCGAGCGTCTTCATGAGTCCCACGACCCCGTGCTTGGCCGACACGTAGTGCCCGATCCCGGCATTGGCCTGCAGGCCGGCAAGCGATGAGGTCAGGATGATCGATCCGCCCTCACCCTGACGGATCAGGTGTGGAATTGCTGCCTTGGCGGTGCGCCACACGCCGCTGAGGTTGATGTCGATCATCTCGCCCCAGGTGTCTTCGGACATTTCGTGGCCGGATCCGAACGACAGGATTCCGGCGTTGGCCGACACGATGTCGACCCGGCCAAACTTGTCGACGCCGTCGTCCAGAGCGGCTTTGAGCGAGTCGAAATTACGCACATCCGCGTGAGCGAAATGGATCCTCCGTCCGGTGGCTTCGACCAGGCGAACCGTCTCGGCCATGTCATCGGCCGAAGCCATCGGATAGTCCGCCGTTGCAATGGTTTTCAGGGTGTCGATCGCGATGATGTCGGCCCCTTCCTCGGCCAGGCGCACCGCGTGACTGCGCCCTTGCCCGCGGGCCGCTCCGGTGATGAATGCGACCTTGCCTGCTACTCGTCCGGCCATGGTGACTCTCCTCGTGATGGGGGTTAGCCGGGGAGGTTACCTCACGAGGCGGGGCCGAAATCAAGCCCGGGGGAGGACTCGGGATCGGATCCATGAATGGCTATTTACAACTCGGTGAGACGTGTGCCACACTCCTACTGCACGACCGAGCGATCGCTCGGTCGGAGGTGAAGTGAAGGAGACTGGCCGTGACTTTGGACGTGGCGACTGAAGGTTCCGTCGACAATGCGGAGGCCGTTTTCGGTCAGTGGCTCGACGCGTTTTCCAGTGCGATGGAGTCGCGGTCCGTCGATCGTGTGCTCAGCGCCGTCACGGACGACTGCTACTGGCGCGATCTGCTGGCGCTGACGTGGGACCTGGGAACATTCCACGGACGCGATGCGATCGCCGGGCTGCTGCAGGGGTCGTTGGACGCCGCAGCGACCACGAGCTTCAGCCTCGACGAAGGACACGCTCCCCGCGCCGTGCTGGGTGACGGCAGCGTCACGATCGAGGGGTTCTTCCTCTTCGAGACTCCCACGGCCTGGTGCCGTGGAGTGGCCAAGCTCGTCGACATCAACGGAGTCTGGCTCGCGGCCTCGGTCATGACCGGTGTCGAAGACGTCAAGGGCCACGAACGTGCCATCGGCGCGCGCCGTCCCACCGGACCGCGGCATCTGGCCGACGCGAGCTCGAAGCGCAACTGGAAAGACCGCCGCAACGAGAGCATCACATACGCAGATCGCGAACCCGATGTCGTCATCATCGGCGCCGGCCAGGGCGGCCTCGCGGTCGCCGCGAACCTGGGCCTGATGGGCGTCGACGCGCTGATCCTGGAAAAGAGCGGGCGAGTCGGAGACGGTTGGCGCAAGCGCTACCACTCGCTGGTCCTGCACGACCCGGTCTGGGCCGATCACCTGCCGTACCTGCCGTTCCCGAGCTCGTGGCCGATCTTCTCGGCCAAGGACAAGATCGCCGACTGGTTCGAGTTCTATGCCGAAATCATGGAACTCAACGTGTGGACCAACGCCGAGATGTACGACAGCTCGTACGACGAGCAGTCCGGTGTCTGGACGCTGAAAGTCCATACCGCCGAGGGCCTGCGGACCCTCCACCCCAAGGACGTCATCTTGGCGACCGGCGCTGCTGCCGAGGTCAATCTGCCTGAGATCGCCGGACGGGACTCATTCGGCGGGATCTCCTATCACTCGAGCGCCCACGTGTCGGGCGCCGACTGGACCGGCAAGAAGGCCATCGTGGTCGGGGCGGGCAACAGCGCGCACGACATCGTCCAGGATCTTTACGAGGCCGGCGCCGACGTCACGATGGTGCAGCGTTCCTCGACCCACATCATCAGCCAGGAGCACGGGATCCCGGCGATCTTCGGAGCGAACTTCACCGAGACCGGACCGCCGACCGAGTACGCCGATCTGTTGGCCTGCTCGACTCCCTGGCCGCAGGTTCTGGAATTCGCGGTCGAGGGTACCCGTCAGACCGCGATCAAAGATGCCGAGCTGCTCGCATCGCTGGAAGCTGTCGGCTTCCAGCTCAACGACGGCCCGGATGGCACGGGCCTGTTGGGCTTCGCGCTGCAGAAGGGCGGCGGCTACTACATCGACGTCGGCTGTTCCCGACTCATCGCCGAGCAGAAGGTCAAGCTTGCCGCAGGTGCCGGCCTGGCCGAGTTCACCGCGACGGGCATCAAGCTCGACGACGGCCGTGAACTCGAAGCCGACGTCGTGGTGCTCGCGACCGGCTACAAGAACATGCGCGAAACCAGCCGCCGGCTGTTCGGCGATGGTGTCGCCGACCGTTGCCCCGACGTCTTGGGGATCGGGGAGGACGGCGAGATCGGTGGCCTCTACCGGCGCACCGGTGTGCCGGGCTTCTGGTTCATGGCCGGTCCCCTGGCCTGGGTCCGCATCTATTCCAAGCATCTCGCGCTGCAAATCGTGGCGTTGCAGAAGGGAGTCATTGCCCGCTGAATCTGACGGCGAAGCACTGCCACCGGATCTCGGCCGTCACCGGCAGGGACTTGTCCGTCATCCCGTGAGAGCCCGAGCTCTCACTCCCAGTTCGCGCCACCTGGCCGGACAGTTGACAAAGGAGAAGTGATGTCACGCAACACCAACAAGCTGCGCACGATGCTGAAGGTCGTGGCGCTGGGCTGCACCGCCAGTGTGGCGTTGTCTGCCTGCGGGGGAAGTAGTTCAGACGGCGGCAACGGCGACAAGGGCAATGACTCAGGCAAGAAGCTGGTCTACTTCATGGCCCCCAACACGACACCGACTCGCTACATCCAGCAGGACGGCCCGGATTTCAAGAAGGCCATCCAGAAGCTCGACAGCAATATCGAGGTCAAGTTCGTCAACGCCGGCGGCGATTCGGCGACCCAGCTGTCGCAGGCCAATGCGGCGATCGCGGCCGGGGCCAAGGCACTCGTCGTCGTGGCGGCCGATCCCAACACCAGCGCGAGCCTGCTGACGGCCGCGGCTCAGGCCAAGGTCCCGGTCATCGGCTACGAGAACTCCCCGCTCAACGGCCCGATGTTCTCCCAGGTCATCTTCGACCCGGTCATCGTCGGCAAGCTGCAGGCCGACTACTTCGTCTCGCAGCTCGATGCCGGGGCATTCGGACCCAAGCCGGTCAAGTTGGCCCGCCAGTACGGCAACAAGGGCGACGTCTACACGACCGACATGCTGAAGGGACAAGACGGCGTTCTCAAGCCGTTGATCGATGACGGCTCGATCGATGTCGTATGCGAGGACTACATCAAGAACTGGGATCCGGCCAACGCCCAGACCGCAGCCGACCAGTGCCTGACCAAGACGCAGAACAAGGTCGGCGCCTTCCTCGGCTTCTATGACGGCAACGCCTCGGGCATCATCGCCGCGCTGAAGAGCAAGAACGCCAAGGTGCCCGTCTACGGTGGCCAGAACCCCGAGCTCAGCGGTCTGCAGTACATGCTGACCGGCGACCAGCAGGACAACGTCCTCAAGGCATTCTCGGTCGAGGCAGAAGCCGCCGCCAAGATCACGCTGGCGGCCATCAACGGCGAGGAGCCGCCGGCCGACCTGGTCAAGGACGTCGTCGACAACGGCGGCGCGAAGGTGCCCACCGCCAAGCTGGCGTCCGAGCACATCCACCTGGAAGAGGGCAAGGATCCGGGCGAGGCGGTTCAGAAGGCGGTCGATCTCGGCATGTTCACCTGGGCCCAGATCTGCACCGGCCCGGCCAAGGGCACGGCCACCTGTAAAGAGAAGGTCGGCTGACCTTCCGCGTCATCGATCTACCCGTGATCTGGGGGCGGTGGCCACACCGGCCGCCGCCCCCACCAACGAAGGAATCACCATGCCAGAAAGCCGGAATGCCGTAGGCGCCGCGACGCAGGTCGCGACGATGCCGCCATTGCTCGAACTGACTTCCGTCTCCAAGTACTTCGGAGGCGTCCGCGCCCTCAACGAGGTCGACCTCACGCTGCACGCCGGTGAGGTCGTCGCGTTGGTCGGCGACAATGGCGCCGGCAAGTCGACCCTGGTCAAGATCATGGCCGGCGTCGAGCGGCCCGACGAAGGAACTGTCCACGTCGACGGCCAAGCGGTGAAGCTCGACAGCCCCCGTGCAGCCGCGAGTGCCGGCATCCACACGGTTTACCAAGACCTCTCCCTGTGCGACAACCTCGACGCGGTCAAGAACCTGTACCTGGGTCAGGAAGTCACGACAGGTCTGTGGCGGGGACGCGCGTTGCGCCGTTCCGTCATGGAGAAGCACGCCCGCGAGCTGCTGGAAGGTATGTCGGTCAAACTGCGTTCATACACGACGCCGGTCGGCGGCATGTCCGGCGGACAGCGCCAGGGCATCGCGATCTGTCGTGCGCTGGTGTCCGATCCCCGCCTGGTCATGCTGGACGAACCGACCGCCGCCTTGGGAATCACCCAGCGCTCCGAGGTTCTCGACCTGATCTTGCGGCTCAAGGAGCAGCAGCGCGGGGTCCTGGTCATCTCGCACGACTTGAAGGACGTCCAGCACGTCGCCGACCGTGTGGTCGTGCTGCGGCTCGGCACCAAGGTCGCCGAATTCGAGCGAGGCAAGTACACCGCGACGGATCTCGTCTCGGCCATCACGGGTGCACACGAATGAGGGGCACGATGAGCAAGACACCACCTGCGGACAAAGCAGAACGGTCGACTCCTTGGGGAGCCCGGCTGATCGGCGGCTTCGACGAGCGGTTCCGCAGCGTCCCGGTGCTGGGTGTCCTGGCATTGATCTGGCTGTTCTTCTACACCCAGAACTCGGCCTTCCTCAGCTCGCAGAACATCACGAACCTCGCCCTGCAGATCGTGACGACCGCGATCCTGGCGCTCGGCATCGTGTTCGTCCTGCTGGTCGGCGAGATCGACCTGTCTTCCGCAGTCCTGTCGGGAGTCGCCGCGACGATCGCGGCGAACCTCGCGGTCAACCACGGGTGGAACCTGTATGCGGCCCTTGCCCTCGCCCTTCTGGTCGGTGTCCTCGCGATGCTGATCCAGGCGGCGATCGTGGTCTTCGGGGTGCCCTCGCTGATCGTGACCCTCGGCGGCATGGTGGTCTTCCAAGGACTGCTGCTCGTCGTGCTGCCCCCGGAGTTCACCGTGAGCGTCGGCGGCACGGAGTACGCCAAGATCGCCAGCTCGCACCTGCCGACCAGCATCAGCTTCATCCTCACATTCGCCCTGTGGGCGGCGTTCGCGATCACTCGCTGGCGCAACGGCGGTTCGGCTCGTCCGGCCGCAACTCTCGCTCCGATCGTGCTGTGCGGGGTCGCGCTGTTCGGCGGTGTCGCAGTATTGACTCAGGCCAACGGGCTGCCGTTGCCGGTGCTGATCCTCGCGGTGATGCTCGTCGGTGCCTCCTATCTGACGACGCGGACCCAGTACGGTGTCCGGCTGTACGCGGTCGGCGGTAACCGTGAAGCTGCCCAGCGCGCGGGCATCCCGGTCGCCAGAATGGTGATCTACTCCTTCCTCATTCTGGGTGCCTGCGCTGTCATCGCCGGCGTCATCGACGCTTCGCGGCTGCTGGGTGTGTCGAACTCTTCGGGCGGCGGTCCGCTGATGCTCAACGCGATCGCAGCAGCAGTCGTCGGCGGAACGAGTCTCTTCGGTGGCCGGGGCAGCGTGTGGTCCGCGCTGTTGGGCGCATTGGTGATCGGATCGATCACCAATGGGGTCCAGCTCCTGGGCTTCTCCCCTGAGGTGCAAAACTTCGCCACAGGTGGCGTACTGATAATTGCAGTGGCAATGGACGTGGTCATCACGCGCGGTTCCTTGTGGCCGCGACGAGTGTGACCGCCCAACAGTCCGCACCAACAGATCAGAGGAGACCGTCAGACATGATGCGGTCGGTTGAGGTCACACCGGACGATGGGCAGCCTGCCTGGATTCCCACACGCGAGCAGGTCCTTGGCTCACGGATCGTGGAGTTCGCGCAGTGGCTGGAGAAGCACGAGATCGTCCGATTCGCCGACGTGACGGACTTCCAGGAGATCCATTCATGGGCAGCGGCGAATCCGGAAGGGTTCTGGGGGGCGGTTGCCGACTTCTTCGATGTCGAGTTCCACACGCCTCCGAGTGCCGTCTGGGAGGGTCCCCAGATGCCGGGAACCAAGTGGTTCCCGGGCGCGACGCTCAATATCGCCGAGCACCTTCTCCGGTCGCCCGACTCCGATCGCGATGCCGTCATCATGCTTCGCGAGGACGAGATGGCCTCATCGATCACCCACGGTGAACTGCGCCGTCAGGTGCAGGCCCTTGCCGGCTACCTGAGGTCATTGGGGGTCGACAGTGGCGATCGCGTCGTTGCGTACCTGCCCAATTCGATCGAGGGTGTTGTCGGTTTCCTGGCGACGGCCTGGATCGGCGCGACCTGGGCTCAGGCCGGACTCGACCTGGCTGCACCTTCTGCCGCAGACCGACTGGCCCAACTGGAACCCAAGGTCCTGATCGGCGGCGGTGGCTACTTCTTCAAAGGTGTCGTCCAAGATCGGCGCAATGAGGTCCGGCAGCTCAAGAACCTCCTTCCGACGCTGACGCACACGATTGCGGTCAACACTGCGGGCCTCGAACTCGACGCGGAGAGCGATGATGTCCTCGGATGGGAGAGCGCTCTGAGCGAGGCCGATCCGGTCGACGCCGTGCCGGTGCCGTTCGATCACCCTCTGTGGGTGCTGTTCACCTCGGGCACCAGTGGTCTGCCTAAGGGCATCGTGCACGGACATGGCGGTGCCTTGCTGGAACAGTTCGCCTCGCCGGGATTCCATCTGGATCTGCGGTCCGACGACGTCTTCTTCTGGTACACCAGCCCGAACTGGATGATGTGGAACGCCCAGGTCTGCGGTCTGCTGCACGGCGCCACGATCATCTTGTACGACGGGAGTCCGGTCGAGCCCAATATCGACCGCATGTGGCAGATCGTCGATGAGCACCGAGTCACGGTCTTCGGCACCAGCCCAGGGTTCTTGAAGACCTGTGAGCGCGCGAAGAGCGAACCGGGTCGCGATTTCGATCTCGGGCACCTGCGGACAATCGGGGTGACCGGGTCGATCCTGCCCGCCAGCGCCAACACCTGGGTGCGCCAGCACGTCAGCCCCACGGTTCAACTGGGCTCGACCAGCGGCGGAACCGATGTTGTGGGGATCTTCGTCTCCAGCAATCCGATGCTTCCGGTCTACGACGGAGAGATCAGCGGCGTCGCGCTCGGCATCTCGCTCGAGGTGTGGGACGACAGCGGCCGTCCCGTCCCGCCGGGAGCATCCGGCGAGATGGTCATCACTCAACCGATGCCGTCGATGCCGATCGGGTTCTGGAACGATCCGGACGGCGAGGCGTATCGGTCGACGTACTTCGAGGAGTTCCCCGGAGTATGGCGCCAAGGCGATGCGATCACGTTGACCGACCGGGGGACCGTCGTCATCCACGGTCGATCCGATGCGACGCTGAACCGCAACGGAATCAGGATCGGCAGCGCCGAGATCTACGATGCCGTGGAGTCTCTGCCCGAGGTGACGGACTCCTTGGTGGTAGGTGTCGAGCGTGAGGACGGCGGCTATTGGATGCCGTTGTTCGTCGTGAGCGACGACACCGCAGGCGATCGCGAACTCGTCGAGCGGCGGATACGTGATCGACTGCGGGAACGCACGTCACCGCGACACGTCCCCGATGAAGTCGTGTTCGCTCCAGCCCTGCCGCGCACCAAGTCGGGAAAGAAGCTCGAAGTCCCGATCAAGCGGCTCCTGGCCGGGCGTTCGCCCTCGGACGTTGTGAGTCGCGGGGCCGTCGACAATCTCGACGCACTGCAGTGGCTCGTCGACTTCGCCGAGGAGCGAGCCGCGATGGCCGGCGAGGAGGCGGTCGAGCCCACCGACGACTACAGCAACTGGCGGACGTATTCGACCCAGCGCATCTCTCGCATCCTGGCCGCGGCGCTGGACGCGTTCGCCGAGAAGGGCTATCACGGGACGAGTACTCGCCAGCTGGCCGAGCGGGCCGGTCTGTCGGTGCCGGGGATCTATCACCACTATCGCTCGAAGCAGGACATCCTGATCGATCTGATGATGGTCGTGATCGATGAGCTGATCGAGCGGAGCAGGTACGCGTTGGAAGAGGCAGGGGATGATCCCCGCGCCCAGTTCGACGCATTGGTGGATTCGTTGCTGCTGTTCCATATGAACCGGCAAGAAGGCGCGGTGCTGTCGGCCAACGAGATGCGAAGCCTGACGCCGGAAAATCGCACCCGATATGTGTCACGGCGCGATGAACAGCAGCGGATGCTGGACATCGTGGTCTCCGACGGCGTCGAGAGCGGCGAGTTCAAGACGCCGCATCCCGGTGATGCGAGCCGGGCCATCACCTCGCTGTGCTTGGGTGTCGCGAGCTGGTATCGCGCGGACGGCGAACTGCCCGAGGACGAATTCTTGAGCCGATATCGGGACATCGCGCGATCGATCGCGGGAGTGGTCTGAGCCAGGGCCTGGCGGCCGAAGGGACCTGGGCAGGTCTCGGTCGTCAGGCCTTGTGCTTGCGCGAGCGATTGCGGAAGCGGTCGACGCCGAGCAGCAATGCGAGTACCAGGAGTCCGCCCAAGAGCGTCAATACTGCAGTCATGTCAGTGAGACGGATGAAGTCTGCACACATGACGTGATTCGACCCACGACTTTTCGGCGCGGGCCGCAGAGCGCGTGGTCACAGCCCTTTAGAACTATGCGAAGTACCAACGAAAAACCAATAGGACCATTCCGGCGTGCTGGATGAGTACGTTGGAGTAGCCCGAGAGAACTATTCTGTCCGTACTGGTAAGTGTCAGCCTGTCTTCGCTCGTAGACTCATCCTGAGGGAGAGTGACATGAGGGCTGGTTCCATCGGTGCGCTCCGAGCGCTGCCGCCGCTGACGTCCGCGTCGGCGTTGATATACGGGGCTGGAACAGTGCTGCTCATCCTGGGACTCATCACCTGGGAGCCTCAACGGAATCCGCGCTCGGTCTTGGCAGTCTTGGCGGTCGCGGCTCTCGGGGCCTTGATCTGGACATTGGCCCGCGGCGACCGGTTCACGATGTCCGAGGCGTTTGTCTTCATGGCTCTGCAGTTGGGCACGATAGCCGCCCTGACCTGGAACACCAACCAGGATCTCGGGGCGTTGGCCAATGGAACCGCACTGCCGATCCTCGGCGCGTATGCGGTGTGGTTCCTGCGATGGCCCGCCGGCCGGTACACCCTCTATTCGGGGGCAGCGTTGTGGTTCATCGCGATCTTGCACCGTGACAATTCAGTGCTCACCGGATTCGCGCTGAGCGTGGTGTTCCAGACCGCGCTGGCGACGGAAGTGTTCTGGAAGATCAAAGCCCGCATGGACAGGCTGGTCCGTACCGACCCGCTGACCGGCGTGCTCAATCTGCGCGGAGTCACAGAGTCCTTGCAACGCGAGATGTCACGCTCGTCTCGCCGCGACGTCCCCCTGTCAGTTGTGTCGATAGACCTCGATGGTCTGCGTGCCCTCAACAACACCTTGGGTCACCGTGCGGGCGATGATCTGCTGCAGGCAGTCACCGAGCACTGGCGGCAAGAGGTCCGCAGATTCGATGTCATCGGTCGTACCGGCGGCGATGAGTTCCTTCTGGTTCTGCCCGAGACTTCGATGGACGTGGCAGTTCAAGTTGTCGAACGACTGGCCGAGTCATCGCCGGGTGAATGGTCAGCTGGAGTGGCCGAGGCGAAGTCTGGGGATTCGGTCGACTCGGTCCTCGAACGTGCGGACCGTCGTATGTACCTGGAGAAGGCCGCCCGTCAGACGAATTGACTGCGGATGATTGATACTCCCGCGATCGGGTAATGGGAGGTCAGTCAACGAAAGGATCGACCATGGGTCTCGAAGACAAGATCAGCAATGCAGCCGAGGACGCCAAGGGCAAGATCAAGGAGGCCACGGGCAAGGCGACTGATGACGAGTCGCTGGAAGCCGAAGGCAAGGGAGATCAGGCCAAGTCGGACCTCAAGAATGCCGGCGAGAAGGTCAAGGACGCTTTCAAGCACTGACCGTCGTCGTACTTCGATCGTTCTCACGATCCCGGGCGCACAGGCCATACGCTGGCCGGTGCGCCCGTCTGCATTTCCCCGGGCCGGCCGGACTGTCGAAAGACAGCAAGTATTGTCAGGTCGACCCTCGCTAACGTGGCGGCATGAACGCACACGAGCTCACCGAAGACCTGACTATTGCCGGAGTTCCGTTGCGGACGAACAATGACGTCGCGATGCGTACGATCCCCGGTCATTGGGAGGCGTTCTCTGCGAACGGCGGCATATCGCAGATCGCAGACCGGATCAGCGACGACGTATTCGCTGTCTACACCGACTTCGAACACGAAGGCGTCGACAACACCGGTGACTACACCTTGGTGATCGGCTGCCGCATCGCAGCGGATGAACCGGTGCCTCCCGGCTTGGTGGCGACAACCGTTCGGGCATCGTCACGAATCGTGTTCCCGGTCGAGCGGGAGCGGTCGGACCTGGTCGCTGTGGTGTGGCAGGAGATCTGGTCGCGCAGTGATCTACCCAAGACCTTCGTCGCCGACTACGAGCAATATGCTCCGAACGGAGATATCGAGATCTCGATCGGAGTGCGATCGCCGCAGTGAACCGTGCCGACTATGTACGTCAGGTCGTCGAGGTGACCGACTACATCTACGACCACCTGGACTCCGAGTTGGATCTGTTCCGGTTGGCCGAGGTCGCACATCTGTCGCCATTCCACTGGCATCGTGTCTACCAGGCGATGTGTGGTGAATCGGCTGCCGTGACGGTTCGAAGGCTCCGTCTGCATCGTGCCGCGGGCTATCTGGCCGCAACTGGCATGTCGGTACGGGAGGTCGCAGCCCGGAGCGGATTCGGCAGCGCAGAGGCGTTCTCGCGGAGCTTCCGGGGCGCCTACGGGATGCCGCCGGCAAGTTATCGAGAATCCGGTCAGCATGCCGATTTCCGGGTAGCCGGTCCGGATCCGACATTGGGGCCCCATCCGGTCGAGCTCCGATCTGTCGGCGAGCGGGTCGTGGCTGCCTCGATGCACACCGGCTCATTCATGGACATCGGTAGAGCGTTCGCGCGAGCCCGGCACGGGTTGACGAGCGCTGGGATCGAAACCGGCGCGCTGGTCGCGGTCTACTACGACGATCCCGAAGCGGTGCCCGAGCAGCAGCTGCGTTCGGCTGCAGGAATCGAGATCGGAACCGGTGACGTGACGGTGCCCGACGGTCTCGAGCGCATGACTCTTCCGGCAGGCGAGTACGCGGTGCTCACTTATCGCGGCCCCTATGCATCGATGCACGCGGCGTATTCGTGGCTGTACGGTCAATGGCTTCCTGCCAGTGGCCGTGCGCCCGGAGACCACCCGGTCGTCGAGGTATATCTCAACGACCCAGTCGATACTCCGCCCCACGAACTGGTCACCGAGATACTGCTCTTGTTGGAGCCACTGGGTGCGGAGCCACTTGGCCGTTCAGCGAGTTGACTTCGCCGTAGGACCGACAAGATCGTCGAGGATCTGCAGAGTCGTGGACCACGCCGATGAGCTGGGGTCGATCAGCACGAAGTGGTCCCCGTCGACCTCGGTGACAGTAGCGTCCGCGCCGAGTGCGCTCGCCCGCTCGACGTAGTCGGTCGACTGACTCAGCGGCACGACGTCGTCCGACGTCCCGTGTATGCATCGCACCGGGACCGCCAGCGGGATCTGCTCTGTGGGATCGGCAACTGCATAGCGCTGATCGACCGTTCCGCCCATGAACCGCTGGACGGCGCCTCCGCCGAGCTGGTCGGCCGTTGCCGATGTGAAGTCGAGGACTCCGGCCTGGGAGACGGCCGCCGTCACCGGCACGCGAGGATCCGCCCCCACCCCGGTCGGAAGTCGGACGCGCGATGCGGCCCAGACGGCCAGATGGCCGCCCGCCGAGTGTCCCAAGGTGATAACCTGCGAGGTGTCGAGACGCTCGATGTCGGCCAGGGCGTCGATCGCGGCGGCGATATCGTCGAACGTCCTCGGCCACCCGCCGCCGTTGCCGACGCGGCGATACTCGACGTTGTACGCCGTCCAGCCCGCCGCAACGAGGGACGCCGCGAGTGGCCGACCGAGCGACAGGTCGTAGTCGGCCAGCCAGAATCCGCCGTGGATCACCACGACGACACCCTTCGAACTGCCGGACGGGCGGGACAGTTCAGCGAACTGCTGGGGGTCGGTGCCGTACGAGATCTTTTCGATGGGATTTCTCCTTGTCGGCCGTTCGCGGGTGGTGCGCGGTGAGCAGGCCGCCAAAGATCCGGCAGCCAGCAAGTAGAGAGCGCTTCGACGATCCACGGGTCCATCCCAGCCCAGGTCAGCCGTGCGCGCCAGATGAACGGGATGAACGCAGTGTCGGGAGGACATGCAAAGACCGATAGAATTGCCATCCATCGAGTCCGTAGGAGGAGCCCTTCGTGGACGTCCATGACCTCGATCGCTATCTGCTGGTCGGGTCTGGCGTGCTCATCCTCGCGATTCTCGCGGTCCGCCTCTCGGTCACCATCGGGCTGCCGTCGCTGCTGGTCTACCTCGGTCTCGGTCTGCTGTTGGGCAGCTCGGGTTTCGGAATCGACTTCAGCGATGTCGGATTGGCCCATGCCTTGGGCTTCGGCGGACTGGTCCTGATCCTTGCCGAGGGCGGTCTGACCACCAAGTGGGAACATGTCAGACCCAATCTGGGGTACGGCATGCTGTTGGCCACTTTGGGCTCGGCGATCAGCGTCATCGTGGTCGCTTCCGGCGCGCACTTCCTCCTGGGCTTCGAGTGGGAACTGGCGGTGCTGCTGGCGGCGGTGTTGACCCCGACCGACGCTGCGGCGGTCTTCTCAGTACTGCGGACCGTGCCGCTCAAGTCATCGGTCAAGGGAACGCTGGAGGCCGAATCGGGTCTCAATGACGCCCCGATCGTGGTCCTCGTAGTCGCCATCAGCGCCGGCGAGGTCGCCGACAAGGGCATCGCCTATCTGGTCGGCCTGATCGTGTTCGAGCTGGTCATCGGTGTCGCGATCGGCGCGGCCGTCGGCTGGTTGGGGGCCTATCTGCTGCGGCAGGTCGCATTGCCGGCATCGGGTCTCTATCCCTTGGTCGTCTTCGCCTTCACGGTGCTGGCCTACGGTTCGGCAGCGGCGATCCACGCGAGTGGTTTCGCCGCGGTCTACGTCGCCGCGCTCGTGCTGGGTCATGCCGAGTTGCCACACCGCACCGCGACCCGCTCATTCGTCGAGGGCATCGGCTGGCTCGCTCAGATCGGCCTGTTCGTGATGCTGGGTCTGCTGGCCAGCCCCGATGAGTTGCGCTGGTGGCACATCGGTCAGGGCATTGCGATCGGTGCCATCTTGACGTTCATCGCCAGACCGTTGACGGTCATGGCGTGCGCTGTGTGGTTCGGCCGCAGCCCCCGCGAACAGATATTCGTGGGCTGGGCCGGGCTGCGGGGAGCGGTGCCGATCGTCCTGGCCACGATTCCGTTGTCGGCGGGAGTGGCCGGTTCCCGGGATCTGTTCAACGTCGTGTTCGTCGCGGTGGTGATCTACACATTGCTGCAGGCAGCCCCGCTGGCCCGCCTCGCCGCCTTGTGCGGAGTGCTGACCGACGATGCCCGCGATGTCGAAGTCGAAGCGGCCCCACTCGAGCGGGTCAGTGCCGATCTGCTGCAGATCCATGTGCCAAAGGGATCCAAGCTCGCGGGAGTCGAGATGGGCGAGCTGCGTCTGCCCAATGGGGCGTCGGTCTCTCTTGTCGTGCGCGACGACACCACATTCGTGCCGCACCGCACCGACCGCATCGCGATCAATGACGATCTGCTCATCGTCGCCGAACGATCTGTGCGCGAGGCGACCGAGACCAGGCTGCACCTGGTCGGTCGCTACGGCCGGTTGGCCGGCTGGGGGCGCGAGCCCGCCTGAGTCAGACCGCCGGTGTCGCGGGCGTGCAGATCTTGATGTCGCGGTCAGTGCGCAGCGACGTCTTCGGAGACTTCTTCAAGCCGCGGTACTTCTGGCCGACGATCACGATGATGCCGTCCTCGACCGTCAGGTCGGGCTTGGCGTACTGCACTTTGTCGCGGAACTGCGCTGCCAGCAGTTTGACCTGCGGATCGGCAGGATCATTCGTGAGGATCGCGACGCGACTGGGCTTGGTGGCGCTGGTGCTGTTGCCGATCTGCCCGCCCCGGAATCCATTCTTCTGTAGGTCGATGATGGCCCGGTTGGCCAGGCCGGCACGAGATGACGCGTTGAACACGTTGACCACGACGACGTTGCTGTCGAGAGCCGTCCCGGAAGCGACGACCGAGGGCTGACAGGACGTATCGACTGCGACGGTGTCGGTGCCGGCGGTGAGTAGCCGGACTCCCGTGAAGCCGCACACCACGAACACGACGACTGAGATCAGCAGAGTCGTGAGCTTGCTCATGCGTGCCGACCGATCGAGTGGACCCGGGCATGGAGCATATTTCGCTGCTGGAGCGCCGCGCGCAGTGCACGGTGCAATCCGTCTTCGAGGTAGAGCTCACCGCGCCAGCTCACGACATGGGCGAACAGATCGCCGAAGTATGTCGAGTCGTCATCGAGCAGGTGTTCCAGGTCGAGCTGGGTCTTGGTCGTCGTCAGATCGTCGAGCCGTACCTGGGAAGGGGATATCTCGGCCCAGGCGCTTTGAGTCAGCCTGTGCTCGGGATAGGGGCGCCCCTCGCTCACCCTCCGGAAGATCACCCCGCCAGTCTAGACAGACGGGTGGGAGCCGGGTCGGAGCCCGTGCCGATGTCCAGGACTATTGTTCAGGCTGTCTCGAATCGGTCTGGGAGACGGAAACTGTTAAGGAGCCGTTCAGAAAGCGTCGGTAACATCCGTTACGCTGGGAATGGATCTTCATCCGGGGCGGTTGCCCTTTGTGTCTGATCTAGCGAAGATGATTATCGAGAAGGCGCACTGCGGCGCCTTTCGTCAGGTAAGGGCCTGATGAGGAAGCAGGTGGAAGTGATGGCCCGAACATCACAACAAGCTCGTCGCACCGTCGCCGAGCGCGCTTCCGATGTCCTGCCTGTTGTGCGCCGTGCCGGCGTCGAGATCGCGCTGATCGGCATCCTCTACATCGCTTACTGCATCACCCGCACCTTCGCGTCGACGGCCTTCGCGCCTGCCCGTGGCCGCGCGCTCGACATCCTGACCTTCGAGAAGTCCTGGCGCTTCGATATCGAGTCATGGCTCAACGGTCAATTCCTGCACCACGACTGGCTGGCGGTCAGCAGTAGCTATTGGTACGCCACGACGCACTACCTCATCACGCTGTTGGCACTGATCTGGATCTTCCGCCGCAATGCCATCGAGTATCTGACGGCGCGACGCGCATTGGTGTTCGCCTCGCTGATCGGTCTGACGTTCTATCTCCTGATGCCGACGGCGCCGCCACGGCTCGTCGGCGGCTATCACGACATCTTGAGCCTCAATTCGGGGATCGGGTGGTGGAGTCAGAACGGGTCCGCGCCCAAGGGCATGGGCAATATCACCAATGAGCTCGCGGCGTTCCCGTCGCTGCACGCAGGTTGGTCGCTGTGGGTTGCCCTGGTCGTCATCCGGGCCGGTGCCCCGCGCATCATCCAGATCCTCGGACTGCTTTACGCCGCGATCATGGCGTTCGTCATCGTCGGAACCGGCAATCACTGGGTGCTCGACGCTGTCGTCGGTTGGGCCGTCGTCCTGTTCGCGTTCGCGGTGATGGTGGTGTGGGAGCGTCGTGGTCCGGTGGGGGCGCAAGACGATCACGATATTGCGGAGCCGGCGCTTGCCGGCAATGTCTCTGCCTCAGCTCAATAGCTTCTTCTGCACCTTTCCCATCGCATTGCGAGGGAGCGCATCGACGAAGACGACATCGCGCGGCCGTTTGTGCCAGGAGAGCTGCGAGGCCACCAGAGCGATGAGCTCTTCGCCGAGGCCGCCCCGGGGGGATTCGTCCGGCACGACGAACGCGACGATGCGTTGGCCGAGGTCGTCGTCCAGAACGCCCACGACGGCGACCTCGGCCACGGCAGGGTGATCGAGCAAGACGGCTTCGATTTCACCGGTGCCGATGCGGAATCCGCCGGACTTGATGAGGTCGGTGGATTCACGCCCGACGATTCGGTGGAATCCACCGGAATCGTGGGATGCGATATCGCCCGTGACGAACCAGCCGTCCTCGGTCCAGGCAGCGGCAGTGCTCTCGGGCTGACCGAGATATCCGTCGAAGAGCATCGGTCCGCGTACTTCGAGACGGCCGATGCTCTCGCCGTCGGCCGGAACTTCGAGTCCGCTGTCATCGGCTCGGATCCGGGTCTCGGCACCTGCGACGGGCAGGCCGACCCAGCCGGGACGGCGTTCCCCGTCGGCGCGGGTGCTGAGGGTGATCATCGTCTCGGTCATCCCGTAGCGCTCGATGGGAGCCAGTCCGGTTCCCGCGGCGAGTCGGTCGAATACGGAGACCGGAAGTGGCGCGCTGCCGGACACGAGAAGTCGCGCGTGGCTCAGGGCCCGCATGGCTTGCTCATCGGCCGCGATACGGGACCACACGGTCGGGACCCCGAAGTACATCGTGCCCGTTGCGGCGGCGTACCTCTCGGGCTGAGCTTTGACGGTGTGGATGAGGCGAGATCCGACCCGCAGGGATCCCAGCACGCCGAGGATCAGGCCATGAGTATGGAACAGCGGAAGTCCGTGGACGACGGTGTCGTCCGGCGTCCATTGCCAGGCCTCGGCCAGACCGTCGAGGCCTGCGGCGATAGCACCGCCGCTCAGCTCGACGCCCTTGGGCGATCCCGTGGTGCCCGACGTGTAGAGGATCAGTGCAACCCGTGAGGGGTCGATTGATGCAGGAATCTTGCCAGATCCGGCTGATCGCAGGTCGACGCGCGGCAGCGCGGTCTGCAGACCGTCTGGGCCGACCCACGCGGTCGCACCGGAGTCGTTCAAGATGTGTCGAAGCTCCGCTGGCCCCGAGTCCGGCGGGACCGGTACGACCGGCACGCCTGCGAGCAGACAGCCCGTGATGGCGGTGAGCGTCTCGATCGATGTGCCCGCGTGCACGGCGATCGGACCGTCGTCAGGCAGCGATGTCGCGAAGCGAAGCGATGCCTCCATGAATTCGGCGCGCGACAGACTCGTGTCGCCGATCGTGATGGCGCGTTCGAGGTCGTCGGACTGGTGCAGAGAAGTCAGCAGCATAGGTGCGTCCCATTGTGTCCTAGCCTGCGGTAACGCCGACTCCAGGCAGCTTGGCCTTGTGCCGGGGCCGGCACAGGATCAACATGGATGCATGCCATTGACTGGAGAGTACGCACCGAGCACGTCCGAATGGGCCCGCAAGCAGGCCGAGCTCTTTGAGAGCACCAACGGTGCGGAGGGCAATCTGATGTTGGGTCGCCCGATCATCGTGCTGACAACACTGGGCGCTAAAACCGGGAAGCTGCGCAAGACGCCCCTCATGCGGGTCGAACACGAGGGTCAATACCTTGTTGTCGCCTCCAAAGGAGGTGCTCCGGAGAATCCGTCCTGGTACAACAACATCGTCGACGCCCCGCTGGTCGAACTGCAGGACGGTGCGGTCAAGAAGGACTACACGCCGCGCCTGCTCACAGGGACCGAGCGTGCGACGTGGTGGGCCCGCGCGGTCGAAGCCTTCCCGCAATACGCGGACTATGAGGCCAAGACCGATCGGGAGATCCCGATCTTCTTGCTGACCGCCAAGGAATAGCCGGCTACTGTCTGGCCGGCAGCTCCTGGATCGTCCAGCGGTTGCCGTCGGGATCGGCGAATCCGGTGAATCGTCCCCAGGCGAGGGTCTCGACCTCGGGAGCGTCGACACCTGCGGCAACCAGTTCCGCTCGCGCCGCGTCGGCATCGGCGACGACGACCTGGATGCTGTTCTGGGTGCCCGGCGCTGCTTCTGTGATGCCTTCGCCGAACGCGATCGAGCAAGCTGAACCGACCGGCGTCAGCTGGACGAATCGCAGATCGTCGCTGACCCGGACGTCGTGGTCGAGGTGGAAGCCGATCTGATCGACGTAGAAGTCACGAGCCCGGTCGACGTCGGTGACCGGGACAAAGATGAGTTCGATCTTGCAGTCCATGACATGCCTCGTGTGCTGGGCCGCAGAACCGGCTGTCCCGCAGCGGTCTCCTCATTGTGACGACGAGCGCGGACAGTTTGAAGACGTCTGCGGCAACATGCACAGATCGGCCCGGATCTCCAAGAGGTCCGGGCCGATCTGTGTGCAGCTCCATGTGGCGGAGGATAGGGGATTCGAACCCCTGAGAGCTTTCACTCAACCCGCTTTCCAAGCGAGCGCACTAGGCCACTATGCGAATCCTCCGTGGACGAGGCTACCGGTTGATCCATGGGACTAGACAATCGGGACTCCCGGTGGAGGGCTTTGTGGCCTGTTCCGTATGATGAGGGCAGCCCCTCGCGTGGCGATATATCTCCTAACTCCCCCAGGGCCGGAAGGCAGCAAGGGTCGGCGGTCTCTGTCGGGTACGCGGGGGGTCCTTGCGTTCCCCGACGCCCTGCCCGCGGTCAGGCAGTCATGCGGCGAGGACGACGTCGTCGTTGACGATGGGCTCGGCTTCGACCTTCCGCAATGCCGCCCACGAGGCGACGGCGCCGGCCATCACGAGCACTCCGGCGACGACCAGGCCCAGACGGTAGCCGCTCAAGAAGGCGTCCAGCGGCGGCCCGCCGTCGCCCAGCACGGAGTCCTGTCGGCTCGTCAGGATCACGCCGATGACCGTGATGCCGAGCAATCCGGCGAGCTCGCGCGAGGTGTTGAAGATGCCTGATGCGACGCCGGCCTGGTCCTGGGGCATGATGCCGAGAACTGTCGCGGTCAACGGGATCGTGAGTCCGCCGCCGATGCCGATCGCGATGAACGATGGCATCAGGTCGAGTGCCGTGGCGTCTTGGCCGAAGAAGGCCACCGACCCGATCGCGACGCCCATCAGTCCCATGCCGAAGCTGACCGAGCGGTGTGCTCCGAAGCGTCGGGCAATGCCATCCGAAGTCGCCGCGGCGACAGCCATGCACAGCGCCATCGGCACGAACGTCAGGCCGGCCTTGGTGGGGGAGAAGCCCAGCACCCCCTGCAGGTACAACGAGGTGAAGAAGTAGATGCCGAACAGGCCGAACGCCCACAGCATGAGTGAGACGAGCGCACCGGAGAAGACCCGGTCACGGAACAGTCCGAGGTCGACCATGGGGTGCTCGACGCGACGTTCGACCGTCACGAACCAGGCGGCGGTCACGGCGGCGATGGCGAGCGTCGTGACGATCGGTGCGGACGTCCAGCCGCGTCCGGTGCCTTCGATCAGGGCGAAGGTCAGCGTCGACAGGGAGATCGTCGAGGCGACCAATCCCCAGAGGTCCAAGCGGCGGTCGACCGGATCGCGTGACTCCGTGATGGCCCACACGGCCAGCCCCGCAGTGATGGCGCCGAGGGGCACATTGATGAAGAAGATCCACTCCCAAGCGACGTGTTCGCTCAGGACGCCGCCCAGTAACGGGCCGGCGGCCAGGGCGAGCGCACCGACCGCACCCCAGATACCGACCGCGATATTGCGCTCGCGCTTGTCGCTGAACGTCGCCGAGATGATCGCCAGCGTCGTGGGAGTCAGGAGTGCGGCGCCGACGCCCTGGATCGCCCGGCTCGCGATCAGCGTCTCGACGTTCCCGGACAGCCCGGCCGCGAACGAGGCTGCCGTGAAGATGCCGAGCCCGATCAGGAAGATACGCCGACGTCCGATCAGATCGGCGAGTCGTCCCCCCAGAAGCATCAGCCCGGCGAAGGTCAGGATGTACGAACTGACGATCCACTCCATGCCTGCGGTCGTCAGTCCGAGGTCCTGCTCGATGACCGGCAGGGCCACATTGATGATGTTGTTGTCGAGATAGGTCATGAACGTCGCGAGTGCGACGGCCACGAGAGCCCAGATGTTCCTGCGGTCGTCCATGACCACTCCTTTACGTTGTAAATGTACAACGTAAAGGAAACATATATGGCGTATAGTTGTCAACGTGAAGGCGAAGAATTCTCTGAATCCCGACGCGGTGGTGGCCAGCGCCCTGCGAATCGTCGATGAGCAGGGTCTCGACGCGCTGACCGTCCGCAAGGTCGCCGATGAATTCGGCGTGACGCCGATGGCCCTGTATTGGCACTTCTCGAACAAAGAGGCGCTGCTCGATGCCGTGGGGGATGCCGTCGTCGCCTCGCTGGTGCTGCCAGACGCGACTCTCGACCTGGAGACGTACCTCAGCGAGGCGATGACGTCGCTCGTCGACGTCCTGCGGGCTCACCCGAATGCGACGCCGTTGGTGCCGACACGGCTACTTCTGACCGAGGCCGGTCGAGAGATCACCGAGCGTACTCTCGACAAGCTCGTCGCGGCCGGTTTCACGATCGAGAAGGCTGCGGCGGTGGATCACTACGCGCTGACGATCGCGCTGACCCTGGTGGCAGGGGAGCCGGGCGCCGAGACCTCGGTCCGGCCCGATGAGCGCGATCAGGCCCGCGTGGCCAAGCTCGCACTGCTGAAGTCACTGTCGCAGGATCGGTATCCGTACCTGATGGCCGCTGCGCCGTCGATGGTCGTCTGCGGAGACTCCGACGACTACTACGAAACCGCGATCGAGATCTTCGTCAAAGGTGTCATGACGCAAGTGAGCCCAGATTCGGCGGGTTGATCCGCCAAACCTGGGCTCAGGAGCGATGTGGCGGAATCAATCCGCCCCGACTGAGTCAGCCGAGGGGCTCCACGACGGTGTGGTCTCCAACGGTTTCGGCCAGCTTCTTCAGATGGTGACGCCCGTCGCCGAGCAGGTGATCGATCGCGGTGAGTCGGCTCATGTAGTGGCCCACGCTGTACTCGGCGGTCATGCCGATTCCGCCGTGCAACTGGATCGCTTCCTGACCGATGTGACGGCCGGCCTTGCTGACCTGCAGCTTGGCCCGTGAAGCGGCCTCGAGGACTTCGTCGTCGGACTGACCGTCGAGCAGGACGAGGGTCGCCCAGGTGACGGTGCTGCGAGCCAACTCGAGCGACACGTACATGTCGGCCGCCCGGAACGTCAGAGCCTGGAATGTCATCAGCGGGACGCCGAACTGCTTGCGGGTCTTGAGATATTCGGTCGTCGTGTCCAGAGCTGTGGCCATGGCGCCCAATGACTCGTGGCCGTACGCGATCTGGGCCGCGGCGATCGCCCGGGCGATGACGGGGGACTGATCGGCGCCGTCCTCACCCAGCGGCATGGCCGGAGTGCCGTCGAACGCAATGTGGGCCGCCCGTCCGCCGTCGAATGTCGTGTAGGACGTGCGAGTCAGGCCGGCGGCATCCGGCTGGACCAGGAACAGGCCGGTGCCGCCGTTGACCGTCGCGCTGACGATCAGCAGATCAGCGCGTGCGCCACCCAGGACAGGCTCCTTGACGCCGGTCAGGGTCCAACCTGCGCCCGACGTCGACGCCGAGACGCCCGACGCCGTCTCGTCGTAGTGCGCATTGGGTTCGGTGTGCGCGAAGACGGGCACGAGCGAGCCTTCTGCGAGAGCGCCGATGATCTCGGCCCGCTGCTCGGCGGTGCCGGCCGCCGCGACGAGACCGCCCGCGAGCACGACCGCCTCGACGTACGGCTCGGGCGCGATGACCCGCCCGATCTCCTCGGCGACGATCGACACCTCGACAGGGCCGGCGCCGAAGCCGCCGTCCTCTTCGGCGAACGGAAGTCCCAGAGCGCCCATTTCGGCCAGGCGCTGCCAGGTTTTGTCGTCCCAGCCCGGATCGGTCTTGGTGACCTCGCGTCGAGTCTCCGAGGAGTCGTAGGCCTTCGACAGGAGTCCGCGAACCGCATCGCGCAGTGCTGTCTGCTCAGCATCAAGTGTGAAATCCATGTCAGCCCCTCAGTCCCAGGATCGTTCCTGCGATGATTTGTTGTTGCACTTCGTTGGACCCGCCGTAGATCGATGCCTTGCGGAAGTTCAGGTAGTTCGGTGTCGCGACCCGCGCGAGATCCGGGACATCGGATCCCTCACCGGCGCCGGTGGCCAGCGCGTTCGGCCCGGCCAGGTCGACCCACAACTCGGTGACGGCCTGCTGCAGGACCGTGCCCTGCAGCTTCAGGACCGATGAGGCGGGGTGTGGCTTCCCATCCGCGGAGTTGGCCACGACGCGCAGCGCGGTGAGTTCGAGCGCCAGCAGATCGTTCTCCAGTTCGACGAACTTGGTCGCGATCAGTGGGTCGTCGAGCAGCGAGGTGCCGCCGGGGCCGGCCGTTTTGGCGAACTCCTTGGCCGAGGCGAGCGTGCGCTTGGTCGAACCGACCGGAGCAACGCCGACGCGCTCGTTGCCGAGCAGGAACTTGGCGTAGTCCCAGCCCTTGTTCTCCTCGCCGACCAGATTCTCGACCGGGACGCGGACGTTGTCGAAGAAGACTTCGTTGACCTCGTGGCCGCCGTCGATCAACTCGATGGGACGCACGGTCAGGCCCGGCGACGTCATATCGATCAACAGGAACGAGATGCCGGCCTGCTTCTTGGCTTCGGGATCCGTACGAACCAGCGTGAAGATCCAGTCGCCGTACTGGCCGAGTGTGGTCCACGTCTTCTGGCCGTTGACGACGTACTCGTCGCCTTCGCGGACCGCGGTTGTGCGCAACGAGGCGAGATCGGAGCCGGCGTCGGGCTCGGAGAATCCCTGCGACCACCAGATGTCGATATTGGCCGTCTTGGGCAGGAAGCGTTCCTTGATCTCCTGCGAGCCGAAAGCCGCGATGACCGGCCCGACCATCGAGGCGTTGAATGCCAGCGGCGGCGTGACACCGGCCAGCTGCATCTCCTCATGCCAGATGTGACGCTGCAGCGGAGTCCAGTCCTTGCCGCCCCATTCGACCGGCCAGTTCGGCACTGCGATGCCGGCAGCGTTCATGATCTGCATCGACTCGACCAGCTGCTCCTTGGAGAGCTCACGTCGGGCCGTCGCGGTGTCGCGGATGTGCTGGGGGATCTTGGTGGTGAAGAATTCACGCATTTCCGCGCGGAAAGCGACATCCTCATCTGACAGCTGCAGTTTCATGGGTCTCCTCGGGGTACCTACTGGCGCGTAACTTGTCTATCACTTGAGCTGTCACGGAGCTAGACGCCCCACCCCCTGGGGCGGTGCGCTGGCGTCCAGACAGCCGGCCGAAGTGGACGCTGTCGCACCGCCCAGGGGCGAGGGCTTCGGCCTGGGGTCATCGGCGTCGGGCGCGCGCCCGTAACGGACCGACCAGACGAGGTCCGGCCAGGCGCTGCTCAAGGCGTTGGGCTTCGCGGCGGACGGGCTGGGCGATGAACTCTCCGAGGATCACCCCGGCTGCCAAGGAGATCGCGATCGCTGCGGCGGTGATCATCGCGAGAATCCCGGCGTAGTCGTTCTCGGCGAGCAATGACAGTCCGCGATAGATCGAAAGGCCCGGCAGTAGCGGCACGATCCCGGGGACCACGAGAACCAGCGGCGGAACCCGGCACCAGGTCGCGGCGGTGAAACTCACCAGACCGATGAAGATCGCGGCGACCGCTGCCGACCACGCCCGGCCGACGTCGTGCTCGTTGAGCACCAGGTAGATCGTCGACGCGAGACCCGAGATGACCGCGATCGGCAGCAATGTCCGGCCCGGCGCGTACGAGGCATAGGCGAATGCCGCCGCGGCGACCGCGGCACCCGTGATCATCAGCGGGAGACGGGCCAGCTCGATGACGCCGGGGTCGAGGGCGATATCGACTCCGAGCAGACGACCGATCGTCAGGCCGCCACTGACGCCGACGATGATGCCTGCCGTTGAGATCATGACCTCGAGGATGCGTGCTGTCGCGGTGACATAGAAGCCTGTCAGGGCGTCCTGGATCGCGCCGATGAAACCGAGCCCGGCCAACAGCATCACGATGCTCGCGGTGATGACCTGCGACGGATCGACGTCGAGGTCGGCCGCCTGGGTCGCGACGGCCAACAGCGTCGCGAACATCCCTCCGGCGGTCTGGGCATAGAAGAACGGCAGCCGTCTGCGGGTCAGACGGCGTTGGATGACCTCGATGCCGAACGCCGCGAACGCCGCGATCAGCGCGACGACCCAGCCGCCACCGACCAACACCGCGACGCCGGCGCCCATGGCGGCCCAGGCGATCGTGACGGCCCACCGGGGAGTGTGGTGACCCGTCGAGACGATGTGAGCCACACGGCTTCGAGCCTCGTCGATGTCGATCCGGTCGGACAACAGGTCCGTGACGATCTGGTCGACCTTGGTGAGGTCCTCGAAATCAGTGTCGCGGTGTGTGACGTGACGGATCAGCGAATGCCCCGGCTCGTCGTACGCCGATTGATAGGAGATCTCCAGCTTCGTGAACGTGACGTCGACCATCGCCTGCCGCAGTCCTAGGTGGTACGCGATCGACGACATGGTTGCCGTGACGTCGGCGGCACCGGCGCCATTGGAAAGCAGCATCTCGCCCACGCGGAGGGCGAGGTCGAGGGTGCGGTGAACTTCGCGGCTGTCGGTCACCCCTCCACTATGGAGGCGTCCTGGTGAGAAGCAATCACCTCGGTATGCGTGTGGGCGTACGCTCGCCATGGGGCGTTTGAGATAACGGAGGAATGTGGATGACCGACTGGGTACCCGACGAGCTGGGTGACGGCTACGAGCAGCACACGATCGCGCTCGGAGATGACCCGGACGGTGAGGGGACGATCGAGGCGACCCTGGTGCGTCGCGCCCCGCCCGCCGACGTCTCCGCGGCCGTTCTGTACGTCCACGGTTTCAGCGACTACTTCTTCCAGACCGAGATGGCCGACTTCTTCACCGACCGCGGATTCGCGTTCTATGCGCTCGATCTGCGCAAATGCGGACGCTCACGGCGTCCCGGTCAGACCGGCCACTACGTGTCTGATCTGGCGCTGTACGACCAGGAGCTGGCCGAATCGCTGTCGATCATCCGTGCGGAGACGGGGGGCAAGCCCGTCCTGCTGTCGGGGCACTCGACCGGAGGACTGATCGTGCCGCTGTGGCTCGACCGACTCAACCGGCGTCCGGGTGGTTCGAAGGGCGCCGGGATCGCCGGGCTCGTGCTCAACAGCCCGTGGTTCGATCTGCAGGGCAAGGCCTGGATGCGAACGATCGGCACCAAGGTGATCGAGGCGTACGCCAAGATCAAGCCCAAGGACATCATCAAGCTGCCGCCCACCAATGCGTACGGCACGAGCCTTCACATCAGCGCCCATGGTGAGTGGGAGTTCAACACCGACTACAAGCCGCTCGACGGCTTCCGCGTCTCGTACGGCTGGTTGACCGCTGTGCGTCGGGGGCAGGCCACACTGCACCGCGGTCTCGATATCGGAGTGCCGTCGCTGGTTCTTCGTTCGACCAAAAGCAGATTCGCCAGCAAGTACTCACCGGCCGTCGACGAGGCCGATGCGGTTCTCGACGTCAAGCAGATCGCCCGCTGGTCCGGATGCCTCGGCGATGCGATCACGGTCGTCCCGATCGAAGGCGCCCGCCACGATGTCTTCATCTCCAAAGATGAGCCCCGCAAGGCCGCGTACGAAGCCGTCGACACCTGGCTCAAGTCACGTTCGTGGTGACTGGGGTGACCATGTCGTGACGGGTCTATAGAGTTCAGGGCGTGGATGCTCCCCTCGCTCTTTATCGCCGCTACCGGCCGGAGACCTTTGCTGAGGTGATCGGGCAGGAGCACGTCACCGACCCTTTGCGTCATGCTTTGGCCGGTAACAAGGTCAATCACGCCTATTTGTTCTCCGGCCCCCGTGGCTGTGGCAAGACCACCAGCGCGCGCATCCTGGCCCGAGCGCTCAACTGTGAGAAGGCGCCGATCGCCGATCCGTGCGGCGAGTGCCAGAGCTGCCGTGACCTGGCGCGCGGCGGGCCAGGCAGTATCGACGTCATCGAGATCGATGCGGCGAGCCACGGCGGCGTCGACGATGCGCGTGATCTGCGCGAGCGGGCGTTCTTCGCGCCGGTCAGCAGTCGCTACAAGGTCTACATCATCGATGAGGCCCACATGGTCTCCCCGCAGGGATTCAACGCCCTGCTGAAACTCGTCGAAGAGCCGCCGCCGCACCTGAAGTTCATCTTCGCGACGACCGAGCCCGATAAGGTCATCGGCACGATCCGGTCACGTACGCACCACTATCCGTTCCGGCTGGTTCCGCCGAAGGCCCTGGGCGACTATCTGCTGCAGCTGTGCACCGCCGAGGGAGTCGCGCTCGAACCCACGGCTCTGCCGCTCGTCGTGCGGGCCGGCCAGGGCTCGGTGCGAGACACGCTCAGCGTCCTCGACCAGCTGCTCGGCGGCGCCGGTCCCGACGGCGTGACGTACCAGCTCGCGGTGCAATTGCTGGGCTACACGCCTGATTCGCTGCTCGACGAGGCGATCGACGCATTCGCTGCCAGTGACGGGTCGACGGTCTTCGGCGTGGTCGACAAGGTCATCGAATCCGGTCAGGATCCTCGCCGGTTCGCCGAAGACCTGTTGCAGCGGCTACGTGATCTGGTCATCGTCGCGGCGGTGCCCGATGCGCTCGACAAGGGGTTGCTCGACGTTCCCGGAGATCGGGCCGAGCGGCTCGTGACCCAGGCCAATGGTTTCGGCCCGTCAGAGCTGACCCGTGCCGCAGACATCGTCAATGCCGCGCTGATGGAATTTCGTGGTGCGACGGCTCCGCGGCTGCTGCTGGAGCTGATGTGCGCGCGGATCCTGGTGCCGGGGGCCGATAACTCCACGCAGGGCTTCCAGGCCCGCCTCGACCGGGTCGAACGTCGGCTGGCGATGGGCGGTGTCGAACCGGTGCCTGCTCCGGTGGTTGAGACTCCTGTCAACCACGATGCCGGTGTTGAGACGGCGCCTTCGTCGCCTCCTCAACCAGCAGAGCCGGCTCCAGTGGCCGAGGCGCCCCCGGTGGTTGAGGTGCGGAGGCCGCCCGCGGTGGTTCCTGAGGAGGGAGCGCAGCGAGCGTCTCGAAGGGCCGAAGCCTCGAAACCACCTGTTGACGATGCTGGTTTCGAGACGGCGCCTTTGTCGCCTCCTCAACCAGCAGCAGCTCCTGCGCCTCCCGGCACCCTGACGATCGCCGATGTGCGTCGCCTGTGGCCCGAGATCCTCGAGAAGATCCGCGATATGCGACGGTTCGCATGGATCATGCTGAGCCAGAATGCCCAAGTCATGGGCCTTGACGGCAACACCTTGACGATCGCTCTGGTCAACGCCGGCGCACGTGACTCGTTCATGAACAGCGGCTCCGACGACTACGTCAAGAAGGCGCTGCAGGAGGTCTTGGGCGTCAACTGGCGGATCGAGGCGATCGTCGACCCGAGCGCACGCCCCGGCGTCCCCGATGTCGATGAGCCTTCCGCCGCCCCAGAGCCGCCTCAACCTCAATCGGCGGCCGTCGCAGTCCCCGATTCGGTTCGGCAGGCCATGCGCGAGCAGCACTCGCCGCAGACCCGCGAGGACCCTGACGCATCGGCGGACCGCAATGACCCGGTTGTCGATTTCGAGGTGGTCGACCCGGAACTCCTGCTGAGTCGCGAGCTGGGAGCGCAAGTCATTGACGAGACACCATTCGACTGAGCTGATCCGGCAGCGGATCGACTTCGATGCCGACCCGCTGGAGGTTCTGCGGCGCTTTCGGGGCCGGTCACGTCTGGTCGCCCTCATGGGTGCGTGGCATCACGGCGAAGCGCTGATCGCCTTCGATCCGGTCGAGGTACTCGACGGTGACCCGTTCAACGGAATCGACCTCGATCCCTTGCCGGCGGAGGTGGCGGGATTCGGCGGTGGCTGGATCGGTGCGTGGGGCTATCAACTCGGACGGCTCGTCGAACAGCTGCCCGCAGCGCCACGGCGACTCGAGCCGCAACCCGATCATCGCCTGGCGTTCTACGATCATGTGCTCCGGTTGAGCGACGGGGTCTGGTGGTTCGAGTCGTTGACCCGCGACGACGAGCGTGACGCCCGGGTGTTGGCGATGCTGACAGGTCCGTTCGAGTCGGCTCGGTCGTACGACGTCGGCACGTTCGAGATGACGCCCTCGCCCGATCGACATCGAGCCGCCCTCGCCACGGTCCTCGAGCACATCGCAGCAGGCGATATCTTCCAGGCCAATCTCTGCGTCCGACTGGAGGCGCCGTTCGCCGGTGATCCGCTCGACGTGTTCTGTGCGGGGGTGCAAGAGCTCCGGCCGGCCTATGCGGCGTATGTGTCGAGCCCTGAGGGTGCCTTGGTGAGCTTTTCGCCCGAGCTGTTCCTGCGCCGGACGGGCGATGAGGTGTTGAGCTCGCCGATCAAGGGCACAGCCGCGCTCGACACCGACCCGGACGAACTGGTCGCCTCTGCCAAGAACCGCGCAGAGAACGTCATGATCGTCGATCTCATGCGCAATGATCTGGGGCGGGTCAGCGTGCCGGGATCGGTACGGGTTCCGGCGATGACCCGTGCCGAACGCCACTCGGTCTGGCACCTGGTCTCTGATGTCGTGAGTCATGTGGGCCGAGGTGTACGTGACTCCGACTTGCTGCGGGCGACCTTCCCACCAGGATCGGTGACCGGCGCGCCGAAGGTCCGGGCGATGGAGATCATCAACGAGTTGGAGACGACCGCGCGCGAGGCCTACACCGGCGCGATCGGGCATGTCAGTCCGGCCGCCGGGCTGGAGCTCAATGTCGTGATCCGGACGTTCGAGTTCTCCGGCGACAGGGTTTGGCTCGGCGTCGGCGGGGGTGTGGTGGCCGACTCGACGCCCGAGGGCGAGTACGCCGAGTGTCTGGTCAAGGCGCGGCCGTTGATCGAGGCGATCGGCGGTCGGCTCGATCTGATCGCCGAGGCGCCGCCCGTCGAACAGAGCAGGACCGGCGCGGGACCGTCTCACTCGGCAACGGTCGACGAGTCGCTTGGCATCTTCGACACGATGCTTGTGGTCGACGGGGTCGTAACCGATCTCGAAGCGCACCTGGCCCGCCTTGATGCGAGCGTTCGCGCGGTCTACGGAACCACGATCAGGGCCGGTCTCGATGAGGCGGTCAAGCGTCGGGCCGCGGGGTTGATGGGGCGTCACCGCTTGCGGGCCGATGCCGTCCCCTCAGGCGCCGATGTCGACGTCACGATGACGACCTGGCCGATCGGCGACGATGCGGAGAGCTGGAATCTCACTCCACGCGTGCTGTCTGCGGGTCTCGGGCAACACAAATGGGTCGACCGGCGGAGCATCGCGCGCGAGGGCCCGTCCGACGATGAGCTGCTGCTGATCGCCGATGACGGCTCTCTGCTGGAGACGGGGCGTGCCAGTCTCTTCGTCGTTCACGATGACGGGGTGCACACGCCGCCGGTCGACGGCCGAATCCTCCCGGGCGTGACCAGAGCGCGGGTCATCGAGATACTGCGTGACGCTGGCGTGCCGGTGTTCCAGCGCAGAATCACCGCGGCCGATCTGTCGTCGGCGACAGAGGTGTTCGTGACAAATTCGCTGCGTGGAGTCGTCCCGATCACTTCGTGCGGAGGAATCGGCCAATGGCCCACAGGCCGCACCACGACCTGGCTCCGCACCCTCCTCAGGGGCGGTGCGCCAGCGTCCACGAACTCGGCCGCAATGGACGCCAACGCACCGGCCAAGGGGGTGGGTGCCCGGGCCAGAGTCCTGTTCATCGACAACTACGACTCATTCGTCTACAACCTCGTGCAGTACGTCGGCGAACTCGGCGCCTCGGCCGAAGTCGTGCGCAATGACGCCGTGAGGGTCGATGAGCTCGTCGCGGCACGCCGACGCGGTGACTTCACCCATTTAATCGTGTCCCCCGGACCAGGGACGCCGGCCGAGGCGGGAATCAGCATGGAAGCGATCCGCAGGCTCGGAGCCACGACTCCGATCTTGGGGGTGTGCCTCGGACATCAGGCGATCGGCGAGGTCTACGGTGCGACCGTCGTCCGGGCCGATGAGGTCGTCCACGGCAAACCGTCCCTCGTGCACCATGACGGTCACGGCGTCTTCGCCAGGCTGCCGACGCCCATGGTGTGCGCCCGCTATCACTCGCTCGTGATCGACCCCGCCACCTTGCCGCCCGAGCTGGAGGCCACGGCGCACACCGCGTCGGGCGTCGTGATGGGAGTCCGTCACCGCACCCACCCCGTCGAGGGCGTGCAGATGCATCCCGAATCGATCCTGACCGCTCGCGGGCACGACATACTGCAGAACTTCCTGACCCAGTGACGCCGAGCGGTGCGTTCTGGTCAGAATGAGACGGCGTGTCTGTCCACGCCGCACCGCTCGGGGCCGGTTTTGCGCCAGTCGAGGGTGTTCTGTGGGGAGCCGCAACCTAGACTGAGCCACCTATGTATGACGGTGTGATTCAGGATCTGATCGATGAGCTCGGGCAATTGCCCGGCATCGGTCCCAAGAGCGCGCAACGTATCGCGTTCCACCTGCTAGACGCCGATCCCGAGGACGTCCGGCGATTCGCTGCGACGCTGCTCGAAGTCAAGGCCAAGGTCCATTTCTGCTCGATCTGCGGAAATGTCACGGTCGACACCGAATGCCGCATCTGCGCCGATCCACGCCGCGATCCGAGCGTGCTGTGCGTCGTCGAGGAGTCCAAGGACGTCGTCGCGATCGAGCGCACCCGTGAATTCCGCGGTCGCTATCACGTGCTCGGCGGTGCGATCTCGCCGATCGCAGGGGTCGGCCCCGATCAGCTGCGCATCAAAGAGCTGCTCCAACGGTTGCAGGACGGCGCCGTCACCGAGGTCATCATCGCGACCGATCCCAACCTTGAGGGTGAGGCCACCGCGACATACCTGATCCGGATGCTGTCGCCGTACGGTCTGCGGGTCAGCAAGCTCGCCAGCGGCCTGCCGGTCGGCGGCGACCTGGAGTACGCCGACGAGCTCACCCTCGGCCGCGCCTTCGAAGGACGCACGACGATCGGCTCGGCCACCAGCAACGGTTGACCGCATCTCGATGTCCATCGGCAGGATCGCCGATGCGCTCGCCCCTGAGCAACCGCTAGACTCAAGGGCGCGCAGCGTCGCGCATCCGTACGTCACCACCAGGTAGGACAGAACCGTGGGCATTGTCGTCCAGAAGTACGGTGGCTCCTCGGTCGCCGACGCAACAAGCGTCAAGAGGGTCGCCCAACGCATCGTCGCCACCAAAAAGGCCGGCCACGATGTTGTCGTCGTGGTCTCAGCCATGGGCGATACGACCGATGAACTCATCGATCTCGCCAATCAGGTCTCGCCGCTGCCCGCAGCGCGTGAACTCGACATGCTGTTGACCGCCGGAGAGCGGATCAGCATGGCCGTGCTCGCGATGGCGATCGGCAACCTCGGCCAAGAAGCGCGCTCGTTCACGGGCTCGCAGGCCGGAGTCATCACCGACGCCGAACATGGCCGGGCCAAGATCATCGACGTCACTCCAGGCCGCATCGAGGTCGCGCTCGCTGAAGGTGCCGTCGCGATCGTTGCCGGCTTCCAGGGTGTCTCGCAAACCACCAAGGACATCACGACGCTCGGCCGCGGCGGCTCCGACACGACTGCCGTAGCTCTAGCCGCGGCATTGAACGCCGACGTGTGCGAGATCTACACCGATGTCGACGGAATCTTCACCGCCGACCCGCGGATCGTGCCGAACGCCCGCCAGATCCCGCGCATCTCGTACGAAGAGATGCTCGAGATGGCGGCCAACGGCGCCAAGATCCTGCATCTGCGGTGCGTCGAGTACGCCCGCCGCAACGACATGCCGATCCACGTTCGGTCGTCGTTCTCCGACAAGACAGGCACCTGGGTCGTCAAGGCTGAGGACGTCATCCCGGCCGACGGCGCCACTGAAGGGGTAACCATGGAACAAGCCATCATTTCCGGTGTCGCGCACGATCGCAGCGAATCGAAGATCACGGTCGTCGGCGTGCCCGACAAGATCGGTTTCGCGGCGGCGATTCTGCAGGCCCTCGCGGATGCACAGATCAATATCGACATGGTCGTCCAGAACGTGTCGGCGGCCGCCACGGCGCTGACCGATATCTCGTTCACCTTGCCGCAGGCCGATGGCCAGACCGCCATGACGGCGCTGGCACGTCTCCAGGAGGAGGTCGGCTATGAGCGACTCCAGTACGACGACAGCGTCGGCAAAGTGTCGATCGTCGGCGCCGGCATGCGTTCGGAGCCCGGTATCACCGCCAAGTTCTTCCGCGCGCTGGCAGATGTCGGAGTCAACATCGAGATGATCTCCACGTCGGAGATCCGCATCTCGGTCGTCGTGGCCGAGGCGCACGTCGATGCCGCCGTCAACGCCGCCCACGCGGCTTTCGATCTGGGCACCGACGAAGTCGAGGCCGTGGTCTACGGAGGTACCGGACGATGACAACACTTGCCGTAGTCGGCGCGACCGGTCAGGTCGGCGTCGCGATGCGCAGCATCCTGGAGGAGCGGAACTTCCCCGCCGATCGGGTGCGCTTCTTCGCGTCGCCGCGCTCCGCCGGCAAGACCTTGCCGTTCCGTGGTGAGGAGATCGTCATCGAGGACGCCGATGTCGCCGATCTCTCCGGAATCGATATCGCGCTGTTCTCCGCGGGTGCCACGACGTCGCGCGCCCAGGTGCCGCGTTTCGCCGAGGCCGGCGCGATGGTCGTCGACAATTCATCGGCATTCCGCAAGGATCCCGAGATTCCGCTGATCGTTAGCGAGGTCAACCCCGAAGACATCGCGCTCGCACACCGTCGCATCATCGCGAACCCCAACTGCACCACGATGGCCGCGATGCCGGTGCTCAAGCCCCTGCACGACGAGGCCGGCCTCGTACGGCTGATCGTCAGCACCTACCAAGCGGTCTCCGGCTCCGGCATCGCCGGTGTCCGTGAGCTGCATGGCCAGGCGTCCGCGGTCATCGACAAGGCTGACGCGCTGGCTTATGACGGCAGCGCCGTGGCGTTCCCCGATCCGGCCGTCTACGTCGCACCGATCGCGTTCAACGTCCTGCCGATGGCCGGATCGGTCGTCGACGACGGCTCTTTCGAGACCGACGAGGAGCAGAAGCTCCGCAACGAGTCGCGCAAGATCCTGCACATCCCGGAACTTCGGGTCTCGGGCACCTGCGTGCGCGTCCCGGTGTTCACCGGACACTCGCTGTCGATCAACGTCGAGTTCGCCAGGGAGCTGACCGTTGCGCGCGCGACCGAGCTACTGGCGGCTGCGCCCGGCGTGCAGCTCGTCGACGTCCCGACGCCGTTGCAGGCCGCCGGCTCCGATCCGAGCCTCGTCGGGCGGATCCGTCAGGACTCGAGCGTTGACGGTAACCGTGGTCTGACGCTGTTCGTTAGTGGCGACAACCTCCGCAAGGGTGCTGCGCTCAACACGATCCAGATCGCAGAACTGCTCGTCTGACGTCCCGGAAGGTTCAGTCGATCTCGACAGGTGCGTGCTCGGCCAGGTCGATCAGCCAGTGGGCGAGCGCGTACGACGCGATAGCCAGGACTGGGATGACGACAAGGGCCGCAGCCGTCTGGACCTGATCGAGGAACAGGCCGAGGATCGCGACAATCGTCAAGATGATGCCGAGGAAGCTCGTCAGACGGGCCGAGTGCGATCCAAATCCGGCCAGAAGGGCTCGTCCGAGCCAGGCGACAAGAAGACTGATCGCAATGAAGGTGATGCCGCCCCACAGGCCGCCGCCGGTCGACACGCCACGGACCTGGTCGAACACGTGCAGCGCTGCGAAGCCGAGGCCGACTGACGTCACGCCTACGATCGCGCCGGTGATGGCCGAGGCGAGGTATGGGTTGATGTGCGGCAGACGCCAACTCGCGACTTGGCGGGCGCGGGCTGAGGAGAACTTCCAAGCCGACCGTGAACCGTCTCGGACGCCGTCAGCGACGACCCACCAGGCGTCGCTGAGGCGATGACCGGCAGCACTGAGCTTCGCGCCGATATCGACGCTGGGGCGCTGTGGCTTGGTCTTGGGCGCTGCGGCAGTTCGGGCAGCAGGCTTGCTCGGCGCCAGCTTGGCCTGGGGTTTGGCGGACTTGGTCGCCGTCGCCACAGGGCGTCCGTAGCGGACGGTCGGTGGCGTCTCGTTCTGCGCAGCCGGGCGTACGACCGTCTTCTTGACCACCCGCTTGACCACGCGCTTGGTGGGCTCCTGCTTGTCGACCATGGCTCCAGTTTGACACAGCGTGCGGTAGGTCACACAACGGTCTGAGGGAAGCATAAATGAGAAACTCCCGGACCTGCTTTCGCAGATCCGGGAGTTTCGATGTGTCGGGCTGACAGGATTTGAACCTGCGGCCTCGTCGTCCCGAACGACGCGCGCTACCAAGCTGCGCCACAGCCCGACGCTCCCTACGAGAGGGAACTGGAAGAGTCTATCCCAGTCAGGTTGAGCAGCGTTGCCTCGGGGCGGCATGCAAAGCGGACGGGCGTGAACGGCGACGTCCCGAGGCCGGCCGAGACGTGTAGCCACGAGGGGTCGTGACCGCTGGTCTGGTGGTTGTGAAGCCCTCGGGCGCGGGCACGGTCGAGATCGCAATTGGTCACGAGCGCGCCGTAGAACGGCAGGCGGAGCTGCCCGCCGTGGGTGTGTCCGGCCATGATCAGCGGATAGCCGAGGGAGTTCCAGCGATCTAGTACGCGCAGGTAGGGAGCGTGGGCGACGCCGATCGCCAGGTCTGCGGTCGCATCGGCCGGCTCGTCGTCGAGGACGTCGTACTCCAGATGCGGATCGTCGACTCCGACGAACGACAGGCGTCTCCCCGCGATGGTCAAGGCGTCGTGACGATTGCTCAGGTCGGTCCAACCGCGTTGCGTGAAGGCCGAACGGAGTTCTTCGAACGGCAGGTCCTTGGTACGTTGCCAGTCGCCGTGTGAGCTGACGCCCGTGCCGCCCTTGAGATAGTTGACGGGGTTCTTGCGCACGGGCGAGAAGTAGTCATTCGAGCCGAACACGAAGACGCCCGGCAGGTCGAGCAGATCGCCATAGGCCCGCAGCACCGACGGGACCGCGTCGAGGTGGGCCAGATTGTCGCCGGTGTTGACGACGAGGTCGGGGGCGAGGTCGGCGAGACCGCGCAGCCACTGTTGTTTGCGATGCTGCCCAGGGGTCATGTGAGTGTCTGAGAGATGCAGGACACGTAGCGGCGCCGATCCGGGTGCCAGGACGGGGACCGTCACGTGGCGCAGCGTGAAGGCGTGTGCCTCGATCGTCGCGTAGGCCAGTCCGGCTGCCGCCGCTGCGGCGGACCACATGAGAGGGCGCATGGGTCCAGCATGTCATCCGGCTGGTGGGACACTGGTGACATGTCAGCTCTCAAGGATCAACTCCACTCAGATCTCACGACGTCGATGAAGGCACGCGATGCGTTGCGGACGTCGGTCCTGCGCATGGTCCTCACCGCGATCACCAACGCCGAGGTCTCAGGCAAGGAGGCGCATGAGCTCACTGACGACGATGTGCTGACGGTGCTCGGTGCCGAGGCCAAGAAGCGCCGGGAGGCGGCCCAAGCGTTCGCCGACGGCAATCGTCCCGAGCTTGCTGAGAAGGAGACCGCCGAGGCAGCGATCCTCGCCGAGTATCTCCCGGCGCAGATGAGTGCCGACGAGATCGCGGCGGTCGTCACAGCGGCGGTGGAGTCCACAGGAGCTGCGGGTCAGGGTATGAAGGCGATGGGCAAGGTCATGGGGATCGTGTCGCCGCAGGTCAAGGGCAAGGCCGACGGCGGTGCCGTGGCCGCGGAGGTCAAGCGCCAGCTCGGCGCCTAGTCCTGCGAGCTGCAGCTTTCGGCTGGATGTGAGAATCGGGTTCTGTCTGCGTTATCGCTTTGGTCAAACGTGGTTAGTCGTTGAGTGCTGCTGCTACTCGGCGGTGGGCTTCCCAGATCGCTTCGGGCAGGTCGCGGAACTGCTTGAGGTGTTCCTCGCGGTAGCCCATTTCCTGCTGCCAGCGTGGGATGTCGATCGACAAGATGGTTTCGAGGTCTTTGTCGCTGATCTCGACGCCCTCGAGGTTGAGTTCGTCGGCTGTGGGGATGATGCCGACCGGGGTCTGGCGACCGGTGACTTCACCGTTCTTGAGCTGCAGCAGCCACAGCAGCGGGCGCAGGTTGTCGCGGTAGCCGTGCCATAGGAAGTGGCCGTCTTCGGGATCGCGCTGGAACCAGTTGACGTGAGCGAAGATCGGCGGCTGGGACGCGGCACCGACGATGTCGAGGTAGTGCTGGGCGTAGTCGCCCTCGCCGTAGGCCATGAATGGACGGTTCGACATGGGGTCGTAGCGCAGGACGCCTTCTTTGCCCTCGGCCGCCGACGTTGCCTCAGCGCCCAGGGTCAGACCGTCGTAGACGCCTTCGGCCAGGTTGTGGATCGCGCGGATCAACGGCTCGCGGTCACGGGTACGTCCACCGAAGATGATCGCGTCGATCGGCACACCGGCAGGCGCGTCGTAGTCGGGGGCGATATTGGGAACGTTGTCCAGCGTCGTGGTGAAGCGGCTGTTGGGGTGTGCCCACGGTTCACCGGCCTGCTCGGGGGTCCGATCCGTGATCGGATTGCCCTTCCAGTCCAACCAGTTCGTCGGATCGGCCGGCGGTGCTGGTGTACGTCCTTCCCACCACACCTGACCGGTGACGGGGTTGTAGGCGATATTGGTGAAGATCGCCTGCGTGCCCGGTGCGATCGAGCCCAGTGCTGTCGGGTTCGTTGTTTCGTTGGTGTCTTTAGCCACACCGAACACGCCGTACTCGGGATTCATGCCATACAGCTTGCCGGTGGCCTCATCGACCCACAGCCAGGCGATGTCGTCGCCGTAGAACGACACGTGATACCGGTCGCCCAGCGCGTCGGGGGCCAGCATCATGGCCAGGTTCGTCTTGCCCGAAGCGCTCGGGAAACCACCGCAGACGTGGTACGTCTTGCCGGTCTGCTTGTCGTGGATGCCGATCAGCATGTACTGCTCGGCCAGGAACTTCTTGGACGCCCAACCGTCGTAGGCGGCCTGACGCAGGCCGTGGGCGATCTTGCCCAACAACGCGTTCCCACCATAGGACGAGCCGTAGTGCAAGATCGTGCGCTCGTCGGCGACCGTGACGAAATAGCGCTGGTCATCAGGTGTGCCCTGACCGAGGTTCTCCAGGTCACCGGTCACGTGCACCGCACGCACGAACTGATTCGGGTCGTCGAGGTCCTCAAGATACTGCGCACCGACCCGCGACATCCGGATCATGTGCAGAACCACCGTGCGCGCATCCGTCAGCTCAACGCCCGTCGCATACGGTGCAAGCGCATTACCGGCAGGAGCCATCAGATAGGGGATGACGTACATCGTCTTGCCCTTCGAGGCTCCCCGCATGCGGTCCTCGAGCAGGGGCTTCATCTCCGACGACGGACGCCAATTGTTATACACACCCTTGTCGGACTCACTGCTCGTCGCGACGATCGTGCGCTCCTCAGAACGAGCAGTGTCCTTGTGATAACTGCGCGAGTAATACAAACCGTCACCAGCCGGCTCCAGCTCCCCCGCAGCCAACGCCTCCTGAATCAGCCGCGCATCATCAGCCGCACTGACAACCTCAACCGCCTCCGCACCCGTGAGCTCGGCCCAGTAGCGCACGTAATCGCGCACGCCCTGATTCTTCAAGCCGGCCTTGTCCAGTGCCAATTCAACGTCTGTCATGGTTGCGCGATCCTCTCGACTGACCTGCCACGCTCGGCAGACCTTGGAATATCCGGAACGCTACAGCAATTGAAGAATTCTTCAAGTGTTGTATCCTGCAAGTGACGTATCCGACACTCCTTATCGAGGTCCACACATGACGGCGAACGTGCCCCTGTACCAGGCGAAGGCCGAACTGTTCCGAACCTTGGGCCATCCCGTCCGGATCAGGGTGCTTGAACTCCTCCAGGATGGTCCACGACCTGTGCGAGATCTGCTCGCAGACATCGAGGTCGAATCGTCCAACTTGTCGCAACAACTCGCCGTGCTCCGACGAGCCGGGCTCGTCAGCTCCTCACGCGACGGGGCGACGGTCCTCTACACGCTCGCAACATCCGACGTCGCCCAACTTCTGTTGTACGGGCGTCGTATCCTCGCGTCAATGTGGGTCGGCCAGGAAGGTCTCCTGGCGGACCTACGCGATTCGGCCGAACCAGTGTGAACGTCACTCCGTTGCTCCGGGCAACCACCGAACTCATGCGAAGGTCTCGGTCCAGAGCCAGCGAGCTTCTTCCAACCCGCGCGGATTTGGCGGCGGTACAGAGAAACCCTCGGCAGGACTTGATCGCGGGATTGACGGTCGCCGTCGTGGCGTTGCCGCTCGCACTGGCTTTCGGGGTTGCCTCCGGTCTCGGCGCGCAGGCAGGACTTGCCACAGCCGTGGTCGCTGGAATAGTCGCCGCGGTGTTCGGCGGCTCCAACGTGCAGGTTTCGGGCCCAACGGGTGCGATGACGGTGGTGCTGGTGCCTGTCGTCCACCACTTCGGTGTCTCAGGTGTCCTGATGGTCGGGGTCATGGCGGGACTGTTGCTCATGGCCATGGCGGCGGCTCGGCTGGGTCGCTATGTGCACTTTCTGCCGATATCGGTCATTGAGGGCTTTACGGCAGGTATTGCCGTGGTCATCGCCCTCCAGCAGGTGCCCTCTGCGTTGGGGATAGCGCATGTCTCGGGCGACAGAGTGTGGGCGAGTGCCGCAGATGCGGTGCGTCAGTACATCCACGACCCCCACGTCGCACCCTTAGTGGTTGCCGTGGCCGTCGCCGCGCTCATGATCGGCGGTGGCAGATGGCGTCCCGGTGTGCCGTTCTCACTGATCGGCATCCTGCTTGTCACGGTGCTGGCTCGAACCTTCGACCTGGGGCTGATCTCGCTCGGTCACCTCCCATCGAGCCTGCCAGTGCCGTCGCTGAGGTTCGTCGACCTCGGCGACGTCGGTCCGCTGGTCACGTCTGCGCTGGCAGTCGCTGCACTTGCGGCGCTGGAGAGCCTGTTGTGCGCGACCGTCGCTGACGGTATGACCATCAACGAACAGCACGATCCTGATCGGGAGCTGTTCGGCCAAGGACTCGCGAACGTGGTGGCGCCGTTGTTCGGTGGGGTGCCGGCCACGGCTGCGATCGCCCGGACTGCAGTTAATGTCCGTGCGGGAGCAAGCTCGCGTCTTGCGGCTGTCACCCATTCGGTGGTTCTGCTCATCGTCGTCTTCGCAGCTGCACCTTTGGTATCGCACATTCCGTTGGCGGCACTTGCCGGCGTCCTGTTCGCTACGTGCATCAAGATGGTCGAGGCCGGGTCGATACGCACGTTGATGCGGTCCACCAGATCTGACGCGACCATAGTCGCCTTGACCTTCGCTGTCACCGTGATGGTCGACCTCGTCACGGCAGTCGGCGTCGGCGTCGCCATTGCGGCGATCCTGGCGCTGCGTGCTGTCGCCAGAAGCGCTCGCCTGGACAAGATGCCGCTGGAAGCAGCTGACCACAGTGTTGAGGAACATGCCCTGCTAAGCGAGCACATCGTCGCCTACCGGCTTGATGGCCCGCTCTTCTTCGCCGCGGCCCACCGCCTACTGCTCGAACTGCCAGAGATCGCCGATGTGAAGGTCGTCATCCTGCGCATGTCCAGAATCACTGCTATCGACTCAACTGGGGCACGCGTCTTGGGTGACGCCATCGCCAAGCTCGAGCACCGCGGCATCACGGTGATGCTGTCCGGGATCGCGCCTGGTCACGAAGATGTCCTGAGTTCTTTGGGCGTGGCCGAGGAGCTCCGTCTTCGAGGACTGGTCTATCCGGATACTCCCATGGCGATCATGGCTGCCAAAGAATTGCTCGCTCCGCCAGACGGCGACATCGAACGCCTACGACCGATCAACGTTCCGGCGGTGCCTGACGCGGATCGATCGCCCGCCGATGCTGGATCTGGACAGGAGGGTGGTCTCGGTTCCTAGTCACGGCCTCTACCGCGACCGCGGTTGCCGCGGTCGTTGTCGCTCTTCTTTTTGGGATCCTTCTTGACTGCGACCGGCTGACGCTTCGGCGGGGTGTCGAAGTTCACTGGCGCCAAGGAGTCCTGAATCTTCTTCATTGCCTTGGCCCACATGGGTCCGGCGAGGGAGGAGCCACCGACGGCCTGGAAGTTCAGGAAGGCGCCCTTGACCTTGACGCCGGCCAATGAGCGTGGGCTGCCGTTCTTCTTGACGCCGGCGATCATCGAGGCGGTCGACAACTCCGGCGTGTAGCCGGTGTACCAGACCGATTGGTTGTCTTGAGCGGTTCCGGTCTTAGCTGCAGACGGGATCTTCAGGCCGGTGCCATTGTTGTAGCCGAAGCCGCCAGGCTGCTGGAGGCCCCGCAGAATGTCATTGATCTGGGCGGCCTGGTCCTTGGTCAGGACGCGTTCGCAGTTGGCGCGGTACTTCTTCAGTACCTTGCCCGAAGAATCGAGGATCTCTGAGACCGGGCGAGGCTTGCAGAACAAGCCGCCGGAAGCGAAGGTCGCGTAGGCGTTGGCCATATCCAAGGGGCTGACGTTGGTCACGCCGAGGGTGAATGACGGGACCTGATTGTTGGCATTCGAATTTTCATTGGGGAACGGAACCGTGATGCCCATCGACTCGGCGGCTTTCACGGCGTTGCAGAGACCGGCGTCCCTCTCCAGTTGGGCGAAGTAGGTGTTTACCGACAGGCGCGTCCCGGTGTACATATTCATCGTGCCTGAACTCGTCGAGTTGTCGACCTTCCACGGACCGGTGCCCCCACCCTCGCAATCGAAGTAGGTGCCCGCGGGAATCGTCATGCTGCGCGGAGAATTGTAGGTCTTGCTAACGTCGATGCCCTTTTTGAGCGCGGCCGCCACCGTGAAGAGCTTGAACGTCGAGCCGGCCGGGAATCCACCGGACTGGCCGTACGCGGTCGGCACCGTGAAATTGATGTACGACTCACCCTTTTTCTTGTCGCGGCCCATCGTGCGCGACTGCGACAGCGCGCGGACCTTGCCGGTCTTGGGCTCGATCGAGGCCAAGGCGGCGATCGCCTGGAGGTCGGTCGTCTTGGCGGTGTCGTAGACGGCGTTGTCGGTCGCCTTCTGCATGCTGACGTCGATATTCGACTTGATTGTCAGACCGCCGCGTTCGAGTACTGCTTGGCGTTCTACCGCGGTCTTGCCGAGAGCTGGCTGGGCCAACAGCCACTGCCGGACGTAGTCGCATGAGTATTCGGCGCTGGAGTCGACGCAGCCGTTCGGGAACTCCGTGGTCTTCAGCTTGAGCGGCTCGGCCGAGAACTTGTCGGCGTCGGCCTGGGTGATCTTGCCGAGCTTGGCCATGACGGCCAGAACCGTGTTGCGACGCTGCAAAGCCTTCTCGGGGTAGACATTGGGATCCAGGTCGACCGGGTTCTTGACCAGGCCCGCGAGAGTCGCCGCCTCGCGGACGTTGAGCTTGTCGGGACTCTTGGAGAAGTAGCGATCGGCCGCAGCGCTGATACCGTACGCGCCGCCGCCGAAGTAGGCCAGGTTGAGGTAGCGCTCCAGGATCTCGTCCTTGGTGTGCGTCTCTTCGTACTGGATCGCGAGCTTCAGCTCACGGATCTTGCGGGCCGTGGACTTCTTGGTCGCGGCGCGGACCTGTTCCTTGGTCTTGGCCTGTGACACGAGGGTGAGCTTGACGAGCTGCTGCGTAATCGACGATCCGCCCTGCGTCTGACCGTCGGAGGCATTGTTGACGAGGGCTCGCAGTGTTCCCTTGAGGTCGAGCGCGCCGTGCTCGTAGAACCGGTTGTCCTCGATCGCGAGCTGCGCCTGCTGCATGACCGGCGCGATCTCCTTGAGGGGCACGTCTTGCCGGTTCTCCTTGTAGAAATACGCGATGAGGGAGCCGTCGGCGGCAAGGAGACGCGTCGTCTGGGCGCTCGGCTGATCTTCGAGGGTCAGCGGCAGATTGACGACGTCGGTGGTCACCTTGTTGAACGTGATGGCGACGACTGCGGTGGCGGGGATCAGCATCATCGCGACCAGGAGGCCACCCAAACCAGAGAGCCGAGCTATCGCTCCGATCAGTACTGACTTGCGCGGGCTGCGGGTTTCAGACTGGGCTGCGCGTCGTAGGGAGCTGCGAAAGTCGTCCAATGCCATAGAAGACAGAGTACGTGACCAGTGATAGCGAAGCTGCCAGGCGACAAGCTGTCTAGTCATTTGTGGCTAGACAAAATGGTCCACAACGCTCTGACGCCGGGGGGACCAAGTTCCTAGATTTGAAAGTAACCAACTTCGGCCACCGTGGCCGGTCTCGGGGAGGTTTGGATATGTGGAATGAAAATTGGGCAGCTGATGCTGCTTGCCGTGGTAAGTCTGATGCTTTGTTCGTCAAGGGCGCTGAGCAGACTCGCGCGAAGCAGGTGTGCGGGACGTGTCATGTACGCGCCGAATGTCTGGCCGAAGCGCTCGACAACCGCATCGAGTGGGGTGTGTGGGGTGGAATGACTGAGCGCGAACGCCGTGCGCTGCTGCGTCGTCGCCCGAACGTCACCGCGTGGCGCAGTATCCTTCAGGTCGCTGTCTGAGCCGTTTCGGCCAGAAGAGCACCGATCTGACGTAGCCCGTCGAGATCGTGGACGTCGCCGGGAAGAGCGGCGACCGACACCGTCGGCACAGCCGGATGGGCGGCACTGAAACGTCGCTTGAGACGTGACTCGCGCGCGTCGACCCGCATGCGGTCGGCGTGGATGTCGAGCAGTTCGGCGGTCATCTTGTCGGTCGGGGTGCCGGCGCTCAGTTGGTGGCTCGCCGATTCGGCGTCGACCGCGCTGACGGCTTCGACTGGATTCTCGTGAACCCGGTTGACCACCAAGCCGGCAAGCGGCATCTGCTCGCCGGAGAGTCGTTCGACAAAGTACGAGGCCTCCCGCATCGCAGCGGGCTCGGGCGCCGCGACGACGACGAATGCGGTTCCGTCGGCCTGCAGCAGTGCGTACGTGCTCTCCGCGCGTTGGCGAAAGCCTCCGAACAGTGTGTCGAAGGCGGCGATGAACGTCTGCATGTCGGTCAGCACCTGTGCGCCGAGCACTTTGTTGAGTGCGCTGGTGACGATGCCGAAACCGGCGCTCAGGAGCCGTGCGGGGCCCTTCGCCGGGGCCAGCATGATCTTGATGAACCGGCCGTCGAGCATCGACGCGAGCCGGTCGGGCGCGTCGAGGAAGTCCAATGCGGAGCGGGACGGCGGGGTGTCGACCACAATCAGATCCCAAGTGCCGGTCGCGTGCAGCTGACCGAGCTTTTCCATCGCCATGTACTCCTGTGTGCCCGCGAACGAGCTCGACAAAGCGACGTAGAACGGGTTCGACAGGATCTGTGCGGCCTTCTCAGGGGTTGCATGCTGTTCGACGACCTCGTCGAACGTCCGTTTCATATCGAGCATCATGGCGTCGAGTGAGCCACCGTCGAGCTCAGCGCCCTTGACCGGTCGCGGAGTGTTGTCGAGCTCGGTCAACCCCATCGACTGGGCGAGGCGGCGGGCCGGGTCGATCGTCAGTACGCAGACCTTGCGACCCTTCTCCGCCGCGCGAAGGGCCAACGCCGCAGCCGTCGTGGTCTTACCGACTCCCCCGGAACCGCAGCACACGATGATCTCGGTGGCAGGTGACCCGAGTAGGGCATCGATGTCGAGCCGGCCGCCCAGGGAGGTCCGATGGCCGCCACGGGCGGGAGTGCGGCCCTTACGGGTCGACGGGCTGGTCTGGGCCTTGCCGGTCATGTGAGCTCCCTCAGCCGTTCGGCCAGCTCGAACAGGCCGCCTAGATCGATCGCATCACTCAGCAGCGGCAGCTCGACGAGACTCTGGCCGCACCCGTCGAGGATCTCGCGCTGCCCGTCCTGCAGGTGCTGGCGCTCGACGTGGGCGAGCCCGCCCGCGATCAGCGGCTCGGCTGCGACTTGGGGGAGCCGGGTCTTGGTCAGCGACTTGGCGACTTTCGCGGCGGTGAGTTTGCCGTCGGACAGTGCCTCACGGGTGGCGGCCGAGACGAGTGATGGGCGCACGAGATTGAGGACGACATGACCGACGGGCAGACGTTCGGACGTCAGCTCGGCGATGCCATCGATCGTCTCCTGCACCGGCATCTCCTCCAGCACCGTGACCAGGTGAACGCGGGTCGCTGTCGACCGCATCATCTGCATGATGGAGTCGGCCTGACGCCGGATAGGCCCGACCTTGGCGAGGCCGGCCACCTCGGAATTGACGTTGAGGAACCGGGTGATGCGTCCGGTCGGTGGGGCGTCCATGATCACGGCGTCGTACGTGAACCGGTTGCCGTCGCGGCGTCTGGCGGCCTCATAGACCTTGCCGGTCAGCAGGACATCGCGGACCCCCGGCGCAATCGTGGTCGCGAAGTCGATGATCCCGAACCTGTCGAGTGCCTTGCCGGCACGACCCAGGCGGTAGTACATCGCGAGATATTCCAGGAGTGCTGCTTCCGGGTCGATCGCGAGCGCGAAGACCTCACCGCCGCCCAGCCCGACCGCGACCAGCCGCTCCTCATACGGCAGCGGCGGCACGTCGAACAGCTGGGCGATGCCCTGACGGCCCTCGACTTCACAGAGCAGAACCTTCTTGCCCTTGTCGGCCAGCGCGATCGCCAAAGCAGCGGCAACGGTTGTCTTGCCGGTGCCGCCCTTGCCGGTGACGACATGGAGCTCGGTCGATTGGGCCACGTCACGAGCCTACCGAGCTTGAGCGATGGCGCCTCTCGATCAGTGATTTCCCTACTTACCGACCGTCTCAGACGTTCCTACGCTGGAGGCTCCCCGGGCCAAGGAGTTCTGTCATGCGCCGATGCGTCATCGCCGTCACCGCTGCCGTGTTGTGGACCCTCGGCGCCTGCGGAGGCAGCGAAGACCCCTCTCCGGCCAAGGGCGCTGTGGATTCGGGAGACTCGGGCAAATCCGGAGACTCCAGCGACAAGGTCGCCGAAGCCTTCGATCCGTGCACCGAGATCTCAGCCGATGAGGTCGGCAAGATCATCGGTGCGATCGTCACCTCCGAGGTCGGGCCATTCGATGCCTGCGAGTACGACCAGGAAGATCCTCGGGCGACGTCGGTCGCGATCGACACCCAGCCTGAGGCTGATCTGGGTGGCGGATTCGAGGTCTATAAGTCAGGCTCGGTCTCTGCCCTGACCGATGCGCAGCTCACCGACGTCCCGGGGGTCGGTGATACTGCGTTCGCGGTCACGGGGCGATTCGGCGACGGCGAGAACACTCAGCTGCAAGGCGCAGCCCTCGTCGACGGTGTTGTCATCACGGTCAACCTGACCCAAGCCTCAGGCGTGACCGCCGACGTTCTGGTCGACCAGGCGACCCAACTTCTGAAGCTGGCAGCGGCAAAGGCCTGATTCAGACGGCTGGCCGGATCGGAGGGCAGCTTCGCCAGATACAGTCACATCATGACCAAATGGGAGTACCTCACCGCCCCGATCCTCGTCCATGTCTCGAAGCAGATCCTCGACAACTTCGGCTCTGACGGCTGGGAGCTCGTGCAGATCGTTCCGGGCGCCAACCCCGAAAGCCTTGTCGGCTACTTCAAGCGACCGGTCGCCTGATGTCCGGCGTCGACGAGCGGCTTGCCGAGATCGGCCTCACCGTTCCAGTTGCTCCGGCACCCGTCGCGGTCTACGTGCCGTCGGTCCGCTCGGGACAGTTCGTGTTCACGTCAGGACAGTTGCCGCTGGCTGACGGACAACTGCTCGCCACGGGCAAGGTCGGCGGCGAAGTCAGCGCCGAGACGGCGTACGAGTGCGCGCGCCAGTGCGCCCTCAACGCGATCGCGGCCGTGCGGCAGCAGGTCGAGCTCGACGACATCGTGCGCGTTGTCAAGGCGACGGTCTTCGTCGCCAGCACGCCCGACTTCACGGGCCAGCCCGGCGTCGCCAATGGCGCGAGCGAGCTGTTCGCCGCAGCGTTCGGCGATGCCGGTCAGCATGCCCGCAGCGCCGTGGGCGTCCCGGTCCTACCGCTCGACGCGCCGGTCGAGGTCGAGCTGGTGGTGGAAGTTCGATGATCCGCATCCCGCTGCCCGAACGATTGCGCGACTCGGCAGCGAACCCGCCTCAGACTCCGGTCCAACCACGGGACGCCTCGACGATCGTCGTCGTCCGCGACGGGGACGACGGCATCGAGGCGTACTTGATGCGTCGGCAGACCAGCATGGCGTTCGCGGCGGGGATGTACGTTTTCCCCGGCGGCGGGCTCATGGCGACTGATTCACATCCCGACATCCCCTGGTTCGGCCCCGATGCCGAAGAGTGGGGGCGGCGTTTCGGCTGCGAGCCCGACCTGGCCCGTGGGCTGGTTGTTGCTGCGGTTCGTGAGACCTTCGAGGAAACCGGGATCCTTCTGGCAGGCCCTGATGGCGAGACGATCGTGTCCGATACAACCGGCGATGAAATGGAAGCGGCACGAGTCGCCCTCGATGCCGGCGAACTGGCGTTCGCCGACTTCCTGAACGATCGCGGTCTCGTGCTGCGGGCAGATCTGCTCGGCGCCTGGGCCCACTGGATCACGCCGGAGTTCGAACCGCGGCGCTATGACACCAGGTTCTTCGTGGCTGCTCTTCCGGCCGGCCAGACCGTCGGAACCATGAGCCGTGAGGCCGATCATGCCGAGTGGGCACCGTTGACCAAGGCGTTGGCCGCAGCCGAAGCCGGCGAGGTCGCCATGATGCCGCCGACGATCTCGACGTGCCGCGATGTTTCGGTCTACACGGCAGCGACCGTCGTAGCTGCTTCGGCCGATCGTACGTTCACCACGATCGTGCCGAAACTGGTGCTGATCGACGGTGAGCCGTACCTCGAGACCTATCTGGGGGATTCAGCATGAGCGTCACAACGGTCACCGATCGGGTCTCGTTCGTCCTGGCCGAGAATCCCGGCATCATGACCCTGAACGGCACGAACACCTGGATCCTGCGCGAACCGGGCGCCGCGCGATCGGTTGTCGTCGATCCGGGGCCGAACGATGAGCAGCATCTTCAGAACGTCCTCGCGGCGGCAGGGGAGGTCGCGCTGGTGCTGTTCACCCACCGGCACTTCGACCACACCGAGGCGTTGGGACGGTTCGCCGAACTGACGGGCGCGCCGACCCGGTCATTCGATCCGGACTTCACAACCGGTGCTGACCCGTTGGAGGACGGGGAACGGATCGTCGTCGACGGCCTGGAGCTCGAGGTCATCGCGACTCCCGGTCATACGACCGATTCGGCCTGTTTCCTGATCGGCGCGGAGAACTCACTGCTGACCGGCGACACGATCCTCGGTCAGGGCACGACGGTCATCGCACATCCCGACGGCGTCCTCGGGGCGTACCTCGACTCATTGGCCTTGATCCGCGAGCTCGTGCAGGAGGGTCTGGTCGAGCGGATCCTGCCGGGCCACGGCCCTGTCATCACGACGCCCGAGCCGGTTGTCGACTTCTACCTGGAGCACCGCGCCGAGCGACTCGACCAGGTCAGGGCAGCGGTGGAAGCCGGCGCGTCGACGCCGCGCGAAGTCGTCGAAAAGGTCTACAAGGACGTCGACGAGATCCTCTGGCCGGCCGCCGAGCAGAGCGTCAAAGCTCAACTCGACTATCTGGCCTGACCCGGTCGTCGGTTTCCCACGAGACCTACCGTCTTTGTCACGTACCTGGCGTTGCAGCGCTGGGTACGTGACAAAGACGCTAGGTGGGTGCGTTCGGAGCAGGTGCGCCGTGGTCAGCGGGCGCGACGCTGGAGGCGTTCCAGGTCGAGGATGACGACGCTACGGGGCTCGAGGCGCAGCCAGCCGCGGCTCGCGAAGTCGGCCAGAGCCTTATTGACCGTCTCACGGGAAGCGCCGACCAGCTGGGCCAGTTCTTCCTGCGTCAGATCGTGGTTGACGTGGATGCCGTCGTCGGCGCGACGGCCGAAACGCGAGGCCAGATCGAGCAGCGCCTTGGCGACACGGCCGGGCACATCGCTGAACACGAGGTCACCGACAACCTCGTTGGTGCGGCGCAGGCGACCAGCGAGCTGGTTCAGCAGCGCATGGGCGACATCGGGATGCGCATTCAGGACCGGCGACAGCGCCTCGTGTCCCAGCGACTTGAGTTCGACGTCGGTCACGGCGGTGGCCGTCGCGGAGCGCGGTCCGGGGTCGAAGAACGAGAGCTCGCCGAACATCTGACCGGGGCCGAGGATCGCCAACAGGTTCTCGCGACCGTCCGGGGACGTACGACCGAGCTTGATCTTGCCGTCGGTGACGACATACAGCTGATTGCCGTCATCGCCTTCGCTGAACAGGATCTCCCCGCGGCGTAAGGACGACGATGACATCGAAGATTCGAGTGCCCCCGCGACCTCATCGTCGAGGCCGGAGAACAGCGGCGCCTGCCGGAGAACGTCGTCGGTCACGGTGTTGCCTATCTCTCGTTGCTGGGATCACCATGTGGTGTTCCTTGTGCAGTTTCCCACATCCGGACTGTTCAGGGCCAACCACTCGCCGCGACACGTAGGCTTCCATTGTGACCGATGCCGTGAATCGCCCGGACACGTCGCTCGTCAGGCGGGCCCGCAAGGTCAACAGAGTGCTCGCCGAAACGTATCCCGACGCCGGTTGTGAACTCGATTTCCGCAATCCCTTCGAGCTGCTGGTCGCCACGGTGCTGTCCGCCCAGACGACCGACCGCCGGGTCAATGCGATCACTCCGGCGCTGTTCGCGGCCTATCCCGATCCCTATGCGATGGCGGCGGCGGCACGTGCCGATCTCGAAGAGATCATCCGGCCGACCGGATTCTTCCGAGCCAAGACCGACAGCTTGCTGGGGTTGTCGGCCGCGCTGGTCGAACGCTACGACGGACAAGTCCCCGGCCGTCTGGAAGATCTCGTGACATTGCAGGGCGTCGGTCGCAAAACGGCCTTCGTCGTGCTGGGCAATGCCTTCGGCGTACCCGGCCTGACGGTCGACACGCATTTCGCCCGCCTCGTCCGCCGACTCGGCTGGGTACCGCCCGAAGTGGCCAAGGACCCGATCAAGACCGAGCATGCCATCGCAGCGATCTTTCCCCGCAAAGACTGGACGATGCTGAGTCATCACCTGATCTGGCACGGTCGACGACGCTGCCACGCCAAGAAGCCCGCATGCGGCGCGTGCCCGGTCGCGCGGTGGTGTCCGTCGTACGGGATCGGACCGACCGATCCGGTCGAAGCCGAGGCTCTCGTGACGACACAGGGACCCGCGTGACGCCGCAACGGGGCGCCATGTGGCTCAGCAGTCCACAATGGACTCCATGACCGCCCCGAGCCTGCCTGCGTGGTTGCGCCCCCTCGCGACGCTCGCCTCGTCGGTCGAGGCCCGGCATCTATCACCCAATTTCACGAATGTGCCGCCGGATGCACGTCCGGCCGCGGTGCTGATGCTGTTCTCCGAAGGTCCTGACGGCCCCGAACTGTTGTTGACCGAGCGCTCACGGACCATGCGCAACCATCCTGGTCAGATCTCATTCCCGGGCGGCAAATCCGATCCTGAGGACGCCGATCCGGCCGCGACGGCGCTGCGTGAGGCAGAAGAGGAGATAGGTCTCGATCCGGCGACCGTCGATGTGTTCGGCGAGTTGCCGACGCTGTGGGTGCCGCCGAGTAATTTTGCCGTCACTCCTGTGCTCGCGCACTGGCGGGAGCCCAAACCTCTGGGTCCGGTCAGCGACCAGGAAGTCGTGTCGGTGCTGCATCTGCCGATCCACCGACTCATGGATCCGGCCAACCGGTTCAGCATCCGTCATTCGTCGGGCTGGGTGGGACCCGGCTTCGAGGTCGGCGCTCCGATGCCGTTGTGGGGATTCACCGCCGGCATCGTGTCACGACTGTTCGAGCAGGTCGGCTGGGAACAGCCGTGGGACGACAGCGTCGTGCGCCCGCTGCCTGAGTTGCCAGCATGAACTCGCTCGATCTGATCATCGTCGTGATCCTGATCGGCTATGCGATCTCGGGTTACTTCCAGGGCTTCGTGGTCAACCTCATCGCGACGGTGGGCCTGCTGGTCGGGGGACTGCTGGCAGTCGCGCTGATCCCCCGATTGCTCTCGGGTGATTCGCCGACCTTGTCGAGTTCGCTGCTCGCGCTGGGGCTCGTGATCGGCGCCGCCGCGATCGGGCAGGCCGTCGGGGCGTACGTGGGATCGGACTTGCGCGATGCCATGACGTGGCGCCCGTTGAGGTGGGTCGATGCTGTGGCGGGAAGCGGACTCAGCATCATCGCGGTGCTGTGTGCGGCGTGGGCTTTGGGCTACTCGGTCAGCGGAACCTCGATTCCCTATCTCTCGGTCGCCTCGCGGGACTCGTCGATCCTGCAACGGGTCGATGCCGTCATGCCGAAGCAGGCGACCTCCGTGCTGCGCTCGTTCAACGAGGTTCTCGACTCCAACATCTTCCCGCGCTACCTCGATCCGTTCCAGAGCGAAGAGATCGTCGCGATCGGTCCACCCGATGAGGAGACGCTGGCGCGTCCGGGCGTCGAGCGCGCGCGGGACAGCGTCGTGAAGATCTTGGGCCGCGCCAAGTGCGACCGTGGCATCGAGGGGTCAGGCTTCGCCTATGCCGATGGGCGGATCATGACGAATGCGCACGTTGTGGCCGGTGTTTCGAAGCCCTCGATCGTGATCGGCGATCGCCGGGTGCCCACGCGGGTCGTGCTGTTCGACCGAAAGCTTGATGTCGCGGTGCTCGCGGTCGACGGGGTCGACCTCGACCCGCTGAAGTTCGACACCGGCGGCAAGGACGGACAGTCGGCGGCGATCCTCGGCTTCCCCGAGAACGGCCCGTTCGATGCCCGTGCGGCCCGTATCCGCAATGAGATCCGGCTGCGCAGTCCCGATATCTACGATCGCGGACAGGTCATCCGGCAGACGTTCTCGGTGCGCGGACTCGTCCGGTCGGGCAATTCGGGTGGTCCGCTGGTGTCGGAGAAGGGCGACGTGCTCGGGGTGATCTTCGCGGCGTCGGTCTCGAACAAGTCGACGGGATATGCGCTCACGGCCGAGCAGGTCGCCGAGGACGCTCGCGACGGGGTCAGGGCGACGAAGGCCGTTTCGACCGGCGATTGCGCGTAGGACCGACCGTCAGCGGGGGGACTGACCCTTCAGCGCGGCCGGGATCTCCTTGGCGGTGGCGATCGTTCGTTTGGGCGCACGGATCTTCTTCAGCGCCTTGATGCCGATCAAGATCAGCAGTGCTGCCAACAGTAGATATGCGCCGGCGACGATCAGGAAGGCCCACGCCGGATCGAGTCCGGTCATGGTCAGGAAGTAGGCGAACGAGATCGACAGCAAGATGATGATCATCAGGCCGAGGAATCCGGCGACCGCGATCATCGCCGCGCCGATTCCGCCGGCTTTGGCGCTGACCGTCAGCTCGCTCTTCGCCAGCTGGATCTCGGCCTGCACCAGTGCGGAGATGTCTCGGCTGGCATCTGCGACGAGCCGGCCGATGGTCGGGTCTTCCTGGGTGCTCATGATCCGACCCTACAAGTGACCGCCAGTCTCGCGCAGGAGACCGGCGGTCACTGTCACCATGATGTGTCGCTCAGTCCTCTTTGGACGTCTTCATGCCGGACGTGATCAGGTCCATGACTCCGCTGTCGGCCAGCGTCATGGTGTTGCCGACCTCGCGGTTCTCGGCGACATCACGCAGCAGCCGGCGCATGATCTTGCCCGAGCGGGTCTTGGGCAGCTCCGGGACGACCATGATCTGACGGGGTTTGGCGATCGGTCCGATCTGGGTGCCGACGTGATTGCGCAGTTCGGCGATGACGTCCTCTCCGCCGTCGCCAGCAGACTCGCGCAGGATCACGAACGCGACAACGGCCTGGCCGGTCGTCTCGTCATTCGCGCCGACGACTGCTGCTTCGGCGACCTTCGGGTGCGACACCAGCGCGGACTCGATCTCGGTCGTCGACAGCCGGTGCCCCGACACGTTCATGACGTCGTCGACCCGTCCGAGCAGCCAGATCGCGCCGTCCTCGTCCTTGCGGGCGCCGTCACCGGCGAAGTAGTAGCCCGGCCAGCGCGACCAGTACGTATCGCGGTAGCGATCGTCGTCGCCCCAGATCGTGCGCAGCATCGACGGCCATGGCTCGGTGATGACGAGGTAGCCGCCCTCTCCGTTCTCGACCGGATTGCCGGCGTCGTCGACAACTTCGGCAGCGATACCGGGCAGCGCGGTCATGGCCGAACCGGGCTTACCGGACGTCACGCCGGGCAGCGGGGTGATCATGTGTGCGCCGGTCTCGGTCTGCCACCAGGTGTCGACGATCGGGGTACGGCCGCCGCCGATGTTGTCGCGGTACCAGACGTACGCCTCGGGGTTGATCGACTCGCCGACCGATCCGAGAATGCGCAGCGACGACAGATCGTACTTGGCGGGGATGTCGTCGCCCCACTTCATGAACGTGCGGATGGCGGTCGGGGCCGTGTAGAAAAGACTCACCCCATAGTTTTCAATTATTTCCCACCAGCGTCCTCTGTTGGGGGAGTCGGGGGTGCCTTCGTACATGACCTGAGTGGCACCTTCGGCCAATGGTCCGTACGTCAGATACGAGTGGCCGGTGACCCAACCGATGTCGGCGGTGCACCAGAAGACGTCGGTCTCCGGCTTGTGATCGAAGACCGCCCAGAACGAGTAGGCCGCCTGGGTCAGGTAGCCGCCTGTGGTGTGCAGGATGCCCTTGGGTGTTCCGGTCGTACCGGAGGTGTACATGACGTACAACGGATGCTCGGAGTCGAACATCTCCGGTGTGTGATCGGTCGAAGCGGCCTCGACGGTCTCGTGCCACCAGACGTCGCGGCCCTCGGTCCAGTCGACCTCCTGACCTGTGCGGCGCACGACCAGGACGTTCGTGACGTCGGGACACTTCTCGAGGGCTTCGTCGACAGCCGGCTTGAGGGCGGAGGGGGCGCCGCGCCGGTAGCCGCCGTCAGCGGTGATGACGACCTTGGCCTCGCAGTCGATGATCCGGCTCGACAGGGCATCGGCCGAGAAGCCGCCGAAGACGACGGTGTGCGGGGCGCCGAGGCGTGCACACGCCAGCATCGCGACGACCGCTTCGGGGATCATCGGCATGTAGATCGCCACGCGGTCGCCGGTCTTGACGCCCAGGTCGATCAGCGTGTTTGCGGCCTGGGAGACCAGGTCCTTGAGATCGGCATACGTGATGTCGCGGGTGTCGTCGGTGGGCTCGCCGACGAAGTGCAGGGCGACCTTGTCGCCTCGACCGGCCTCGACGTGGCGGTCGACGCAGTTGTAGGCCGCGTTGAGTTTGCCGCCGACGAACCATTTCGCGAACGGCGCATTGGTCCAATTGAGGACGTCGGTGAAGGGGGTGCCCCAGTCGAGCCGCTCGGCCTGTTCACCCCAGAACGCGAGCCGGTCGGCGGCAGCGGTCTCGTAGACGTCGGCTTTGACGTTGGCTGCGGCGGCGAGGTCCGCGGGTGGGTCGAAGACCCGGTCCTCGTGGGACAGGTGACTGATGTTCTGCTCGTTCACGATTGCTCCTCGTCATCGCAGTCGATCGGCGCCCCGGGCGGGTGTCGGGACACCATGACAAACTGGGTGTGGTCTACCCCACATGTTCGCGGGGTGCTGGCACAAGGTCTAGCCCCAGAAGGGGGTACGTCGTGGCACAGGTCGGTCGGGTCGAAGATCACGATCTGCTGCGCACGGCGGCGACGCGTCTGCGCCGCGACAGCGACGTCCCGTTGGTGTTCGGTGGCCTGCGCGACGAGCACGGCGTCCCGGTCACGTTGACGTCGGGTGAGATCACGACCGATCTGTCGTCCATCACGATCCGTCCGGCAGCCGGGCTGGGTGGCAAGACGTGGCTCAGTCGCCGTCCGGCGTACGTGCGCGACTACGGCACATCGCCGGAGATCACCCACGAGTACGACCGGCAGATACTGGGCGAGCGGGTCACCTTCTTGGCGGTCGTGCCGATCGTCGTGCGAGATGACGTGCGGGGATTGCTGTACGCGGGAACCCGCGGCGATGCGCCGTTGTCGACCGATGCGATGGACGCCCTGGTCGCCGAGTCGCGTCGGGTGGCCGGCGAGCTGGAGATTCGCGACGAGGTCGACCGGCGGATCGGCCTGCGGGAGGCCCAGGCGCTGGCCGGCCCGGAGACCACGGAGCGGCAGCGTTTCCGCGATGCCTTCGCCGAGATGCGAACTATTGCTCGAGAGACCTCCGACCCACATACGCGTGCGCAGCTTCTGCGCCTGCTGGAGGACAGCTGCGCGCCGGCCGCCGAGGTGACCCTCACCGACCGCCAGCTCGACGTCATGGGGCTTGTCGCGATGGGCTGCCGCAATGCCGAGATCGCCGACCGGCTGGGCCTCGGACGCGAGACCGTCAAGAGCTATCTGCGTAGTGCGATGGCCCGTCTCGGTGCCCGGTCGAGACATGAGGCCGTCACGAGCGCTCGTCGCGCCGGCCTCCTGCCCTGACGCTCCCGTCATGAGCCGACCATGGGCCAACCATGGGCCGAGCGAGTGCAACGAGCGATGGCATGAGCCCGGGCGAAGCCCGGCAGCGGTGAGGAACGAACCGCTGATGTGAGGAGCGGAGCGACTCACGCTCACTTCTCTGATCCGGCGCCGGTCATCGACCGGACGTCCAGCTCGACGTAGCGGGCCTCGGCGTCGTGATCACGTGCTGTGACAGTGCCCAACCAACCGAAGAAGAAGCCCAGCGGGATCGAGATGATGCCCGGATTGGCCAATGGGAACCAGCTGAAGTCGGCCCCGGTGATCATCGCAGTCTCCGAGCCGGAGACGACCGGCGAGAAGATCACGAGTCCGACGCACGAGATCAGGCCGCCGTAGATGCTCCACACCGCGCCGCGGGTGTTGAACCGACGCCAGAACAGGTTGAACAGCAGCGCCGGGAGATTGGCCGACGCAGCGACCGCGAAGGCCAGGGCCACCAAGAAGGCGATGTTGAGCTTCTGTGCGGGGATCGACAGTGCGATCGCCACACCGCCGATCACGAACGCTGCGATTCTGGCGACCTTGACTTCCTGCTTCTCGGTCACCTTGCCCTTGTTCCAGACATTGGCGTAGAGGTCGTGCGCGACCGATGATGCAGAGGTCAGTGTCAGGCCGGCGACCACCGCGAGAATCGTCGCGAAGGCCACGGCCGAGATGAAGGCCAGCAACAGCGCGCCTCCGGTCGAACCGGAGCCACCTCCTACTGCCTCGGCGAGCAACGGCGATGCGAGATTGCCTCCGGAGTCGATGATGTCCTGCTTCTTGTCGCCCTTGACGAGTGCCGCAGCACCGAAGCCCAGGACGAGCGTCATGAGGTAGAACGAGCCGATCAGACCGATCGCCCACAACACCGACTTGCGGGCCTGGCGCGCGGTCGGGACGGTGTAGAAGCGGATCAGGATGTGCGGCAGGCCTGCCGTGCCGAGCACGAGCGCCAGGCCCAGCGAGATGAAGTCGATCTTGGCCTCGGTCGAGACGCCGTACTTGAGTCCCGGTTCGAGGAACGCTCGACCCGCTCCGCTCTCGGCAGCGGCCGTCCCGAGCATGTCGCTGATGTTGAAGTTGAACTTCGCGAGCACCAGCACCGTGATCAAGATGGTGCCGACCATGAGGAGTACGGCCTTGACGATCTGCACCCAGGTCGTGCCCTTCATTCCGCCGACCGTGACGTAGAAGATCATCAGGACCCCGACGCCGATGATCGTCAGGTTCTTGGTCGCCTGGCTGTCGGCGCCGAGCAGCAGTGCGACGAGTGCGCCGGCACCGACCATCTGGGCGAGCAGGTAGAAGATCGAGACGACGACGGTCGACGTCGCGGCAGCTGTGCGCACGGGACGCTGGCGCATCCTGAACGCGAGCTGGTCGGCCATCGTGAACCGTCCAGAATTGCGCAGCAACTCTGCCACCAGCAGCAGGGCCACGAGCCACGCCACCAGGAAGCCGATCGAGTACAAGAAGCCGTCATAGCCCGACAGCGCGATCGCGCCGGAGATGCCGAGGAAGGAGGCGGCCGACATGTAGTCACCGGCGACCGCGAATCCGTTCTGAGCGCCGGAGAAGCTGCGCCCTCCGGCGTAGTAGTCGGCAGCGGTCTTGTTGTTACGGCTGGCCCAGAACGTGATGCCGACCGTGATCAGCACGATCACGATGAACAGCGATCCGGTCAGGGCCTGGTTGCCGTCGTCGCTCGCGGCGAGCAAGGTCTCTGAGGTGCTCATCGCTCGATCTCCTGTTCGTACTCCTCACGCAGGCGGTCTGCGATGGGATCCATGCGGGAGGCAGCGAACCTGGCGTACCAGATCGCGATGCCGAAGGTCGTGACGAACTGCAGCAGGCCGAACACCAGGGCGACGTTGATGTTGCCGAACAGCACGTGCCCCATGAAGCCGTCCGCGTAATTGGACATCAGGACGTACAGCAGGTACCACGCCATGAAGGCGATGGTGAGGGGGACGACGAAGCCGAGGTAGGAACGCTTCAGCTGGGCGAAGTCGTCTGACGCGTGGATGCGTTGATAGGCCGCATTGGCCTCGTCCGAGATCGTCTCGCGCATGGTGACACCTCTTCTGGTCGGGGACGACGCGACGTGCGTCTCCTGCCAACAACGCTAGGGATCTGTCGCGGGGTGAGCCAGATCACTGGAACGCCGTGCGCCGGGATAGGGGGTGCGATGCGACGTGCGGTCGTGGACGGTCGGTTTCGAGCGCCGAGCGGTGCCCTGCCGTAAGGAGTCAGGGATCAGGAGTGACGTTCGACGTCGATGTGCTCGGGGGTGTGCAGCCGCACCATGGTGCGTGAGACGGTCGCCGGCACGGACGATCGCGTCAGCAGGGACACCCCGATCATGAGGCCGAATCCGACCGGCACCGACCAGGCAGCGGGTTGGCTCATCAGCACGCCGAGCCAGCCGTCCGGACCCCAGGCGATCGTCAAGACGGGCGCGATGCCTGCGCACAGTCCTCCACCGACGAGGCCGGCGATCGCGCCGGGGGCGGTGAGTCCCCGCCACCAGATGCCCAGCATCAGCAGGGGACAGAACGTCGACGCAGCGAGTGCGAAGGCGAAGGTCACCGAGCTCGCGACCGAGATCCGCTCCGATGACAGTGCCAGAGCAAGGGGCACGAGCACGCCCCCGGCCGCGCCCAGCCGCAGGGCCGTGATGGTCGACAGCTTCTCGCGCGCGAGGCCTTGGCCGACGACCCCCGCGATCGACATCGTGAGCCCTGACGACGTCGACAAGAAGGCCGCGAATGCGCCGGCCGTCAGCAGCGCCGCGAGCAGTTCGCCGCCGGTGCCGCCGATGATCCGCGAGGGCAACTCGAGCACCACGGCATCGGTGCGGCCCGAGCCGATCAGGTCGCTCGCGTAGACGCGACCGAGGACGCCGTAGATCGTCGGCAGCAGGTAGAACGTCCCGAGTAGCGCGAGCACGATGAGGGTCGTGCGGCGGGCCGCGCGCCCGTCCGGGTTGGTATAGAAGCGGACGACGACGTGCGGCAGGCCCATCGTGCCCAAGAACGTCGCGACCATGACCGAGTAGGTCAGGTACAGCCCGGGTCCGTCGCTCTCGGTCAACGGCGCGAACCACGCCTCAGACGCCACGGGGGACGGCCTGCCGTCGCGTATCCACGCTCGGGCCAAAAAGAACACCGGGATCAGCAGCGCAGTGAGCTTGAGCCAGTACTGGAAGGCCTGGACGAACGTGATGCTGCGCATACCGCCGGAGACGACGTTGATGACCACGATCACGGCCACCAGCACCGTCCCGACCCACGTGGGAGCGCCTGTCACGGTGCGCAGGGTCAGCCCGGCACCCTGGAATTGCGGCATCAGGTAGAGCCAGCCGACGGCCACAACCAGCACGCTGGCGACCTGACGAACTCGTACCGACTGCAGTCGCACCTGGGCGAAGTCCGGAATCGTGTAGGCGCCCGAACGGCGCAGCGGTGCGGCGACGAAGACCAGCAGCATGACGTACCCCGTCGTCCAGCCGATGGGGTACCAGAGCATGTCGGCGCCGTGGGCGAGCACCAGACCCGCGACGCCGAGAAAAGAGGCGGCCGACAGGTACTCCCCGCCGATCGCCGAACTGTTCCATACCGGGCTGACCGACCGCGATGCGACGTAGAAGTCGCTGGTGGTGCGGCTGAGCCGCAATCCGAAGGCGCCGATGCCGAGTGTGGCCAGCGAGACGAGCGTGACGGCGACGACGCCGTACGTCGAGTTCATGGTCCGTCGGGCTCGACGAGTGCGGTGAAGTCCCGCTCGGCCCGCTCGGCCTGGCGGATGTACACCCAGCCCAGCAGGAAGAGCCCCGGATAGACCGCGACTCCCAGGATCAGCCAGGGGGCCGGGATGCCGAACACGCGAAAGTCGGTGACGGCGTCGAACGTCAGGAACACGAGCGGCAGGGCGCCGATCGACAGCACCAGCGTCAGCGTCACAGTCAGCGCTGCGCGCAGCTGCGAGCGGATCAGCGAGCGCATGTAGATCTCGCCGATCGCGGTCGACTCGTCGATTTCCTGGCGGACACTTCGCCGCACGTGAGCCGGCGCCGAGGTCAGCGGGTTGGTCACGCGAACCCGTCCCGGGTAGACCGGCGGTTCGTCGGGGGAGGTCACAGCGCCCGCTCGTGGATCAGGTCGCGGAGCGTCCGGGTGTGCCGGCGCGCCACCTGCAGCTCGAGCAAGGTGTCGCCGGACGGCACCACGACGCTGCAGCGTCCCGCCTGCATGCGCACCTCCCGCACATGCGCGAGGTTGACTACGAGGCTGCGGTGGATGCGGGCGAAGCCGGCGTCGGCCCACTCCTCGGCCAAGGTGCCGAGGGGGATCCGGATCAGGTGACTGCTGCCGTCGGCGACATGTAAACGCACGTAGTCGCCCTGGGCCTCGGCATGGGCGACCGAGGCGCGGGAGATGAAACGGGTGACCCCGCCGAGCTCGACGGCGATCTGCTCGTCGACTGACGAGTGGGTGTCCGGGTCGCCGGCGCACGCCCTTCGGACGCTCTCGCGCAGGCGTTCCTCGCGGATCGGCTTGAGCAGGTAGTCGACGGCGTTCATCTCGAAGGCTTCGACGGCGTGTGCTTCATGGGCCGTGACGAACACGATGCGGGGCGCGTCGCGAAACCGGGCGAGCAGTCGGGCGATGTCGAGACCGGTCAGCCCGGGCATCGCGACGTCGAGGAACACCAGGTCGATGTCGCCGTGCTCGAGGATCCGCAATGCGTCGGCGCCGTCATGGGTCGCGCGCACCGAGGCGATGCGGTCATCGCGCTCGAGCAGCCACACCAGCTCGTCGAGGACGGGCTGCTCATCGTCGACGACCAGGGCGTGCAGCGCTGTGGTCATGGGGTGATCCTTGCCGAGGGTGACGTGGGCCACAAGTTCTTCGCGCGGCAAGTCTTCAGGCCGCGGGGCCGACGGCGGGTGAGAACTTCGGCACCCGCAGTGTCACTTTGGTGCCGTGGCCCGGCGCGGTCTCCACGACGATGCCGTACGCATTGCCGTAGACCGTGCGCATCCGCTCGTCGACGTTGGCCAGGCCGACCGAGGCGCTCGGATTGGTGCCGGACAGGGCGGCCCGGACAACCTCGGGGTCGACGCCTGCGCCGTCGTCCTCGATCGTGATGACGCATTCGTGGCCCGCATCCCCGGCCGTCAGGGTGATGGTTCCGTCTCCCGCACGGCTCTCCAGGCCGTGTCGCACGGCGTTCTCGACAAGGGGCTGGACCGACAAGAACGGCAGCGTCACGTTGAGCACCTCGGGTGCCACGAGCGTCACGACGCGAAGGCGGTCGCCGAAACGGGCCTTCTCCAGCACGAGGTAGCGCTCGATCGAGCGGAGCTCCTCGGCGAGCGTCGTGAACTCTCCGTGCTGGCGGAATGAGTAGCGGGTGAAGTCGGCGAACTCGAGCAGCAGCTCACGGGCGCGTTCGGGATCGGTGCGGACGAATGAGGCGATCGCGCCGAGGGAGTTGTAGATGAAATGCGGTGAGATCTGTGCCCGGAGGGCCCGCAACTCAGCTTCCATGAGGGCTGTGCGCGAGGTGGCCAACTCGGCGAGTTCCAGCTGGCTCGACATCCAACGGGCCACCTCGGTCGTCGCCCGGGCCAGTCCTGCGGATGCCTCGTCGGCCATGATCACGACACTGCCCACGACGTGACCCTCGATCGCGAGCGGGGCCACGATCATGGTGCCCGAGGCCTTGGTCGTACCGCTACCGATCGCGGCCGCCATCAGGTCGGCGACCTCGTCGGGGCTGCCGGGGCCGTCCCAGGCCAGCGGTGCGACGGTGTCGGTGATCGCGACCGTGCGGGCCCCGAGCAGCGTCCGAACGTGGGGAAGCGCGCTTGCTGCGCTCTCGGCGTCGAGTCCCCGTCGCAGGGCCGGGGCGGCCAAGGAGGTTGTGTGGAGCGTTTCGTACGTCGCCCTGTCCTCGGCCGTTCCAAGGCTGGGACGCCGTGACAGCAACCACCAGCGCGCGAAACCGGCGCCGGCCACGAGTACCGCGGCGGCGGTGATCGCCGTCAGCAGGTTGTCCATGTGTGGACGTTACTCCCGCCCGCCCCGGTCTTGTGGCATCAGTCAACGCCCGGCGGAGAGTACGTCTTTGCGGTCTCCGCTCCGATTAGTGCGCGGCATCGTGAGGGGAACGGCTGTTGCTTTCCGAGCGGGAGATGACGAACGCCACTAGTGCACTGATCACCACAGGTACGTTCAACGCGGTGTAGGCGTACGCCGACGGTCCCGTGGCGTCGTCGTTTGTCAATAGTGAACCCGCAATCAACCCGTAAGCAAAGACACAGACAACGAGGAGCGGCAATCTTGTCCAGCTTCGTCTGCGGAGTGCGATGACAGCGAGGGCCATGGCCACAATCGCGAGTGCCCCGACAGTGCGGTCAGCAGTCGTTCCGTCTAGCTGTAGCGCGGATATTATGCCGACCACACCACAACAAGCGATGCTGATTGCTAGCTTGCTTACGACGCCTTCGGTCATTGCATTCTCCTGATGGTGGGTCTCTACCTAGAGCTGGCCAAGGTGATTGCTGGGCAACGTGAAGTGCGTTTCAGTGTGTTCTTTGCGTATCAAGGCGTCCAGTCATCCCATCGATAGGCCGGGTAGACGGACGCGTACTGTGTGTGTCCCCAGCGTCCTGCATCGGTTTTTCCGTCGGTCTGCTTGACGACGGCATAGTGATACAGGTTTGCGCGCAAGTAGCATTTCTCCAACGCTTCCTTGCGTCGCGGATAGAGGTCTGTGCGGATGTAGTATCGGCAGTCAAATCTTGGCCAGTTTGCATCTAGTCGTCGGCGATGCCGCGGGCGTGCAGGGCGTCGCCGGTCTCATAGGCGCGGGCGACGGTGCGGATCGCCATCGGGACGAGCAGTGCCCGGGGGCTGCGTTCGAGGCCGCGGGCCTTCGCCGCCGCTCGGGTCTCCTGAGCGATCTCGAGGATTCCGGGGATCGCGCGGATCATGAGCGAGAACGCGAGGGCGACCTTCTCGGGGTTGACGCCGAGCCGCCTGAACGGGCCGAGGCCGCGGGTTATCGCGTCCAGCATCGCGTCGATGGGGGTCGTGCCGGTGAACACCAAAGCCGCGATGACCAGAGCCAGCAGATCGCCGATGACATGGACTGCCGTCGGCCATCCGCGCTGCCACACCTGGAATGCCGTGACGAAGACGATGACCAGAAGCAGGGGGCGCATCGCGCGCAGAATCGAGCGCAGTGGGAGGCGAGCCCAGGCGACGAGCAACAGCGAGAAGGCGACGAATCCGATGGCCGTCCATGGGCCCTTCGCGACGACCGTGACGATGCCGTAGACAGCGAGCAGGCCGATCTTCGGACCGGCCGGGATCTTGTGGAGCAGAGTCGTACCGGGCTGGTAGGCGCCGAGCGGTGAGGTGATCATGCGTCGACCAGAGAGCGGTAGAACGCGACGGCTTCACGGGGATCGCCGTCGAAGGCGACGCGTGCGTCGTCGACCACGAGCACCCGGTCACAGCGTTCGGCCAGGTCGAGGTCATGGGTCACGAGCACGAGTTGCTGCGACAGTCCGAACAGGCGATCGGCGACCAGTCGGGTATTGCGCAGGTCGAGCAGGGTCGTCGGTTCGTCCGCGACGACGATCTGCGGGTCGGTTGCCAACACTCCGGCCAGTGCCAGCATCTGTTTCTGGCCGCCAGAGAGCGCGTGCACTGTCGTGTTGGCCTTGTCGGCGAGGCCTACCTCCGCGAGGATCTCGATCGCGCGGGTCTGACGGGCGGTCTTGTCCTTGATCGACCGGCGCAGCGACAAGGCGATGTCTTCCGCGCAGGTGGGCATCACGAGCTGGGCATCAGGGTTCGTGAACACGAATCCGACCTGACGGCGTACCGCCGAACCGTCCTTGTGGGTGTCGTTGCCATTGACGACGACGGTGCCGGAAGTCGGCTCGACCAGACCGTTGAGCAGACGGGCGAACGTCGACTTGCCCGATCCATTGCTGCCGATCAAGGCGATACGCCGCTCGGTCAGCGTCAACGTCGTCGGGTGGAGCAGAACGAGGTCGCCGCCCGGTGTGTTGACCGAGACGACGACCTCGTTGAAGCAGATGGAATCGAGCACGCTCAACTACGCGACGTCAATTTCGGGAACGCGCGGAGAACCGCAGCGGCAACGATGGCGGCCAACACGCCCTTGACGATATCGGCCACGAAGAACGGCGTGGCGTATCCCCATGCGACAGCGAGACTCACGTCGAACTTCCACGCCATGCCGAGGGTCCCGAGCGTGCCGACGACGGCGACCGTCACGATCGCCGCGACGATCGAGACCACGACGACGAATGACGCCGGATCGCGGCGAGCGACCCGATGTGCGACGAATCCGACGATCAGCGCGGCGATGGGGAAGGCGATCAGATATCCGACCGTTTCGCCGGCCCAGACGGCGGGCCCGGCCGCGCCCTTGGCGAAGACCGGGAGGCCGGCCGTGCCGACAGCGAGATACAGCACGACAGTCAGGAATCCGCGGATTGCGCCGAGGATCGATGCGGCGAGGAAGATCGCGAACATCTGGAGTGTGAAGGGGACGTTGATCGAGCCGACGGTCAGCTGCGCACAGACCGCGATGAACGCGGCGAATGTCGCGACCAGCGCGAGATCGGTGGTGTTCAGGCCGGCACTGCGCTTGAGGGTGGCATTGCTCATGGGTTCTGCTCCTGCACGGATACGAGGGGATTCAGCTTCCTGAACGGTGATCAGGTTAACGGCGTTCAGGTTAGCCTATAGACTTCCGATGCTGTCAATGTGACGTACCCGACCGGAGGCCCCATGCGTTATCGCCGTACTGACATCGTCGAGCGTGCTGTCGGCATCCTCGACCTGTACGGTCTTCCTGACCTGTCGATGCGAAGGATCGCTTCGGAGCTGGGATTGCAGCCTTCTGCGCTGTATCACCACTTCGCAAACAAACAGGAACTGCTCGCCGCGGTCGCCGACGAGGTGCTCGCCCGCGGAGCGCGAGCGGTGGACGCCGACGCACCCTGGGACGAGCAGGTCACCGCCATGAGCCGCGAACTGCGCGATGCGATGCTGGCCTACCGCGACGGTGCCGAGCTGGTCGCCACGGTGCATGCATTCGGCCTCGGGAGCCGGTCGCCATCGACGGGACTCGTGGCAGCGATTCGCAGTGCCGGATTCGATGAGTCCTTCGCCGTCGCGGCAGCGATGACGGTGCTGTACTTCACATTCGGCCATGTCTCGGACGAACAGACTCAGATGCAGGCCAACAGCCTCGGCGCGATCGACACCGATCCGCTCGGTCCGACCGGAGCCGACTCGTTCGACCTCGGACTGGAGTTGATCCTCGACGGGATCCGGCAGCGTCAGGGCGCGGCAGTCAGTCGCTGAGATCCTTGACCCGGCGCGCCGGAGCCCCGGCGTAGAAGCCGTTGGGCGCGCAGTCGGTCGTCACGACCGAGCCTGCTCCGATGATGCAACCCTCGCCGATCGTGACACCCGGCTGGATGATGACGTTGACGCCGACCCAAGTGCCGTCGCCGATCGTGATCGGCAATGACCGTTCGGCGCCCATGCGCCGGCCGGACGGGCCGACATCGTGCGTCGTGGTGATGAGTTGGGAGTAGAAGCCGATTCCGCAGTTGGCGCCGATCGTGATGCGGGCGCCGGCCTCGAACAGGACGCACCAGTTGATCGTGGTGTTCTCGCCGATCGACACATTGGGGCTGCTGAAGATGAATCGGGGATGGATCTCCTTGCTGCGGGTGTCGACACCCCAGGCTCGCAGGATCCGGTAGCGGAGACCGCGCGGCATCAGCTGGGCCGCGACGACGGAGTTGACGAAGGCGCGGACGACGACGCGGAGCACATTCTTCACGGCGGCGACACTATCAACCGCATCGCATGTGCGGGGTGTACCGCGCCAGGGTCGTCACCTCGGAGCAGCCGTCTCGTTAGGTAGGGCATGAAGCGAGCGTTCATCACAGGAATCACCGGACAGGACGGCTCCTATCTGGCCGAGCTGCTGCTGGCCAAGGGTTATGACGTCCATGGGCTGGTGCGCCGTTCGTCGTCGTTCAACCGCGGACGGATCGACCCGATCTGGGCGTCCGAACCCGCTGCGGCCGAGCACTTGCATCTGCACTACGGAGATATGACCGACGGTGTCAGCCTGGTCAACCTGATCCGCGATATCCGGCCCGACGAGGTGTACAACCTCGCCGCGCAAAGTCACGTCAAGGTGTCGTTCGAGATGCCCGAGCACACCGCTTCGGCCGACGGGGTCGGTACGATCCGATTGCTGGAGGCGATCCGCGCCGCGGGACTGAATTCGCGGTTCTACCAGGCGTCGACGTCGGAGATGTTCGGCGCGACCCCGCCGCCGCAGGACGAGAAGACGATGTTCTACCCGCGGTCGCCCTACGGCGCCGCCAAGCTCTACGCGCACTGGGTCACGGTCAACTACCGCGAGGCGTACGACATGTTCGCGGTGTCGGGGATCTTGTTCAACCACGAGTCGCCGCGACGGGGCGAGACGTTCGTGACCCGCAAGATCACCCGGGCCGTCGCGCGCATCAAGGCCGGTACGCAAAAGGAGCTCGTGCTCGGCAATATCGACTCGATCCGCGACTGGGGATACGCCAAGGAATACGTTGAGGGCATGTGGCGGATGTTGCAGCAGGACGAGGCAAGCGACTATGTGCTGGCGACCGGGACCGGGACGACGGTGCGTGAGTTCTGCGATCTTGCCTTCAGCCACGCGGGGCTCGACTGGCAGGAGTTCGTGAAGTACGACGAACGCTACGAGCGTCCGACCGAAGTCGATGCGCTGTTGGGCGATCCGACCAAGGCACGTGAGGTGCTGGGCTGGAAGGCCGAGACGTCGACGCCCGAGCTGGCCGCGTTGATGGTCGATGCCGACATCGAGGAGTTCGCCCGCGGAGGGGTTCAGGTCGAACCCGCCCGATGACCTCTCGTTTCACCGCGCTCATCCTGGGTGTCGCGGGCCAGGACGGCACCCTGCTGGCGCGTCAGCTTCTGGCGGCGGGCCGCCGGGTGGTCGGGACGGTACGTCCGGAGAGCCCACTCGTTCGTGCGCCGTACCTGCGGGGCGTCGAGGTCGTGCCGCACGATGTCTGCGACACGGCCGGCTTCGCCCACCTGCTGCAGGTCCATCGGCCCGACGAGGTCTACAACCTGGCCGGCTTCACGTCCGTCGCTGCCAGCTGGACGCATCCGGCGTCGGCGGTGGCGGCCAATTTCGAGGCCGTCGAGGGAATTCTCGACGTTCTCGTGCGCCTGCGGGACGCAACCGGGGCGGCACCGCGGTTCTTCCAGGCATCGAGCTCGGAGGTCTTCGGGCCCGACCGTCCAGAGCCGCTCGACGAGCTCGCTGCGCATGACCCTCGGAGCCCTTATGGCGAATCGAAGAGTCGCGCGCATTTGGCGACCCAGCACGCGCGCGAGATCGACGGGCTGCACGCCAGCGTCGGCATCTTGTTCAACCACGAGAGCCCCTTGCGGGGTGCGGGTTACGTGACCGGAAAGATCACCAGGGCTGCTGCCGAGATCGCGGCGGGTACACGTGAACAGGTCGTACTGGGCAATCTGGACGTCTCGCGCGACTGGGGCTGGGCTGACGACTACGTCGCCGCGATGGCGCTGATGCTGGGCCGCGATCAGCCGTCCGACTTCGTGCTGGCCACCGGACAGCGGCACACGTTGCGCGAGCTGTTGGAAGCTGCGTTCAAGGGAGCCGGCGTCGATGATCCCTGGGCGTATGTCGTGCAGGATCCCGATTTGATGAGGCCGGTCGACGGGCCGGGTTGTGTCGGCGACCCAGGCCGGGCCGAACGGGAGCTGGGTTGGCGCAGAACCATGGACTTCGACGCCATGATCGCGAACATGGTCGCTGTCGACATCGTGCGGGTGCGGACGGGTATCGAGCAGAATCCGGCCTATGTGCGTCCGGCGGTTCCGATGTGCGAGGCCAGGGGGTGAGATGTGGTTGATCTGCGTTCCCGCAGGTGGCGCTACTGGGCGTGGGGGATCGGGACGGTCGTGATCGTGACCGCGATCCTTCTGGCATTCCTCTTGGGGCCCTGGCGCCAGGCCTATCTCGACCAGCGCCGGTTGACTGAGCAGCAACAGGCGATTCCGCCGATGAGTCAGTTCGTACCGGACACCGTCACGGGCCGCCAGGACATCGCCTACGGTTCCGATGAACGGGAGACGCTGGATGTGTGGTTCCCCAGAGACCTCGCGGCCAGGGAAGCGTTGCCCGCGATCGTCTGGGTCCACGGCGGAGGCTGGATCGGTGGCAGCAAGGCCGATATCGCGCCGTACATCCAGATCCTGGCAGGCAAGGGCTTCACCACGATCGGAGTCAACTACTCGCTGGCGCCGGATCAGGAGTTTCCCCGCCAGATCCAGCAGCTCAACGCAGCGCTCGGTTATGTGACCCAGCACGCCGAGGAACTGCACGTGGACCCGTCGCAGATAGTGCTGGCCGGCGATTCCGGCGGTGCGCACATCGCGGCGAAACTCGCGGCCGGGGTCACCGACTCGACGGCTGCAGAAGCGTTGGACCTGATGCCGGCGGTGCAGCCCGAGCAGCTCGCAGGCCTGATCCTGGCGTGCGGAGCTTTTGATCTGGGTGCGCTCGTCGATGACGTCGGCGGAGTCGTCAAGGACTATGTCGAGGCGTATGTCGGCACGACCTCGCTGAAGCGGCGATTGGCCAGGGCTTCGGTCGACGATGGTGTGACGCGTGCCTTCCCGCCGACCTGGTTGTCCGGCGGAAACGCCGATCCGCTCACCCCGCAGGTCAAGGAGTTCGCGTCCACGCTGACATCACGGGGCGTGGACGTCGAGACGATGTTCTGGGCGAAGGACCACGCGCCGCCGTTGGGCCATGAGTACCAGTTCAACTTGGGACTCGCGGAATCGGTCAAGACGCTCGAGAGCGCCGTGGCCTTCGCGCAGAAACACACCTCTCCCGCTGGGGCGGTGCGTTAGCGTCCACCCGAGCGTCGGGCGTGGACGCTAACGCCCGCGTGCGTGCGCCGATATCGCGCACGAGATCGGGATCGCCTGACAGATCCGCCAGCCACGCCACAGCCGATTTCGCGCCGACCTCGGTGGGATCGACGACGAATCCGCCGCTGTCGACGATATCGAGTGCGGCCGGATTGTCGTCGGGCATCAGGCCCAGGATGGGTCGGCCGGCGGCCATGTACGACAACACCTTGCTCGGGATCGAGAATGCGGTCGCGTCGGGCTCGAGCAGGGCCACGAGGACGTCGGCCGAGCTCAGCACATCGGGCAGATTGTCAGCGGGCTGGAATGGCAGCACGCGCATCGGCAGGTCCGGATCGTCATGGGCGGTCTGTGCGAGCTCGTCGGCTGCTTCACCCTCGGAGATGATCGCGAGGGACGCATCGATGCCGTTGTCACGGGCGGCGTGCAGGAGCGAGACCAAGAGATCGGGATTGTGCTTGCGCCCGATCGTCCCGGCGTACACAAGGCGAAGCGATGTCTCGTCGTCGAATAGATGCGCCGACCGGCGGTTGCTCCGGCCTACGGGGAAGACCTTGTCGAGCGGTGCCCAGTTCGGCACGACCGAGACACGGGTGGGCTCGACCCTCCAGGCGGGGTAGACAGCGCGGAACGCCTCGCCGATCGCGACGACGTGGCTGGCTTTGCGGGCGCAGTAGGCCTCCATGCGCTCGAATGCCATCGCACCGATCGCGGCCATGGGACGGGGTAGCTTGCGGCGCAGCTCGTCGGCGAGGCCGTAGCTGTAGATGTCCTGATGCCAGAACACGTAGGGCAGCTTGGTCCGACGCGCGAACATCGCGAACATGAACATCGAGATCAGCGGCAGATTGCACGCGATCGCGACGTCGGGACGGTCGGTGCGCAGGTGCTTGATCCACGCTCGCCCGTACGCGTATTCGAATCGCAGCCGGGCCAGGGGCGCGTATTTCTGGAACGGCAGGCTCAACGCGATGCCCCGGAAGCTCAACAGTGGGCTGTCGGCGGGCTGATGTTCCAGATGCCCCTTGCCGGAGATGTACTGCTGGGAGAAGACGTGCTCGACGGTGTGCCCGTGGGCGGCGAGCCGCCTGGACAGCTCGACCTGGAACGGGTGCCCCGAGAAGTCGTGCAGCTGGATCTTCATCGTCGGGACCTAGCCGCGGGCGGCGAGCTGGTCGTAGATCCAGGTGTACGTGCGTTCCAGGCCGGTGCGCAGTGAGATCGAGGGCTCCCACCCGTAGATGCTGCGGAACAGCTCATTGTCGCTGTTGCGGCCGCGCACTCCCTGGGGTGCCGACAGATCATGGTTCTTGGCCACCGTGATGCCGGCGATGTCTTCCAGGACCGCGATCATCTGGTTGATCGTGACGAGTTCTGCCGATCCGAGGTTGACGGGTTCGACGTTGTCGCCGGCGAGGATCTCCTGGGTGCCGCGCACGCAGTCGTCGATGTACATGAAGCTGCGGCTCTGCTCGCCGTCACCCCACACCTCGATCGTGTGATCGCCGCTGAGCTTGGCCAAGGCGATCTTGCGCGACAGTGCGGCCGGGGCCTTCTCGCGTCCACCCTCGAACGTGCCGTCGGGGCCGTAGACGTTGTGATAGCGGGCGACCCGGGTCTGCAGGCCGAAGTCCTCGCGGAAGTGCCTGGCCATCCGCTCGCTGAAGAGCTTCTCCCAGCCGTAGCCGTCCTCGGGATCTGCCGGGTAGGCGTCGGACTCCTTGAGCGCGGTGACGTTGGGATCGGTCTGCTTGTTCCCGGCGTACACGCACGCCGAGCTGCTGTAGAAGAGGCGTTCGGTTCCCGCGTCCCGCGCGGCGACCAACATATTGGTGCTCTGGAGCACCGAGAGCATGCACTCGGCCTTGTTGTTCTCGATGAAGCCCATGCCGCCCATGTCGGCTGCGAGGTTGTAGATCGAGTGGGTGCCGACCGCGACCTTCTGGGCATCGCCCATGTCGGCGCAGTCTCCTTGGACGTTCTCGGCGTCTGGATGCACTTGGTACCAGTCGGTTTGCGGCTTGACGTCGACCGCGCGGACGTCACGTCCTTGGGCCAGCAGGTCCTTCACGAGGTGTCCACCGATGAAGCCTCCGGCTCCGGTCACCAGAACAGTCATCATGTTCCCCATCTCGGTATCGCAGTGAGTTCTGCATCCCCAACGAGCAACCGGGCATTAGGTCCCGCAATTTCTCAGGACTAAGGGCATGTGAACGCGTAACCGCATATCGGGGCGACTCGTTGAACCGGCGTCTGAGTCGTCCAGCAATCGCGAGGGGTATCGAGTGCCGCAGAAGATGCCGACGCTGGCGTGGATGGATTCCATTCGCGCGATCGCGTGCGCCGCGGTCATTGTGTGGCACGGGTTCTTGACCATCGTGCCGGTCGCGCCGTCGAGCGGTCAGCAGATCGTCAGCCTGCCCCTCGGCGCCGCGGCGAGGGAGGCCGTCGTGGTTTTCGTGCTGCTGTCGGGATATCTGCTGGGACGGCATTGGCGCGGCGGTTTCACGCACGACGACCTGGGCGCGACGTTCAGGGTCTACATGCTGCGTCGGACCTGGCGCATGGTGCCGGCCTACTGGGCGGCCTTGGCGTTTGCGGTGATCTTGATGCTCGCGTTCGGACTCGACCAGGCGCAAGGAACCCACTGGGACAGCGGTCTGCCGCTGACCTGGTGGCGGGTCACGACCGACTTCCTGATGATCAGTGACGTGCTGGGCCACGTCCCGGTCAGCCACCAGCTCTGGACCGTCCCGATCGAGTACCACCTCTACCTCATGGCGCCGCTCGTGATCTTGATCCGGCGTCGCTCCTTGGTGCTGCTGTTCGGGGCGACGCTGACCCTGCTCGTGGTGTTCGCCCTGCCGCACTTCCACGCACCGTTTTTCATCTTCGCGTTCATCGCGGCATTCTGGGTCGGCGCGAGACGCCAGGGGTTGTCCACCACGCGACGGGCCGATACTGCGCACATGATGGCGCCCGTCGTGGCGCTGAGCCTGCTGCTGGCCGTTGTCGTGATGGCCTTCGGACCCCTGCCGCAGAGCACTGGGCGCTACTTCGTGCTCGACGCTCTGGTCAGCCCGCTGTTCCTGGCGTGGATCTTCCACGCCGACGTCACCGGCAGCCGGTCGTATCTGATCCGGATCCTGAGCTGGCGCTGGCTGCGTTGGCTCGGTCAACGGTCGTATTCGCACTATCTCGTGCACGCCGTGGTCCTGGAGATGCTGTGGCGGTTCATCGTCCGTCCCCTCGAACTGGGCGGTGACACAGCCGATATCTGGGCCATGGTCGTGGCGGGCTACATCGGGAGCCTCGTCGTGGCCGTCGCGTTCTACCGGGCGGTGGAACTGCCCACCGCTCGCAAATCGAGCCGTATCGGGGTCCCCCGCACACGGCCGGCACCTACTGATCGAGTCAGCTCGGAGGCACCGTGAACGACCAAGGCCTGAAGAACCGCATGCGTGAGGTCGCCAAGCTCGGCGTCCGGCGCGGTCTGCAACGTGCCGATCTGTCGATCGGTCGCGATCCGTACGTCCGCCGCCTCGTGCGGGCGTTGGAGCACGGAGGCATCGACACCGTGCTCGACGTCGGCGCGAACGTCGGGCAGTTCGGCCGGATGGTCCGCACCGCCGGATTCGACGGCCGGATCATCTCGATCGAGCCCCTCGCCACCGCCTTCGAACAGCTCTCGCGGCGGGCGTCGGCCGATCCGCAGTGGCAATGCGTCAACACCGCGGTGGGAGCCGAACCCGGCGCGACACAGATCAACGTCTCGGCCAACTCCTATTCGTCCTCGTTGCTGACCATGACCCGCGAGCACCTGGCCGCGGACCCCGAGTCGCAGGTCATCGGTACCCAAGACATCGACGTCGTGACGGTCATCGACCTGGTCGCCGCCCACGACATCGTGCCCGCCAGGACATTGCTCAAGATCGACACCCAGGGTTACGAACAACAGGTCCTCGACGGCGCGGGGACGCTCGTGGACGAGTTCGCGGCGATCCAGTTGGAGCTGTCGTTCGTCGAGTTGTACGAGGGACAACGACTGTACGGCGACCTCGTCGAACAGATGACCGGACACGGTCTGACGATGTGGAGCATCGAGACCGGGATCTCCGACGACGCCGGTCGTCTCCTGCAATGCGACGGACTCTTCCTGAGGAGCAGAAATGGACGTTGAGAGCTTCAGTCCCGATCCCGTGCTGCGGCGGCTCTATCCCGAGGCGGCGGTCGGTGGATTCTCCCGACTCGACGGGCAGGTCGAGTTCTACACCCGGATCAATGCGCTGGTCGGCGAGTTGAGCCGGGTCCTCGACTTCGGTGCAGGTCGTGGCCATTGGGCCGTCGACCCGATGCCGGAGATGTCGCGCCGTCTGCGGATGCTGCGTGGCCGCGTCGCCGAAGTCGTCGGCACCGACGTCGACCCGGCAGTGCTGACCAATCCGGCCCTCGATGCCGCGCAGGTCGTGGCATTGGGAGATCAGTTGCCCTTCGAGGCCGGAGCGTTCGACCTGGTGATCGCCGATCACGTCTTGGAGCACGTCAATGCCGACGATGCGCAGGATGTGGCCGACGACGTCATGCGAGTGCTCAAGCCCGGTGGTTGGTTCGCGGCCCGGACCCCCAACAAGTGGGGCATGATCGGCGTCGGTGCCCGGGCGGTGCCCAACAGCCTGCACGTGCGGACGTTGCGTCGTCTGCAGCCCGACCGCAAGGCCGAGGACGTCTTCCCGACCCGCTACACCATGAACACCCGCCGTGATCTGGGCCGACTCTTCGCGGCCCACGATCTGCACGTCTACGGGCACACCAGCGAGCCGACGTACTTCGGACGTTCGCCTGTGGCTTGGCGGCTCGCTGCCGGCCTGGGTCGCCTGACACCGCCGCGCTGGGCGCCGACGCTGATGATCTTCGTGCAGAAGTCCGGAAGGCCGAACGGTTGAGGATCGTCGTCGAGGCGATGTGCGCCGAGTTCGGCGGCATCCGCACGTACGTCGAACATCTGTTGGCCAAGTGGTCCGAGGCATTTCCCGAAGACGAGCTGCATGTCATCGTCCCGATCGGCTCGTCCCTGCCGACCGCGGGTCACGTGCGCCATGAGATCGCGGTGCGCCGGCCGGCCTCGATCGGACGTCCGCTGGCTCAGACCAAGTCGCTGCGACGTCTGACCCGCCAACTGAATTCCGATGCGGTATTGGCCACTTTGCCGTCGACGACAGTCCTGAAACCGGGGCGGCCGATGGCGGTCGTCCTCTACGATCTGCGCCACGAGCTGCGACCCGAGCAGTTCAGCCGCAAACGCCGGATCTTGCGGCGGATCTCGTACTCACGCGGATATCAGTTGGCGGACGGCATCATCTCGATCTCCCAGCGCAGTCTGGATGATCTGCACGAGCGACATCCCTCGACCCGCGCGACTCCTTCGGCGGTTGCGCATCTGGGTGCCGATCACGTCGAGCAGTGGCCGTCGCCGGCAGGTGTCGGGCCGTGCGTGACGTTCGCGCACCACACCAACAAGAACGTCGGTCTGCTGGTCGACGGCTGGTCAGAACTCGTCCGGCGCGGCGGCGACGTTCCGCCGCTTCTGATGCTGGGTGTCCCTAGATCGCAGCAGGACGAGCTGATCGCCCAGCTCACGGCTCAGGACTTGAACGAGTACGTGCAATTGGCGCCGTTCCTGCCTGAGGACAGATTTCAACAGGTCATGGCGGAAGCGGAGATGGTCGTGTTCCCCACCGACTTCGAGGGATTCGGCCTGCCGGTCGTCGAAGGCATGCTGCTGGGATCTCCGGTCGTGATCGGCCCCGAACGCGCGACCAACGAGATCGCGGGCGGGCACGCGACGATCATGTCCGAATGGAGTCCGACCGCCTTGGCGGACGCCGTGACGGCCGCCGGCGCCATGACGGCAGATCAGCGCGAGGCGGCCCGTGATCACGCGGCAGCGTTCACCTGGGTTCGGACAGTGCGACAGACTCGGGCGATGCTGATGCAGCTTGCGGCCACAGGATCATCACCAGGCTCGTGACGGTCGCGACCAGTCCCGCCAGCAGCATCACGAAGCAGGAGCCCTCGACACCCCACTGACGGCTCAGGGGAAAAATCAGGACGACGAACACCGCAAGGCCCGAGGTCTCGGCCCAGGTCGCCAGCAGCGGGCGTCCCATGCCTTGCAGCATGCCCGCCGTGAGGCGACGTAGACCGAGGAACAGGCCGGCTGTGACCAGGATCCGGGTGGCGGGCACGGCGGCTGCCGCCTCGGAGCCGAAGGCGAGTTCGAGGCCGGGGTCGATCACGAGCTGGATCGCGGCGACGACGGCAAGACCTGTCCCCGCGCCGATGACGATCCAGCGGCGGCAGTGCGCCCTCTGGGCCGCGGGATCCGTGATCGAGGCGACCGTGGGGGTGCAGACGCTCGTGAGCGCCAGGAGGACCAGAACCGGTCCGGTCTCGAACGCCAGCGCGACGATGTACAGCCCCAGCTCGGTGTGCGAGAGGATCAGCCCGACCGCCAGCTGGTCGAGGCCGAGATTGTCGATCGGTGCGGCGGCGGTGACGAAGGCGCGGCGGGCATAGGAGCGCAACACTGGAAGTGCGGGGACATCCGCGACCGTCGCGGGACCAGGTCGGCGGACCAGCCACACGCCGATCACCGCGACGGCGAACCAGCTGATGAAGAACAGCACCAGGATCAACAGGATCGAGGCGCGGCCGATGAACGCGACGACGATGATCGCGACGGTGTAGCTCAGGCCCGGCACGGCCTGGAGCACCGCGAGGGCGTTGAAGCGTTTGGCGCCGGTCAGGCAGGCCAATGCCAGCACCGCGACCATGATCGAGGCGATTCCGGTCATCGCGAGCAATGCCTCGGCGAGGGGATGGGTCAGATCCGTCGCGAACCGTGAGGCGGCGAGTATCCCGAGGGCGCCGAGGACCGCGATCAGGGCCGTCTTGCGCAGATAGCGGCCCAGGTAGGCGTCCAGCAGCGCGCGAGGATCGGTGTCACCCCGGGCGATGAAGTACGCGAACGCCTGGGGGAGGCCCCACGGTCCGACCTGACTGATCAGCAGCACCGTCGCGACGATCAACGCGACCTCGCCGCGCGCCTCCACACCGAGCAGTCTGACCGTCAGCGGGCCGGTGACGACCAGGCCGGCCTGGGTGATCAGCGACGATGCGAGGACCCGTGTCGCCGGATGCCTGAGGCTCGGCACGCCTAGGTCTTGGCTCGCTTGTTGTGACGGTTGGTCGGCTGGTACGCGTTGTAGCCGTACTGGTCGTAGTCGCCCTGGCCCTTGGTGGGTGCCCGGTTGAGGATCACGCCGAGGACGTTGCCGCCGACGTCGCGCAGGCCTTTGACAGTGTCGGCGAGCGGTCCCTTCTTGGTGTGCCGGTAGCGGCTGACGACGATCGTGCCGTCGACCATCGACGTCAGCTGGCGGGCATCGGCGAACATCCCGGCCGGTGGGCTGTCGAGGATCACGATGTCGAAGTCGTTGGCGAGTTTATCGAGCACCTCGGCGAGCACCTCGGTCGACAAGACATCGGCCGGATTGGGCGGCAGCGGCCCGGACGACAGCAGCATGAGGTGGCTGTCGTTGACCGGCTGGAGCGCTTCCTCGATGGCGGCGCGGCGTAGCAGCACCGAGGTGACGCCGACCGAGCGTTCGAGGCCCAGCCGTTCGGCAAGCATGGGACGACGCAGGTCGAGGTCGACCAGTGCCACCCGCATGCCGGTTGCGGCGTACACCGCAGCGAGGTTGGCGCAGACGAATGACTTGCCTTCACCGGGGCCCGTCGAGGTCACGAGCAGTTTGCGTGGTTGACGGTCGAGCGAGGCGAACTGCAGATTGACCCGGAGCTGGCGGAATGCCTCGGCGGCCGGAGTGTTCTCGCTGAACGAGATCAATGTACTCGGCGCTTCGCCGTTGCGGCCTCGTTTCTTGGCCGAACGGGTCGGGATGGGGCCGAGCGTCGCGAGTTCGATGTCCTCGAGGTCGCTGACCGTCTTGACCGTGTCGTCCAGGAGATCGCGCAGAGCGGCCAGCGCGATGCCGAGCAGGAATCCGGCGAACAGCGCCGCGATGATGTTGAGACCGATCTTCGGGGACGTCGGGGACGTCGGCAGCGTCGGCGTCTCCATCGCGCTGACCGTGATGGGCGAGGACTCGCCGTCAGCGACGTCGACCTCGGCCACGACCCGGTTGTAGTTCGTGATGATCGAGTTGGCGATCGCGCTCGCACGGTCGGCCGATTCGTCCGTGACGACGATCGTGACCAGGACCGTCCCGAACTCGACGGATGTCTTGACCTGGCTGGCGATCTCGGCAGGTGACACGTTCAGGTTGAGATCGGCGATAACCGTCTCGGCCATCTTCTCCGATGAGGCGATCGCGGCATAGCTCAAGACCTTCTGCTGTGCGTATATGCCGGCGCCGAGAGCCGAGCTGATGTCCTGATTCTGCCCGGAGTTGGAGACGAATACGCGCGCACGCGATTCGTACTTCGGAGTGATCAGCAAAGTGATGACGGTGGCGAGAGCGACCAGCACCGCCATGGTCAGCACAATCACACGCCAGCGCTGCGAAATGCGGCGGACGTAATCGGTCAGCGTCACGTGCGGTGTCCTCCTCAGCGGCCAGAACGATCCGGCCTGCGGGACAAAAGTATGTCATCGGACGGGACCTTAGGCCTAGGATGGGGCTTCCGTTGGCACTTTTTCGTGAGTGCCGTTTCACAAGCACCGTCTCAGGAGCGATGTGTCCCAAGCCCTTGTGAGCCGGTTGGACCCGGACGCTCGGCTGCGTTTTGCTGCCCTTGCCATCAGTGCGTGTGCGTTCGTCGCCTTGACGTTCAAGCTCTCACCGGCTCTCGCGCTCATGTTCAGCGCGGTGTTGGCCCTGGTGGTGCTCGTGATCGGCTTGCACGCCAACCGGCTCATCACGGCTCTGTTGCCGTTCGCGATCGTTGCGGTGCTGCTCCCGCTCAACGGAATCCGTCCCGCGACAGGTGTGTCGATCGGCGATATCGCCCTGGTTCTCGCGGGGGTGGCAACGCTGCCGTTCGCGCGCCGGGCCACTCCGCCGGGCACCGTGATGGTCGTCCTCGTCGGAACCTTCCTGGTGACCGCGGGCGGGCTGATCGGCATGGCGAGCTCGCAGGACTGGGCCGGTACGGGCCAGATGCTCAAATTCATCGCGGGCGCACCCATGGTCATCATCATCGTGACGTTCATGAATCCGCGCCAAAAGGTCGCGATCATGTTGGTGATCTTCTACGCGCTGGGCGGGTTCATCAGCTCGGTGGCCGCGTTGATGGGCCGCAACGATCCGGCGCTGCAGCGTGCCTCCGGCTTCGGTGCGCACCTGGGGCACCTCGGGCTGGCGGCGATGTTCGGCGCGTTCGTCTTCCTGGGGTGGTTCTTGTCGACGTCCAACAACCTGGTGCGTGCCGCATCGGCCTTGATGGGTGCTGTGTGCGTCTACGGGATGCTGTTGACCGGCATGCGGTCCGCGGTGCTGGGCGTCGTCCTCGGCGTCATCTTCATCGCCTGCTGTGCCCGTCTCAAAGGCATCGCCCTCGCGGTGGGCGGTGGGATATTGGGGCTGGCGCTGCTCATCGCGCTGATGCCGTACCTGCCCGCCAGTGAGAACCTGCTGCGAATCGTCGGACGGGGTGAACGTCAAGGACTGCTCAGTGCGAGCAACGACGCGCACATCGCGGTGTTCTGGGATTCGCTGCACGTCATCGGGACGCATCCGTGGACCGGCGTTGGTTTCGGGGAGGCGTTGGCGGCTCACAACCTCGTGCTGCAGACGGTCAATCTCGGCGGCCTGATCGCGCTGATCGGACTGCTCATCATCTGGGTCACATTCTTCCTGGTCGTGTTCGATCGCTTCCGGATCGGTATGACCAAGGACACATCGATGCAGACGTGCCTTTTGGCCGCGGTGATCGGTTATTTCGTCATCGCCCAGTTCGAACCGCTGATCTGGGACCGGCACTTGTGGTTCTTCATCACCCTGACGTACTTCGCCCAGCGACCCGATCCGAATCCGAGCACTGTCGAAGGAGCCGAGTATGAGCCAGCGCCCGCGCACGTCTGAGAATCTGGTCCAGCGGGTCGTCCGGCGGATCGGCTGGGCAGTGCGGGGGACCTGGCCGCACCGCTCAGTCAGGCGCAATGTGCAGGGTGTCGATCTGTGGCTCCCGTGGTCGCACCGGCTGCCCGACTACGCACGTCTCGCGCCGTCGTACGGTCAGAATCTGGTCGAGCTCGCAGCCTTGCTCGCGGTCGACGACACTCCGTTGACGGTCATCGACGTCGGCGCGAATGTGGGCGACTCGACGTTGCAGATCATGAACGCCGTCGAGTCTCGTGTTCTGTGCGTCGAGGCAGACGGATTCTTCCTGGAGTACCTGCGGCGCAATGTCGGTGACGATCCGGGGGTCACGATCGAGGCCTCCCTGTTGGAACCCGGCGAGGCGGCCGAATCGGTGCAGAAGGCACCGGTCAGAGTCGGCGGCACGACCCGGTTCGAGCCAGGCACGTCGACGGAGACCGCGCCGACCGTCTCGACCACGGAACTGCGCCGCCGTCACCCGGATCTCGACCGGCTGCGGCTCGTGAAGTCCGACACCGACGGCTATGACGTCGTGCTGGTGCCTGCCTTGGCGCGGGCGTGGTCGGAGTCGTCGCCGGTGCTGTTCTTCGAATACGACCACGTGTTGTCGCGGATCGCGGACAATCATCCGCTCCTGGTCTGGGAGGAGCTGGCCGAGCTCGGCTACAGCGAGGTCGCGGTGTGGGACTACAGCGGCCAGCCGCTGGGGCGTGTCGCGGTGGGAGACATGGCGGTCGCCGCGACGGCATTGGACGGGACTCCCGACGACCGATCGCACATCTACTGGGACGTGGCCGTCGCGCACCGAGATGACGAGGTGGCGTTGGCCGCGCTTCACCAGCTGGTCCCCAGCCAGCTCATCTGATCCTGGTGACCATGGGGCGAGCGAAGCGAGACAGGCGCCTGGGCGAAGCCCAGCAGCGAGGAGGAACGAGTCGCTGGTTGCGGCGGAGCCGCGCGCCCTACCAACTGGCGTTGAGCGGACGTCCCTCGTCGTATCCGGCTGAACTCTGCAGGCCCACGGTCGCGCGTTCGCGGAATTCAGGGATCGACCGGGCGCCGGCGTACGTCGCGCTCGACCGGACGCCCGCAATGATCGCGTCGACGAGATCCTCGACACCGGGTCGTTCGGGATCCAGGAACATCCGCGAGGACGAGATGCCCTCCTCGAACAGCGCCATGCGGGCGCGTTCGAAACCGGCGGCGTCGCGGGTGCGATTGGAGACCGCGCGAGCCGAGGCCATGCCGAACGACTCCTTGTAGGGCCGGCCGTCGGGGCCGACCTTGAGGTCGCCGGGGCTTTCCAGCGTTCCGGCGAACCAGGAGCCGATCATGACGCTCGCAGCTCCGGCGGCCAGGGCCAGCGCGACATCGCGGGGATACCGGACGCCACCATCGGCCCAAACGTGAGCACCGAGTTCACGCGCCGCGTCGGCGCACTCGAGAACGGCCGAGAACTGCGGACGTCCGACGCCGGTCATCATGCGGGTCGTGCACATCGCTCCGGGACCGACACCGACCTTGATGATGTCGGCGCCCTGCGCGACGAGATCGCGTACCCCGCCGGCCGAGACGACGTTGCCGGCAGCGATCGGCACGCGCCGTCCGGAGCTTGCGGCATGGGCGTCACGGGCGGCCGCGACGATCGGGAGGGCGTCGAGCATCTTGACCTGGTGACCGTGCGCGGTGTCGACGACCAGCACGTCGATGCCCATCGCCAGCAGCGCGGCGGCCTTGCCCTCGACATCGCCGTTGATGCCGACAGCGGCGCCGATGACGAGTTGGCCGTCGGGATCGACGGCGGGATCGTAGATCGTCGATCGCAGTGCCGATTTGCGGGTCAGGACGCCGACCAGCTGATCGCCGTCGACGACGGGGGCGAAGTCGATGTGACTCGCGGACATCTCGTTGAAGCACGTCTTCGGGTCGGTGCCTGATTTGAAGGTCAGCACATCGGTTGTCATGACCTCGCGGACCTGGGCGAAACGATCGATCTCGGCGCCGTCGCGCTCGGTCACGATGCCGAGGACCCGGCCGTCCTCGACGACCACGACAGCGCCATGCGCCCGTTTCGGTATGAGGCTCATGGCCTCGCCGATCGTCGTGGCCGGTCCGACCGTCACCGGGGTGTCGTACACCGTGTGGGCGGCTTTGACCCGCGAGATCGTCTCGCTGACGATGTCGAGCGGAATGTCCTGCGGGATGATCGCGATGCCGCCGCGGCGGGCGATCGTCTCGGCCATGCGCTTGCCGGAGATCGCGGTCATATTGGCCACGACGAGCGGGAGGGTCGTCCCGGTGCCGTCTTCGGTGCTCAGGTCGACGTCGAAGCGGCTCGTCACATCGGAGCGGCCCGGCACCATGAAGACGTCGTTGTACGTCAGGTCGAACGAAGGCAGCAGATCATTGAGGAACTTCACCCCCTAACTCTACGGGGGACAGCATTCTGCGGGGATCGTGCAGACTCAGCGGAAGTCGAGCAGCATCGTGTCGGGCGGATCGACGTCCTGGCTCATGCTGGCCTTGTCGACGCGGGCCCGCGTGCAGAACGTCTCGTGCCGCAGCCGCAAGAATCCGGTCTGGCCGCCGTAGCTCATGAACAGCTCACGGACGTCGGTCAGCGCGGCCTCGCTGACCGAGGGGTGTTTCGTGGCCTCGGCGAAGCGGAGCAGGCCCGGCAGATCGAGCTTCTCCCACGAGCCGACGGCATGACTTTCGGGTTCGTGGAACAGTCCCGACGCGCTGAATGTGTCGACCGACGCGGCACCGTGCTCGCGGACGCCGATGATCTCGCGCAGCTTGCGCATCCAGGGGATCGAGTCGTCGTGTCGTCGCGAGATCGTCGACAGCAGTCCGTCGGGTCGCAGCACGCGGGCGTACTCGGCCAGCGCGGTCGGCGACTCACGCAACTCGGGGACGATCACGGCGTCGAACGCGTCGCCGACGAATGGCAGTCGCTCGCCGGAACTGCGGACGTATTGGATCTCCGGGTGGCGGCTTTGGATCACATCGTCGCCTGCGACGACGACCTCATGACCCTGCTCAGCCAGCCGGTAGGCAAGCGAACCGTCGCCGAGGTGCAACACACAGGACAGGCGATCCCCGACCAGCCACTTGGCCGTGCGATCTTCGGGGGAGTCGTTCATTGTGTGAAGGCTACCGCTACCCGTATGAGGCGGCCGGTACGCTTCGGGCGTGTCCGATCCGTTCATCTCGGCTGCCCAGCTCGAGGGCATCCCATCGACCTATGCCGGTACCCGCGACGGCATCGACGGAATCCTGCGCGACCGCGGGCTCCGGCGCAGCACCCCCGACGACACGGCGCGAGCGTTACTGCTCGGCGCCGCGGCGACCGCGAGTCTCGAAGGCAGCACCTTCACGGTCGACGAACTCGCAGCGGGAGGCGGTGACCCGCTCGCCCGCGGCGCGGTGCGCCTGTCGACCGAGCTCCTCGGCCTGCTCCCGGTGTGGAACCGTGCACCCGTCCAGGCGCTGGCACGGATCCACGCCCTCGCCGCAGCCGGCTCCGTCGACGACATCGACCTCGGCCGTCCGGTCAACGCAGAGGGCGTCGCGCGGCTGACCGAACTGGCCTGGATGCTGGGCCAGCCGACCCAGGCGCCCGGTCTGGTCGTCGCGGCTCTCGTCAACGCCGAGATCACGTCGGCGGGCGCATTCGCGACCCACAACGCGATCGTCGGACGTGCGGCGGAGCGACTCGTGCTGGTGTCGAAGGGTGTCGACCCGGCTTCGGTACTGGTGCCTGAAGCCGGTCATGCGGCCGAGCCGGAAGGCTATGCCTCGGCCCTTGCTGCGTACGGCAGCGGCAAGCCGACCGGTGTGCACCAGTGGCTGATGTACGCATCGCAGGCCTTCACCCGGGCGGCTGAGGCTTCCCCGTTGGCCCGCTGACCGCACTGCCCCCAGACATAGGTGGTGGCGCCGACTCTCGGAGGAATCGACGCCACCTGGCCAGCAGGGCGCGGCTACCATGCGTGCTGAATCTGTGCCGTCGCGGCTCCAAATGGATCCTCTGTGGGTTGGAGTCCTGCGAGCGGCCTTCCCATTGAGACGGGTGATCGCCGCGTGGGTACCGGATGCTGTGCCGCTGTGGAGTTGTGATCTACAACTGACTCCTGTCTACGCCAGCGTCGGATGAAACAAAAGGCCTACTCACGCGTAACGTTGTGCGCCTTGATTCACAAGGTCCGGCGGGCGATCACGCCGACGGACGGTACTTCCTGCGGGTCACGAGCGCCACCGCGATAGCGCCCGCGGCGCTGACGGCGGCCGTCGCCGCGGCGGCTTTGCCCACTTTCGTGGTCAGTCCGAGACGTGGGCGCAAGGCGACCGGACGGGCGAACACGAGGATCGGCCAGTCCTTCTCCTGGGCCAGCTTGCGCAGCGTTTTGTCGGGATTGACCGCGAACGGGTGACCGACCGCCTGCAACATCGGCACATCGGTCTCGGAATCGGAGTAGGCGTACGAGTGGGCCAGATCGTAGCCGCGTTCCTCAGCGAGCTGGAGCATCGCAGTGGCCTTGTGCGGGCCGTAGGCGTAGAAGTCGACCTCGCCGGTGTAGCGACCCTCTTCGGCGATGAGCGTCGTGGCGATGACGTGGTCGACGCCGAGCATCGCGCCGATCGGTTCGACCACCTCGGCGCCCGAGGCCGACACGATGATGACGTCGCGGCCTGCGGCCTGGTGCTCTTCGATGAGGGTCACGGCTTCGTCGAACACGATCGGGTCGATGATCGAATGGAGTGTCTCGGCGACTGCCTGGCGGACGACTTCGACGTCCCAGCCCTTGACCATCTGGGTCAGATAGGCGCGCATCTTCTCGAGCTGGTCGTGGTCGGCGCCGCTGATCGAGAACATGAAATTGGCATACGCACTGCGCAGCACGGCGCGACGATTGAGCAGACCGCCGTCGTAGAAGGGCTTGCCGAATGCCAGGGTGCTGGACTTGGCGATGATGGTCTTGTCGAGGTCGAAGAAGGCGGCGGTCCGTGTAGGGCTCACGTGTTCAGGATAGGACGATCCACAACATCGTGGGCGGTCCTGCCATATCCACAACCGGCCATCCGACGCTTTCGGTCCTCGTCATCCGGCGTCATCGTCGAGATATGACCCATGGGACCGCGCCCCTGATTGCGACGAGCGACGAACGGTTGCGTGATCAGGCGCAGCGCTGGTGTGCGGCTCTCGGCGCGGTTCCCGACCTCGTGCACGATCTCACTGGTGTCCGACGATCCTGGCGTCAGGCCGCGGGCGTCATCGTCGGCGAAGACCTCCTCGGCGCTGCCGCCGATGCCGGACTCGCACGACGCGATCATGTGCTTGTTGTCGCCCGGGAGCCGGCCGACTGGTGGACTGCCGCGGTCGCGTTGGGCGCTGAGGCGGTGTGCAGTCCAGATCAGGAGCGGCGGATCCTCGATGCCTTGGCCAGAGCGCTCGACGGCCGCGATGAGGCATGTGTCGTCAGCGTCGTGGGAGGTGCCGGTGGTGCCGGCGCCTCGACCTTGACCGCGGCGCTAGCGCTGGCGGCCGGGCGTCGGGGTCTGCGGTCTTTGGCTGTCGACGCGGATCCTGACGGCGGCGGATTGGAGCTCCTGCTGGGCTCGGAGAGGATTGAAGGTCTGCGCTGGCACGACTTCGCTGCCACCCGTGGCCGGGTCGATACCGGCTCGCTCGTCGAGGTGCTGCCTCGTCATCGCGGGGTCTCGACGCTGTCGTGGAGTCGCGATGAGCGGGGTCCGCTGCCCGAGTCATGGCCGGGAGTGCTCTCGGCGGCGGTACGGGGATTCGATCTGCTTGCGGTCGATGTGCCCCGCCATCTCGACGATCAGGCGGCCGAACTGGTCGGAAGATCGGTGCTGACGCTGCTGGTCGTTCCTGAGGAGATCGGCGCGGTTGCCGCGGCGCGCGGTGTCCTGTCGCGGGCGCGGCGCAGCGCGCCGACTGTCGCGTTGATCTGCGTCGCGCGACCTGGAGGCATCGGTTCAGCAGCGGTTTCCGAGGTCCTTGGTCTACCGGTTCTGGCGCGGCTGCGACACGATCGGCGCATTCGCGGCGCGATAGATCGGGGATACGGCCCGGGACGGTCTCGAACGTTGCGACGTGCCGCCACGACGGTACTCGAGACCTTGGGGCTGGAGTCGACGTGACCGAGCCGTCCCTTCTGGAGCGGGTACGCCGGAGGCTTGCCTCCGCGACGACCGAGCCGACGCCGCACAGTGTGGCCGAGGCGCTGCGGGCCGAACACCAACTGGCGGGCAGCGACACCGTGCTGGCGCTGGTCGACCAGTTGCGCAGCGAATCCCGGGGCGCCGGGTTGCTCGACCCTCTCCTGGAGCGGCCAGGTGTCACCGATGTCTTGGTCAACGGTGCCGAAGCGGTTTTCGTCGATTGCGGCACCGGCCTCGAGCAGGTTCCGGTGCGCTTCACCGACGAGGCCGAGGTGCGACGACTCGCCCAGCGTCTGGCGGCACAAGCGGGTCGACGCCTCGACGATGCCAGTCCGTGGGTCGACGCCCGATTGCGTGACGGCACCCGACTGCACGCGGTCCTCGCGCCATTGGCCAGGCCGGGCACGACCATCTCGTTGCGTGTTCCGGCTCGACGTGCGTTCTCCCTCGACGAGCTGCAGCGGGCCGGTTCGCTCTCGGCCGAGGCGTTGATCTGTCTACGCGAGGTCATCGAGGCGCGGGCGGCGTTCGTCATCTCCGGAGGGACCGGATCGGGCAAGACGACTTTGCTCTCGGCCCTGTTGGCCCAGGTCGATCCGGCCGAACGGATCCTGATCGTCGAGGACGCGACCGAACTGCGACCGGATCATCCACACGTCGTCGGGCTGGAGGCGCGTCCGGCCAATGTGGAGGGAGCCGGACTGGTCACGGTCCGCGATCTCGTCCGCCAGGCCCTGCGCATGCGTCCTGACCGATTGGTGGTCGGAGAAGTACGCGGCGCCGAGGTTGTCGATCTGCTGGCAGCGCTCAACACCGGTCACGAAGGCGGCTGCGGGACCGTGCACGCCAACTCGCCGTCCGACGTCCCGGCGCGTTTCGAGGCGCTCGGCGTCGCCGCAGGGCTGCCGCGCGAGGCCGTCCACAGCCAGTTGGCAGCGAGTATCGATCTGGTGGTCCACGTCGCGCGTCGAGGTGATGGGCTGCGCATCGTCGAGCAGGTGGGAGTCATCCGGCGCGATGCAACCGGGAACGTGGTGTGCGTTCCGGCGTTGACGTTCTCGGACGGCGGCGTCTCGGCCGGACCAGGCCGTGACCGTCTGCTCCAGATCCTCCGATGACGGTGCTGGCGGCGGGTATGTCGATCATCGCGGTAGTGCTGTGGCGTCCGGCCGGTTCGACGTTGGTCCGACACCGCCTCGGCGATGGACGGTTCGTGGTCATGCGTGTCGTGCCATGGGCGGTGGTCGGTGCCGTCGTCGCGTTGGCCCTGGTTGCCGGACTGCCGGGCCCACGACTCGTCGTGGCGGTGACCGTGCTCGGTGTGGCCGGATTCGCGATGCGCCAGCTTCGTGCGGCGAAGGCGCAGCAGCGTCTCCGGCAGCGTCGACATGAAGTGTCGGATCTGCTGGGCCTCATGGCGGCCGAGTTGAGGGCTGGTCTGCTCCCAGCACAGACGTTGACCGGGCTGTGCCGGGACTTCGCCTTTCTGGCGCCTGCGGCGCGAGCGGCAGATCTGGGCGGTGATGTTGCAGCGGCGCTCCGTGAGGCCGGAGGAGTCCCCGGTCGGGAGGTGCTGCGCGAGGTCGGTGCCGCCTGGCACGTCGCAGAGCGGGCTGGGGCACCGCTTGCGGTGGTGCTCGATCGCCTCGAGCAGGCCGTGCGCGACGGCCGCGAGGTCGATCGAGAAGTGCAGGCGGGCGTGGCACCCGCACGGGCCACCGGACGCTTGATGGCGATGTTGCCCCTCGTGGGTCTCATGCTCGGATCGGGCCTCGGCGGGAGCCCGGTCTCGGTCCTGACCAGCTCATGGATCGGTTCTTTGTGTGCCGCGGGCGGATGTCTGCTGGCATGCCTGGGGGTCGCCTGGATCGACCGGATCGCGCTCTCAGCGGAGCGCGTAGGGTGACGGCTGCGGTCCTGGCCGCGCTCGCGGTCTGGTGTGTTGTACCTGGATCCGCTGGTCGACGGGTTGAGTGGCTGACCGGCAAGGAACGGATCGGTCGCCGGGTGGAGCCGCAGTTGATGGCAGCATTGCTCGTGCCGTTGGCCGGTGCGGCGCTTCTCGGCCCGCTGCTCGGCGTCGTCGTGGGTGCGGCGGTCGCGCCGATGGCCTACCGGATCGTGGGCCGGTTGGAGTCGGCAGCCGCACGCCGCCGTGCGGGCGAACTGGCCGCGGCGCTGCCGGCCTCGCTCGATCTCATGGTGTCTGCGCTGGAAGTGGGACGTCCACCGGTCGATGCCTTCGCCCTGGTCGCCGAAGCAACGCCTCCGCCGCTCGGTCCGGAGTTGGCGATCATCGCGAGTCGACTGAGCATTTCGGCCGATCCGGCGATGGTCTGGCGGTCCCTGAGCGTGGATCCGGTCATGGGTGCACTGGGCCGGGCGTTCGGTCGCGCGCAGGCGTCGGGAATGCCGGTCGCCGAGGTTGTGTCGGGCGTGGCGCTGGAGCTGCGGCGTGAACACGCTGCGCGACGTCGCCACCGAAGTCGCCGGGTCGCGGTGCAGACGGCCGCCCCGCTGGGAGCCTGCTTCCTGCCGGCCTTCTTCCTGATCGGGATCGTGCCGGTTCTCGTGGCCTCGTTCGCCTCCCTGATGCCGTGACGTCCACAGTTGCGATGCTCCTTCGAACAGTGTCCCCAGCGGGCGAAGTGGGCCGCAGATCGCAGGTCGCACGGCGCATCTTCTCCATGACAGTCACACCCCATGAGAGGACATCACATGTTGAAGCCACGCAACCGCAAGGAATCCGGAATGACCACTGCCGAATACACCGTGGGCACGCTCGGCGCCTGCACGGTCGGCGGCGTCCTGGTCAAGATCGGCCAGTCCGAGTGGTTCGGCGATCTGGTCAAGGATCTGCTCGACAATATCCCCGACATCCTGCCGTTCTGACCCGATCCCGGGGCGGCACCTGGTGTGCCGCCCCGGCTCAGCCGAAAGGGCAACACCGTGAGACGTTCTCGAGATCAGGGCATGGTGACCGCCGAACTCATGACGATCGCACCATTGGGCGTCGCCTTCGTGTTCTTGCTGTTGTGGATCATTTCGCTTGGCCTGACCCAGGTGCGGGCGACCGATGCATCGCGCGAGGCGGTCAGGATGCTGGCCAGAGGCGAGTCGATCGAGGCCGCACGTACTGCGGCCGAGCGGTTCTCACCGGACGGGGCAAGCGTCCGGGTCACCCAGGAGGGCGGCGCGGTGTCGGTCACGGTCCGGGTCAAGTCGCGCATGCCGGTGCCATTCTTCTCCGGGATCGGCTCCCGCACGATGGAATCGACCTCGGTCGCGATGCGCGAGCAGCCGTGAGAGTGACCGAACGTGGCGCGATGACGATCCAGGCGGCCTGGGCCGCGATCGTCCTGGTGGTGGCGGCACTGGTGATCGTCCAGGTGGCCCAGTTGATACGGATGCGGCATCAGGTCGCGGCGGCTGCGGATCTCGCGGCACTGGCCGGTTCCCAGGCCAGTGTGCGAGGTGAAGACGGCTGCGCGGCAGCCCGGGTGGTCGCGCGGCGCAACGGCGCCAGATTGGCTGCCTGTCGGATGGACTTCGACGTCGCGACCGTGACGGCCCGTGCCACGAGCGGATCCTGGTGGGGCACCCGCTGGACAGCGGAACAGAAGGCAAGGGCGGCCCCCGCCAGCTACCTCACGGAGAACTAGGCAGGCGCATCTTTGAGCAGGGCGTCCAGCAGCTTGATCGCTCCGGCCTTGTCGAGAGGTTCATTGCCGTTGCCGCATTTGGGCGAGTGGACGCACGACGGGCAGCCGCTCGGGCACTCGCATGCGGCGATCGCGTCGCGGGTCACCCGAAGCCACCTGGCGGCCGTCTCGTAGCCCCGCTCGGCGAATCCGGCACCGCCCGGATAGCCGTCGTAGACGAAAACCGTCAGGGTTCCGGTGTCGGGATGCAGCGCTGTCGAGACTCCGCCGATGTCCCAGCGGTCGCAGGTTGCCAGCAGCGGCAACAGACCGATCGCGGCGTGCTCGGCGGCGTGGGCGGCACCCGGCACATCGTCCTTCTCCAGAGCATCGGCGACGGCACCGGGTTCGAGCGTCCACCAGACGGCTTTGGTCTGCAGGCTGCGGGCGGGGAGATCGAGCAACTCCTCGCCGAGGATCCGTCCTCCGGTGGTGCTGCGCTTGAGATACGAGATGACCTGGTTGACGACTTCGACCGAGCCGAATGACATCGCCGCATCGCCCCACCGCACGCTGCGATCAATGGCCAGCACGTCGATCTCGGTCGTCGAGCGCGCCGATGTGGAGTAATCCGGATCGGCGCGGTGCACGATCGCGGCACCGTGCTCGACGTCGTACTCGTCGACGACGTACAGGTCGCCCTGGTGGATGTAGACCGCACCCTCGTGCACCGTGGAATCTGCCGAAGCCGCATCGACCGTGCCGATGAGTCGTCCGGTGGGGGCGTCGACGATCTGCACTGGAGCGCCGCCGCTGGAGCGGATATCGGCCAGATCGCTGGCCCGTTCGCGCTTGGTCCAGAACCATCCGGCTTGCCGTTTGCGAAGCCACCCCGCGGCCTCCAGAGCGGCGACACCCTCGGCCGCCCGTGGACCGAACATCGCGAAATCGTCCTCGGTCAGCGGGATCTCCTGGGCGGCCGCCGCGAGGTGCGGGCCGAGGACATAGGGATTGTCGGGGTCGAAGACCGATGCCTCGACCGGCGTCCCCAGCAGCGCCTCCGGATGGTGGACGAGGAATGTGTCGAGGGGTTCGTCACGCGCGATCAGGATGCCGATCGAGCTGCGGCCCGAGCGTCCGGCGCGACCGAACTGCTGTTGCAGTGCGGCCCTCGTGCCCGGGAAACCGACTGTGATGACGGCATCGAGCCCCGCCACGTCGATCCCGAGCTCGAGCGCATTCGTGCTGGCCAAGCCGAGAAGGTCGCCATTGCGGAGTCGGCGCTCGAGGTCTCGGCGCTCCTCGGGCAGATAGCCGCCGCGGTAGGTCGCGACCCGGCTGACGAGTTCGGGATCGACCTCGCCCAGACGTCGTTGGGCGGTGGCCGCGACGGCCTCGGCTCCGCGCCGGGATCGGACGAAGGCGAGCGTCCGGACCTTGCCGATGACCAGGTCGGTCAGCAGTTCCCCGGCCTCGGTCGTGGCCGAGCGGCGGACGACGCCTTGCGTGTCCTCGCCGAGGCCAGGGAGTATCGGCGGCTCCCACAGTGCGATGGTGCGGGCCGCGTGCGGGGAGGCATCGTCGGTCACCGAGACGACCTGCAATCCGGTGAGTCGGGATGCGAAAACCTCGGGTTCGGCGACAGTCGCCGACGACAGCACGAAGACCGGATCCGCGCCGTAGTGCGCACAGATGCGACGCAACCGACGCAGCACGTGGGCCACGTGGGCGCCGAAGACGCCGCGGTAGTGATGGCACTCGTCGATCACGACGTGGGTCAACCCCGCCAGCAACCTGGTCCAGCGGGCGTGGGCCGGCAGTATCGAGTGGTGCAGGGTGTCGGGATTGGTCAGTACGTAATTGGCATGGTCGCGGGCCCAGGCCCGTTCTTCGCGGGAGTTGTCGCCGTCGACCGTCGCGGCCCGTACGAACCCCGACGCGCCGGCGAGTCGGCGTAGTTGGTCGGCGGCCAGCGCCTTGGTCGGCGCGAGGTACAGCACTGTCGGCATGCGATGGCCGTGCAGCGGGCTGCCTGACCGTCCGGCCTGGAGACTCGTGAGTGCAGGTACCTGGAATACCAGCGATTTCCCGGACGCGGTGCCAGTCGAGATGACGGTGTGACGACGCTGGTTGACGTGGTGGAGCGCTTCGGCCTGATGGCCCCACAAGGCGGTGATGCCTTCGCCGGCGTACAGATCGCGCACAACGGGATCGACCCAATCGGGCCAGGGTTCGATGACTGCCTCACGGGCCGGCACTTGTTCGACGTGCGTCACCCGTTCGCCATAGCGCAGCACGAGGTCAGCAGGGTCCACGTGCCGAGTCTCCCAGAGTGGGTTCAAGCGGCGGTCATCGTGCAGCGGGCGGCGAAGAAGGCGACAATGTCTCTGTCCGCGAATGAGGGAACGAGGGAGATGACCATGGAGCTGGCACTGACGTCTCGCACAGACGGTGACTTCGAGATCATCGAAGTCGGCGGCGAGATCGACGTCTACACCGCACCGCGGCTGCGGGAAGCGATCGTCGCGGCCGTCGATGCCGGGCATTCCAGGCTGATCATCGACGTGCGTCGGGTGGACTTCCTCGATTCGACCGGACTCGGTGTGCTCGTCGGTGCGCTCAAGCGGGTCCGGGCGGACGGCGGCTCGCTCGACATCGTGTGCACGCAGGAGCGGATTTTGAAGATCTTCCAGATCACCGGACTCGACAAGGTATTCGGTCTGCATGTCTCGATCGAAGAGGCACGTTCGGCCACGTAGTGAGAAAGATCGCCCGCCGGGACCGTCTGGGCATGTAACGTGCGTCACGCGGCCTGCCCGCCAGTCCGCAGCAAGTTCATGTCTGAACCTCTGGAGGATTTTTCATGGCGAGTGCAACATTCGTTGCGGCGGCCGGTGACCTCGAGCTCACCGACGGCAACACCTACTGGGTTGCCGGTGTCGCTGCGATCGGCGTCATCGCGCTGATCATGGCCGCAGTTTTCCGGGCCGAAGTGCTGAAGGCTTCGGTCGGTACCGAGAAGATGCAAGAGATCGGTCAGGCGGTACAGGAAGGAGCGGCGGCGTACCTCGGGCGCATGTTCAAGACGCTCGCGGTGTTCGCCGTCTTGGCGTTCGGCGTTCTGTTCCTGCTGCCCGGCGATGCCGAGATCCGGATCGGCAGATCGATCTACTTCTTGTTGGGCGCCGGATTCTCCGCGTTGATCGGCTACATCGGCATGTGGCTTGCCACGCGGGCCAATATCCGCGTCGCCGCAGCAGCCCAGAACGACGGCCGCGAAGCCGCCATGAGGATCGCCTTCCGTACCGGTGCGACGGTCGGCATGCTGACCGTGGGCCTCGGCCTGGTCGGTGCCGCGTCGGTCGTCCTGATCTACGAAGGCGATGCGCCTCGGGTCCTGGAGGGCTTCGGCTTCGGCGCGGCGCTGCTTGCGATGTTCATGCGTGTCGGCGGAGGCATCTTCACCAAGGCCGCCGATGTCGGAGCCGACCTCGTGGGCAAGGTCGAGAAGAACATCCCCGAGGACGATCCGCGCAATGCCGCGACGATCGCCGACAATGTGGGCGACAACGTCGGTGACTGCGCCGGAATGGCCGCCGACCTGTTCGAGTCGTATGCCGTCACGCTGGTGGCGGCACTGATCCTGGGCTCGGTCGCATTCGGCCAAGAGGGCCTGGTCCTGCCGCTCGTCATCCCGGCGATCGGTGCGATCACCGCGCTGCTGGGTGTGTACTTCACCCGACCGCGCGCAGGCGAAGGCGGGTTGAAGACGATCAACCGGTCGTTCTACCTGTCGGCGGTCATCTCTGCGGTCGGTGCGAGCGCCTTCGCGTGGTTCTACCTGCCCTCGTCATTCGAGGGATTGAGCGGTGCCGGTGGCAGCACCGTCATCGAGCAGGTCTTCGCCCAGAACGTGCCATTGCAGTCCGCGGTCGACAGCGATCCGCGCTGGATCGCGATCATCGCGGTGCTGATCGGCATCGTGCTGGCGGCCATCATCTTGGCGCTGACGGGCTACTTCACCGGCACCGAGACGCGTCCGGTGCAAGATGTCGCCAAGACGTCCCGCACGGGCGCCGCGACGGTGGTGCTCTCGGGCCTCTCCGTCGGCTTCGAGTCGGCGGTCTACACGGCACTGGTCATCGGTGCGGCAGTGTTCGGCGCCTTCCTGTTGGGCAGCGGCTCGGTCATCGTGTCGCTGTTCGCGGTCGCCCTGGCCGGATGCGGACTGCTCACGACAGTCGGCGTGATCGTTGCGATGGACACCTTCGGCCCGGTCAGCGACAACGCACAGGGCATCGCCGAGATGTCGGGCGATGTCGACGAGCAGGGTGCGCAGATCCTGACCGAACTCGACGCTGTCGGCAACACGACCAAGGCCATCACGAAGGGCATCGCGATCGCGACGGCGGTATTGGCCGCGACGGCACTGTTCGGTGCCTTCACCGATGCGATCAAGGACGCGATCACCGATCTGGGTGGCGGCGCCGGTGATACGACGTTCAAGATCGGCGACTTCCTGGCGACTCTCGGTGTGTTCAATGTCGCCGATCCGAGCAATCTGGTCGGCCTCCTGATCGGCGCCGCAGTCGTGTTCTTGTTCTCCGGTCTGGCGATCAACGCGGTCGGCCGGGCTGCCGGTGCCGTCGTGTTCGAGGTGCGCCGTCAGTTCCGCGATATCCCCGGAATCATGGAAGGCACGGGACGTCCCGAGTACGGCAAGGTCGTCGACATCTGCACACGTGACTCATTGCGTGAGCTGGCGACGCCGGGCATCTTGGCGATCTTCGCCCCGATCGCGGTCGGATTCGGTCTCGGCGTCGGGCCGCTCGGTGCCTATCTGGCCGGCGCGATCGCGACCGGCACGCTCATGGCGGTGTTCCTGGCCAACTCCGGTGGTGCCTGGGACAACGCCAAGAAGCTCGTCGAGGACGGTAACCACGGCGGCAAGGGATCGCTCGCACATGAGGCGACGATCATCGGCGACACGGTCGGTGACCCGTTCAAGGACACCGCCGGCCCCGCGATCAACCCGTTGCTCAAGGTCATGAACCTGGTGGCTCTGCTGATCGTCCCGCTGATCATCAAGTACACCTACGGCGACGATGCCAGCGATGCGCTGCGCTACTCGATCGCAGGTTTCGCGGTGCTGATCATCGCGGTCGCGGTCGGAATCGCCCGTTCCCGCCCGATCGCCCTGGACCCCTCGGAAGGTGAGGAAGAGGTTTCTGAGGAAGCCACCGTCTGAAGTCCGCGAGTGGTGCGAAGTGGTCAAAGTGGGACGGCGTGTCGGTCCAGAACGCGCCGGTCGGGACCGCTTTTGCACCACTCGCGGGATCGGGGGGATGAGTCTGGGAGGGTTGCCAGGTGCTTTCTGACTCAGTTGTTCCTTCTCTTCGTTCGGCTTTGAGCCGGGCTCACTTCACGGTCGATGCCGTCTACGCTCTCCTCGGCGACGATGCGCACCGTGCGCTGGGGCGCAATCAGATCGTGCCCGCGCTGCGCGCGACCCGCGGTGGCGGTGACCTGGCAACGCTCGTGCGGCTGTTCGCGCTGCAAGTTCCGGTCGACCGGACGAGCATCGACGCGGTACTGCCCGGCCTGATCGATCCGCTTGTCGAGGCAGGTCTGTTGCAAGCGTCCGCCGGTGAGATTTCGGCGCTGGTCGACATCCGGCCGTACGGCGACGAGGATCACGACTGGTGGATCGTGTGCGATCAGACACCGGGTCTGGACGGACGCCAGTCGCGGATGGACCCTTCCCACGTGCTCGGCATCAGCGAGGCGTCGTCCTCCCTGGCTCAACTCACGATCCGCGAACCGATCGGCCGCGCGCTTGATCTCGGCACCGGTTGCGGTGTGCAGGCCCTGCACCTGACGCAGCATGCTCGCAAGGTCGTCGCGACCGATGTCAATCCGCGGGCGCTGGCGATGGCCCGATTGACGGCCAAGCTCAACGAGGTCGACATCGATGTCCGAGATGGCAGTCTGTTCGATCCCGTCGCAGGTGAGAAGTTCGATCTGATCGCGACCAACCCGCCGTTCGTCATCTCGCCGCCCGGCAGTCAGGTACTCGTGTACCGCGACTCCGGTATGCCCGGTGACAGCGTCGTGCGGCATCTGGTCGAGAACGCCGACTCCCACCTCAATCCCGGTGGGTGGTGCCAGATTCTGGCGAACTGGGCCCATCGTCGCGGCACGGCATGGGAGGACGAACTGGGCCAGTGGCTCGAGGGACGCCCGTTGGACGCGTGGATCCTGCAGCGCGAGCTCGTCGATCCGGCGGCGTACGTCGAGATGTGGCTGTCCGATGCCGGACTGGCGAATGCGCCGGACTACCTGCAGCGCTATGACGACTGGCTCACCTGGTTTGACGCCGAAGGGATCGAGGCGATCGGATTCGGCTGGCTGAGCCTGCGCAAGACCGATCGGGCACCGATCCACCGCCTGGAGGAATGGACCGGGGAGATCGCCCAACCGGTTGGTCCGGGCATCGAGGCATGGGGTCGCAGGATCGAGTCATTGCGGGGCGCCGATGACGACGCGCTGCTCGACCGACCACTGCGCCAGGCCTTCGACCTGGTCCAGGAGACCCGGGGTGCGGCGGGAGCGGACGATCCGGAGAGCATCGTGATCCGCTTGCAGCACGGCGTCCGCCGGACTCGTCAGGTCGACACGATCGAGGCCGGGCTGGTCGGCGCGAGCGATGGCGAACTGACCTCGGGTCAGATCCTGGACGCGTTGGCCTCGCTACTCGGCCGGGATCCGGTCGAACTGCGACAGACCTACGCGTCGTCGGTCAGGGAACTGGCCGAAGAAGGCTTCTTGGTCTGATCGCCGACGGGAGGCGCTTCGACGGGCCGGGGCCGGAAGGTGGGGATCAGCTGGCCGCCCAGCGCCAGGATCGCGATCGCCGCGGCGACCGATCCGCCGAGCGCGAAGCCGCCCCAGGCACCCACGCCGTCGATGGCCGAACCGACGACCGGTGCACTCGCGGCACCGCCGAGGGTGAACGACGTGCCTTGCCAGCCCATCGCCTCGCCGCGGCGGCGCTCGGGTACGAGCTTGGCGATCCATTCGCCGGCGGCGGTCATCGTCGGCGCGCACAGGAGCCCGGCCGGAATAACCCACAGCGATAGCGACCAGACTTGACTGCCCAGGCCCACAGGGATCGTGGCGAGACCGAGTGCCAACAGCAGATAGGTCGGCCGGATCGATGTGTGCCAAGCGCCGTAGACCAGGCCGCCGACCAGTGACGACAGTCCCCACAGGCCGTAGACGATCCAGACCGACCCGACCTCGTCGAGTTCGCGCAACTGCGCGACGATGCCGAGATCGGTCGCCATCAGCGCGATCATCGCGCCGGCGGAGATGAAGAACAAGAATGCGAGCGGAACCGACATCCACGTGGTGACGTCGTCAGTTGGTTCGGTCTCGTGACCCGGCGCCGACTTGGTCGGGGGATTGAGCCACAGGAACAGCACTCCCGCGATGCCCTCGCACACACCGATCGCGATGAGTGCCGGACCGCCGCCGGCGGTCGTGACGATCACGGCGCCCACAGCCGGACCGATGATGAAGCTCGCCTCGGCGATGACACTGTCGAAGGAGAACGCCGTGCGACGCTGGTCCTCGGTGACCATGACCGACAAGGCGAGCCGCACGATCGAGAAGATCGGGATCAAGAAGATGCCCATCAAGAACGCGAGCGGGATCAGCCAGACGTAGGTCGCGATCGTCGCGAGGGGGTACAGGACCAAAACCGCGATGACTGACGGGACGACGGCCCGGCGCATGCCGAGTCGATCGATCAGACGTCCGCGCCACGGCGCACCGACTGCCATGCCGATCGTGCTGGACGCGGCGATGACACCGGCTTCGGTGTAGGTGCCGCCCAGTTCATCGACAACGTGAAGGGTCAGAACCAGAGGCGCGGCCATGGCCGGGATACGGGCGAAGAACGCCGCGATGAACAATGATCGGACAGAACGGTCCGCCCACAGTCGTGCATATCCCGAAAAAGCCACAAGCTATCTTCGCACTGGGCACCGACACTGTTTTACGCTCGCCGTGGAGAACCTGTCGCACATCACATCCGACCCTGCGGTGAGCGAAGGCTTGACATCACGCGTTAGCGTATGCCCGTCCGACCACTACAGGAGTTCCTCTTGACCTCGCTCGTCATCGTCGAGTCCCCCAACAAGGTCCGCAGCATCGCGGGCTACCTCGGGGACGGCTACGTCGTGGACTCGTCCGTCGGCCATATCCGGGACCTCCCGCGCGGTGCTGACGAGGTGCCGGCCAAGTTCAAGGGCGAGACCTGGGCCCGTCTCGGCGTCAATATCGACTCGGCGTTCGAACCCATCTATGTCGTGTCTGCCGACAAGAAGTCGCAGATGACCAAGCTCAAGAAGCTGCTCAAGGACGCCGATGAACTCGTCCTGGCGACAGATGAGGACCGCGAGGGCGAGGCCATCGCGTGGCACCTGTACGACGAGCTCAAACCGACTGTCCCGGTCAAGCGGATCGTCTTCAACGAGATCACCAAGGACGCGATCCAGTACGCGATCGCCCATCCCCGCGAGATCGACATGGACCTGGTCGATGCGCAGGAGGCACGCCGCATCCTCGACCGCCTGTACGGCTACGAGGTCAGCCCGGTGCTGTGGAAGAAGGTCATGAGCGGCCTGTCTGCGGGACGCGTCCAGTCCGTCGCGACCCGCCTGGTCGTCGAGCGCGAACGCGAGCGGATGGCGTTCAAGATCGCGTCGTACTGGGACCTCGAGGCCACGTTCGACGCCGGCGAGGGCTTCGACCCGCGTCAGTTCCCGGCCAAGCTGTTCAGCGTCGACGGCAAACGGATCGCCTCGGGCAGCAACTTCGACAACACCGGTGCGCTGACGTCCGACAAGGTCGCGCATCTGGACGAGACACAGGCCGGGGTGCTCGCCGAGGCGCTGGCCGACCAGGCCTTCACGGTCCGGTCCGTCGAGGAGAAGCCCTACACCCGCCGTCCCTACGCCCCGTTCCGCACCACGACGATGCAGCAGGAGGCCTCGCGCAAGTTCGGCTTCGGCGCCGCCCGCACTATGCAGGTCGCGCAGCGCCTGTACGAAGGCGGTCACATCACGTATATGCGTACCGACTCCACGACCCTGTCGCAGACCGCGCTCACCGCGGCCCGTGCCCAGGTGCTGGAGCTGTACGGCCAGCCGTACCTGCCCGAGAAGCCGCGCGTGTACGCCAGCAAGGTCAAGAACGCCCAAGAGGCGCACGAGGCGATTCGTCCGGCCGGCGAGAAGTTCAAGACTCCTGAGCAGACCGGACTGTCGGGTGACGAGCGCCGCCTCTACGAGCTGATCTGGAAGCGCACGATCGCCAGCCAGATGAACGATGCCAAGGGAAACTCGGTCTCGATCCGCATCGGTGCGAAGGCAAGCACGGGCCAAGACGTCGTGTTCGGCTCATCAGGCCGCACGATCACGTTCTACGGTTTCCTCAAGGCGTACGTCGAGTCGCACGACGACTCCGATGCCGAAGGCGATGACCAGCAGACCAAGCTGCCCAATCTGTCGGAGGGCCAGACCGTCACGGCCGCCGAGCTCGGCAAGGCCGGTCACGAGACCAAGCCGCCTTCGAGGTTCACCGAAGCCTCGCTGATCAGCGAGCTGGAGACCCGCGAGATCGGTCGTCCGTCGACGTACGCCTCGATCGTCGGCACGATCCAGAACCGCGGCTACGTCTACAAGAAGGGCACGGCGCTCGTGCCGGCCTGGATCGCGTTCTCGGTGATCCGCCTGATGGAGCAGCACTTCGGACGCTTGATCGAGTACTCGTTCACCGCCGAGCTCGAAGACGTCCTCGACGAGGTGGCCGGTGGTCGTGAGGAACGCCTCAACGTCCTCAACGGATTCTGGACCGGCACAGGTGACGGCGACACCGGTCTCAAGCGGCTGGTCGAGAACCTCCCCGACATCGACGCTCGAGGACTCGCGACGTTCCCCCTCGGCGACGACATCGCCCTACGCGTAGGCCGCTACGGCCCGTACGTCGAAGGTCCGCCGTTCACCGAGGACGCTGAGGGCAAGAAGGTGCCGACCCGCGCCAACGTCCCCGACGACCTGCCGCCCGACGAGCTGACGCTCGAGAAGGCCAAGGAGCTGCTGGCGAACCCGTCGGGCGTCGAGCGGGTGCTGGGCAAGCACCCCGAGACCGGTCTGGAGATCACCGCCAAGAGCGGAAGATTCGGCCCGTACGTCACGGAAGCCCTCCCAGAGGGTGCCAAGAAGGCCGACAAGCCGCGCACCGCGAGCCTGTTCAAGAGCATGGATCTCGACACCATCACGCTCGAGGATGCCGTGCAGCTACTGACGCTGCCCCGAGTCGTCTATGTCGAAGACGGTGTCGAGGTCACGGCGCAGAACGGCCGGTACGGGCCGTACCTCAAGAAGGGCACCGACTCACGCTCGCTCGAACGTGAGGAGCAGTTGCTCACGATCACCGAGGACGAGGTCAAGGCGATCTACGCACAGCCCAAGACCTACGGACGCAAGGCTGCTGCGGCTCCCTTGAAGGAGCTCGGCAATGATCCGGTCAGCGGCAGCCCCGTGGTGGCCAAGGACGGCCGGTTCGGCATGTACGTGACCGACGGCGAATACAACGCAACCCTGCGCAAGGACGATTCGCTGGAGACCCTGACGCCCGAACGGGCCTTCGAACTGCTCGCCGAGCGTCGTGCCAAGGGCCCGGCCAAGAAGGGTGCCAAGAAGACCACCAAGAAGGCTGCAGCGAAAAAGACCACGAAGAAGACGACGGCCAAGAAGACCACAACCAAGAAGGCCGCTACCAAGAAGTCGTGACGATGCGGGCCGAGAAAAAAATAAGGTAAGTCGCGAAACAGCCGGGATGTCGTAGGCGCACGGCCCATCGCGTCCCAAAATGGCCGGTATGAGCGAAGGCCAGTCGGCTCGCAGATTCCGCCCGCGCGGATTCGGCAGCATTCAGTCCAAGCTGTTGATCATGCTGCTCGTGTCGAGCATCCTGTCGGCCGGGGTCGTGGGCTTCTTCGCCTATCGAACCGGCACCCAGGCGCTACGCGATGACGCCTTCGAGCGGTTGGCCGAGCTGCGTGTCGAACGTACCCGGGCGATCCAGAACTACGCGGAGCGGCAGAAATCGTCCGCGATCATCAACAGTCGCGGCCTGGCCGTCGACGCTCTGAAGGCATTCGGGCCGGCGTACGAGCAACTGCGTGACAAAGAGATCACCGAAGCGCAGAAGACGACCCTCGTGGACTACTACACAAAGGAGTTCGTCCCCGAACTGCAGAAGTTCTCTGACGGGACGGTCCAGGCCGACTCCTTCTTGCCGACGACCGGTGCCCGCCAGTATCTCCAAACCTTCTATACCGCGGCGAGCAGCGATTTCGACGAGAAGCTGAAGCTCGACGACGCGGGAGACGGCAGCGCCTGGAGCAAGGCCAATGCGAAATACAATCCGTTCTTCCGCGAGGTCATCGGCGGCTCAGGCGCCGACGACATCATGATCCTCAATCTCGAGGGCGATATCGTCTACACGGCGTACAAGGGCGTCGACCTGGGCAGCAACATCAAACGGGGAGAGTTCCGCGGTGGCGGTCTCGAGAAGGTCTTCGACGAAGCGGTCCGCTCCAACTCGCGCGATTACGTCGCTGTCAGCGACTTCGAGCTCTACCAGCCCTCGTACAACCTGGCGGCGGGTTTCGTCGCATCCCCGATCGCAGACGGGGCCGAGATCATCGGTGTGTACGTCGCGCAGATCCCGATCGCCGGGATCAACGCGCTCATGACGGGCAGTTCCGATCCCACCAAGGTGGTCGGTCTGGGTGACACCGGTGAGACCTACCTCGGAGGTCCGGATGCTCTGATGCGTTCGAACTCGCGCGAACTCATCGATAATCCGAAGAAGTACGCCAAGGACGCGATCGACCGCGGGACGTCGCGAGAGACCGTCGACCGGGTTCTCGAGGCCGGGAGCACCGTCATGTTGCAGCCGTTGAAGTCGGTTGCGCAGGATCGTGCCAGTGATGGCAAGTCGGGCACGATCATCACGACCGACTATTTGGGCAATGAGGTTCTCGACTCGTACGGCCCGGCCGGCATCAAGGGGCTCGACTGGACAGTTATCGCCAAGATGAACACGTCGGAGGCATTCGCGCCGGTCCGCGATTTCGCCAGGAACATCCTGCTCGCCACAGCCGTCATGGTGCTGCTTGTCTCGGCCGCCTCGGTGCTTATGGCGCGCGTCTTCACGACGCCGCTCAACCGGTTGCTGACCGGGGTGCGTGCCGTCGCGGGAGGTGATCTGGGTGCACAGGTCGACGCGAGCTCTCGTGACGAGTTCGGAGATCTCGGCGCTGCGTTCAACGACATGAGTCTGAGCCTGGCGTCCAAACAGGAGGCGCTCGAAGCGCAGCAGTCCGAGAACGAACGGCTGCTGAAGTCGCTGATGCCAGACACCGTCGTCAAGCGCTACCGCGGCGGCGAGACCGAGATCTCCGACGAGCACCAGAACGTCTCGGTCGTGTTCACCGAGATCGAAGGATTTGACGCGTTCGCCGACAAACTGCCGTCGGCAGAAGCATTGAAGTTGCTCAACGACCTCTCGCGCGGATTCGACGAGGCGGGGGCCAAAGCAGGTATCGAGAAGGTGCGCAGCTCAGGTACGAGCTTCGTGGCCAGCAGCGGACTGGTCGTACAGCGCGTCGACCATGTGCGACGTGTCGTCGACTTCGCGATCGAGGTCGCCGCGATGGTCGAGCGGTTCAATACCCAGAACGAGGCCTCGCTGGTCCTGCGTGCCGGTGTCGACTGCGGCGATGTGCGCAGTGGCTTGATCGGGCGAAGCGATGTCGTCTACAACTTGTGGGGCGACGCCGTGAGCCTGGCCTACCGGGTCCGGACGGTCGCCGGTGATGCCGGAATCTACGTGACCGATTCGATCCGAGAACGACTTGCCGGGGCGTACTCGTTCGAACAGGTCGGCACTGTCAACTCCGACGAAGGCGAATATCCGGTCTGGCGGCTGGTAGGCAGGGGCTCGCGCTGATGCTGGACTTCACAGGACAGTCGTGGTTTGCCTGGTCGATAGCGCTCATCGTCGGGCTGCCGGTGACTGTCCTGGTCCTGTCGGAGGTCCATCTGCGCCTGCAACGCGCCGGCAGCCCGCTGGCCAAGCCGGTCAACCGTATGCGGATCTGGCTGATGCCTCTCGTCGCACTCCTGATCCTGCTCGCCAAGGCGGGCGAAGTCTCCAGAGACAATGACGGGCTGCGGGTCGTCGCGACGCTGGTCGGCATCATCGCGGTGTCGGTCGGTCTCGCGACGCTCAATGCGATGCTGTTCGGCAATGCGACCGAGGGCACCTGGCGAGACCGGCTTCCGAGTATCTTCATCGACCTCGGCCGTCTGATCCTGATCGTCCTCGGCGCAGCCGTCGTGGCGTCCTTCGTATGGGGCCTTGACGTGGGCGGGTTGTTCGCAGCGCTCGGCGTCGGCTCGATCGTCATCGGTCTGGCATTGCAGACCGCGATCGGCAGCGTCGTGTCGGGTCTGCTGCTGCTGTTCGAGCAGCCCTTCTCGATCGGCGACTCCCTCCAGGTCGGAGGAGTCGAGGGCAAGGTCGTCGAGATGAACTGGCGCTCGACCCACATCGATATCGGTTCCGGCACGCAGATCATCCCCAATGCCACGATCGCGGCGGCGTCATTCGCCAATCTCAGTCGGCCGACTCCCGCGCACGATCTGGTCGTCACGTCGTCATTCGAGCCGACTGATCCGCCGCACGCCGTCACGGCGACCCTGCTGAGAGTCGCCAACTGCTCGACCTTCCTGCGCTCCGGAGCCAGGCCGTCGGTCAGGGTGCTCGGTGAGGGGAAGTACGCTACCGTCCTGCCGCTGCACATCGCGAGTGACAGCGCTGCTGCCCAGTCGCAGTTCCTCGGCTGGCTCTGGTACGCGTCCAGGCGTGACGAAGTCTCGCTGGATGGCGCGATCTTCGAACAACGTCCACGGGAGGAGACGATCGAGATGCTCGGAAACTTCTCCACCACGTTGGAGGTCAGCGCGGACGAGATCGAGGAGATCGCCGGCGAATGCGAGATCGAGACGTTCGGCCAAGGTGAGGTCATCGTGTGGGAGGGTGCGGTCCCGGCCCGGTTCTCGTTGATCGTCTCGGGTCTCGTGAGGGTCACGGCCAAGTCGACCGACGGTGCGACCGTCCAGGTCAGTGAACAGGACAGAGGAGAGATCGTCGGAACATCGGCGCTGCTGCGAGAACCCTCCCCGACACAGAGTGAAGCGGCCACGATCGTGGAGGTGCTGCAGGTGCCCATGAGTGTGATCGACCGGCTCGCGGCGTCCAAGCCGTCCCTTGCCCGAACTCTCAACGACCTGCTGCAGACCCGTCGCAATCAGGTCCGGACCGCATTCGACGAGATCAACGCCAGCACCGAGATGCTGACTCCTCTCACGCCCATGCGGGCGAAGCGATGATCGCCCGTATCGTGCGACCGCTGGGTCCTCGCGATCCGCACGAACGGCACCGCACGGCCTCTCCGCTCGAACTGTTCACGGATCTTTGTTTCGTCGTCGCGATCGCCCAGGGTGCAGCTTCCCTGCACCACGAGGTGGCCGAAGGGCATGCCGGTCACGGAATCGTGTGGTTCGCGGTGTCGTTCTTCGCGATCTATTGGACCTGGCTCAATTTCGCCTGGTTCAACTCGGCGTACGACTCAGATGACACGCTGCACCGGCTATTGACGCTGCTGCAGATCCTGGGATCGCTGGTGTTGGCCGCCGGGGTGCCGAGATTCTTCGACGAAGACATGACACTCGGCATCGTCGGCTACGTCATCATGCGCATCGGGCTGGTGCTGATGTGGTTGCGAGCCGCGGCCGGCCACCCGGAGCGCCGCACCACAGCGCTGCGATATGCCTATTCACTCCTGTGTGTTCAGGTCGTCTGGGTTGCGGCGTTGCTCGCGACCGGCGGGCACATTCCGTTGTGGCTCTTCTTGGCAGTGGGGGTACTGGATTTCGCGGTGCCGTCGTTCGCCGAGCGCAGCGGGACGACGCCGTGGCATCCGCACCACATCGCCGAACGGTACGGATTGCTCTTCCTCATCGTGCTCGGGGAGACGATCCTGTCGGTCACGATCGCCCTGCAGAGCGCTTTCGATGCCGAGCATCCGCCAGCACAGCTTTGGTACGTCGTCGCCGGCGGCGTATTGGTGACGTTCAGTGCATGGTGGCTGTACTTCTCCCGTGAGAACGGCAACATCCTGACCGACAACCGGGTCGGATACGTATGGGGATTCGGCCACTACATCATCTTCGGCTCAGCCGCGGCCGTCGGCGCGGGCCTGGCCGCCCGTATCGATTTCTACGGCCACCACGCAGAGGCCTCTGACGTGGTCAGCAGCGCCTTCGTCACGGGTCCGGTAGCGGCATTCCTCGCGGCGTTGTGGCTGATCTCGATCCGTTTCCACGATCCGTCACCGCGGACAGCGGTGCCGTTCCTGATCGCGGTGACGTCGGTCGTCGCGGTGACATTCGTGCCGAAGTCCGAACTGTGGGCCGGGCTGATCTGCGTCGCGCTCCTGGTCGTCGAGTTGCGACTGACCGCTGACGACCGTGAACCTGTCAGTAGCAGCTCTTAGCATCGGACCATGTCCGACCTGCCTGCCGAACTCCTCGACCGGGTGCGCGCCATCTGCCTCGGTCTCCCCGAGGTGTACGAGGAGGCGGCCTGGATCGGCGTGCGGTGGCGGGTTCGCAAGCGCACCGTCGCGCATCTGCTGTCGGTCGACGAGCGTGAGACGTCAGTGCTCAAAGGTGCGTTCGATCTCGACGGTGAAGTCACGGCGGTGACGTTCCGGGTGCCGGGCGAAGAGCTGCTTGCGTTGCGCGAGGCCGGCTACCCATTCGCCTATGCCGGGTGGGGGCGCGATGTCATGGCGATGCATGTGACCGAGCAGACTGATTGGGACGAACTCGCCGAGCTGATCACCGAGAGTTTCTGTCTGCTCGCCCCGCAGAAGCTGGTCAAGCAGATTTCCCGGCCCGAAGTCGGGTGAGGCCTCGGCGGGCGGGTACCTGTCGTACATGGTTGCGACGCAACGCCTTCGCACGCTCGTCCGGCATCCGGGCCAGGCAGGTCGTGGCGTTGCGCGCCGTCTCCGCAGATTGGTTCCGACCCGAAGTGCGGTTGCCTGCCTGGTGTGCGGCTCGCGGCGCACCCGAGTCACGTCGGTTCCCCGCAAGAACCGAACCTATGAGATCCGGGTGTGCGAGCGCTGCGGATATCTGTCGAACTTCGACAACACGGTCGACTACGGCGCTTTCACATCGGTCGAGAATTTCAGGCTGACGCCGCGGGTGGGTACCGAGCAGCATCGGGGCCGAGAATTCCACATGGCGACCATGGGGATCGAGATCTTGGACCGTGAGGACCTGCAGGTCATGGTGTTCGGGGCCGGCCGGAGCCTGGACTACCGGCACATCGGACGGTTGCCGGAGGTAGAGCGGGTCGTGATGAGCGATGTGGTCGAGCTGACCAGCGAGGTCGACTTCATCAACATCCGCGACGGAACCGATAAACGGTTCGATCTGATCATCGCGTGCGAGGTCGTGGAGCATTTCACCGATCCGCGGACCGAGTTCGCACGATTGATCGGACTGCTGATGCCCGAGGGGATCCTCGTGTGCTCGACCAATGTCTACGACGGCGGTAATTTCGCCAAGCACACCTATCTGTATTCGCGAGGTCACGTCTCCTACTATTCGGCCAAAGCAATCAGAATGCTCGCGCGTGCGAACCGCATAAAGGTCGACCTCCGCACTCCCGAGATCGTGCTGGGTACCGCCGGTCCGCGCAAGAAATACCTGTTGCTTACCAGATCCGAGAGCAACTGGCGCAGGATCGAGCAGTACTTCGCCGAACGTCAGTACGCCCCGGCCGAGGACGTCGAAGCGTTCGAGGCTGTGCACGGGCCGCGACCCGGCGGCACCAAAAGGCCCTGACGGGGGCACCGACTACGCTCGACACCATGGATCCGCTCTTCACCGACACCGGGGTGTTCCTCGCGCTGGAGGGCGGCGAGGGTGCCGGCAAGTCGACTCAGGCCGCGCTGCTCGTCGAATGGCTCGAAAGCCTCGGCCAGCGGGTTCTGCTGACCCGCGAGCCCGGGGGGACCGAGGTCGGCAAAGTCCTGCGCCGCATCGTGCTGTCGAATGAGACCGGCGAGCTGTCGCCGCGCACCGAAGCGTTGATCTATGCCGCCGACAAGGCTGAGCACGTCGATCTCGTCGTACTTCCGGCATTGGCCGAGGGTGCCGTCGTGCTGACCGACCGATATGTCGATTCCACGTTGGCCTATCAAGGGGCCGGTCGGGCACTCGAGATCTCCGAGCTGGAGCCGGTGGCCCGATGGGCGACGTCCAATCTGCGCCCGCACCTGACGATCGTGCTCGACATCGATCCCGCGATCGGCCATACCCGGTTCGAGGGCGCTGATCGGATTGAATCCGAGCCGCTCGAGTTCCACCAGCGAGTTCGGCAGCACTTCCTCGACCTGGCTGCGGTAGATCCCGAGCATTACCTGGTGGTCGGCGGTGGCGGCACTCCCGACGAGATCCACCAGCAGATCCGGGTGGCGGTCGAACCGTGGCTGCGACAGGCTGTGCGATGACCGTCGTGGACGTGTGGTCCGAGCTCGTCGGCCAGGAGCCCGTCGTCGAGACGCTGCGCGCTGCTGTGGCCTCGGCAGGTGGCGACGGCCGCTCGATGACCCATGCGTGGCTGTTCACCGGACCGCCCGGTTCCGGACGCTCCAATGCCGCGCTGGCCTTCGCGGCGGCATTGCAGTGCGAGAACGGTGGTTGTGGCCACTGTCAGTCGTGCACCACGGCACGGGCCGGCAGCCATCCTGACATCACGGTCATCACGACCGAGGGTCTCTCGATCGGCGTCGACGACATCCGCGAGTACGTTCGGGCGTCCTCATTGCGTCCGGCGCTCGGGCGATGGCAGCTGCTGATCGTCGAAGATGCCGACCGGCTCACCGAGAAGGCCGCCGGCGCCTTGCTCAAGGCGATCGAGGAACCGTCCAAGCACACCGTGTGGATGCTGTGCGCACCGTCGGCCGAAGACGTCATGATCACTCTGCGCTCGCGGTCACGCTCGGTGATCCTGCGGACCCCCGGAACCGCGGCGATCGCCCGGCTGCTGGTCGAGCGCGATGGCATCGAGCCGGCCATGGCGCAGGCCGTCGCAGCTGCCTCGCAGGGACATATCGGTCGGGCGCGGGGGCTGGCACGCGATTCGGCCGCACGTGAGCGGCGCAAGATGATCTTGTCGATCCCGGCCTCGATGCATGATCTGGGTGACTGCCTGCGGGCTGCCAATCAGATCAACGAAGAGGCGCAGGCTCGGGCCAAGGACTATTGCGATCCGCAGGACGAGAAAGAGATGACCGATCTCCGGTCCGCCTGGGGTGTGGAAGAACGCGGACGTCGCCCCGCGGGATATGCCGGTGCTCGGTCGACGCTCGAGAAGGACCAAGATCGGCGTCGCAAACGGATGGCACGTGATGCGATCGACGGCGTGCTGCTCGACCTGTTGTCGTTCTGTCGAGATGTGTTGGCTCGGCAGTGCGCCGACGACATCGAGTTGGTCAACGCCGATGTTGTCCAAGACATCGCCGAAATGGCTCAGGTGTGGACGCCCGAGTCGACGATCCAGGCCATCGATGCCATCGTCGAGTGCAGGGTCGCCCTGACCGCCAATGCGGCACCGCTCCTGGCCCTCGAACGCATGATGATTGGACTTCGCCGGTGAGTCGTGCCCGCACACCCTTGCTCCTGACGGTCCTCTTCGCGTTGCTGATCGGCGTCGCGGTGTACGCGGCCTTCGCGACTCGAGACAAGGACGCCACGTTCACCAGGCCCACGCCGGTCGATGCGCCCGCCCCCAAGGGCCTGGAGAAGGTCTATACGCAGAAGCTCGCCTGGTCGTCGTGCGGCTCGGGTTCGGCCGAGTGCGCGTGGGTCACGGTGCCGATCGATTACGACGTGCCTGACGGTGCCACGACCAGGGTGCGCATCAAGGTGCATCCCGGTGACGGTGCGACCCGGAGCCTGCTGGTCAATCCGGGTGGTCCGGGTGGGTCCGCGATCGACTTCGCCGACACGATGTTCAACCGGTTCCCGACCGAGGTGCTGAAGACGTACGACATCGTCGGCGTCGACCCTCGGGGAGTGGGTCAGAGTTCACCGCTGAAGTGCCTGTCCGACAAGCAGTTCGATCAGTTCGTGGCCACCGACTCCTCGCCCGACGACGCTGCCGAGATCGCCGCGTTGCGGGCCAGCACCACGACGCTGGGTCGGGCCTGTCTCGCCAACTCAGGTGAACTGGCGGCGCACGTTTCGACGGTCGAGACGGCTCGTGACATGGACGTCGTGCGGGCGTTGCTCGGCCGCACCGAACTCGATTGGTTCGGCGCGTCGTACGGAACGCTGCTGGGTGCGGTCTACGCCGACCTCTTTCCCGACAAGGTCGGTCGGATGGTGCTCGACGGAGCGGTTGATCCGAGCGAGGATGCCGTCGAGGGGAGCTATGCCCAGGCGACCGGCTTCCAGCGGGCGTTGAGCGCCTACGCCAAGGACTGTGTGAAATCGAAGGGCTGCCCGCTCGGTGATGACGCGCAAGCAGGTGTGACCAAGATCGTGGATCTACTCGACCAACTGGACGCCAAGCCGCTCAAGGCGGGCAAGACACGCCAACTCGTCGAGAGTCAGGCCTTCTTCGGGATCGCCGTCACGTTGTACGACCAGGCGACGTGGGACTACCTGAGCGATGCTCTGGAGGCTGCGTTCGACGGCGACGGCAGCATCCTGCTGACGTTGTCCGACGCCTACTTCGAGCGTCAGGCCGACGGCACATATGCCGGCAACGGCAGCCAGGTCATCTATGCCATCAACTGTCTCGACGGCGGCGATTCGCTGACTCTGCCCCAGACACAGGCCCAGATCCCCAAGTTCACGAAGGCATCGCCGGTCTTCGGGCCCGCCCTCGTATGGGGAGCGTTGGGTTGCGCCGACTGGCCGATCAAACCGACTCACCCGATCCCCGAGATCGACGCCGAAGGTGCCGCCCCGATCCTGGTCGTCGGCACCACCCGTGACCCGGCCACTCCTTATGAGTCGGCCGAGGCGCTGGCCGAGCAGCTCTCCTCCGGCGTGCTGTTGACCCGGGAGGGCGATGGCCACACGGCCTATCTCTCAGGCAACAGATGTGTCGCAGCCGCGATCGACGCCTACCTGGTCAAGGGCACGGTCCCCGACAAGGGAACCGTCTGCAAGGAAAGCTAACCCTCAACCCCTGGGGAGCGGTGCGCTGGCGTCCAAGCCCGGCGCGGATCTGGACGCCAACGCACCGCCCGAACTCACTTGCCGAAGATTGAGCCCAGGATCGAGCCGATGTCGGGCGAGCTGGGCTTGGCCTCGGAGTTGGCCTTGCTGACGACGTCCTTGACGGTGCCGGAATCGGCCTTGCCGCCGCTGGTGGCCTTCTTGGCCAAGAACGCCATGACGAGCGGTGCGACGATCGCGAGGATCTTCTGTACATCAGGGCCGGAGACGCCGTCCTTGTTCTTGGCGATGGCATCGGAGACGTCAGGGGTCGAACCGCCGAGGACCTTTTCGAGGATGCCGCTGCCGAGGACACCGCTGATCAAGCCGCCGATGTCACCGAGGGGGTTTGCGTTGGCGTGGGCGCCCAGCGCGTTCGCGAGTGAGGCAGCGCCGTCGTCGCTCTGCACGTTCTTGTCCATACCGCCGAGCAGAGCCGGAAGGCTGTCCTGGATGACGGACTCGACCTTGTCGGGTGCGACTCCGACCTGATCGGAGATCTGCTGGAGCGTGCCGGGCGGGAGCTGGGTGAGGATGTCGTCTAGGAGAGCCATGCCAGCACACTAGTGGTCGCAGGCGACCTGCGACCAGAGGTAAATGTCAGCTACGGATGTCTTCGTGGTGCCGGATGACCTCGGCGATGATGAAGTTGAGGAACTTCTCGGCGAATGCCGGATCGAGGTCGGCCTCGATGGCCAGCGTCCGCAGCCGGGTGATCTGCCGTTCTTCGCGGGCCGGATCAGCGGGCGGTAGATCATGCTCGGCCTTCAGCCGGCCCACTCGCTTGGTGTACTTGAAACGTTCGGCCAAGACATGGATGAGCGCCGCATCGATATTGTCGATGCTTGCGCGGATCTCTTCGAGTTCAGCCTGCGTCGCGTCAGTCACGCGGGTGATTCTACGGGGGTGGGTCGGTGACGCGTGCTCTCGACCACCCGGTAGACTCATTTATCGGTTCACCGGGCGATCCTCGGCGAACCTTGGCCGCCTTAGCTCAGTCGGTAGAGCGTTTCACTCGTAATGAAAAGGTCATCGGTTCGATTCCGATAGGCGGCTCACCTTTCTTCAGGAATGTAAGCCATTGATCCCCGTCGGTGCGGATCGTGCTTCGGATACCGTGGTGCCGTGAGCGAGCAGATGCGGAAGTGGCTGTCGCTGCTCCCGATCGTCTTCATAACAGTGTTCCTGATCGACTGCCTCAACGATCGCGACGACATCTGGGCTGCCATAGGCGCTGCGACGCTGTCGTACTCCCTTTGGGATGCATGGAGGAGATGGCGACCAACGCCCCTATCCTGACCACGTGTGCGGTCGGTGCGCGATAAACAAGAAGATAAAATTCTCGGTAGTCTCTGGCGGTGACCACAGATGCGAACAGCACCCGCACACGATTGGACTCGTTGACGGGACTGAGGTTCTTCGCCGCGTTCCTCGTGTTCGGATTTCATGCCGGCGCCTATGGGTTGGATCGTCTGAGCTTTGATCCGCTCGGCAAGGGCAACACAGGCGTCTCGTTCTTCTACATCGTCAGCGGTTTCGTGCTCGCGTGGTCGCTGCGCAGCGGGGACACGCATCGGGCGTTCTGGCAGCGACGGTTCGCTCGTATCTATCCCGCCTACGCGGTCGCATGGCTGAGCGCCGTGGCGATCATGGCACTGGATGGCAAAGCGATCGGTGCGTCGACCTTCGTGCCGTTGACGCTACTTCAGTCGTGGGTTCCCGATCAGACTTTCTACTTCGCGGCGTCGGCGGTGTTCTGGAGTCTGTCGTGCGAGGCGTTCTTCTACGTCGTCTTCCCGTGGCTGATGCCGGTGATCAACCGGGCTTCGTCGAAGGCTCTCGCGCTCATGACTGTGGTGCTGATTGCGTTCATCGCGGCCGTCGCTTGGGCGTGCGTCGGGTCTCAACCTGAAAGCGTCGGAACCTGGCTGGTCGACTTCTTCCCGCCGACCAGACTTGCGGAATTCATCGTGGGGATCATCCTTGCCGTTGCGGTCAAGCGCGGCATGCGATCGCCGCTCAGCCTCAGCCAGGCCGGTGTCTTGTCTGTGGCAGCGGTGCTGGTCGCGACCCAGGTTCCCGCGACTTTCGCAGTCTCATCCATCACGCTCGTGCCGTTCATGCTGCTGGTCGTGGCGGCAGCGAGTGCAGACATCCGGCAGCGACCGTCAGTTTTCCGCGCCCCGGTCATCGTCAAGCTCGGCGTCTGGTCGTACTGCTTCTACCTCGTCCACACACAAGTGCTCGCGGTGGTGTTCGAACTTGCCAGTCGTGCAGGCCATCCGAAGGAAGACCTGACCACGGCTGCGGCTATGGTCCTGATTCTTGTCAGTCTTGCCGCAGCAGTCGCCGCCTCATGGGCGCTGCATGTTCTGGTCGAGCGGCCTGCCGAGAAGCGGCTACGACCCAAGGCGCAACGCGACGGTCGCCCCAAACTCGGCGCGGGCGAAATAGGTCAGACGTAATCTGACCGCATGCTCTCCCGTCCAGCGGAGCAGTCGCTCGAGCGGGGTGAACATACCTTCTACATACGCCGAAATGACCGCCCACGATTTTCGACGTTCACCGGTCGTTGACCTCCTGCGTTAGTTCATACGCTCCTTCCAAGCGGCGACCGGCCGTTCAGATCTCGCGTGGAGGACCTATGAGGCTGGCGTGCACGAAGTCAGGTACCAAGATGCTGGTCGCTGCTCTTGCAGCGGTGACCGCAATGACCATGAGCGGGTGCAGCTCGAGCGAGGACTCGACCTCGCCCAAGAAATCGTCCTTCGGGGCTGTCGGCTCCGGCGACATCCCCGAGCTGAAAGTGGCGCTCGGCGCGGGAGGGCGGAGCCTCGATCCGGCCCATGCCTATGACGGGACCTCTTCGCTCATCAACAATGAGGTGCTTGAAGGCCTCCTGACGTATGAGCCGGACGGTGAGCTCGTGCCCCGGCTGGCGAAGTCGTGGAAGGAAGCAAGCCCGACGAGTTATGTCTACGATCTCCGGCCCGGCGTCGAGTTCAGCGACGGCAGTCCTCTGACTGCCGAGGACGCCGTCTTCTCGATCGAACGTCAGATGGACCCTAAGGTCGCCAGTGAATACTCGTCCTATTTCGGAAGTGTCAAGAGTGTGGCCGCCACAGGTGACTTGCAGGTCACCGTCACGTTGAAGGCAGCGGACCCTTACTGGAAGTACGTGCCAGGTTTCGCGTGGCCTGTCGTGCAGAAGAAGTTCGTCGAGGCGCACCCCAAGGATCTGGGTACCCCCAGCGCGATGACGATCGGAACGGGGCCTTACGTCACGAAGAAGTTCTCGCCCACGACGGGCGCGACCTTGGTGCGCAACGAGAGCTACTGGGGCGACAAGCCGGCGGCCAAGACGATCACCTATGTCGTCATCGCCGATCCGGAGGCGCGACGACTCGCGATGCAGTCGGGTGATGTCGATGCCACCTGGAGCGTTCCGCTCTCCCAGTCGAGCTCGTGGGATTCCATCTCACAGATCAACGTCGGCTATGTGTCGGGAACGGCCTCCTCGTTCTACTCCTTCGACGTCACGAAGGCGCCGTTCGACGACGTCCACCTGCGCAAAGCCATCTCGTACGCCGTGGATCGTGAGGGCATCGCCAAGGCGATCTTCAAGGGCCGCGCGGACCCGTTGGTCACCCCGCTGCCGAAATCAGTCTGGAGCGGTGTTCTCGCGGCCGACGAGGTCAACAAGTTGTACGCAGATCTGCCCGACTATGCATTCGACCTGAAGAAGGCGAAGGCGGAGTTGAGCAAGTCACGGTACGCCGATGGTCTGGAGATCACCCTTCCGGTGGTGACAGGAACCGACGACGTCAAGGTCGCCGAGACGCTCAAGGAGAACCTGAAGTCGTTGGGCATCACACTCACGATCAAGCCGGTGTCCTCGGCCGACTGGTTCGGTGCGATCTACAGCCACGACGACCTGGGGATGCAGGCCATGCGGCTCGCGAGCGACTACCCCGACCCATACGCGTGGACCAAGGTGCTGATGAACAAGGAGCAGGCCAAAGCCAACGGTTTCAACACGTCGGACTACTACAACGCGGAGACCGAGAAACTGCTGCAAATTCAGGCAAGCTCGACCGAGGTCGCGGAGCGCACCCGTGCCGCCGAAGGCCTGATGAAGGCCGCTGCTGACGATGCCGCTTACGTCGGGATCATCGCGCCACAGCAGGGATTCGCCCTGAGCCAGAAACTGGCCTACGACGGCGCGCTGAGTCAGTGGACCCAGCTATTCGGTGACTGGGTTGGCCGGATCAAGCCCGCAGCCAAATAGCTCACACCTGCGGGACACAGACAACGAGGAAGAAGGACAGATGAAGGACATTCGAGGGACCAGCGAGTACGCATCGGTCACCGAGCACCTCAGGCAGCTGCACGAACCGGCCTTTGGTCGCCCTAGCTCGGTCATGGACGTCAAGGTGTCCCCTGACGGGAACGATGTGTTCGTGACCGGGGCGGTGCTGGATCAGCTCGACGGGGCACCCCGGACGTCCATCTTCAAGGTCCGCGATCAGGCTTTCGTCCCGGTCCTGGAGGGTCGCGCGTCGGCCCGCAACGCACGTCCATCACCTGACGGCGACTACATCGCGTTCTTGTCGGATCGTGATGAAGCGGGAACATTCCAGCTGTTCGTGGCGGCGGCCGACCGATTGGACCGGGCCTGGGCGGCTCCTGCCGTCGACGGCACGATCGAGTACATCCAATGGTCCCCGACCGGCGAAACTCTGCTCGTGGGCGTCGCCGGATTCGGTGCCCATCTTGCGGGTGGCCAGGGGTCCGGAGTCAACCATTCGGCCCCCACCGACCTGCCTGCGTGGCACCCGCAGATCGAGGAGGGGGTTCAAGAGTCCGCCTGGCGATCCTTGTGGACCTACTCGCTGAGATCCGGCGAGTTGGCCAAGATCTCGCCTGAGGGGCTCAATGTCTGGGAAGCGAGCTGGTGCGGCAACGGCGCGGTCGCGGTGATCGCGAGCAGAACTCCCGACGAAGATGCGTGGTACGGCGCCTCGTTGTGGTCGATCGAGCTGGAGAGTGGGCGGGAGCGCGAAATCTGCACAAGCGATGTGCAGCTGGGAGTTCCTGCCGCCTCGCCGAACGGTCGCTACGTTGCGGTCATTCAGGCGGTGTGCAGCGATCGCAAGATCCTCGCCGGCGATCTGGTGCTCGTGGATCTGGAGTCGAACGAGCAGGCCACTGTCGAGACGGGGCGTACGGACGTCACATCACTGGAGTGGGTCGATGACGACACATTGGGACTCTTCGGTCAGCGCGGCCTGGACTCGGTGGCCGGTTCCATCAGCGTCCATACCAACGAGTTCACCGAGCTCTACAGCACCTCGCTCTCGTGCGGGCCGCTCTATCCGGAGGGCACCTTCACAAGTGCCGATAGCGTCCTCCTGATCCAGGACTCCTACTCTGTGCCCCAGCAGGTCGTGGCCGTCAACCGCAAGGGAACACACGTACTGGCATCGGTGGCGCACGAAGGCTCCAAGTACCTGCTCTCGATCGCGGGTTCGTCCCGTCCGGTGTCGTGGACGGCGCCGGACGGCCTCATGATCGAGGGCATCCTGTGCACGCCGGACGGCGAGGGGCCCTTCCCACTGGTCGTCAATATCCACGGCGGTCCGATCTGGGCTTTCCGGGACAGCTGGTCCTTGCACTACGCATGGGTTCCGATGCTGGTCGCGCGCGGGTATGCGGTCCTCAACCCCAACCCCCGCGGAAGCGGGGGCAGAGGGCAGGACTTCGCCGGACGTGTGGTCGGAGACATGGGAGGGGCCGACACCCACGACTACCTCTCCGGCATCGACGCATTGGTTGACCAGGGACTCGTTGATCCCACTCGGATCGGGCTGATCGGCGGAAGCTATGGCGGTTTCATGTCGTCATGGCTGGTCACGCAGGACACCCGATTCGCCGCCGCGGTGCCAGTCGCTCCGGTCACGAACTGGTACAGCCAGGGATTCACGAGCAATGTCGCCGGATGGGGTAACTCCTTCTTGGACGCCAACCCCGAAGAGCCTGGGAGTCAAGTGCACACCCGCAGTCCCGTGCTGCACGCGAGCAAGGTCAGGACTCCGTGCCTGAACGTCGCCGGTGGGCTCGATCTGGGCACACCACCCACGCAAGCTCAGGAGTTCCACCATGCGCTCCGTGGACAGGGGGTGGAGTCGGTGCTGGCCATCTACCCGCTGGAGGGTCACGGTGTACGCGCTTTTCCAGCGTTGATCGACTTCCTCACCCGAGTCATGATGTGGTTCGAACGCCACATGCCGGCCAGCCCAGCCAAAGACTGACCATGAGCCGTTCCTGCCTTCGGACCTGGCGCAGAAGGCAGGAACGGCCGCCCGGGGGCAGATATCTTGCAGTGAATCGGTTCTAGGCCGGGGGCAGTTTCACGACTCGTTGAGGAGCATCGCCTTTGGGTGTGACGTTCGCGAACAACGCCAGGGTGTTTCCCGGACTCGTCTCGGTGAGCATGGTGTCCTTCGGCATGATTCGTGCGGTTCCAGTCTTGAGATCGATCAGGAACTGCGGGGCCGGCCAGTCGCCGCCCGAGACCGTTATCCCGATCCAGCCGCCGAAGTCCCGAATATCCTGAGGGACCGGGTAGTTCTGATCTTCGCCGTCGCTCGGCGTGGCGATCGTCGTCGTGCGGCCTGACGCCTCCTTGAACGTGAGCACGGGATCATCGACGTCGGTCTTGTTGGTGTTCTCGATGTGCCGACCCACACACCAGTATTCGGAAGCCCTGGTGGTTCCTGCTCCGCAGAAGCCTGGATCGGTGGCAAACCGGTTCGCGGGAACTGGTGTGGTTTCACCGGTCCCGAGATCGAGTGCCTGCTGGACGTTGTTCTGCTCGTACGTGAGCGAGCCTCCGTCGAGCTGGATCCCCTCGGCGTCATGCACCAACACCTTGATGGCCTGGGAGCCGTCGACGGGGACCGCGTGGATGGCCGGACGCCTGCCCTTCTTGCGGTCCAACGTGCGAGTGCTGAAGTAGGCGTTGCCTTCGTGGATGAGGAGATCATCTCCGTAGATGACTTTGCCGCTGGTGTCGGTGAGCCGCCCGAGCTTCGTCACAGTGCCGGTCTTCCTGTCGAAGGCGCGGATCTCGAAGTCGCCAATTTCGAACGCCAGGTCGTGTCCTTCGAGCCAGACGATGCTGTCGGCCGTTGCCGCGATGTCGGCGACAAAAGGGGTGACTCGCCTGCACGACTCGTCGAGGACCGTGAACTCCTCGGTCCTGAGGTCGTAGATGAACGGATATGTCCGCGACTCGATTGGCCCGGGAATCGTCTGGTGTTCGGGCTCCGGCAGTCCCATCGTCCCGAACAAGTTGTTGTCGTCGACGAAACCGGTGAAGGACACCTCCCGTTCGCCGAACTTTTTGGGCAGTTCTGCAATCAGCGGCAGATCTTCGGCGGGTTTCAGTTTGACGGCGGTTGCCGGTTGGATCGCCCGGTTGACATTCGTCGGACTCGCCTCGGTTCGGAGCGGCGTCGTGCTCGAGCAGCCGCTGATGACCGCGAGCGAGGTGATCGCAGCCGCGAGGGTCCGAATCGTCATGGTCGGATCCTAGGGCGTGCCGGGCCGCGGAGGATCTCGCAGTTCGCGTGAGCTTCCGCGGCGCAGGCAGTCGACCTACTGCTGGGGCACCGACATCGCGAAGTACTTCATGAAGGGTTCCTCGACCTTCCACACTCCGGCCCAACCGGCCTTGAGCGTGAACGAGTCGCCCGCCGTGAACGTCTGGCTTGTGCCGTCGGCTTCTTCGAGTGTCAGTCGGCCATGGATGACTTGGCAGAACTCGTCGCCGGGGTAGGAGTCGATCCGTTCGCTGTGAGGTTGCGCTTCCCATACGCCGACGGTGAAGCTGCTGTCGTCGGTGCTGAGGTAGATGTACGCACGCTCTTGCGGGTCGCCCTCGAGGAGATTCTCGGCAGTGACGTAGTTGCACGGGATCAACTCGTCGTGTTGCGGTGCGCCGGGGAAGACTGGGGTGACGGGCATGGGGAACCTTTCGGAGGACGTCGGCGATTGCCGTGAACGTCCAGCGTAAGGAGCAGCTATGCAGGTGTCGAGATGATCTATTTTGACTACTAGATCGCTTTTATCGATGCAGGTCCTGACGTCACGAACCCGCCGGAGCGCCGGCCGCCAGGGTGCCGGCGAGGGCTTCGAGTGACCCCGGCACGACCGCGTAATAGCTCCAGATGCCGCGCTTGGTTCGACTCAGTAGGCCGGCGTCCACGAGGATCTTGAGGTGGTGGCTGACCGTCGGCTGACTGAGGCCGACCGGCTCGGTCAGATCGCACACGCACGCCTCGCTGCCGTCGTGTGCCGCGACCATCGACAAGAGGCGAACTCGGGTCGGATCTCCCAGTGCCTTGAACTTGGCAGCCAGTGCTGCGGCGTCCTCGGTCGAGATCGCTTCGGAGACCAGGGGCGCGCAGCACGCGCTGAGTTCATCGCGCTCGGAGGTCGCTGTTGTCGCCATGCATCCACTCTAGCCAACGCATTGACATTCGTCGATGGGTTGCTACGCTTCAGGCATCGACAAACTTCGATGGGATCTGATGTGACAATACGTGAAGAGCAGGCGGTCACCGCCAAGCTCTCGACGCTGGACCGCCTGCTGCCGGTGTGGATTCTGGCCGCGATGGCCGCAGGACTCGTTCTCGGTCACGCTTGGCCCGGGGTGGCCGACGTTCTCGACGGCGTCAAGGTCGGATCCGTATCGGTGCCGATCGCGATCGGGCTGTTGGTCATGATGTACCCGGTCCTCGCCAAGGTGCGCTACGACGAGACCCGCCACGTCCTCGATGATCGACGCCTCCTCGGTGCATCGATCGTGTTGAACTGGCTCGTCGGTCCGGCACTGATGTTCGCGCTGGCATGGTTACTGCTGCCAGACCTCCCGGAACTGCGCACAGGCCTGATCATCGTCGGCCTGGCCCGGTGTATCGCGATGGTGCTGATCTGGAACGATCTCGCCTGCGGTGATCGGGAGGCCGCTGCCGTGCTGGTCGTCGTCAACAGTGTGTTCCAGGTCCTCGCCTTCGGAGTGCTCGGATGGTTCTATCTCCAGGTCCTTCCGAAGTGGTTGGGGCTGTCGACCACGAGCGCGGAGTTCTCGATCGTCACGATCACCGTCAGCGTCCTGGTGTTCCTCGGTATCCCACTGATCGCCGGTTACCTGACTCGAACCCTCGGCGAGCGCCGGTGGGGACGGGACGCGTACGAGTCGAAGTTCCTGCCCCGAATCGGGCCATGGGCGCTGTACGGGCTGCTGTTCACGATCGTCGTGCTGTTCGCCCTGCAGGGCGACGCTGTCACGAGCAATCCGTGGGACGTCGTACGGGTCGCGGTACCGCTCTTGGTGTATTTCGCGGTCATGTTCGGGGTCGGCATGGGTGCTGGCCGGCTGCTCGGACTCGGTTATGGACGCTCGACGACCCTCGCCTTCACCGCCGCCGGCAATAACTTCGAGCTGGCAATCGCCGTGGCGATCGGCACGTTCGGTGTCACGTCGGGTCAAGCGCTCGCAGGTGTCATCGGCCCACTGATCGAGGTCCCGGTGCTCGTCGCGCTGGTCTATGTGGCCCTGCGCCTGCGACCACTGTTCGTTGCGAAGAACGTCACTGCTTCAGAAAGGCAAGACCTGTGACCAGACCCACTGTGCTGTTCGTGTGCGTCCACAACGCGGGACGTTCGCAGATGGCTGCCGGATTCCTTCGAGACCTGGCCGGCGACCGCATCGAAGTGCTGTCGGCGGGTTCTCAACCCGGCACGGCGGTGAACCCGGTCGCCGTCGAAGCGATGGCCGAGGTCGGAATCGATATCGCGTCGGCGCAACCCAAGATCCTGACCGCCGACGCGGTGGAGGCCTCAGACGTCGTGATCACGATGGGCTGTGGCGACGAGTGCCCGTACTACCCGGGCAAGAGGTACGAGGACTGGGTGCTCGACGATCCGGCGGGCCAGGACCTCACCTTCGTCAGACGCGTGCGGGACGACATCAGGCGTCGTGTCGAACAGCTCATCGCATCATTCACCACGGAAGGACCAGCGGCATGACTGAACACTCCGATCTACCAGTCATCGTGATCGGCGCAGGTCCGATCGGTCTGGCCGCGGCCGCCAATCTCGCCGCCTACGACGTGTCCACCGTCGTGCTGGAGGCAGGTCCCGTCGCGGGCGCAGCAGTAGCGGAGTGGGGGCACATCCGGCTCTTCTCGCCGTGGTCGGAACTCATCGATCCACGAGCGCGCCAGATCCTTGAACGCACGGGGTGGGTCGCGCCCAGCGGTGTGGCCTATCCGACCGGCACCGGTTGGGTGGCGAACTATCTCGCCCCACTCGCCGCGGCACTCGGCAACGTCTCGTACGACCGTCGGGTCACCGCGGTCAGCAAGGCCGGACGCGATCTGCTGGTCGACTCCGACCGTGACTCCACGCCATTCGTCGTGCACGTCGCGGGCCCCGATGGCCCGGACCGTCTGCTCGCCCGAGCCGTGATCGATACATCGGGCACCTGGCAGCACACCAACCCGCTCGGCAGCGACGGCATCGCGGCCGAAGGAGAACACGCCCACGCCGATCGGATCTCCTATCGAGTTCCCGATCTGGCGGATCCGACCACGCGGATGCGATATGCCGGCAGACACGTCGTTGTCGCCGGCACCGGCGCATCGGCCAAGACAGCAATCGTCGGCCTGCAGACTTTGGCGTCGACTGAGCCGGGGACTCAGATCACCTGGCTGACGCGGCGAGGAACCGTCCAGTCCGCATTCGGTGGGGAGGACGCCGATGAGCTCGCCGCACGCGGGCGCCTCGGCACGAACGCGCGCCATGCGGTCGAGGACGGATCGGTCGCGACGGTCGCGGGATTCCACACCGTGTCCGTCGGCACGGCAGGTGGACGGCTCCGGATCGAGTCCGCAGACGGCAAGAGCATCGACGGTGTCGACGAGATCATCGCGCTTACGGGTTTCCGGCCCGATCACGGGCTGCTCGCCGAGGTGCGCACCGACGTCGATCCCGTGCTCGGCGCACCCCGCGATCTTGCGCCGCACATCGACCCGAGATTCCACTCGTGCGGCTCGGTCCAGCCCCACGGCGTCGATCTGTTGTCGCATCCGGACAAGGATCTGTTCATCGTCGGAATGAAGTCATACGGCCGCGCCACCTCCTTCCTCGCGCTGACGGGATTCGAACAGACTCGTTCGATCGCTGCCCATCTCGCGGGAGACGTCGAAGCCGCAGCCAAAGTCGAGTTGATTCTGCCCGAGACCGGGGTGTGCGGCGGGTCCGGCGACTTCGGCGACACGACAGACGGTGCAAGCTGCTGCGGCCCGGCAGAGCCCGAGCTGATCCCGCTGGCAAGCCTGACGAAGCGATGAGACCCGAAGACGTGGTCGTCACGGTGATGACGAGCGCCGATTGGGAGCAGGTCGAGCAGATCTACGCCGCAGGAATCGCAACGGGCGAGGCGACCTTCGAATCGGTGGTTCCGACGTGGGAGACGTTCGATACGACCCGTCTTGTCGAACACCGTGTAGTCGCGGTCCAGCGCGACGGCTCGGTGCTCGGCTGGGCCGCATGCGTCCCGGTGTCGTCTCGCGCGGTCTATGCAGGCGTCGTGGAACATTCGATCTACGTCGCACCGAGCGCACGAGGGCAGGGCGTCGGAAGCTTGCTGCTTGCCGAAGTCATCGAGTCGACGGAAGAGGCCGGAATCTGGACGCTCCAGTCGAGCATCTTCCCGGAGAACGAAATGAGTCTTCGGCTGCACGAGCGTCATGGGTTCCGCACCGTCGGCCGGCGCGAGCGGATCGGTCGGGCGGTGTCCGGCCCCTATGCGGGCCAGTGGCGCGACACGATTCTCATCGAGCGTCGTAGCGCTGAGTAGCGGAGATCGGGGCACTTGCCCACGCTGCCTAGGTTTGAGCCAGCTGCGGGCCGCCGAAGAGTGCCCGTATCCGAGAGGGCGGCATGAAGAGATTGACCAAACCCCAAGCGGTGACCGGGGTTGTCACCCTCGTACTGGTGGCGGTGATCGCGGCAGTGGTCGGCCTTGAGATCTCGACCTCGTCCGATCCGGTCGAAGGCGCCGAGGCCTCGAGTCTGGTCGTACGTCCCGACAGCCACCGGCTCGACGAGGCCTCCGATGGCAAAGTGACGCTGGTCGAATTTCTCGACTTCGAGTGCGAGGGCTGTCTGGCCGCCTACCCATTCGTGGAAGGTCTGCGGGAGCGGTATGCCGACAAGGTCACCTTCGTCGCGCGCTACTTCCCGATGCCCGGACACAAGAACTCGCGTACCTCCGCACACGCCGTCGAAGCTGCGGCACGCCAAGGCAAGTTCGAGGAGATGTACTCAAAGATGTACGAGACGCAGACCACCTGGGGTGAGCAGCAGAAGTCTCAGGCACCCCTGTTCCGCACCTTCGCCGAAGAATTGAGTCTCGACATGGACCAGTACGACCGTGATGTGGTCAGTCCAGCGGTTGCCGAACGGGTCCAGAGAGATTTCGACGACGGGCGTGCGGCGGGAGTAACAGGCACCCCGACGTTCTTCCTCAACGGCGAAAAGCTCCAGCCGAACACTGAACAGGAGTTCTACGAGGCTATCGATGCGGCGCTGGCCGACTAGTCTGAACAGCCATGGAGGCGAGTCGATGACCGCAGGGCATGTCGCCGGTGTGATTCTGGCCGCGGGCGCGGGTCGCAGGCTGGGACGGCCCAAAGCGCTGGTGACCGGCCACGATGGACGTCCATGGGTTGTCGACGCAGTCGATACGTTGCGCAATGCCGGCTGCCCCGACATTCTGGTCGCGGTAGGAGCCGAAGCCGACCTGGTCCGTCGTGAACTCGCCTCGGACGTCGTGGTCGTCGACGTGCCCGACTGGCAGCAGGGCATGGGGGCCTCGCTGAAGGCGGGTCTGGCCGCACTCCCAGAGACTCTCGCAGAATCGGCTCTGATCCACCTCGTCGACCTGCCGGACGTGGGTGCCGATGTCATGGTGCGGCTCTTGACGCGCCGTTCCCCTGTAGCCCTGGCCCGAGCCACGTACGCCGGACGGCCCGGGCACCCGGTACTGCTGGGCAGGGAGCACTGGTCCGCCATCGCCGAAACCCTCGTGGGTGATCGAGGCGCGGCGGCTTATCTGACCTCGAACGGTGTCGAGCTCGTCGAATGCGGCGACCTCGCGACGGGCCACGATATCGACACCCCGGAGGCACTTGCGGCGGTTCGCGAAGTCGGCGACTGACCTCACGATGGTTGGTCCGCGAGATGATCTGGGATATTCTCCAACTCGACAGCGGCCCGGTGACGCAGCTCACTCGCTGTCTGCGGATGGGGATGTCTGAGGAACATGCGTGACCTGCTGGAGGAGATCGAGCAGCTCGCCCGCGATGGCGAGACCTTCGCGATGGCGACGGTCGTGCACACGATGCGCTCGGCCCCTCGGCCGGCCGGCGCCGCGATGATCCTCAAGTCGGACGGCAGCGTCTCCGGCTCGGTGTCGGGAGGATGCGTCGAGGGCGCGGTCTACGAGCTGTGCGAACAGGTGCTGGTCGACGGGGTGCCCCGCCTCGAGCGGTTCGGTTACAGCGACGACGAAGCATTCGCGGTGGGGCTCACCTGCGGAGGGATCCTCGACATCTTCGTCGAGCGCATCTCGGCCGCGAGCTTCACCGAGTTGGAACGAGTGGTGTCGTCGATCCGTGATGGTGCACCTGTCGCGGTCACGACGATCATCGAGCATCCCATCGCAGAGATGATCGGGCGTCGGATCGTGATCGATCCGGCAGAGGAGTCAGGATCGACCGGTCAGGTCCGGATCGATGAGGCCGTCGTCGACGATGCCCGGGGCATGCTCGCGGCCGGTACCACAGGCGTACTGACCTACGGGCCGCATGGTGAGCGACTCGACACCGGCATGCGAGTGTTCGTAGCGGCGCACCAACCGCGTCCGCGCCTGATCGTGTTCGGCGCGATCGACTTCGCGGCCGCGGTGTCGAGGGCCGCGTCGCTCGTCGGATTCCATGTGACGGTGTGCGATGCGCGCCCGGTGTTCACGACCGCGGCACGGTTTCCGGCCGCCGACGACGTCGTCGTGGCCTGGCCGCACGATTACCTCCGTGCGCAGGTCGAGGCGGGCCGGATCGACCGGCGTACCGTGCTGTGCATCCTGACCCACGATCCCAAGTTCGACGTGCCGGTGCTCGAACTCGCACTGCAGTTGGAGGGGGAGCGGGCACCGATGTACATCGGTGCGATGGGCTCCCGGGCGACGCACAAGGACCGGATGGACCGACTGGCCGAGACCGGGTTGACGCCTGCCCACTTGGAACGACTGCACAGTCCGATCGGGCTCGACCTGGGCGGACGGACGCCGGAGGAGACCGCGGTCTCGATCATCGCGGAGGTCATCGCCGAGCGGTGGGGCGGCTCAGGCGCACGTCTCAGCGATCTCGACAAACCGGTGCACGGTCGCGCGATGTGACGCGTGGCCGCTCCCGCCCTTGCCGGTCAGAGCCAGGGACCGAGTCGGGGCGCTTCGGGAAGGGTATGCGGCCGCCCCGCGAGCCAGGCCGCGACCTGGTGCCGGGGACCGGCCGGCAACGCGGAGGGTTCCAGGTCCCGCTTGGTGCAGATGTCGTCGATCAGCGCTTCGACGAAGTCGGCCGGCAGGTCCGCGAAACCGATCCCCCGGTCAAGGTCGACAGTGTGGATGAGGACCTCCCGTGACCGCAGCCAGGGAATCTCCGTCGCCGGCATCGCCCGGCCCTGGATCGTCTTGACGGTCGCGGTCCACTGGGCCTCGCTCAAGGCGTCGAATCCGGCTTCCAGCTGACTGCCTGCCTGGTCCAGCCACTCCAACAGTTCGCCAGCGTCTTTGGTGCGGGCCTGCTCGATCGCCGCCTGGCGGGCCTCGACCGAGGGGTACATCGGGGTTTCGATCCCGGTCGCGGCCCAGTGCACGAGATTGCCGAGTGCATCGGCATTGGCCGCGATGTGGGCGACCAACTGTCCGACGGTCCATTCCGGCAGGCAGGACGCGGTGCGGACCTCCGCATCGGTCAGCCCAGCGACAGTTGCGCGCAGGAGGGCACTGCCGTCAGCGGTCCAGCGGCGGGAGTCTTCGAGCGTTCGGGCCATCAGACGTCCTTGATGATGCGATTCGTGCACGCTCCGAGACCCTCGATCTCGGTCACGACCGTCTCGCCGCCGACGAGGTAGACCTGGGGATCACGAGCGTGCCCGACGCCGGCGGGTGTACCGGTCGCGATGAGGTCCCCGGGCCGCAGCGTGATCATCGTCGAAATGTACTTGACCAGGTCGACGGGGTCGAACAACAAAGTTCCGGTGTTGTCGGCCTGCATGACCTGGCCATCGACGATGGTCTTGACCTTGAGGGCTGGACGGACGCCGCCCACCTCGTCAGGTGTGACTAAATAGGGACCGACCGGAGTCGAGGCCTCCCAGATTTTGCCCTGAGTCCATTCGATCGTGCGGAACTGCCAGTCACGCACCGAGATGTCGTTCATGACGGTGAAGCCCGCGATGGCTGCCTCGGCCTGGGCCTCGTCGGCGCGGCGGACTTCCTTGCCTATCACGATGACCAGTTCGACCTCCCAGTCGAAGGCGTCGGTCTCGTCGGGCTTGACGATGTCGTCATGGGCGCCGAGCAACGTGTCGGCGAATTTGGGAAACAAGGTCGGATAGGCCGGCAGCTCCCGACCCATCTCCTTGATGTGGTTCGTGTAGTTGTGTCCCACACAGATGACCTTCGAGGGATGGGGCACGACCGGTGCGAAGTCGGCGTCGGCGACGGCGTACTCGGTTCCGCCCGCGTGTTGCGCGATGGTCTGCCAATCGGGATTTTCCAGGAGTGCGCCCAGGTCGGAGACTCCGAGATCGATGAGCAGATCGCCGTCGAGGCGGACGGCTGCCGTGGAGTCGGCGGTACGGATCGTGGCGAGCTTCATGTCAGGCGTCCTTGCTGATGCGGTCGAGGCGGAGCGCCTCGAAAACGGGTGAGTCGGAGAAGCGGAACAAGTCGAGTGCGCCCGAGTCGGAGTCTGTTCGGCCAGCCTCGGACTTGGCCGAGAAGATCTCCCACGATGGAACGACGAACAGGTCGCCCCGGGACACCAACCAGCTCTTGTCGCCGACTGTGACAGTCCCGGAGCCGTCGAATACCTGGTAGACGCTGGAACCGGTCTCGCGGAGCGGGGTGGTCTCGGCATCGCGCGCGATGCGGTGCACCTCGGCACGCAAGGTGGGCAGCACGTCGGTGCCGTCGACCGGATTGCTGAAACGGACGGCGGCATGGCCTGGCTCGACCGTGCCGGGATAACCGCTCGCCTCCAGTTCGAGCTGGTCGGCGAGGGCGCGATCGGTGTGTTCCCACCTGTATGCCAGCAACGGCGATCCGGCCGCTGTGTGGGAGATGCCGAGCGGCCGCAACCCGGGGTGACCCCATAGCTGCTCGGAGCGCGAACGATCGGGCGTGATGCGCTCGGCATCGCTGATCTCGTCGCGGCCGAACTCGAAGAACTGGGCTTCATTGGCGTACTGGAACGGGATGTCGAGCCCGTCGATCCACGCCATGGGTTTGTCGGTTGCGTTGTGGTGAGCGTGCCAGTTCCAGCCAGCCTGTGGCAGGAAGTCGCCGCGGTTCATCGCGACGGCATCGCCACCGACGACGGTCCAGACGCCCGAGCCTTCGACGACGAATCGGAACGCATGCTGGGTGTGACGGTGCTCGGGGGCGTCCTCGCCCGGCATCAGGTACTGGATTGCCGCCCACAGCGTCGGCGTCGCGAACGGGCGGCCACCGAGTCCGGGATTGGCCAGTGCGATCGCTCGCCGTTCGCCGCCGCGTCCAACCGGCACGATGTGACCGGCCTGGTCGGCCAGCCGCACCAGGTTCTCCCAACGCCACACGTGCGGGTGAGCGCGAGAACGCGGATGGGCCGGCATCAGATCGCCGATCTCGGTCCACAACGGCACGAGCAGTTCTTGCTCGAAGCCGCGGTAGAGCTCTTCGAGCGCCGGAGTCACATCCGGCTGGTCAGGGGCGGCGACCGCACTCAACTTCACGGGATTCTCGACGGGTGTGGACATGCGGCTATCGTGACCTGTACCTCGCTGTAAAGAAAAGAAGATTCTGGTCTACAGAATGAGTGCCTCATGGACAAACCGCTCAAGTCCCCGCCCCCTTACGCCATCGCCAGTGTCGACAACGCGCTGCGTATCGCCACGATGCTGCAGATCGAGGGCCCGCTGACCGTCACAGAAGTAGCCCAGCGCCTGAGCGTCGCCACCTCGACCGCCCACCGCTTGCTGTCGATGTTGGTCTACCGCGATTTCGCGGTGCGCGATACCGGCCGGGCCTACCGGGTCGGACCGGTACTGGAGCTGGCAACCCACTCCCAGTCGGCGGCCTCGCGCTTGCGTGTCGCCTCGCTGCCACACCTGCGCCGACTCGTCGACCTGCTCGACGGCACATCGGACCACGGCCGGACTGCTGCTTCTCGCGGACCTGCCGGTCGACCAGGTCGAAGCGCTCTATGCTGCCGAGCGATATGCGGACCACCCGCAGGACCGGCCGGACCTGGCCGCGTTGCAGGCCGATCTGGCTGCCGCGCGACGCAGTGGATTCGTGCTCAACGACGGTCGATCTGAACGGGGCGTGGTGGCGGTCGGCGCACCCGTGCACGGCGCAGACGGGGAGGTCGTCGCTGGGATATCGGTCTCGCTGCCGAGCGTGCGCTACGAGAAGGCACAGCTTCCGATGCTGGTCGGCACGTTGCGCGCGACGGCTGCGGCACTGGAACGAGACCTACTGAAGTGATCCCGTCAGCAGGTGTCAGCGAGCCAGAGTCTGTAGACGTCGTAGCGCCTCGGCGATGACGTCGGGTTGTTTGCAGAAGGCCCACCTGACCAATGGGCGCCCGGCGTCCTGGTCGTCGTAGAACACCTGGTGGGGGATCGCGACCACGCCTGCGCGTTCGGGCAGCTGGCGGCAGAAGTCGACGCCGTCGTCAAAGCCGAGCGGACGGATGTCCGTGGTTGCGAAATAGGTGCCTTCTGGGACATATACGTCGAAACCGATCTCAGCCAGTCCCTCGCACAGCAGATCGCGCTGTGACTGCAATCGCGAGCCGAACGCCTCGAAGTAGGAGTCGTCGGCGGCCAAAGCGTGGGCTATGGCTGGTTGCAACGGTGAACCCGAGGTGTAGGTCAAGAACTGCTTGACCCCGACCAGCGCATCGATCAACGCCGCAGGTCCCGTGGCCCAGCCGACCTTCCAGCCGGTCAACGAGAAGCTCTTTCCGCCGCTTCCGATCGTCAACGTACGTTCAGCCATACCCGGCAAGGTCGCGATCGGGGTATGGGGTAGAGCATCGAAGGTCAGATGTTCGTAGACCTCGTCACTGATGACCACCAGATCGTGCTCGATCGCGACCGCTGCGACGGCGTCCAGTTCCTCGCGGCGCAACACGGTCCCGGTCGGATTGTGCGGAGAGTTGAGCAGGATCGCGGTCGTGCGCGGGGACACCGCGGCGCGCAACTCGTCGATCGGCAATCGGAAATCGGGGGCTCGCAGCGTGACGGGACGACGCACCGCCCCCGCCATCTGGATCATTGCGACGTAGGAGTCGTAGTAGGGCTCCAGCACGAGGACCTCGTCGCCCGGATCGACCAAGCCGAGAAGCGCGGAGGCAATGGCCTCGGTGGCACCGGTCGTGACAGCGACCTCGGTGTCGGGGTCGATCGCCAACCCGTAGAAGCGCTGTTGATGAGCGCTGATCGCGGCACGCAGCTCGGGCACGCCTGCACCGGGCGGGTATTGGTTCCGTCCGGCGCGCAGCGCCTGAACGGCATGCTCGATGACCTCGGAGGGGCCATCGGTGTCGGGGAAGCCCTGGCCCAGGTTGACCGAATCTGTCCGCACCGCCAGCGCGCTCATGTCGGCAAAGATCGTGGTGCCGAGTCCGGAGATGCGGCGGCTGGAAGTCTTCACGGGCCGACTCTAATCCTGTTCCGCCAGTGGATGGTTTTTTGCTCGTATTGCCACGGTGAACGATTGTTCGGCATAGTGTGAGGCTTAGGTCAGACCGTGCAGGACCAGTGGGCGGGTTGGGAGTCCCGCCGAAGCAACAGGCTTGCACGGTCGAGGGAGAGACCAAGGGGAGCTAGTGAGTACTCGCATGTCTGCGGCTGTCACGCCGCAATTGTTGCGCACGCCTGATCTGCACCTGGTGCGCCGTTTCACGTTCGGCGTCAATGAGCAGGCGTGTGCGGACTTTCGGTCGCAGAAGACCGCCAAGAACTGGCTGAATCGGCAGCTGTGGCCGAGCAAGCTGTCCGACGCGCGTGCCGATGCGGTGGCCTCGTGGTTCCCGCGCCTGAAAGACTCGCCGTCCGCTGCCTGGACCAACGCCAAGAAGGGCGATTTCAACAGCTGGGAGTACGGACTCGCCTTCGCGCAATACACGACGGCTCGCCGGGTCCTCTCGCGTCGTCAGTTGCTCGAGGTCATGACCGATTTCTGGTCGAATCTGCTGTACATCCCGGTCGGCGAAGACCGGTCCTTCCCGTGGCGGATGTCGTACGACAAGGCCATCAGGGCCAATGCGCTGGGCACGTACCGCGGCCTGCTGCGAGCCACGGTCGTCCATCCGGCGATGTCGGGCTGGCTCAACAACTCGGTCAACACCAAGGCCGGAATCAACGAGAATCTCGGCCGGGAACTGCTCGAGCTCTACACCGTCGGCCGGGCCAGTCGCTACAGCGAAGACGATGTCAAGAACTCGGCCCGCATCCTCACCGGGTTCAAGGTCAAGGTGTTCGACGGGTACGGCGCGAGTTACAACCCGCAGGACCACCACGTCGGCAGGGTCAAGGTGCTGGGATTCACCCACGCGAACACCAATCCCGACGGTCGTGCGGTCGTCAATGCCTACCTCGACTATCTGGCTCGGCATCCGTCCACGGCCCAGAAGATCGCCCGACGGTTGTGTGTCCGTTTCGTCTCGGACAATCCATCGGCATCGATCGTCAATGCGGTCGCCAAGGCCTACCGGGCGTCCGACACGGATATCAAGACGACACTGCGGGCGCTGATCGCCCACCGTGACTTCCAGGCCTCGCGGCATACCAAAGTGCGCACGCCTATCGAAGATGTCATCAACGCCATCAGGGTGCTCGAAATGCGACCGACCGGCGTTTCTCACGATGACTCGTTGTTGCGCCAGTCGATCTGGATGTCGCAGGGGCTCGGCCAGTACCTGCATTCCTGGCCGCGGCCCGACGGCTTCCCGGAAACCTCTTCGACCTGGGCGTCACCGGCTCGCGTCCTGCGGGGCTGGGACATCCACTACAGCCTGGCGGGCGGTTGGTGGGGTCCCAAACAGTTCGCGACGCCGACGAGGGCCAACCTGCTGCCGACGGCTTGGCCGCGAACCCTGGGGCAGTTGGTCGAACACCAATCGCGCATGTTGCTGGGCCGTGCGTCGACCCCTGAGTTGCGGGCCTCGGTCGCATCGGCGCTCAATATGAGTCAGTCCAAGAAGTTCACATCGGCCAAGGCGATCAGTGATTGGACATGGACCGTGATTCGCGGAAACGTCCTCAATGCGCCCGAAGGGATCGTGCGATGACCACGCCAGATGATTGCGGCTGCGACGGGTACGAGGTCAGCCGACGTTCGGTGCTGAAGGCCGCGGGTCTGGCCGGGATGGCCGGTGTCGTCACGTCGATGTTCGGTGACGTCATGACGTCGACGGTGTTCGGTGCGGGGGAGTCCAACATCCTGGTAGTCGTGTCGCTGCGCGGCGGGGCCGACGGGCTGTCGATGGTCGTGCCCCACGCCGAGGAGGCCTACTACTCGGCTCGGCCGACCACGGCGATCGCGCCGGGCAGGCTGCTGTTCCCCGACGCCACATTCGGCCTGCATCCGGCGTTCGCGGCGCTGTCGCCCGCGTGGCTCCTCGGCCAGGTGGCGGTGGTCCACGCGACGGGTATGGCGGTGCCGAATCGCAGTCACTTCGAGGCCATGGAATTGGTCGAGGACGCCGATCCGGGAACCGCCGCCCGCGTGGGTTGGCTCAATCGGCTGATCGGTGGATTGTCATCCAGTTCGGATCTGTTCGACGGCGTGAGCCTGGGCAACGCCATCACTCCCACGTCATTGCAAGGCCCCAGGCCGAGCGTGTCGACCGAGGAGTTCGCCTCACTGACTGGGCCGTTCTCCAACGACCCGGTGCTGCGCAAGCGCGTCACCGACAGCCTCCACGCGCAATATCGCAAGAAGGGCGGCCTGGTCGGGCAGGCCGGTCTCGGTGCTCTCGCGCTGTCACAACGTGCGTCCTCAATCGCCGGAACCATCGGCCAAGGCCCGCTCGCCGGCGTCGTCTACCCCAAGGATTCAGCCTTGTCGGAGGCACTGAAGACGACCGCCGGTCTGATCCGGTCGGGCGTCGGTGTCAAAGCCGTCGCGGTCGATTCCGGCGGCTGGGACCAGCATGTCGAACTGGGCTATCGGGTCGACATGACGATCAAGGATCTCGCGCAGAGCCTCGCGGCGTTCTTCGTGGACCTGGGTCCGAACGCCGGACGAGTCACGGTCGTGACGGTCAGTGAATTCGGCCGGCGGCTGCAAGAAAACGGCGCCGGTGGCGTCGATCACGGATACGGCAACATGATGCTCGTGATGGGCGGCGGCGTGCGCGGCGGCAAGTACTACTCGCGCTGGCCGGGGCTCAGCAGCGGCAGTCAGGTCGACGGCGACCTGGCGGTCACGACCGACTACCGCAGCGTCCTGACCGAGATCCTCCGTTCGCGTTTCGGCTCGGTCGACACCTCCAGGATCTTTCCCGGCGTGTCATACAAGCCATTGGGGTTCATGGCCTGATCAACGACCCCGATCGGGCCTACCATGACGAGATGACAGACCTCCGGCGCACACGAGCCGCCGTCTCGGCCGGATTCTTCCTCCAAGGCCTGGTGTTCGCCTCGATCGTCACCCAGGCACCGCGGATCAAGGACCACTTCGATATCGGCGACGGCGGTCTGACCGGGATCCTGGTGCTCGTCGCGGTGGTCTCGGGGATCGGCAGCGTCGGGGCGGGCTTCATCGCCGAGCGACGGACGAGCGCCACGGCGTTTCGATTCGCGCTCCTCACGATCGGCGTGGGGGCGCTTCTCGTGGGGGTTGCCCCGACGCTGCCGCTGGTCGTTGCGGCCTTCGTGGTCTACGGGCTGGGCGTCGGTGCTGTGGATGCTGGCATGAACATGCAGGGTGTGCGGACGCAGGCCGCCGCCGGCAAGAGCATCATGGCCAGCTTCCATGGAATGTGGTCGGTCGGCGGCATCACTGGAGCGCTGTACGCCGCCGGGGTCGCCGAGCTCGACGTGCCGTTCGCGGTCTCCCTCATGATCGTCGCGGCGATCACCTGGATCGTCGTGGTGCTGACGGCTCCGCACTTCATCGCGGTCCGCGAACATGATCCGGGCCTTTCGGCCAAGGGGCTGGATCTCCCGTGGCGACCCGTCCTGGTTTTCGGACTCGTCGTGTTGTTGTTCTACGCGGCCGACACCGGAATCCTGACCTGGAGCAGCGTCTATCTCGAAGATGCGCTGGACGCCTCGACGACGGTCGCGCCCCTGGCCTACGGCGCATATCAAGCCGGTGCGCTGTTCTCCCGATTCGGCGGTGACCTGCTCGTCCGACGTATCGGTGCGGTGCGAGTCGTCGGTATCGGCACCGTGACCGGGATCATGGGTCTGGCGCTAGTCGTCTCGGCAACGGCGCCGGCCATCGCGATAGCGGGCTTCTTCGTTGTGGGCCTCGGCCTGGCGATCCTGGCACCGTTGGCGTTCGCGGGGTTGGCGGGTGCGGTTCCCGCGGCCTCTCTCGACGTCGCGATCGCGCGGATGAACATTGCCAACTATGTGGGCGCGATCCTCGGCGGCGGCATGATCGGAGCAGCGGCCTCGGCCGATCATCTGCGCTGGGCGTTCGTGATTCCGCTGGTTCTGGTGCCGGTCGTGCTGCTGTGCGCGCGGTCGTTCCGCGCCGCCGACGACCTGGCCGGGGATATAGGTCGGCCCACCGTTCTCGGGGGGTGAAACGGTGGGCCGACAGCGGGCGCCGACAGCTTGACGCACATCGACCCTGCGTAGGAGATGCTACTCGACGCGGGGGCCACTCGGTTACGTTTTGAGAAATATTTCAACTTCTTTGTGGGTGCCTTCCTCAAACGCCGTCGAATGCAGGTGAGACAATCGCTGGCATGACTGCGGACCTCTTGCCCAAGCGCGCACGCCGCAGTCCGGCCCGTCGTTTCGCGACAGGTTTGGGGATCGTGATGATCCTGGGCGGACTCGGCGTCATCGCGTGGGTGGCCTGGCAGTACTTCGGTACCAATATCGTCTCCAAGCACAAGCAGGCCGAGATCAAGCAATCGATCAAGATCGATTGGGGCAAGGGCATCGACTCCGATGCCGTGGGCCTGTTGCGGGTGGATCGGTTCGGCAAGGATTACGAGATGCCCATCGTCAAGGGCATGGAATCGGGACCACTCGCCCGTGGCGTCGGCTGGGACACCAAGAGCGCCAAGCCGGGTCAGATCGGCAACTTCGTGTTGGCCGGTCACCGCGTGACCCACGGTGAGCCGTTCTCGAAGTTCCCCAAGCTCAAGGCGGGCGACCGCGCCGTCATCGAGACGCGCACCGGGATCTACACCTACAAACTGCGCAACTCGGGCACGTCGACCACGGTCGACTTCACCGAGGGATGGCCGCTGTGGAACGTCCCGGATCCTGACGGCCGGGGCAAGGTCGCCAAGAGCGCGACTCTGACGATGGTCACCTGCTCCGAGCTCTTCCACACCCGCAACCGCAGCGTCGTCATCGGCGACCTGATCAAGTCAGTCAAGAAGACTGATGACAACACATTGGCCGAGAAGCCGAAGACGGACTGAGGATATGCACGATTACCAGCGCGAGTTCATCGAGCTCGCCCTCGACCACGATGTGCTGCGCTTCGGCGATTTCACCCTCAAGTCGGGACGGACATCGCCCTATTTCTTCAATGCGGGCCTGTTCAACACCGGCGCGCGACTGGCCGGCCTCGGCCGGTTCTATGCCGATGCGATCGTCGCGAGCGAAGTCGCGTTCGACGTGCTGATGGGCCCGGCGTACAAGGGCATCCCGATCGCCTCGGCAGCCGCGGTACAGCTGTCGGAACTGCACGGACGTGACGTGCCGTGGTGCTTCAACCGCAAAGAGGCCAAGGACCACGGCGAAGGTGGTCTGATCGTCGGCTCGCCGCTGGCCGGGCGGGTCCTGGTCGTCGATGACGTCATCACCGCCGGCACTGCGATCCGCGAGGTCATGGAAATTCTGACCGCCAACAATGCGGTCTGCGCGGGTGTTGTCGTGGCGGTCGACCGTCAGGAACGCGGGCAGGGCGAGCTTTCGGCGATCCAGGAGGTTGAGCGCGACTTCGGTGTCCCGGTCATCTCGATCATCACGCTCGACCAGATCATCGAGTACGTCGAGGAGTCCGGCAGCTACGCCGAGCACCTCGCCGCGGTCCGCGGGTATCGCGAGGAGTTCGGCGTATCGGCATGACCGAATCCGTGGGAGTCGGTCCCTGGGACGGTGAGTGGCCCGTCGGGGAGCACTACGATCCGGAACTGCTCCGTGACGGCGATCGTCGCAATGTCACCGATCAGTATCGCTATTGGACGCTGGAGGCGATCGTCGCCGATCTCGATCTACGGCGGCACCCGTTCCATGTCGCGATCGAGAACTGGCAGCACGACTTCAATATCGGCTCGATCGTGCGGACGGCCAATGCCTTCGCGGTCGCCGAGGTGCACATTATCGGCAAGAAGCGGTGGAATCGGCGTGGCGCGATGGTCACGGATCGCTATCAGCATGTCCGTCACCACGAGAGGGTCGAGGACTTCGCGTTATGGTGCCGCGAGGCGGGTCTGACGGTCCTGGGCATCGACAATGTCGATGATTCCGTGCCGATCGAGACGGCGTCCTTGCCAACTGATTGCGTCCTGGTGTTCGGTCAGGAGGGCCCGGGCCTGTCGAATGAGGCCCGCGCGGTGTGTGAGCAGACCTTGTCGATCGCCCAGTTCGGCTCGACGCGGTCGATCAACGCGGGTGCGGCGGCGGCCATCGCGATGCACACCTGGATCCGGCAACACGCGCTGTGATCCGTGATTCGGGGTGGGGGGATGTGTTGAACGCTGCGTTCCCTAAGGTCGGGGTATGGGAAGACGAGTCGTCATCATCGGAGGAGACGCGGCCGGCATGACGGCTGCCTCGGCGCTGCGGCGGCGATTGCCGGACGCCGACGAGGTCGTGGTTCTCGAACGCGGGAGCCGCACGTCGTACTCGGCCTGTGGCATTCCGTACTGGGTCGCCGGGGAGGTCGAGTCGGCCGAATCGCTGGTCGCTCGTACGCCCGAACAGCACCGCGCGAGCGGAATCGACCTGCGGCTGGACAGCGAGGTCACGGCGATCCATCCCACGACGCAGACCGTCACACTGAGCGACGGCGCGACCATCTCGTATGACCGGCTCCTGATCGCGACGGGAGCCGAGCCGATCAGGCCGAACCTGCCGGGCATATCCGGCGATGCGATCCACGGGGTGCAGTCTCTCGATGACGGACAGGCGCTGATCGACGGGCTCAGCGTCGGTCCGCGGCGTATCGCCGTGGTCGGCAGCGGGTACATCGGATTGGAGATTGCCGAGGCGTGCGTGACCCGCGGCTTCGACACGACCGTCATCGAGAAGGGGCAGACACCTCTGCCGATCGTCGAGACGCAGCTGGGCGAGCAGATCGCCGATGCGATGCGGGCTCGGGGCATCCACCTGCGGTCGGGCGTCAGTGTGACCGGTTTCGACCTGGACCCATCTGGCAGCGTCGACGCCGTCAAGACCGATGCCGGGCCGGTACCTGCCGACCTCGTGGTCCTGGGTCTCGGTGTCACGGCACGGTCGGCGCTCGCAGCCGACGCGGGCCTGCCACGCGGCCCGAAGGGCGGAATCGTGGTCGACGGCCGGCAGCGCGTCGAGGGCTTTGCGGGGATCTGGGCTGCGGGTGACTGCGTCGCGACGCGCAGCCGGATCACGGGTGAACTCGTGCATCTTCCGTTGGGGACCCATGCCAACAAACAGGGGATGGTGGCCGGTGACAGCATCGCGGCCGATCTGTTGGGCGAGGAGCCGCGGCTGTCGTTCCCCGGTGTCGTCCAGACCGCGATCACCAAGTTCTGCTCGCTGGAGATCTCACGCACCGGTCTGGGCTTCGAGCAGGCCGAGCAGGCGGGATTCGATCCCGTCATGGTCTCGATCGAGACCACCAACTTCGCCGGTTACATGCCGTCGCCGGGCACCATGACTGTCCTGATGATCGCCGATCGCGCGACGCGCCGGCTCCTGGGTGCGCAGATCGTCGGAGCGGAGGATTCGGCGCTTCGCATCGACGTCGCGGGGACCGCGCTGGCCGCTGAGATGACGGTCGACGACATCGTGATGCTCGACTTGGCCTACGCGCCGCCGTTCTCGTCGGTGTGGAGCCCGATCCAGGTGGCCGCGCGGGCCGCGGTCAAAGCGCTCGCGGGGTAGACCCGGCGCCCATAGGTGAGACTGGGATACTGGCAACGTCTGCCCCTTTTCCGTCCACAGGAGATCCGCATGCCCGTCGCCACACCCGAGGTCTACGCAGCGATGCTCGACAAGGCCAAGAGCGAGTCGTTCGCGTACCCGGCCATCAACGTCTCGTCGTCGCAAACCCTCAACGCCGCCCTCGCGGGATTCGCCGAGGCCGAGAGCGACGGGATCATCCAGATCTCGACAGGTGGTGCCGAATACCTGTCCGGTCCCACCGTCAAGGACATGGTCTCCGGCTCGCTGGCCTTCGCGGCTTTCGCCGAAGAGGTCGCCAAGAAGTACCCCGTCAACGTCGCCCTGCACACCGATCACTGCCCCAAGGAGAAGCTCGACGGTTTCGTCCGTCCGCTGATTGCCGCGTCGGCTGAGCGGGTCAACAACGGCGGGCTGCCCTACTTTCAGTCGCACATGTGGGACGGATCGGCCGTTCCGCTCGAGGAGAATCTCGAGATCGCCAAGGATCTGCTCGCGCTCTGTTCGGCGGCCAACATCATCCTCGAGGTCGAGATCGGCATCGTCGGCGGTGAAGAGGACGGCGTCGAAGGCGGTATGGGCGAACATCTGTACACGACTCCCGAGGACGCGCTGGCCACCGCCGCGGCACTCGGTGTCGGCGAGAACGGTCGTTATCTGACCGCGCTGACGTTCGGCAACGTGCACGGTGTCTACAAGCCCGGCAATGTGACGCTTCGTCCGGAGATCCTGAAGGCCGCGCAGGAGGCCGTTGCGGCACAGTACGGCAAGGCAGCTCCGTTCGATCTGGTGTTCCACGGCGGATCGGGCTCGCTGCCCGAGGAGATCTCGGCGGCGGTCGACTTCGGTGTCGTCAAGATGAATGTCGACACCGACACGCAGTATGCGTTCACCCGTCCGGTCGCCGCTCACATGTTCAGCAACTACGACGGCGTCCTGAAGGTCGACGGCGAAGTAGGCAATAAGAAGCAGTACGATCCGCGCGCCTGGGGCAAGGCCGCCGAAGCCGGTATGGCGACTCGTGTCGCCGAGGCCTGCACTGCACTGCGGAGCGCCGGCACCAAGCTCTGATCGACTACTTCTCGGGTAGTAGAACCCCCGTGGCGAGGCCGGTGCACTCACCGGCCTCCTCGCGGAGGATCGCCCGCTGGGTCGGGCGCGCCTCGGCGTAGCGTCGGCGTCCTTCGGCGGTGATCGACGTCCATTGCGCACGACGGTCTTCGCTGCAGGTGTTGCGGCAGACGAGACCGTCTTTTTCGAGCCGGGTCACGAGGCGTGACAAGGCGCTCTGGCTCAGGTGCGCCTGTTCGGCGAGCGCGGCCATGCGTACCTGGTCGTCTTCGGCCGAATCGAGTAACTGCAGCACTTCGAACTCACTCGACGTGAGATCGTGCGCAGCTCCGAGTTCTCGATCGAGCCGGCAGCTGAGCTGGTTGTACCGCCCCATGAGCTCGTGCCACGAGGCGGCAAGCAGATCGTCGGATGCTTTGGGCACGTGTGAATCATATCACCGCGTCTGCATAAGATGTTTATGCATTAGTTGCTTGCGCATTAAATGCATATGCATAAGACTCGTTCCATGACCTCCACGATCTCACCGGCGTCCGCGGACTCCCGGCTCCATGTCACCGAGGGGCGCGGCTGGTCCGCGTCCACCTGGGTGCTGCTCGTCGTCCTCGGCGGCGCATTGTTCCTTGACGGCCTCGACATCTCGATGGTCGGTGTCGCGCTGCCGTCGATCGGCGCGGACCTCGGCATGTCGGCCTCTGCGCTGCAGTGGATCGTCTCGGGATACGTCCTGGGCTACGGGGGGCTGCTTCTCCTGGGCGGCCGGGCCGCCGATCTGCTGGGGCGTCGATCCGTGTTCCTCGTCGCGGTGGCCGCGTTCGGCATAGCCTCGGTGGTCAGCGCGTTCTTGAGCAATGACCTGGCGATCATCGCCTTGCGTTTCCTCAAGGGAGTCGCCGCGGCCTTCACGGTGCCGGCCGGACTGTCGATCATCACGACGACCTTCGCCGAAGGGCCCGCCCGCAACCGTGCCTTGAGCATCTACACGATCTGCGGTGCCAGCGGCTTCTCGATGGGCCTGGTGTTCGGCGGAGTCCTGACCGAACTCGGATGGCGGGCGACGTTCCTGCTGCCCGGACCGGTCGCGATCTTGCTGTTCATCGCGGGCCTCAAGGTGATTCCGAGGGCCACTCGCGAGCGGGTGACTCTCAAGCACTTCGATCTTGTCGGGGCCTTCACGGTCACCGCCTCGCTCCTGGTGCTGGTCTACGCCGTAGTCGAAGCGCCAGAGCGCGGGTGGACGGCTCCTGTCACGGTCCTGCTGCTGATCGCCAGCGTCGCGCTCGCGGCAGCGTTCGTCGCCGTGGAGCGTCGCCACGATCACCCGCTCGTCCGGCTCGGCATCCTGAGGTCTGCGCACGTCGTCCATGCCAACGTCGTCGGAGCCGTGATGTTCGGCGGCTATGTCGCATTCCAGTTTGTTGTGACGCTCTACCTGCAAAATTCCCTCGGTTGGTCGCCGATCGCGATGGCGCTGGGCTTCCTGCCGGCCGGAATCCTGGTGGTCGCGAGCGCGGTGAAGATGGACGTCATCTTGGAGCGGTACGACACCCGGTGGATCATCGCGATAGGTCTTGCGGCCTTCGCGGCCGGCTATGCGTTGTTCCTCAGGGTCGAGCCCGGTATGTCGTACGCGAGTCTCCTGCTGCCGACGATGCTCCTGCTGGGCATTGGCTTCGCGCTGTGCTTCCCGTCGATCAATTCGCAGGCCACGGCCGGCGTCGCCGACCACGAGCAGGGCTTGGCTTCGGGACTGGTCAACACCAGCGTGCAGATCGGCGGAGCGGTCATGCTGGCAGTCGTGTCGGCCATCATCGGTACCGGGTCGGCGCAGTCGGGCGAACTGCTCCCGCATATGACAACCGCCATCGCGGCCGTGGTCGGGCTGACCAGCGTGGGTCTCGTCGGCACCTTGGCAGTGCTCGGTGCTCGTCGGCCGACCGTGGTCGAGGCCGTCGAGCCGTGCGTCGCCTGCTGAGTCGGCCCCGTAAGGTTCGGATATGACCAATCTGTTCGGTGAACCGCCCGCCACATTCCTGCCTGAAGATCCCGGTGCGGCCGAGTTGGCCGCCGGTGACAGCCCCCAGACGGTGGCCACGTTGCACCCGGACTCCGCGCTGGCTTGGGTGACTTTGGCCGAGCAGGCTCTGGCCGACGGCAGGGATCTCGAGGGCTACGCCTTCGTCCGCACGGGGTACCACCGTTCGCTCGATCTGTTGCGTCGCAACGGGTGGAAGGGACATGGCCCGCTGCCGTGGGAGCACGAGCCGAACCGTCCGTTCCTGCGGTCGCTCGCCGCGCTCGCGGACGCCTCAGAGCGGCTGGGAGACGATGGTGAGGCTCATCGCTGCCGGGAGTTCCTGCACGAATCGAGCCCTGAGGCATACGCCGCTCTGGTCACACCCGGCAGCTAACGCCACATCGTCAGCGCGCCTGGCAGGATGCGCCAGGCGTGCTGCGGCTGCGGCTCCCCGAGTTCGCCGTCGCTGGTCGAGGCCATGGCGTCACCGGTCACGGTGACTTCGGTGCCGTGTCGGTAGACAACATCGGCGTGACCGCGCTGTTCGCCCTTGCGCAACTTCCAGGCGTACGCGATGCGGCGGTGGCGCGGTCCGGCGTATGTCACCATCAGATCGAGCTGACCGTCGGACGGATCGGCGTCCGGCAGTAGTTCGCCCCCACCGCCGACGTAGCGCCCGTTCCCCACGGCGATCTGCAGGACGCGGCCCCGTGCAAGCACCTCGGCGCCGTCGAGTGTCACGATCGCCCGCGAGCCGGGTGATCCCAGCGCCTTCGCGCTCGCGATGACGGCCCCTGCGATGTAGCCGAGAGGTCCCAGTGACTTCTTGAACGGTCTGGCGGCGACGGCGGCATCGGCGCCGGCGCCGATGTGCGCGACGTTGACGACGACTCGGTCGTCGCCGTCGACGATCAGGTCGACCCGTGAGGGCTGGTTGATCCCGATGAGCTCTGCAGCGGCCGTCGGATCGATTGGCAACCCGAGCGCAGCGGCGAAATCATTGCCGGTGCCGAGCGGAATGAGCCCGATCGGCAGCGCGAGCCGTTCGGCAGATCGCAGCGCATCGACGACGGCGTGCAGACTGCCGTCGCCACCGAGGACGACGACCCCGGCGATATCGGGATGCTCGTGCAGCGCGGACTTCAGATCGTCCGGCGACGATGTCCTGGCCAAGGACACCTCAAATCGGGCGCGCAGTACGTCGACCGCAGCATCGACCGCCTCGTCGTCGGCGGTCCCGGCTGCAGCGTTGGCGATTGCGAGCACGGACGTCATGCAGCGACCCTACGGGGCGGTGGGCGTGACGGCCTCCGCGACGACCCGCGGCTCGCCGAGGCGCACCGCGATGACGCCGAGCAGGATCAGCGCGCCACCGGCGAGCTGGACCGTCCGGGGCTGCTCGCCGAGCAGCAGCCAGGCGAAGAACACCCCGCAGACGACTTCGGACAACCCGACGAACGATGCCAGCCGTGAACCGAGTCGCCGAGTCGCCGCGATGCCGAGCACGTAGGCGAGTCCTGCGGTGACCGTGCCGAGGAGCAGCAGTGCGAGCCACCAGGGGAATGCCGTCTCGGCCAGGACGACATCGCCGGTCGAGGCCGCAAGAGGAATGATCCCCACGAGCCCGGCGGCGAGCAGGATGATCCCGCCGGTGAGCAGGCCTCCACTCGCCAGAACGATGCCGGGCAGGCCGTTGCTCTCGTCGGCCGAGACGATCCAGTACACCGCGGCACACAACATCGAGGTGATCGCCCAGACAACGCCGAGTCCGTCCAGGTCGGCCCCGCCTGACACGAGGTCGAGGACGAGTACCAGTCCGGCCAGTGCCGTGGCGGCGCCGATGACGGTGATTCGGCTGGGGCGTTGACCGTGGCGCAACCACATCCAGATCAGCACCGCGACGGGGCACGTGAATTCGATCAACAGCGCGATGCCGACCTGCATCCGGTCGACGGCGTTGAAATACGCAAGCTGGCAGCCGGCGACGGCGATTGCGCCGTACGCGATGAGCAGCTTGGCATTCTGACGCAGCAGCGACCAGCGTCCCCGCAAGGCGATCAGACCGGGCACCAGTAGTACGCCCGCCGCGATGAGCACTCGGGTGGTGACTGCGGCGCCGGGCGTCCAACCGGCCGTGATGAGTCCTTTGGCGAGCGGTCCCGACAGGCTGAACGACATCGCGGCGGCGACGGCCAGACTGATTCCAGATGCCATGCGCGAGGGCGGCAACGTGTTGCCGGGGGTCGCGTTGTCATGAGTCACCGTAGCCATGACATGTGACATTACGGCGCTGGTCTGTAAGGTGTCAATATGGTCTTTGGGCATGACACGGAAGGTTCACTGCTTGCTGCGGTCGCGTTGGTCAACTCGGCGGAGGAGCCCGACACGCTGGTCGAGATCGGGCAGCTCTCGGCGATCCTCGACGAGTTCGGTTACACGGGCGTGATGGCGCGCGATGAGCTCGAGCTGAAGCAGGTGCGGGCGCTTCGCCCCCACCTACGGCGGCTCTTGACCGCCAACCGTGATCAGGCCGTCGAGATCGTCAACGCGATGTTGCGCGACGCCAAGGCGCTGCCGCAACTGGTTCGCCACGGCAACACCGACTGGCACCTGCACGCGGTCGAAGGTGACCGTCCGCTGGCCACCCGGATCGCCGTCGAGACCGCAATGGCCATGGTCGATGTCATACGCGCCGACGAGATGTCAAGGCTCGACGTCTGTGCCGATCCGGACTGCGAAGGACTGGTGCTGGATCTGTCCCGGAATCGGTCGAGACGATTCTGCAGCCTTGCCTGCGGCAATCGGGCTGCGGTTGCGGCCTATCGCGCCCGACGCTCGGGTTGATCTGCCCGAGCGACCGCGAATTCGGGTAGTATGCGGTGGTAAGAGCCCCGAGAAAACGGGGCTTGTCGCATGTGTGAGGGTGGTGCATTCCCATGCCCGCAGTAGTCATCGTCGGAGCCCAGTGGGGCGACGAAGGCAAGGGCAAGGCCACAGACATCCTGGGTAGCCGGGTTGACTATGTGGTGAAGTTCAACGGCGGCAACAATGCCGGTCACACGGTGGTGATCGGCGATCAGAAGTACGCCCTGCACCTCCTGCCCAGCGGGATCCTCAGCCCTGGCTGTGTTCCCGTCATCGGCAATGGCGTCGTCGTGGACCTCAACGTCTTGTTCCAGGAGATCGACGGACTCAACGAGCGGGGCATCGACACCTCGAAGCTGGTCGTCAGTGCCAATGCGCATGTCATCGCCGACTACAACCGGACGATGGACAAAGTCGCCGAGCGATTCCTCGGCAGTCGCAAGATCGGCACGACAGGCCGTGGCATCGGCCCGACCTACGCCGACAAGATGAACCGCCTCGGCATCCGTATCCAAGACCTGTTCGACGAGAAGATCCTGCGCCAGAAGGTCGAAGGTGCGCTGGAGCTCAAGAACCAGATCCTCACCAAGATCTACAACCGCCGTGCGGTCGAGGTCGACGAGATCGTCGAGGAGCTCCTGTCGTACGTCGACCGGCTGCGTCCCATGGTCGCCGACACCCCGATGCTGCTGCACGATGCGCTCAAGGCCGACAAGACCGTGCTGCTCGAGGCCGGTCAGGCCACCTTGCTCGACGTCGATCACGGCACCTACCCGTTCGTGACGTCGTCGTCGGCGACGACCGGTGGAGCGTGCACGGGATCGGGCATCGCCCCGACCGAGATCATCCGCGTCATCGGCATCGTCAAGGCGTATGCGACCCGGGTCGGCGAAGGACCGTTCCCGACCGAACTGTTCGACGAAGACGGCGAGCAGTTGCGCAAGAACGGCGCCGAGTTCGGCACCACGACCGGACGTCCGCGTCGTTGCGGCTGGTACGACGCACCGATCGCCCGATACGCCGCCCGCATCAACGGTGTGACGGACTTCGTGCTGACCAAGCTCGACGTCCTGACCGGCTGGGAGCAGATCCCGGTGTGCGTCGCCTACGACGTCGACGGCGAACGCGTCGAAGAGATGCCGATGACGCAGACCGGATTCCACCACGCCAAGCCGATCTACGAGTACTTCCCGGGCTGGTCGGAAGACATCTCGGCTGCACGTACATTCGAGGACCTTCCGCAGACGGCCCGGGACTACGTCCTGGCGCTCGAAGCGATCTCGGGTGCGCGCATCTCGACGATCGGCGTCGGCCCCGACCGCGAGCAGTCGATCGAGCGGTTCGACCTGCTCTGAGTGGGCTTCGCGGGGGTGGAGATAGGCTCGACTCCCGTGAAGACGCTTGTGATCGGGACCGGTGGGCGCGAGCACGCCCTGGCCCTCGCCCTGTCCCGTGATCCCCAGGTCACCGAGGTGCACGCCGCGCCCGGCAATCCCGGCATCGCAGGCTTCGCGACGTTGCACGATGTCGACCCGCTCGACGGTGACGCCGTCGCTGCGCTGGCGACCTCCTTGGACGTCGACCTCGTCGTTGTCGGCCCCGAGGCCCCTCTGGTCGCCGGGGTCGCCGATGCGGTGCGGGCAGTCGGCATCGCCTGCTTCGGCCCGTCCAAGGACGCCGCGCAGATCGAAGGTTCCAAAGCCTTCGCCAAGCAGGTCATGGCAGCTGCCGAAGTGCCGACCGCGATGGCGCACGTGTGTGAAACACCCGAGCAGGTGGCCGCTGCGCTCGACGCCTTCGGTCCGCCCTATGTCGTCAAGGACGATGCGCTGGCGGCAGGCAAGGGGGTCGTGGTCACGAACGACCGTGCCGAGGCCGTCGACCACGCCGCAGCCTGCGACCGGGTCGTGATCGAGGAGTTCCTCGACGGTCCTGAGGTGTCGCTGTTCGCGATCACCGACGGCGAGACGGTGCTGCCGCTGCAGCCCGCCCAAGACTTCAAACGTGCCTATGACGGCGACGAAGGCCTCAACACCGGCGGCATGGGTGCCTACACTCCGCTCGACTGGGCGCCCGACGATCTTGTCGCCGACGTGTCACGCCGCGTGCTCGTGCCGACCGTCCAGGAGATGGCACGCCGCGGCACACCGTTCCAGGGGCTGCTCTACGCCGGACTTGCGCTGACAAGCCGCGGAGTCCGCGTCATCGAGTTCAATGCACGGTTCGGCGATCCGGAGACCCAGTCGATCCTGGCGATGCTCAAGACGCCCTTGTCGGCGCTCTTGCACGGTGCCGCGACCGGCACGCTCGCCGAAGTCGGCCTGCCGCAGTGGGAGAAGGCCTCGTCGGTCACGGTCGTCGTAGCCGCCGACGGCTACCCCGAGGCTCCGGTCAAGGGAGATGTGATCGAGGGCCTCGATGATGCCAATGCGCTCGACGGGGTCGATGTGATCCACGCAGGAACTGCTGTGGTCGACGGTCAGATCGTGACTGCCGGAGGCCGGGTGCTGTCGGTCACGGCGATCGGTGCGGACCTGGCCGAGGCACGTCGCCGGGCGTACGAAGGAATCGACAAGATCAGCATCCGCGGCTCCCATCACCGCACCGACATCGCCCTCGCGGCAGAGCAAGGAACAATAGAACTGTGACCACGCCCAACGTCCTCGCCAACCGCTATGCCTCCCCGGAGATCACCCGCATCTGGTCGCCGGAGCACAAGATCGTGCTCGAACGTCATCTCTGGATCGCAGTGCTCAAGGCTCAGAAGGATCTCGGCGTCGAGACGCCCGACGGCGTCATCGAGTCGTATGAGGCGGTCGTCGACCAGGTCGACTTGGCCTCGATCGCCGACCGCGAGAAGATCACCCGTCACGACGTCAAGGCACGTATCGAGGAATTCGCCGCACTCGCGGGCACCGAGCACATCCACAAAGGGATGACATCGCGTGACCTCACCGAGAACGTCGAGCAGTTGCAGATCAGAGCCTCGCTCGAACTTATGCGTGATCGCAGCATCGCAGCTCTTGCTCGTCTCGGACGGTTGGCGTCCGAACATGCTGAGCTCGTCATGGCGGGCCGCAGCCACAACGTCGCAGCCCAGGCGACGACGCTCGGCAAGCGTTTCGCTACGGTCGCCGACGAGCTGATCGTGGCGATCGAGCGGCTCGACGACCTCATCGCGCGCTATCCGCTGCGCGGTATCAAGGGTCCGGTCGGCACGGCGCAGGACCAGCTCGATCTGCTCGGCGGCGATGAAGCCAAACTCGCCGATCTTGAGCAGCGGGTTGCGACTCATCTGGGCTTCACTAAAGTTCTGACGAGCGTCGGTCAGGTCTATCCTCGTTCGCTCGACTACGACGTCGTCACGGCGCTCGTCCAGCTGGTGTCCGCGCCGTCAAACCTGGCCACGACGATCCGGCTCATGGCCGGCAACGAGATCGTGACGGAAGGGTTTAAACCCGGACAGGTCGGCTCCAGCGCGATGCCGCACAAGATGAACACCCGGTCGTGTGAACGGGTCAACGGTCTCGCGGTCATTCTGCGCGGTTATTCCTCCATGGTGGGCGAGCTTGCCGGCGATCAGTGGAACGAGGGTGACGTTTCGTGCTCGGTGGTCCGCCGAGTCGCGCTGCCGGATGCGTTCTACGCCGCCGACGGCTTGTTCGAGACTTTCCTGACTGTTCTTGACGAGTTCGGCACCTTCCCAGCTGTCGTGCAGCGCGAACTCGACCGCTATCTGCCGTTCCTCGCCTCGACCAAGGTCCTGATGGCGGCGGTGCGCCACGGCCGCGGCCGAGAGACCGCCTATGAGGCGGTCAAACAGCATGCTGTCGCCGTCGCGCTCGAGATGCGCGAGAAGGGTGCGGCCGAGAACGACCTGTTCGCGCGCCTGGCCGCGGACGAGCGACTCGGTCTCTCTGAGGCCGATCTCGCCACTCTCGTAGCGTCCCCGATCGACTTCACGGGCGCTGCAGTCAGCCAGGTCAAGGCAGTAGTGGCACAGGTCGAGGAGTTTGTGGCGGCCGATCCGGAGGCTGCCGCCTATTCGCCGGGCTCAATTCTCTAACGGGGCTGCGGGCTGCGGACGTAGTCGGCCAACTGGCTGAGTGTCGACCGTAGTCCGGCGTCATGATCGGCTTGCGAGATGCCTGACGGGACGGCTTCGGCCGTGATGGTGACCGTCGTGCGGCCAGCATGCTCGGTCAGGGTCCATGACATCGTCATGGTCCCCGCGTAGGCGGGGTCGTCGGACTCGAAATCGACGGCTTCTACGACCCGTTCGCCCTCGTCGAGGTGGACGAATCGTGCTTCGACGACATCAGAATCCGCCGAACTCTTGCCCGGCGCATCGCTCGCGTCGGTGTACGTCAGCACCATGCGGTAGCCGCCGCCCGGTCGTCCGTCCCACCGTTCGATGTGGCCGGTCATGCCAGCAGGGGGAAGCCACCTGGCTCGAGCCGTAGGGTCGGTGAGTGCTGCGTAGACGTCTTGCGCCGATGCGTCGACGATGCCGGAAACCTGGTCAGTTCGTCCCATGGAAACAGTGTGGCGGATCGCTCCACTAGGCTGAGCGCGTGCCACTCGATATCCCTGGAGCCACCCCTCTGCACTCGGGCAAGGTCCGCGATCTGTACGAGCTCGACCCCTCGACAGGCTCGGACCGTGACCGACTGCTCATGGTCGCGTCCGACCGTATTTCGGCGTTCGACTTCATTCTGACACCGGGCATTCCTGACAAAGGGGAGATCCTGACCAGGATGTCGCTGTGGTGGTTCGACCAACTGGCCGATCTGATCCCCAATCACGTGATCTCCACGACAGTCCCCGAGCGGGTCCGTGGACGGGCGCTGATCGTGGAGAAGCTCGACATGTTCCCGGTCGAGTGTGTTGCGCGCGGATACCTGACCGGTTCGGGTCTGATCGATTATCAGGCGACCGGCGAGGTGTGCGGCGTGCCGTTGCCAGCAGGCCTGGTCGACGGTTCACGACTGCCCGAGCCGATCTTCACACCGGCGACCAAGGCCGATCTCGGCGATCATGACGAGAACGTGTCCTTCGACCAGATCACCGAGACGATCGGTCTCGAGACCGCCACGGCACTCAAGGAACTGACCCTCGAGATCTACGCCCGCGCGGAACAGATCGCCCGCGAGCGCGGCATTATTCTGGCCGACACCAAGTTCGAGTTCGGTGCGCGTCCCGATGGGACGATCGTGCTGGCCGATGAGGTGCTGACGCCCGATTCGTCACGGTTCTGGCCGGCTGATTCCTGGCAGCCCGGACGAGCTCAGCCGTCGTACGACAAGCAGTTCGTGCGCAATTGGCTGATCTCGGAAGAAAGCGGCTGGGATCGCAGCGATGACCAGCAGCCACCTGCTCTGCCGGCCGAGATCGTGGACAAGACCCGCGCTCGTTACGTCCAGGCCTATGAGCGGCTGACTGGTCAGACCTTCTGACACCCACGCTCGTTACCGCCCAGTAGGGTGGGACTCCCGTCACATTCAAGGAGTTGTCGTGGCTAATCTTGCCGCCTTGCTGGAGAAGTCTGCTGCTGAATACGCCGATCGTACGGCGATCGTTTTCGGTGACACCCGACTGTCGTACGCCCAGGTCAATGGTGCTGCCAATCAGGTGGCCAATCTGCTGGTCTCGCGCGGTATCAAGCCCGGCGACAAGGTGGCGTTGTCGTCGCCCAATCTGCCGTATTTCACGATCATCTATTACGGGATCCTCAAGGCGGGGGCGACAGTCGTGCCCCTGAATGTGCTGCTGCGGCCGCGGGAGGTGGCCTACCACCTGGCCGATTCGGATGCCAAGGCCTATTTCGCGTTCGAGGGCACACCTGATCTGCCGATCGGCGAGAACGCCTGGGAAGGGTTCCAGGCCACTGACACGTGCGAAGAGTTCTTCCTGATTCGCATGGACGCCAAATGGCCGGCCCCGCTGTCGCCGCCGGAGTACTACGCGCCTTTGGTTGCCGAGCAGCCTGCGACGTTCGACATGGTCGAACGCGATGACGACGACACCGCAGTCATCCTCTACACGTCCGGCACGACGGGTCAGCCCAAGGGCGCTGAGCTGCGGCACCGCAATATGCGCGACAACGCGCTGGCCGGCGCGGATCTGTTCGGTGCTGATGCGTCGAATCCCGACACGTACCTGTGCGTTCTCCCGCTGTTCCATTCATTCGGGCAGACCGTGATCCAGAACGGTTCGATCGCGTTCGGCGGCACGGTGGTGATGCTGCCTCGTTTCGAGGCCAAAGCTGCGCTGGACCTGATGTTGGCCAACAAGGTGACGTTCTTCGCCGGAGTGCCCACGATGTACTGGGGTCTGCTGGCTGCGCTCGACGAGACCGTGGACGTCACGACCCTGGCTGCAAATCTGCGGGTCGCCGCTGCCGGTGGTGCGGCGCTGCCCGGCGAGATCCACAAGCAGTTCAAGGACCGTTTCGGTGTCACGATCCTGGAGGGCTACGGGCTGTCGGAGACGTCGCCGGTGGCCTCGTTCTCGGTCTTCGGCCAGGAGCCCAGGGTCGGCTCGATCGGTGTGCCGATCCCGGGTGTCGAGATGAAGCTGATCAACGATGACTGGTCGCAGGTGCCCGATGACCCCGACGCCGTCGGTGAGATCGCGATCAAGGGTCACAACATCATGAAGGGTTACTACAACCGTCCGGCCGCGACGCAAGAGGCGATCCGTGACGACTGGTTCCGCTCGGGTGATCTGGCCAAGAAAGACGCCGATGGTTTCTACTTCATCGTCGACCGGTCCAAGGACATGATCATCCGCGGCGGTTACAACGTCTACCCGCGTGAGCTCGAAGAGGTGTTGATGGAGCATCCCGCGGTCTCGCTGGTTGCTGTCATCGGTGTGCCTCACGATCAGCACGGTGAGGAGATCAAGGCCGTTGTCGTCAAGGCTCCCGGCCACGACGACGTGTCCGAGGCCGACCTGGTGGCCTGGGGCAAGGATCAGTTCGCGGCGTACAAGTACCCGCGGGTCGTGGAATTCCTCGACGAACTCCCCATGACGTCCACAGGCAAAATACTCAAACGTGAGCTGTCCTAACGGCCGCGGCCATGAAGGCTGCAGAGGAGCGACTTGGTGCCCCTCGACGAGCGTGTGAAACGTCGGCTGAAGGCTGACGCCAGCCTCGTCGAGGGGCGGTAAGTCTCTCGTCAGCGTTCGGGGGTGCTGGGGAGAGATCGGGGTCCAGTAGGATTCGGGTATGCCCCGCGTCATCGTTGATGTCATGCCCAAGCCCGAGATCCTCGACCCGCAGGGCAAGGCCGTTCACGGCGCGCTGCCCCGCCTCGGTTTCAACTCGGTCACAGATGTCCGCCAGGGCAAACGATTCGAACTCGAAGTTGCTGAGGCCGATGAGGCCACCCTCGCCGAGATTCACGAGATGGCCGGCACATTGCTCTCCAATCCGGTCATCGAGGACTTCGCCGTGCGGGTCGACGCATGAAGATCGGGGTCGTCACCTTCCCCGGTTCGCTCGACGACACCGATGCGCAGCGCGCGGTCCGGCTCGCCGGCGGCGACCCGGTGGCTCTCTGGCACGGCGACCACGACCTCAAAGGAGTCGACGCGGTCATCTTGCCCGGTGGCTTCTCTTACGGAGACTATCTGCGTTGCGGCGCCATCGCCCGCTTCGCACCGGTGATGACCGAGGTCATTGCGGCCGCCAACGGCGGCATGCCGGTGCTCGGGATCTGCAATGGTTTCCAGATCCTCTGCGAGTCTCACCTGCTGCCCGGTGCTTTGATCCGCAATGATCACCGCACGTTCATCTGCCGTGATCAGGTATTGCAGGTCGAGAATGCTTCGACGGCATGGACTTCGGACTACGCCGCAGGGCAGCAGATCACGATCCCGCTCAAGAACGGTGAGGGCGGTTTCGTCGCCGACGAAGCAACGCTAGACCGGCTTGAGGGCGAGGGCCAGGTTGTGTTCCGCTACGTCGGCGTGAACCCCAACGGCTCACTGCGCGATATCGCCGGCATCACCAATGAGCGTGGCAATGTGGTCGGGCTGATGCCGCACCCCGAGCATGCGGTTGAGGATCTCACCGGCCCCGGTACCGACGGCTTGGGTTTCTTCACTTCGGCGGTCAAGGCGCTCACCTCCGTCTGAGTCACTTATGTCAGGACGCTGACGGGGCCGCAGGCAACCTGGTGGAAATGTCGTAGGTACGGTTCTCCAGCGAGATCAGTCGGATCTCGACTCTGGCGATCTCAGCTTTGAGGTCATCTCTCACGCTGGCGATGTCTGCCTTGAGCTCGGTTCGTGTGTCGGCGATCTCGGTCTTGAGTTCGGTTCTCAAACTGCCGATGTCTGCCTTGAGTTCAGCCCTCGAACTGCCGATGTCTGCCTTGAGTTCAGCCCTCGAACTGCCGATCTCTGCCTTGAGATCTCGCTTCATGGCGGTCAGATAAGTGATCATGGCCAGACTGAACCCGGCCAACCCTACGAGGGTCGTCCAGGTCTGCTGATCCACGGCGATGACCCTCTCAGCTTGTCCGGTGCTGTCCTTGTCTTCCCGTCAATCTAGGGGCGGCCTGACGGGGTAGGCAACCGGATCGTCCCGGCCTGTGGACAGCCGGAGTTCGCTGGCCTAACCCGTTGCTTGGGATGGATGTACACGTCGCAGCATGAACGCCGTAGGCACTACCGCCGCGACGGTCGCGATGACCAGGCAGGTTCCGCCGATCGCGCCGAGTCCGGCCCATGGCACGTGCACCGGCATACGGTCCAGTCCGTCTCTCAGTGAGCTGCGGATCAGCACTCCTACTGTTGCTGTGATCGCGGCCCCGAGAGCCAGAGAAGCCAAGGTCACGAGCGCGGCCTCGCACAGCACGATCTGGCGAACCTGGCGCTCGGTGGCACCGATCAGCCTGGTGGCGACAAATTCGGGGCGTCTTTGGAGACTGGCCATCAGCAGGGTGTTGGCGATCGCGAGAGCTGCATAGAAACCACCTGGTCCTAGCACGACCCACATCGACAATGTGTTGTTCCTGCGCATCTCGGCGTCGGTCGCATCGATCCAGCTTTGGGCCGAGTCGACCTGCGCAGACGTGCCGGCTAACGCGGCGCTCACTGCCGCAGTGGGCTCGTCGAGACCCTTCTGCGGGATGACGAACCACCTGTCCGCGGGGGCGGGCACGAGCTGCTTCGGGACTAGGAGACCGCCATACAGGGAGGGCGCATCGTCGACGATCGCGACGATGCGCAGCTTCATAGGCTCGCGGTCTTCGAAGGTGACCGTCATCTTTTCACCCAGGTGGAATCCAGCATCGAAAGCATATCCGCGCGACATCGCGATGGTTCGACCGTGCAGATCGTCGAGGGATCCCTTGTGGGCACGTAGCCCGCGGGCCGCAATCGCCGCGTCGACGTCGATCGCCTCGGCTTCGGCGGTCTCACGATCGCCGTATTGGTCGACGAGCGTGAAGGAGAATGCAGCGCTGGAGTCAGCGATGCGGATGTCGGGGGAGCGTTCGAGGAGTTCGCCGACCCGGTCGTCGCCCTGCACCACGACGGGAGCCTTGAGCCGCTCGGTGTTGAGGGCGCGGTCGTAGTCGGCGGCGATTCCGAGGGTCAGCAGCAAGGAGCCCGCGATCGCCGAGATGGCCAGAGTAGGGGCGGCAAGGGACGCGGTGCGTTTGGCCGAGGCGGCGACGTTGTCGCGGGCTATCCGGATCGAGACCTGTCCGGTGCGCATCAGCGGCCAGGCGATCAGCTTGGCCAGCCAGGGGAAGAGCAGCGGCCCGAAACACACCGCGGCGATCACGAGCATTTCGGGGACGAAGATGCCGAGTACGAGAGCCAGCTCACCAGATATCGCGCCCATCCCGATCAGCATCGCAATCGAGCCGGCGAGGAAGAGAGTGCCGGTCGCCAGTCGCCAAAGGCCCGGACGGCTCCGCTCGACTACGGCCTCCCGCATCGCGTCCACGGGTGAGATACGCGCCGCGCGACGTGCTGCCGCCCGAGCACCCAGGAGCGCGACGACCGTGCCGAGGGGCAAGGTGATCGCCAGATTGAGCCAGAGCGACGGCGCATCGAGTCGCACCGGCGCGGCACCGCGTTCGTGTGCGAGCCACAATGCGAATGGTGCTGTCAGATGTGCGAGCAGACCCCCTGCAAGCGAGGCGACGGCTGCCACGATGATCGACTCGCCACGGATCATTCGACGGATCTGGCGTGGAGTTGCGCCGATGAGCCGCAACAGCCCGAGCTCGCGTCGCCTCGACGAGACGACGAAGGAGAAGGTGCTGGCGACGACGAAGATCGCAATGAATCCAGAGAACGTCGACATGACCCCGAGCATGGAACTCAGGTCCTCGAGCTGGGTGAGTGTCTCAGTATCACCGGGTCGCACCCGTGATTGGTAGCTGGCGACTGCGGCGATCAGCTCGACCGCAAGGCCGATCAAGGTCGCACCGAAGAACAGCGCCACGACCGAGCCGATGTAGGGCGACCAGTTGCGCCGCACGGAGTGCCGACTGAGGTGTGCGAGCATCATCGTTCGAGCTCATTCATCTTCTGCGCGATCTGCGCCGCGGTGCCGCGTTCGATCTGACCGACGATCTGACCGTCCTCGAGAAAGAGGACTGAGTGAGCGTAGGACGCGGCGACCGGGTCGTGCGTCACCATCACGATGGTGTGGCCCTGCTCGTCGACCGAGCCGCGTAGGAGTTCCAGCACATTGCGGCTGGTCGTGCGGTCGAGGGCGCCGGTCGGCTCGTCGGCGAAGACGACCTGTGGGCGGGCGATCAGCGCGCGTGCGATCGAGACCCGCTGCTGCTGCCCGCCCGACAGTTCGGCAGGACGGCGGCGGTGATGACCTTCGAGTCCCACTTGGGCCAGAGTCCGCAGGACGTACGCCTTGTCAGGACGCTCACCCGCCAGACGCAGAGGCAAGGCGACGTTGTCGTACACCGTGAGCGCGGGAAGCAAGTTGTAGGCCTGGAACACAAAGCCCATGGTCGAACGGCGCAGTGTCGTCAGGGCGATCTCGTCCAGACCGCCGAGATCGGTGCCGGCAATCGACACACTGCCTCTGGTCGGACGGTCGAGGCCGGCGGCGCACTGCAGAAGCGTCGACTTGCCAGAGCCCGACGGTCCCATCACGGCAGTGAATGTCGACGAGGTGAAGGTGTGTGTGACGCCGCGCAGGGCCTCGACCCGACCGGCCTTCGATGTGTAGGTCTTGGCAACACCGTCGAGTGTCACGGCATGCTGCGTGGCCCTGTGTGCCTGCGCATCCGACGTAGTGGAGAGAGTTGTCATGTCTCCATGACATCGGTCGGCGGCTGCGCAGTCTCTGGCCTGAGGTCCCGTTCCACGGTAGCGCCGACGCTACTGCCGAACGGGTGCTGAGGCCACTGTGCCCCCGCGTCCCCGGGCCTAGGCTGAGGCATCATGAACCCCACCCAACTGCAGACGGTATGGCCCGCGCTCGGCGCCAACCCGCTTCGCTTCCTCGGCTCGTCGTGGCCATGGCGGTCGCTGGCCTACTTGTCCTCCGCCGCCATCGTCGGACTGTGTGCACTGGGTTCACTGCTTGTCGTGATCGGAGTAGGGATCGTCACGATCCCCATCGTCGTCGGCCTGTTCATTCTCGGCGGCGTGCCAAGACTGGGGCGCATGATCGCGGCGGTCGAGTCTCGCCGGCTCGCACTGATGGGCGGGGGATCGATGCTGGCCCCGCTCCCGATCGACGCGCCGTGGTGGAAGCCGATCCGCGACGCTGCCTCGTGGCGAGCCCTCGGATATGCCGTGCTTCTGGCGCTCGTGCTGTGGTTCGTCGACGCCGTCGTGGTGGCGGTGGTGGTCACGGCAGTCTTGGTCTCGCTCTTCTCACCCCTGCTGGCTCAGCATGACACGGTCGGAATGTTCAGCTGGCAGCTCGACTCGGCCTCTGAGGCAGTGCCGTTCGCGATCATCATGACGCCGGTCAGCTTCGTGGTCGGCGTGTACATCCTGACTGTCCTCGCAGCCGCACAGTCATCTCTGGCGCGAATCCTGTTGAGCCCGCGGCAGGAGGAACTGGAGGAGCGTGTGGGGCAACTGCGTCGTTCGCGGCTGCAGTTGGTCGACGCTTTCGAGACCGAGCGTCAACGGATCGAGCGCGATCTCCATGATGGTGTCCAACAGCGCATGGTCGCCCTCACGATGCTGCTCGGTCGTGCCGAGCTGGACGTCCCCGAGGGCGAAGGCCTGACGCTCGTACGTCGTGCCCACGGTGAGGCAGAAGCGGCGCTTGCCGATCTGCGTGAGGTCGTGCGTGGCGTGCATCCACGGGTTTTGACCGATCTCGGGCTGTCGGCCGCGATTCGGGAGGTCGCCGATCGGATGCCAATCCCGGTCAGCGTCGATGTGAGGCTCGAAGACCGACCGCCGACGCAGGTCGAAACGGCCGCCTACTTCGTGGTTAGTGAGGGGCTCGCCAATGTTGCCAAACATGCCGACGCGACAACAGCTTCAGTCTCCGCCTGGCGCCAGGGTGACCGCCTGGTGCTCGTCATGGCAGATGACGGGGGAGGCGGGGCAGTGATCGGGACAGGTACGGGTCTGTCCGGGTTGGTGACCCGGCTGGATGCGCTCGGTGGCAGGCTGGATGTGACGAGTCCGGTCGGCGGACCGACAGAGCTGCGGATGGAGTGCCCATGGCTGGTCGAGGACTGAGGATCGTCCTCGCGGAGGACTCCGCGCTGCTGCGTGAGGGATTGATCGGCATCCTCGAACGAGCGGGCCACAAGGTCGTGGCGAGCGTCGCAGATGCCGACGAGTTGATCGCGGCAGTCCGCGCGGACGTGCCCGATGTCGTGATCACTGATGTCCGGATGCCCCCGGGACATTCCGACGAGGGATTACGGGCCGCAGCGCTGTTGCGCGAGGAGATCCCGACCCTGCCGGTACTCGTCCTGTCGCAATACGTCGCCGATGCCTATCTGCCGATCTTGATGGATTCGGCCGGCAACGCGGGGATCGGCTATCTGCTCAAGGACCGGGTCGGCAGGGTCGCGGACTTCCTCATGAGCCTCGACCAAGTAGTCGCAGGTGAGACCGTCGTCGATCCGGAGGTCGTACGTCAGCTGCTGTCCAGACGTCGCGATGACGGGCCGTTGGCGGCGCTGACACCGCGGGAGCGTGAAGTACTGGCTCTCATGGCCGAAGGCCGCACCAACGGATCGATCGCTGCGGCGCAGTTCGTCAGTGAGGCAGCCGTGCGAAAGCACGTCGGGAGCATCTTCGCCAAGCTCGACCTCGGGCAGGACAGCGACCGTCGCGTGTCGGCGGTCCTGACCTATCTTCGGGGCTGATGCCCTACGCGGGTTGGAGCTGGCGTTTCGCCGGTGTTCCGACGATCCAGGACAGCACTGCCGCGACGGCACATAGTCCCGCACCGCCGAACCACGCCAGGGAGTAACTGCCGGTCTGGTCCCGGATGACGCCGGCCGTGAAAGCTGCGACGGCGGCCCCGACCTGGTGCGACGCGAAGACCCAGCCGAACACGATCGTGCCGTCTTCACCGAAGATCTCGCGGCACAGAGCGACAGTTGGAGGAACGGTTGCAACCCAGTCGAGTCCGTAGATCACGACGAAAGCGATCATGCTGGGATGCACTGTCGACGACAGCAGCGTCGGCAGTAGTACCAGCCCGACGCCCCGAAAGGCGTAGTAGCCGACCAGCAGGAGTCGAGGGTCGTACCGATCGGTGAACCAGCCCGATGCGATGGTGCCGACGATGTCGAAGATCCCGACGACCGCCAGCAGGCCAGCAGCGGTCGTCTGATCCATGCCGTGGTCGTGGGCTGACGGAATGAAGTGGATTCCGACCAGACCGTTGGTTGTCGCGCCGCATATCGCGAATGCTGCTGCCAGCGCCCAGAATGCGGGCACGCGACTCGCTCGACGCAGACCGTCCAGCGTTCGGCGGGCCGCTCCGCCAGTTTCGCGGACGGGGGCGATCCAGTCGTCCGGGGCCCCGTACGGTCGGAGGCCACGATCCTCGGGGAAGTTGCCGATGAATCGGATCACCAGCGGCACGACGGCCAACGCTGCTCCGGCGATGACGAGTGAAGCGGTGCGCCAGCCGACTGATTCGGCCAGTGCAGCGACGAGCGGCAAGAAGATCAGCTGACCTGTCGCGCTCCCGGCGGTGAGGATGCCGACGACGAGACCGCGCCGTTCGACGAACCAGCGATTGGCGATCGTGGCTGCGAAGACCATCGCCATCGAACCGGTGCCGAGACCGATCAGCACGCCCCAGGTGATGAGCAGTTGGAACGATTGGGTCATGAAGACCGTGAGCCCGCTGCCGAGCGCGACAAGTGACAGCGCCGCAGTCGTGACATTGCGGATGCCGAATTTGTCCATCAACGCGGCGGCGAACGGAGCTGTCAGTCCGTACAGCAGCAGATTGATGCTGACGGCAAGCGACATGATGCTGGTCGACCAGTCGAATTCGTCGTGAAGCGGCACCATCAGCGCACCTGGTGCTGCCCGGAAACCGGCCGCGCCGATCAGCGCGACGAAGGCCGTGACGGCGACCCACCAGGCTGGATGCACAGGTGTTCGGGACATATCTGACCTTCTCCGGCTGGCTATCTTGAGAGTAGTTAGGCTCGTGGAGCATACTTGCATTGACTTTCTCGAAGCAAGTGAGGTGTGTCATGCCGCTGCGGTCCGATTGGTCCGAAGAGCTGTGCCCGATGCGGCGCGGCCTGGACGTTCTCGGCGATCCGTGGATCCTGCTCGTGATGCGCGATGTGCTGCACGGACGTACCCGGTTCGAGCAGATCCGGGACAGCATCGGAATCTCCGACGCGGTCCTGAGCCGGCGGCTGCGGCTACTCGTCGATGAGGGCATATTGCGCAAAGTCGACTATCGGGGCGATCGACGTACCCACAGCGAGTACGTCGCGACCGAAGCCGGGGCCGATCTGTTGCCGATCATGCATGCGGTGTCGATCTGGGCGGAGAAGCACACGCCGATGCCGGAAGGGGGTGCACACATGGGTGTGATCCACGAGACCTGCGGTGCCGAGACGACATCGGCCGATACCTGTACCGCCTGTGGCGAAGCCCTTCAGCCACAGGACGTCAGCTGGGACAAGCCCTGGAAGGCGACGCGGGAACGTCTTGTGGGCGCGACCCCGGCGGCGGACATCTAGCGTCCACCCGCCCCCGGGGCGGTGCGCGAGCGTCCACGCGCGCGGGCACTCTGGACGCCAGCGCACCGCCCGACGGGCGGTCGGGAATCTGTGCGCCGCCGTCGGTGTTGCCACCTGCATGAGCAATGAGATCGTGCACAACGCCGACAAGCAGCGCTACGAGATCCACGTCGATGGCACCTTCGCCGGTTTCACCGAGGCCAAGCCCGATGGAGAGGTGATCGTCTTTCCGCACACTGTCGTGTTCGACGAGTTCGAGGGCCAGGGGCTGGCATCCCAACTGGTCACGGGCGCGCTCGACGACGTCCGTGCTCGGGGACAGAAGATCGTCGCACAGTGCCCGTACGTCGCTCGGTTCGTCGACAAGCATGCCGAATACGCTGATCTGCTGGCTTGAGAGAGCCGTCACATCGATCTGAATCGCTACCGGGGGCAACCTACTGGTAGCATGTGAATACGTGAACGCGCACTTCCCGCGCTGTTCCGGCCCGACGAAGTAGCGTGATCCAGCGCGAATTGGCTTTCGGGCACCTTTCCCGAAATGTCTGTGAGTACTGCTCTGTGAGCAACCCCGTAAATTCGTCTGCCCCTACTTTTGCCGCCCTGAAGCTTCCTGAAGCTCTCGTCTCGACGCTCGCGCGTCAAGACATCGTCAACCCCAGCCCCGTCCAGCTCGCGGTCATCCCCGACGCACTGGCTGGCAAGCACGTCCTCGGCCGTGCGCGCACCGGATCCGGCAAGACCCTGGCCTTCGGCCTCCCGGTCCTCGTCCGGCTCGCCGGTCGCACCAGCCGCCCGAAGGCCCCCCGCGGCCTCATCCTCCTGCCGACCCGTGAGCTCGCGACCCAGGTCCGCGCCGCGATGGAGCCGCTCGCCCAGAAGATGGGCCTGCGTCTGACGACGGTCTACGGTGGCGTGCCGATCAACAAGCAGATCAACACGCTGAAGAATGGCGTCGACATCGTCATCGCGACCCCCGGCCGCCTGACCGATCTGCTCGACCGTCGCTGCATGACGCTCGACGACATCGAGATCACGGTCCTCGACGAGGCCGACCATCTGTGCGACCTCGGTTTCTACAAGCCGATCGACGCGATCCTTACCAAGACGCCCGAGCGCAGCCAGCGGCTCCTGCTGTCGGCGACGCTCGACGGCGACGTCAACAAGCTCGTCAAGCGCCACCTGCCGCAGCACGTGCTGCACGAGGTCGACTCGGCCGACAGCGCGGTCGACACGATGGAGCACCACGTGCTCGTCAGCGCCGCGACCGACAAGTCCAAGGCCGCTTTCGATCTGCTGCGCGCCAATCCCCGCAGCATCGTGTTCACCCGCACACGCCGAGGCGCGATGCGGCTGGCCAAGCAGCTCACCCAGAACGGCATCGAAGCCGTCGACATGCACGGTGACCTCTCGCAGCGTCACCGTGAGCGCAACCTTGAGGCATTCAGCAGCGGACGGGCCAGCGTCATCGTTGCGACCGACGTCGCCGCGCGTGGCATCCACGTCGACGGCATCGGCCTGGTCGTGCACTACGACGCGCCTGCCGAGCACAAGGCCTACCAGCACCGCTCGGGCCGTACGGCACGCGCCGGCGAGTCGGGAGCCGTCGTCACGATGACGACACCCGATGCACTGCGCGATGTCATGCAGCTGCAGAACAAGGCCGGCGTCACAGCCCGTCACCACGATCTGCGCACGGCGCCTTCGCCGATGACGGTCCAGGCGCTCTCGGGTGCTGGCACCGAGGCTCCGCACGCCTCGACAGTTCGTCAGGGCGCTCGCAGTGGCGGCGGAGGCGGCGCCAAGCGCGGTGGCTCGGGCGGATCGCGTCCCCAGGGCGGTTTCCGCGGCAATGGCGGCGGACGCCCCCAGGGTGGCGGAGGCAACCGTGGTGGTGGCGGCGGACGTCGTCGTAGCGGTGGCTCAGGCGGATCGACCCGCGTCTACTCGTCCTCGTAATTCGCGACAAGCACTAGCGGCGTCATCCCCGGTACGCCCGGGGGTGGCGCCGCGCTGTTGTGCCAGCACATCGCCTCAGCTGGTGGTGCGCTGGCGGCGGAGCGGGTCGAGCATGTATTCGTCGACCGAATATCCACAGGTACGCCAGCGACGTGACATGCCCTACAAGATGTGGGGGTTACATCAATGTGATTCACCAGATACAGTGGTCGACGCAGCTGGTTCGCCTCCTCAGCCAGGGGAGTCGTGGCAACAGGGAACCCGGTGGAAATCCGGGACTGCCCCGCAGCGGTAAGTGGGAACGACCGGTGTCATATGCACTGAGCGCAAGCTTGGGAAGCGACATCCAGTAGGCGGTGCACACGCACCTGGCCCGTGAGTCCGAAGACCTGCCAGTGCCTTGACGCCCCGATGGTGTCAAGGGTCCGCGACCTCGTGGGAAGGTCAGGGGATCGGATTCGCTGTGCCGTCGTCCCCTCACCCCTCCGCGCTCGTGGGCAGCATCAGACCCGAGTTCACGAGGGGTGAACTGCATGTCCATCACTGTCATCAAGCGAGACGGCACCCAGGCGCCGTACGACGGCTACGAGATTGCCCGCTCCATCGAAGAAGCGAGCGTCGGTCTCGACGACCAGGTCGCACGCGTCACCCAGTTGCAGTCCGAGCTGGAGATCACGCTGTTCGACGGCATCACGAGCGAGCAGCTCGATGAGGCGGTCATCCAGGTCGCGCTGCAGAACGTCAAGGACGACCCGGCGTTCGACACCATCGCGTCGAGGCTCCTGGTCAAGACGTTGTACAAGAAGGTCTTCGGCGAGGGCGTCACCCGCGACGAGGTCTACAGCTTTCACGGCCCCGCATTTGTGGCGTCGATTCTGCGCGGCGTCGAGCTCGACCTTCTGGACGCCCGGTTGGCCGAACTGTTCGATCTCGAGGTGCTCGGCGCGGCCCTCGACCCCGACCGTGACGACCTGATCCGCTACATCGGTGCCCAGACCATGCGGACGCGCTACATGCTGTGCGAGCCCGATGGCATGCCTCTGGAGGTGCCGCAGTTCTTCTGGATGCGCGTAGCGATGGGGCTGGCGCTCAACGAGGCCGATCCCACCGGCGCGGCACGCCAGTTCTACGACAAGATGTCGCGCCTGGAGTACCTCGCGGCCGGCTCTACTTTGGTCAACGCCGGTACCTCCTACAGCCAGCTCTCCAACTGCTTCGTGATGCAGATGGAGGACGATATCGAGCACATCGCCAAGAGCGTCCGCGACGTCATGTGGCTCACGAAGGGCACCGGCGGCATCGGCCTGTCGGTGTCGAAGCTGCGGTCGGAGGGCTCGCCGATCCGCTCCAACAACACCGCCTCGACCGGACCGATCCCGTTCATGCACACAATCGACTCGACGCTGCGGGCCATCAGCCGTGGCGGCAAGAAGTTCGGCGCGCTGTGCTTCTACATGGAGAACTGGCATCTCGACTTCGCCCAGTTCCTCGATCTGCGGGCCAACTCCGGCGATCCGTATCGTCGAACCCGAACAGCCAACACCGCGGTGTGGATCTCTGACGAGTTCATGAAGCGCGTGCAGGACGATCAGGACTGGTACCTCTTCGATCCGCTGGACGTCGGTGACCTGGTGGAGCTGTACGGTGCGGACTTCTCCGCGCGGTACGCCGAGTACGCCGCGATGGCCGATGCCGGTCAGCTGCGGCACAAGAAGATGCGCGCACGTGAGCAGTTCCGCGCCATCTTGACTGCGCTGCAGGCGAGCTCGCACCCGTGGTTGACGTGGAAGGACACGATCAACACCCGGGCGCTGAACCACAACACCGGCACGATCCACCTGTCGAATCTCTGCACCGAGATCACGTTGCCGCAGGATCGCGAGAACGTGGCGGTCTGCAACTTGGCCTCGATTAACCTGTCTCGCCATGTGACCGGACACCGCCAGCAGGCTCGGGTCGACTGGGAGCGCCTGGCCGAGTCGACCCGGCTGGCCGTCCGCCAGCTCGACAATCTGATCGACATCACGATCTCGTCGGTGCCGGAGTCCGAGCGCTCCAACGAGCTCAACCGGGCCCTCGGCCTCGGGGTCATGGGGTTCACCGACATAGTCGAGCGTTTCGGGTACTCGTACGAGTCGAAAGAGTCGTACGAGCTGATCGACGAGATCATGGAGTTCGTCAGCTGGCATGCGATCGACGCGTCGGCAGACCTGGCGCGTGAGCGCGGGGCATATCCTCATTTCGAGGGTTCCCGCTGGAGCCAGGGCCTGGTGCCGGTCGACTCGCTCGATCTGCTGGAGGACGATCGTGGCGTTCCGGTCGAGGTTGATCGGACTACCCGTCTGGATTGGGAGTCGCTGCGAGGCAAGGTCTCGGCCGGTATCCGTAACTCGACGCTGATGGCGATCGCCCCGACTGCGTCGATCGGCCTCGTTGCCGGCACCACGCCGGGCCTTGACCCGCAGTTCAGCCAGATCTTCAGCCGTGCGACGAGCTCGGGCAAGTTCTTGGAGGTCAACCGGAACCTGGTCGAGGATCTGCGTCGTCTGGGCCTGTGGGAGCAGGTGCGCGGAGAGCTGCTGCGTCACCAAGGCGACTTGTCGAAGGTCGAAGGCATCCCCGACGACTTGCAGCAGATCTACCGCACGAGCTTCCAGCTCTCGCCCTACGCCTTCCTGCACGTTGCCGCGAGGGCGCAGAAGTGGATCGACCAGGCCATCAGCCGCAATATCTACCTGCAGAGCCGCGATGTCGGCGAGATGGCCGAGCTGTATGCCGCCGCGTGGCGGATGGGCGTCAAGACGACCTACTACCTGCACATGATGCCGCGGCACACCGCCGAGCAGAGCACCGTCAAGGTCAATAAGGCCGAACAGGTGGTACCGAGTAGTGGTGCTCCGCGCAGGGGCTTCGGCGCGGCCGGGCCACGCGCCGTGACCGTGGAAGTCCCCGTGATCCCCGATGAGGTTGCCGAACTTGAAGTGGTCGACGGAGCCGCGTGCCCGGTCGACCCGCAAGAACGCCTCCAGTGCGACTCCTGCCAATAACCCACCCCGCTCGCGAGTCACTCAGTTACCGCTCGGGAGTCACTCCCGTTCGGCCAGACCGTACCTAACTGACTCGCGGCACGTAATTCAGTGACTCGCGAGCGGAATTTTGAAGAAGGGCTTCACCATGACTGAAACTGCAACGCGCCGGGGCATTCTCGGGACCGGCATCCAGGAGGGGCTGCTGCTCAAGCCCGTCACGTACCAATGGGCCATGGACCTGTACGACCAGGCGGTCGCCAACACGTGGTTCCCCAACGAGATCCAGCTCGGGGAGGATTTGGCGGACTTCGAGCGGATGAGCGACGAGGAACGCCACGCGCTGACGTTCCTGATGAGCTACTTCAACCCCAATGAGCTGCTGGTCAACAAGGCGCTCGCGTTCGGCGTCTACCCCTACGTCAATGCCGCCGAGTGCCACCTGTATCTGGCCAAGCAGATGTGGGAGGAGGCCAATCACTGCATGAGTTTTGAGTACGTTCTGGAAACGTTCCCGATCGACCGCGAAGCAGCTTATGACTCCCACGTGACGGTGCCGTCGATGGCGGCGAAGGAAGCATTCGAGATCCGCTACATCCAGCGGATGACCGAGCAGACACTCGACATCACCACGACGCAGGGCAAGCAGGACTTCGTCCGCAACCTCGTCGCGTACAACGTGATCCTTGAAGGCATCTGGTTCTATTCGGGCTTCATGGTCGCGTTGAGCTTCAGGCAGCGGAACCTGCTGCGCAACTTCGCGTCACTGATCGACTGGGTTGTCCGGGACGAGAGCCTGCACCTGAAGTTCGGCATCAACTTGATCCTGACGGTCCTCGACGAGAACCCGGACGTTGCGACGCCGGAGTTCGCCGACGAGATCCGGCAGATGATTCTCGACGGCGTCGAGATGGAAGAGGCCTACAACCGGGATCTGCTTCCGACCGGGATACTCGGGCTCAACGCCGAGTACATCAACCAGTACGTCCGCTACCTGGCGGACCGGCGGCTGGAGGAGCTCGGCTTCGCGCCGCACTACAACGCCGTCAATCCGGCGAAGTGGATGGCGACAGCGAACGACACCTTGCAGTTGGTCAACTTCTTCGAGTCGACCAACACCTCCTACGAGGTCAACGCCAAATCGTCGTAGGAGATGATGTGGACATGCTCGTGAAGGAACGTCTGCCCCGCATCGGACTGCTGGGTCCAGCGTTCATCGCGGCAGTCGCGTACGTCGATCCGGGCAATGTCGCGACCAACGTCACAGCAGGCTCGGAGTTCGGCTACACGCTGGTGTGGGTCGTCGTGATGGCCAATGTCATGGCCGTGCTGGTGCAGTATCTGTCGGCCAAACTCGGCATGGTCACGGGACAGTCCTTGGCCGGTCATATGGGCGAGAAACTGCCGCGCGGGCCGCGGATCCTCTACTGGTTGCAGGCCGAGGCCATTGCGATCGCCACCGACCTGGCCGAGGTCGTCGGCGGCGCGATCGCGCTGTATCTGCTGTTCGATCTGCCGCTCATGGTTGGTGCGGTCATCACGGCAGCGGTGGCGATGGTGATCCTCAAGATCGGCGACGTGCGCGGTCAGAGCACGCTCGAACGGGTCATCATGGGCTTCCTGGTGCTGATCGCGGTGGGGTTCATGGCCGGACTGTTCATCGACCCGCCGGCCGCCGGTCCGCTGGCCGGCGGACTTGTGCCGAAGTTCGAAGGCGCCGAGAGCGTTCTCCTCGCCTCGGGGATCATCGGCGCGACGGTCATGCCGCACGTCATCTACCTGCATTCGAGTCTCACGACGACCAGGCTCGGTGCCCGTGGGGAAGGGCAATCGATGCGGCAGCTCTTGGCCGCAACCCGCACCGACGTCGTGCTGGCGTTGATTCTGGCCGGCATGCTCAATCTGTCGCTGCTGGTCGTCGCCGCGACAAGTCTCGACGGGCTACCCGGCACCGACACGTTGGAAGGCGTACACGCGGTGGTGACCTCCGAACTCGGGGCCGGGGTCGCGCTGTTGTTCGCGGTCGCCCTCTTGGGTTCGGGCTTGGCGTCGACGTCGGTGGGCAGCGCGGCCGGCGCCGAGGTCATGCAAGGGTTGCTCGGCCTCCGGCTCCCGGTGCTGCTGCGCAGGGTCGTCACGTTGATCCCGGCACTCGTGATCCTGGGTCTCGGGGCGGAGCCGAGTCGAGCGCTGGTCGTTTCACAGGTCGTCCTCTCGATCGGTATCCCGTTCGCGTTGATCCCACTCGTAGTGCTGACGGCGCGCAAGGACGTCATGGGCGATCACGTCAACCGGCGAGCCACGACGTCGGCCGCATGCGTCGTGGCGGCGATCGTCATCGCACTCAACGTCTCGCTGCTCTGGCTGACTTTCACCTGATCCGGCCGCCCGGAGTCTGACAGACTCTCCGGGTGGCACTCCCAACCATCGGACTCCCTCGCAAGCTGGAGGCGGCCCGAACCAACTTGTCGGACAAGGCGCATCGGCGTCCCATCGCCGATCTGCGATATATGCCGCGTGACGCGGTCGAGCAGAACACGGCATTCACGCTGTACCGCTATCGGGGCGAAGCGGCAGAGCGTGGCCGTCCCGTACTGCTGGTCCCGCCTCTGGCGGCGCCCGCCCTGGCATTCGACCTGCGTCGGGGCTGCAGTCTGATCGAGTACTTCGTCCAGCAAGGACGGCCGGTCTACCTCGTCGACTACGGACCCGTGAATTTCGCCCATCGGGGGCTGGGCATCGAGCACTGGGTCGACTCGGTCCTGCCGGCAGCGGTCGCACTGACCACGGAACATGCCGACGCGGACGCCGTGCACGTCGCGGGCTGGAGCCTCGGCGGCATCTTCACGATGTTCATGGCAGCGGCGCATCCGGAGTTGCCCTTGGCCTCGGTCACGGCGGTTGCGAGCCCGTTCGATCTGCGGCAGGTGCCGTTGCTGGCTTTGGCCCGACCGCTGGATCGGGTCGTCGGACCGATTGTCGGGCCCGCCTACCGGGCGATGGGCGGTGTCCCTGCGCCGCTGACCCGGCTGGGTTTCCAGATCTCGAGCCTGGACAAGTACCTCACGAAGCCGGCCGCGATGCTGGCCCATGCCGATGACCGGGACTTCCTGGCCCAGCTCGAGGCAGTCGATCGGTTCATGAGCCGGATGTACGCCTACCCGGGACGGACGTTCGGCCAGCTGTATCACGTCGTGATGCGCAGCAACGAGTTCGCGACCGGGGCAATGCGGCTTGCCGGACGTTCGGTGGAGCTCGCCGAGATCAACGTCCCGGTGCTTGTCGTGGCCGGGATGGGCGACACCCTCGCGCCCCATGGGGCGGTCGAACACCTCCTGGATCTGGTGACGGGTTCGCCGGAGGCCCAGCTGGTGCAGGCTCCGGGAGGGCACTTGGGTGTCTTGGCCGGTCGCGCCGCTCGGCGCACGACATGGCCGGCGATGGAGAATTTCTTCTGTAAGCACGATGATTGACCTATGCCCGAGCTGCCCGAGGTCAATGCGCTTGTCGAGTTCCTGGACAGGGAAGTCAGCGGAACCGTCGTTGCGGCAGTAGAGCTCGCATCGTTCTCGGTACTGAAGACCTTCGATCCGCCGGTCGCGGCTTTGCAGGGGCTGGAGGTCTCCACTGTGACCCGGCACGGCAAATTCATCGACATCGACGTCAGCGGGTTGCACATCGTGGTGCACTTGGCGAAGGCCGGCTGGCTGAGATGGTCCGATCCGCTGCCCGAGACCAAGCTCAAGCTCGGCGCCAGCAATATCGCTGCCCGCATACGACTCGACCGGGGGGATGGGCCAACCGTCGGCTTCGACGTCACGGAGGCAGGAACTCGCAAAGGCCTGGCGATGTATGTCGTGAACGATCCCACCGACGTCCCTGGGATCGCTGCGTTGGGTCCAGATCCGTTGGCGCCGGGGTTCGAGCTGCGACCGTTGCTCGCCAGGCGGATGCAGGTCAAACGGCTGTTGCGTGACCAGAAGATCCTTGCCGGCGTGGGCAATGCGTACAGCGACGAGATCCTGCATGCGGCCAGACTGTCGCCGTTCGCGATTGCCGAGACCCTCGATGAGGACCAGATCCTACGGCTGGAGTCCGCGGTGCAGGAGATTTTGCGCGAGGCCGTCGACGAGGCGCGGGGCAAGCCGGCCGAAGATCTCAAGGACGACAAACGTACCCGGATGCGGGTCCATGGTCGGACGGGTGAGGCGTGTCCGGTGTGCGGCGACACGGTGCTCGAAGTGACGTATTCGCAATCGTCTCTGCAGTACTGCCCGACCTGTCAGACCGAGGGACGGCCCCTGAAAGACCGCAGTACCTCCAAGTTCCTCAAGTAGCCCGGACCCGAGCAGTACGGATCCGAGCAGTACGGATCCGGCTCTGGGTCCGGGTCGTAGGGTGGGATGTATGTTCAGGCAGCGTCGCTCGCTCGGAGAGCAGGCCAATGCGGCGGTCAAAGGTTTCACGTCCAAGATGGACGGCCAGACCGCCGAGGTCGCGCAACGTGCTGCCAAGACCATCGTCGTCGCGGTCCGACTCCTTCGGATACCGACAGCCGCCGTGGGCCTGGTTTCGGTACCGTTCATCGCGGCGACTCTCGTGCTGGGCTGGCTGGCCGACGGCACGGCCGGCACGATCGTGATCGTGGCCGGTGCGGTCATGGCCCTGATCAACGGCTTCTTCTGGGCTCGCCGTCACATGATCATGTCCGCCGTCGCCGATCCCGATCGCCTCGCGACCGAGCTGGGCATCCTGGTCAGTATGAGCGGCAAGGTCGACGAAACCCGGGGCGCGCTGGCACAGATCGCAGGTGGCGGTGGGTGGCGCATTCTGGCGCGTATGCGCGGCGTCTGGTCGACAGCCCAGATGACCGGACGCTGGATCGACGGTGTGGGCGACCTGAAGCGAGCTCGCTACTTCGCGCCGCCGAAGATCGGCACGACGGTGACTATCGCGGTGGCGGCTTTGTGGCTTGTGCCGATCTCGATCGTGGTCGCGCTGTTCGCGTTGGTCGGGACGGCTGCCGGATCGCTATGACCTGAGGGTCAAAACTGCGACGGCGGGAACTGGGCAACCTGATTCAGCCACTCGCGTTCTGCCGGTGTGAGGTCGGTGGCGCGTCGCCCTGAATCGAGCGTGTACTGCGCCAGGCGTCCCGCCAGGATGACCTGTCCCGCGGCAGCATTCTCCTCGACCAACCGGACGAGGCCAGGGAAGTCGAACTGGGCGGCGTGTGTGGCGAAGGTCTGCCAGATCGCCGGCATTCCGGAAGGTGCGACCAGATCGCCGACGGCTTCGAGCAGTCGCGGTGTCCGAGTGGGCCCGTCGATCAGCACGGCAAGCGCGAGGGCATCGAACTCGACGAGTTTCAGGCCGTGGAGGTGAGCTTGTTCTGCGACTTCCTCGAGTATCTCCAGCGCACGATCGGGATCTGCCAAGGAGTCGTGGACGAATGCCTGTGCTATCCGCCGTTCGAGATCGCTCTGGAGAAGGCCCGACACCGGGTGCGCTTCGGACGCTTCCAGCAGGGCCTCGGCCTCATCGGAGCGACCTAGGCCGATAAGTGCCTGTGCGGCCAAAGCCTCGACCCATCCTCGGGAATGCAGGACGTCCTGGCTCACGGGATCGTCGCGAAGCAATTCCAAGCTGGCAAGACCGTGCTGGATCCGGCCGCGATAGAACTCCAGGATCCCGCTCATGAGCGGTCCCAACCGCCCAGGCCGACCGTATCGCGCGGCCCTCGACTGATAACGCCTCAGAACGTCCTCGGCACCATCGAGATCCAGCGCTGCGACCAAGGACATGAAAAGGGTTTCGCGCGCGGCGTCGAGCTCCGGCGCGCTCGCCCCACTCTCAGGTGCCTCCAACAGTGCGACCGAGATTCTGCCGGCGTGAACTGCCTCGGCCGGCCGGCCCGAATGGCGCAGCAAGGCAGCAAGCAGTGTGTGGGCCATCGCATGGTCGATCGGCGGAAGAGCCCCCGAGAAGACTAAAGTGCGGACCCGTCGGATGTGCTGGTCGCTGCTCTCGCGGAACGCCAGGAGACCGAGTTCGGCGAGCGTGATGACGGCCGCGCGCTGATGCCGTTCCTCGGTATCGCGATCGGGGCCGAGGGCACGATGACGCAGGCTGGGCAGCTCCGTCGGCGGAACCATCGAGGTCGCCCAGCGCATGAAGGCCATCAGCTCACGCAGGGGAATCGTGGCGGGGTCCAATTGACCGAACAGTTCGCGCAGGCCGTCGACATCTCCCAATTGGATCAGTGCGTGGGAACGTTCGTGTTGGGTGTCCAACGGAGTCGCGCGGGTGTGGCGAGGTGAGGTGTAGGCGACGGTTCGCTGGTAGAGACCTCGTTCATTCGACTCGCGAGCTGCGATCCGAGCCAATTCCGGTGACGTCGCCGACCCGCTGTCGAGGAACCAGCGGGCGGCCCGGATCGCGCTGTTCGGGCGGAGGACCGACCGCTGGATGCGCGGCGCATACGTCTGCCACAGCTCGGTTGAACGCTGGGGAGTCAGTGCGGCGACAACAGACTCTGCTTCGAGGGGATCGACCATCGACAGAACACCGTCGACTTGCCGTATCGGTCCGTGCCTGACGGTCAGGGCGACGTCCTCGGCACTCGTGCAGGCGATGGCCTCGTCGATCTCGACCTCGACGATGATCGAGACCAGATCGATCAGATCGACAATTCGGGTCGAGCCGCCGAGCCGTTCGGCCGAGTTGGACCGGCGCCGTTCCGGCAACAGGAGCCGGGCCTCCTCTAGACGACTCGGCTTGAACACGATGATGCCCTCGACCGCGACGATGGCCCCGGACTCGGCCAACATGTCGGCGATCTCGCAGAGGCTGGCATATCTGCCATGAGAACTCTCGTGCAAGAACTCCACGAGGATGTCGTGGGGCGTCCCCCTGAACCTGACCTGGAGCAATTGGGTGATGGTCTCGGCCCCGAGCGGTTCGAGATCGATACGTTCTGTCGCTGCGGCGAGTTCTGGCACCAGTTCGACGGTTTCGGGCGTCATCGCCGCGATGATCTGCAGATCACGACTTGCTGCGAGTTCCGCGAGGGCAGCCAGGCTCGCAGGTGATGCGAAGGTCGCGTCTTCCAGCAAGAGAGTGGGCGCGGTGGGGTGCTCGGCGCGGACCAGCCGACGAATCGCCTCGACCTGGTCGGACACCGGAGTGTCACCGGTCCCTCCGAGGTCGGCGAATACCCGCGCCAACAGCTGATGAGGACGATCCGCCTCGCCGAATTTGCAGACATGCCGCAGCACCGCGCCGTGACCGTCGATGGACGCCACGATCTCGGTGCCGAGACGGTGGCGATTCGATCCGGGAGATCCCACGATCAGCAGCGCGCTGCGACGTTCGAGCATGAGCTGCGCAGCCGCGATGAATTCCGGTGAGAACGCTGGTGGCCACAGCGAACTGATCGCGGGCGTGTGCGCTGTTATGACGACTCCTGCCTCTCGGCCAGGCTCCGCAACCAGTCGCGGGTCTCGGCGTCGAGGTCGGTGGCGCGCCGAGACATGTCCAGGACGAACTGGGCTAGCTCGGCAGCCAAACCGAACGCTCGACGGCTGACGAGGTCGTCGATCAGGCGGGTCAGCACTGCGATGTCGTACGACCGTGCGGCTGCGGCGAATCGTTGCCAGACGGCGGGGACGCCGGTCAACTCCTCGAGGCCGTCGACTGCCTCGGTCAGGACTTTGACGAGTGGTGGGCCACCGATCAGGACGCTACGTGCGGCCGCCTCGATCTTCAGCAGGAACAGTCTGCGCTCCTTCGCCTCGGTGACAACTTCCTGGAGCAGGCTCAGGGCATCCTCGGGCTCGGCCAATGCGTCGAGGGCGGCGGCTTGCGCGATTTGGCGGTCGAGGTCGTAGGGGCTGTCCTGGAGTGTGTGCTGCGCGGAGCGCTGTAAGGCCAGGTGGGCGTCGGCGTTCTGGCCGCAGCGCGTGAGCAGATCCGCCAGATGCGCCTGACCCCAGCTTCGCAGGTGATGTGGATCCCGGGGTTGAACGCTGGCCAGGCCTCGGCGCAAAGAGGTGATGGCCTCGTGCATATTCCCGCGCATCGTCTCCAGAAGCGCGCGCAGCATCAGGGTCAGGCGATCGTCGCTCGCCCCCGCAACCTGTGCGTAGCCCTGCAGAGCGTTTTCGGCACCGGTCACATCCAGCGCCGAGATCAACGCACGAACGTGGACTTCGCGCACCGGATCGAGGTGTGAGGCACTGACCTGGTCGGGAGTCAGCTTGAGTATCTCGCCGGCGAGCTGCCCCATCTCCGCCGCTTGGGCGGGACGGCCGGAGTTGAGCAGGACTGCTGCCAAGGCCCCGAAGGCCAATGCGCGGTTGCGGATCGACAGCAGGTCTGAGAATGCGAGCTCCCGCAGAGGACCGGCTAGCTCCGTGGCGCCGTCTCGGAACGCGCGATCGACCAGGAGCGCCAGTCGGCCTGTGGCGGCTCGTCGGTCAGCTGCCTTCGCGTCATCGGCCTGGACGGCGTGTGTGGCGAGTCGATCTCGTCGATCCGTGTCGGTCAGGTGATGGACCCAGCGCAGATAGGGCAGCAGTTCGTCTTCGGTGAGCAGTTCGGGGTCGATCGACGTCCAGATGGTCGTCACGCCGTGGCTGTCGCCCACCTCCGCCATGGCATGGGCGCGTTCCAGAGGAGCCGCGATGTTGTGACTGGTGTTGCGTCCGGCGTCGGTGAACCTGATGGCGCGGCGGGGCTGCCCGAGGAGATTGGCCTGTCTTGCCGCTCGGGAGGCCAGCTCCGGCGACGGCAGCTGTCCTGCTGCGAGCCACCAGTCGGCGGCTGCGATCGCCGAATCCGGCCGAGCCGTTGTCGCCGGGAGCTGTTGGGCGTACAGGTCGAACAGCTCGGTCAGACGTTCGTGGGAGATCGACCAGCGTGCCCGACGCGCCTCGACCGCGGAGCTGAAGGCGATGTGGCCGTCGACACGCTCGAGGACCGCGCTCGCGAGGGCCCGCGAGACCGCGCTGTCGCCCATGAGCGCAGTGGCCTCTGCCGCGTCGAGCTGACCGAGGATCGCGGTCAGCTGTGAGAGATCCTCGGCGAGGACCGCGGCCGCGATGCCGGACAGGTCGTGGTCGAGCACGAGCTGATCGCCTAGAACCGTCAGCTGTCGGTCCTGGCATGCGAGGTCGACGACGTCGCAGAGCACTTCGTACGAGCCTTTCGTACGTTCCATGAGCAGATCCACGAGTGCCGGCTCGGGTGCGGCGGAGTAGCGGATGCGGATCATCTCGCCGACGGTCTCGCTCTCGAGCGGCGGCAGCTCGACCACCTCGGCGGCCGTGGCGAGCTGGCCGAGGGCGGCTATGGATTCGGGGGCAAGAGTCAGGATGAGCCGAAGTGTGCCCGTCGCGGCGAGCCGCGTCAGCACATCGACGCTCTCGCGGTCGCAGAGGTCGGCATTCGCGATGACCACGGTCGGCGAGTTCTCCCCGCAGGCCGCCAGCTCGGCCCGGATGCCGTTCTCGACGTCGCCCGGACCTGTCACGTGCTCGGTATCGACGGTGAAGAGCCGACCGATCGCATGGAATGGTTCGCGGCTGTCGCCACTGCTCGCGACGTGGTGGGACCACAGCGGGGTATCCGCTCCGCCGGGAGCGTCGACGATCGCCGTCGCCAGAGTATGGGCGCTTCCACCGACCGGCCCGAGAATCATCAAGACCTGACTCAGATCGAGCAGACCGCGAGCCTGCTCGATAAAAGTCTCGGCGAATGCCGGTGGCCACTCGGCCGAAGGCGTCACCACTGTGCGGTCCAGCACAATCCACTCTTTTCGTTGGCCCCTGGACGCTCCAACGATAGTCCGAACCCGGCGTCATCAACAGCGGTGTCCGCGTGGATCGTGACATCGACGATGTCACGCTCTAATGTTCGGGCATGGACCTTCGTGGATTCGCTCTCTTACCGCTGCGCATTTCGGTGGCCGCGACCCAGGCAACCCTCGGACTCGGCCAGCTCGCCTCGCCGAGTGGACCGATCCTGCGCGAAGGCGGATATGCCTCGCGTCTGTCACAACTCTTCGCGGAGGATGGTCTGTTGGATCAGGTTGCCAAGATCCTGGCCGATGATCGCGGGCCGATCGGATTGGCCAACACTCTGGCTGATCTGACTGCCGACGACCGGCCGATCGGCAAAGCACTCGCGCGGGACGGGCTGTTGGACCGCATGGCCGACGAGGACGGCCCGTTCGTGCGCCTGTTGGAAGCAGGGGGACCACTCGACCGAGCTTTGGCAGAGGACGGGCCGCTCTATCGAGTGCTCGCGCCCGGCGGCCCGCTCGACCGGCTGTTGGCCGAGGAAGGAGCCCTCGACAGGATTCTGGCCGAGGGCGGTTTGCTCGAACAGCTGCTGGCTGAGGAGGGGATCTTGGAAAAGCTCCTGGCACCAGGAGGGACGCTTGACCAATTGGTGTCGCTGGGCGCGACGTTCGACGCGATCCTCCCGCGCCTCGAAGCCCTCGGGCAGGCGATTCCGAACCTCAACAATGCGGTCGGCGTCTTGAGCGGCGCGGTCGAACCCTTAGGCGTCCTGGCGGGACGGTTGCCGGGCGGGCGCCGGCGTCCTGCCGTGGTCCCGGTCCCGCCTATCGCTGTGGATGCTGACTGATGGTCCTTCTCTTCGAGCCGCTGACTCTGCGCGGTGTGACGACTCGCAATCGGATCTGGATCGCCGCGATGTGCCAATACAGCGCGAATCAGCGCGATGGACAGCCCGGTGACTGGCACCTGGTCAATCTGGGCAAGCACGCGACCGGTGGATTCGGCTTGATTATGACCGAGGCCACGGCGGTGGTGCCCGAAGGGCGGATCTCGCCCGAAGACACCGGAATCTGGGCCGAGGAACATGTCGAGTCCTGGTTGCGGATCACCGACTTCCTCCGCGGACAGGGTGCTGTCCCGGCGATCCAGTTGGCTCACGCCGGCCGTAAAGCCTCCACGTACTCGCCGTTCGCCGATCAACGAGGAACGGTGCCGGAGGCCAAGGGAGGGTGGACCACGGCCAGTTCGACGCATGCGGCGGCCGACGGCCTTGCCGCACCGCGGGTCCTGTCACGCCGTGAGGTGGCTGCGTTGCCCGGTGTCTTCGCCGAGGCCGCGGCGCGGGCCGATCGGGCCGGGTTCGACGTCGTCGAGATCCATGCTGCGGGTGGTTATCTGATCCATCAGTTCCTGTCTCCGCTGATCAACGACCGCACGGATCACTACGGTGGGTCCTTCGCGGCCCGCACTCGATTGGCGGTCGAGATCGCCGATGCGGTCCGTGAGGTTCTGCCGCCAGAGAAGCCACTCCTCTTCCGACTTCCCGGCAGTGACATCCCGGCAGGAGGCTGGGACGTCGCGCAGACCGCGAAGTTGGCCGCAATCCTGAAGGAGCGTGGCGTCGATCTGATCGATCTGTCGTCCGGAGGTGCGGTCGAGCCCGAAGAGGCCCCGGTGTCGCCGGGATATCAGGTCCCACTGGCCGACGAGGTCCGTCGGGTCAGCGGTCTGCCGGTCTCCGTGGTCGGCCTGATCACCGAGCCGGTCCAGGCCGAACTGGTCCTGGCCAGCGGCGCTGCTGACGCCTTGATGGTCTCTCGGGCCGCGATCCGAGAACCGGCTTGGGTGCTGCGTGCCGCGTACGAGCTCGGTGTCTCAGGCGAAGACATCGGGTATCCGCCTACGCACCGTCGAGAGGCTCGGAGCTGACTCGATAGGATCATGGGGTGACTGAAGCCCGCCAGCTCGACACTGTTGCCCACGCCACCGCCACCCCTGAACGGCAGCAGCCGTGGGCCGAGTTGGGCCTGAAGCCCGATGAGTACGCCAGCATCCGCGAGATCCTCGGACGTCGTCCGACGGGTGCGGAGCTGGCGATGTACTCGGTCATGTGGAGCGAGCACTGCTCCTACAAGTCCTCCAAGGTGCATCTGAAGAAGTTCGGCGAGCTGCCGCAGGAGACGCCGTTGGGCAAGACCCTCGCCGGTATCGGTGAGAACGCCGGAGTCATCGACATCGGTCAGGGCTACGCCGTGACGTTCAAGGTCGAGTCGCACAACCACCCGTCCTACGTCGAGCCCTACCAGGGTGCGGCGACCGGGATCGGCGGAATCGTGCGTGACATTCTCGCGATGGGCGCCCGCCCGGTCGCGGTCATGGATCCGCTGCGATTCGGCCCGCTCGACGCCGAGGACACCCGTCGGGTGCTGCCCGGCATCGTCGCCGGTGTGGGCGGTTACGGCAACTGCCTGGGCCTGCCGAATGTTGGCGGTGAGGTCGTCTTCGACGAGACCTATCTCGGCAATCCCCTGGTCAACGCCCTGTGCGTCGGGGTGCTGCGTCACGAAGACCTGCACCTGGCGTTCGCGAGCGGAGTCGGCAACAAGATCGTCCTCTACGGCGCACGCACCGGCGGCGATGGAATCGGCGGCGTCTCGGTTCTGGCGTCCGAGACGTTCGAGTCGACCGGGCCGTCGAAGCGTCCTGCGGTGCAGGTAGGCGATCCGTTCATGGAGAAGCTGCTGATCGAATGCACCCTTGAGCTGTTCGCGGCCAAGGTCGTCAATGGAATCCAGGATCTCGGCGGTGCGGGCCTGTCGTGCGCCACGAGCGAGCTGGCGTCCGCAGGCAGCGGCGGCATGCGCGTCGAACTCGACACCGTCCCGCTGCGTGACTCGACGCTCTCGCCCGAAGAGATCCTCATGAGCGAGTCCCAAGAGCGCATGATGGCCGTCGTGGAGCCCGAGCACCTCGACGAGTTCATGGCGATCTGCGGCAAGTGGGACGTCGAAGCCGTTGTCGTGGGTGAGGTCACCGACGGTGAGCACCTCATCATCGATTGGCACGGCGAGACCGTCGTCGACGTGCCGCCGCGTTCGGTGGCTCACGACGGCCCGACATATGACCGTCCCTACGCCCGTCCGCAGTGGCAGGACGCTCTGCAGGCCGACGCGGCCGAACAACTCGCCCGCCCGGTATCGGGCGATGAGCTGCGCGATCAACTCGTGGCCGTCGTCAGTTCGCCCAATATGGCCGACAAATCGTGGGTCACCGACCAGTACGACCGCTACGTGCAGGGCAACACGGTCCTGGCCCAGCCCGAAGACGCAGGTGTCATCCGCATCGACGACGAGACCAACCTGGGAGTCGCGGTCTCGACCGACTGCAATGGCCGGTTCGCCAAGCTCGATCCCTATGTCGGCGCGCAGCTGGCGCTGGCCGAGTCATACCGCAATGTCGCGGTCACCGGCGCGCTGCCGCTCGCGGTCACCGACTGCCTCAACTTCGGTTCACCCGAGAACCCCGACGTCATGTGGCAGTTCGAGCAGGCGACGCACGGTCTCAAGGACGCTTGTGCGGTGCTCGGCATCCCGGTCACCGGCGGCAACGTCTCGTTCTACAACCAGACCGGCGAGACGCCGATCCTGCCGACACCTGTTGTGGGTGTGCTCGGTGTCATCGAGGACGTTCGCCAGCGGATCACGCAGGGCTTCACGGGCGAGGGCGACCACATCCTCGTGCTGGGCGAGACTCGCGAAGAGCTGTCCGGCTCGACCTGGGCCGATGTCGTCCACGGCCATCTGGGTGGAAAGCCGCCCGTCGTCGATCTCGCCGCCGAGAGCGCCTTGGCTGGACTCATGGTCGAGGCCGCGAAGTCCGGCATCGTTGCGTCAGCCCACGATCTGTCTGACGGTGGACTCGCGATGGCCATTGCCGAAGCCGCGTTCCGCCACGGCGTCGGCGCCACGGTCGACCTCGACGATCCCTTCCTCGAACTGTTCAGCGAGTCCTCGGCCCGGGCGATGGTCGTGGTTGCCGAGGCGCGTCACGACGATTTCGTCGCTCTGGCCGAGAAGCACGGTGTCGACCTCGCATCGGTCGGTCGCACCGGCGGGGACACGATCGAGGTCGCGGGTCAGTTCAACGTCGGCGTCGCAGAACTCAAGGCCGCATGGCAGGCCACCTTGCCGGCGGTGCTCGGCGCACACCTGGCCTGAGGGTCTCACTAGGCTGACGGTATGGCCCGATACGTTCCGCTGAGCCACGAGGAGTTCGCCGAGGTCTGCGCGCGTCTCGATGCGGGCGAGCCGTCTCGGGCTGACCTCAAAGCCGCGACCAAACATCTGGCGGCGCTGCTCGTACAGAAGGCGCCCGGCGCGAGCGTCGAGGTGCGGGTCCCGCCGTTCGCAGCGGTGCAGTGCATCGCGGGGGCGCGGCACACCCGCGGGACGCCGCCGGCCGTCGTCGAGATGGACGCGGCGACGTGGATCGCTTTGGGCCGTGGGCGGCTCGCCTGGGCGGATGCGACGGTCCGGGCATCGGGGGAACGATCTGACTTGTCGCCGCTGCTGCCACTCGACGCCACCTGAAAATCGGGGACACGCAAGATGTCGGCGGTTCTGGGTCGATGGGTCGAGGCCAACGACCCAGAACCGCCGACATCTTGCGGGGGCGCTCCCGACGGCAGCTAGCTGTCCCGTCGGACGGCAAGTGCGCGTTCCGGGTAGTTGGTCGTCACCATCCACACGTCCGGATCATTGATCCAGCGCTCCAGCTCGGCTGGCTTGTCGACCGTCCAGACCAGCAGCGGCAATCCGCGGCGGCGGGCGTAGCGCTTGAGCGACAGTTTTGCGAGGCTCTTATGTGCCACGACGAGATTGGCCCGGCTCAATCGGATGCGCGTGCGCGGGAAACTCGCCTCGATCGCCACAATGCGGCGCGCCAGACGATGACCCCGCCAGGTGCGGCGGCTCGACGACAGCCCGACGAGAAGGCCCGGTGCCTGGGTCTTCGACCAGGCGATCAGGCGGCGCACGGACGAATCTTCCGCGGTCGTGAACACCGCGCCGTCGACGCCGAGTACCTCGATGATCCGTTGTGCCAGCTCGATCTCGTGGCCGGGGACCTTGAGGTCCACGTGGGCCTTGACCCGGCCTGCCAACACTGCGAGGACATCGTCCAGATGCGTCAAGGAGGATGAGAAGTCGTCGAATCGATGACCAGCGATCAGGCGACGGATCGTGCCGTCATCGAACGTCGCGTCGTGGAAGATGACTGGGATCCCATCGGCCGTCAGCCGGACATCGAACTCGACGAAGTCACATCCCAGGGCGATCGCGGCCTCGAACGCCGCAATCGTGTTCTGGGCCGAGCGCTGGGATCCGGCACCTCCACGGTGTGCCGAGACGAGCGCCATCTGGGCTCCCTAGGCCGTCTTACCGCGCTTTAGTTGAGTCCACATCCCTGACTCGGTCGTCGGATACGACGGCAACTTTCGCGCCTTACGGTAGGCCGCGACGGCCTTGACGGTCTTCGCATCGTAGATTCCCGTCAGACGGGGCTTTTGGCCGGCGGCGATGAGCGAGCGTTGGAGCCGCCACACGGGCTCGCCGACGGATCCTTCTTTCAGTACCCGAGGCGAACTGCCATATGAGAGCAGCGCGGTCCAGGTGGGAGCGGTGGTGCGCCCGGCGGGCGTCCAACCCAATTTGGCCCGGTAGGCATCGATCGCCCGTACAGTCCCCGTACCCAGATAGGTATCGACGGATTTGAGGACGCCTTGGGCCCTCAACAGGCACTCCAAGGCAGCGACCTCGGGCCCCCGGCTGCCGTTCTGCAACCTCGGATAGGACGTGAACGACATCTTGACCTTGCACGGCAGCGACTGCTTGCTCGCGACCGAGCCCTTGCCGACGTCGAGGTAGTTCTTGTCGATATTGAGCTTCTTCTTGCCGTACGTCACGTTGATGCCGTTGTGGTACTGGTGGATCCGCTGCTTGACCCATCCCTTGTCAGAGAGGTAGGGCCCGCCGTCGGTGTTGGCGACCTTGTTGACCCAGGCGATCCACATGTGGTCGGGCAGGGTGAATCCCTTGCGCTTGGCAGCGCGGGCCTGATCGACGGCCTTGACAGCGGCCGAACCGCTCGAATACAGGCCCGACTTGTATCCCTTGGAATGCAGGTATTCGGTCCATGCGTCGGCGAACTCGAGCACGATCCGATCGCACTTCGCCGTCCTGGCGTACCACTCGATGTCGAGGTAGGAGACGCTTCCGGTACCGAAGCCGAACTTCTTCAATGCGGCGATAGTCTCCCTGGCTTCTGTGCGCGCCTGGGTACGAGCCTTCGACACGCTGGTCGACATGCGCTTCTTCTGGACCCGGCTCTTCGGATTGTTCTTGAAGCAGGGCGCTTGGCGACCCACGTGGATCGGAATGAAACGCCAGCCGTTGGCAGCGTTCTTGGTTACCCACGCCTTGCTGAGGTTGGGTTGGTACTTGTCGCCGCAGTAGCGCGAGTTGCCCGAGATGTAGATGCCGATCGCGCTGAACGGGGATTGGAGGTTCCAGGTGTCCATGACCGACTGGCTCGGCGCCACGCAGGCGTCGAATCCGTAGCCGGTGAAGCTGCCGGGTGCCTGTGGAGACGTGGCAGCAGAGGTGGGTGTGGACATGAGGAACGTCGCGGCCAGACCGGTGAGGACACCGGCGATCATGAGCCGCGAGGTGGGGGAAGGCACCAGGCGCATGGGCATGAGCGTACGTGGTGAGGGCGCCTTATGTCACGGGTCAGACCTGGCGGTCGCCGTCGGACCAGTAGGGCTTGCGCAGATCGCGCTTGAGAATTTTGCCCGACGGATTCCGGGGCAACGCCTCGACGACGTCGATCGACGACGGCGCCTTGTAGTGCGCGAGGCGTTCGCGGGCAAAGGAGATGAGCTCCTCAGTGGTGGCCCGTTGATCCGGCCGGAACGCGATGACGGCTTTGACTGCTTCGCCCCAACGTTCGTCGGGAACCCCGATGATCGCGATCTCGGCGACTGCTGGATGTTCTGCGAGTACCCGCTCGACCTCGGGGGAATAGACGTTCTCGCCGCCGGTGATGATCATGTCCTTCATCCGGTCCTCGATGAACAAGAAGCCGTCATCGTCCACCCGGCCGAGGTCGCCGGTGCGCACCCATCCGTCGGCCGTGATGAGCTCGGCGGTGGCATCCGGCTTGCCGAGGTATCCCGCTGTCGCCTGAGGGGTACGGAACCAGATCTCGCCGGACGTTCCGACAGGCACATCCTGCAGGGTCAGCGGGTCCACGACCCGCATCTCGGCGTTCTTGACCGGCCGTCCTGCTGACACAAGGCGCTCGGGGTGACTCGCATCGCGGTGGGCCTCGTCGTTGAGCACCGTGATGACCCCACCGAACTCGGTCATGCCGTAGACCTGCTGGAACTCGGTGTCGGGCCAGGCTTCCATGGCGGTCCGCAGAACGGGCAAGGGCATCGGGGCCGCGCCGTATCCGAGACCTTTGAGCTTGGCGAACAGGCCCATGACCTGGGGCCCGGCGGCGATCAGGGCCGCTACGACCGCGGGAACCAGGAACACATGCGTGCAGCCGGCGAGCATGCCCGCCGCCAGCAGAGCGCCGTCGACCTCGGGGACGATGTATCCGGCGACACCGACCACGGGGCCGAGCAAGGCGTACGACGTACCGCCGACGTGGAACATCGGCATCGCGATCAGCAACATGTCGTCCTGGTCGTACGTCGTGTCTCCGAGCCCGTTGACGCTGTGCTCGACCATCGCGTGCTGGCTGAGCTGGACGCCTTTGGGACGTCCGGTCGTGCCGGAGCTGTACATCACGACGCAGATGTCCTCCGGAGACACATCTGACTGGCGCTCTGTGGGCGTTCCGGCGTCGAGCCAGGATTCGAACTCATCGTTCGCGCCGCCCACCACGACGATCTTTTCCGCATGTGTGAGACGTCCTCGGATCAGTTCGAACTGGTCGAGCAGCTCGTGGCCGACGAACACGATCTTCGCGCCGCAGTCGTTGATGACGTAGTCGAGTTCGTCGCCTGCCAGGCGCCAGTTGACAACCGTCGTCGCGGCGCCGAGATGGCAGCCGCCGAGGAGTAGTTGGAGAACTGCGGGATTGTTCTTGTCGAGGATCGCGATCGTGTCGCCGCGTTCCACTCCATCGGCGCTCAGGGCTCCAGCGGCTCGACGTACCGATTCGTACGCCTGCGACCAGCTCCAGCTTCGGTCACCGAAGATCCAGCACGGTCGATCGGGGTGCTCGGCAGCGCGGGCGGCCAGGAAGTCCGGGAGATATGTCGCCGACGGGATCGTGAAGGTCATACAGGCCCCTAGGGTGATGTGGATCACACCACCCTAGGGGCACGCATCAAGAGGTGCCACCGCCTGCGGGCATCACTTCACCCGTATGCGGATCGTGCTCGAGTGGGAGGTGCGGGCGTAGACGCTTCCGGTGTAGTACGCCTTGACCTTGTGGATGCCTTTGCCGAGCTTCCTGGTGATCCGGATCCGAGTCATGCCGCCCTTGAGATGGCCCGTGCCCACGATCCGTGACCCCTTCTTGAGCACGACCTTGCCGATCGGGGTGGTTCCGGTGGCCCGCACTTTGACCGTCACGCGGATCCGACGTTTGGCGGCAGTCTTCTTGCTGACGGTCTTCTTGTAGCCCTTGGTGACCGACGCGCGGGTCGTGAAGGCCCACAGCTCCTCGCCATGTGATTCCTGCGCCTCGAAGAACAAGGTGTTGCCGATCGAGGCGAGCGATTTGGCGTACGAGTGATCCGGACCAGGGCGCAGGTCCTTGGTCAGACGGGTGTTGGCAGCCGTGCCGTCGGTCTGCCACAGCTCGCCGCCGGTCAGGGGTGTCTGTGCTGCGAAGAACAACAGACCGCCGGAGAACGTGAATCGGGATGGATGGCTGCCTTCGATGCCGGGTGCGAGGTTCTTGACGGCGTGCGTCGTCGCCGGTGTTCCTTGGGTGGCCCAGAGTTCGCTGCCGCCGGCCGCATCGGTCGCGTCGAAGTAGATCTTGTTGCGATACAAGGCGAACTCCTCGCCGGTGATGCCGCTGTCGCCGGGAGTGGTGTTGATGTCCTTGATCAGGACCGTGCCGTTGCTCGTGCCATCGGTCGACCACAGCTCAGTGCCCAGTGCCTCAGTGCGGGCGCTGAAGATCAACCGGTTGCCGAAACGGGTGTAGGTGTGAGGGCTGGAACTCTTGTCGGCTCCGGGGTTGATGTCCTTGACCATAGTGCTCGTCGAGCCGTCGCTGATCCACATTTCGTAGCCGTGGGTGTCGTCACGGGCGGTGAACACGAATCTGGCCTTATTGCCGACGGTCCATGCCGCGAAGTCGAACGGGTGGGAGTTAGCTCCCCCGGCGGCGATGTTGCCAACCATATGGGTGCCAGCCGATGTGCCATCGCTGACCCAGGGTTCATTGCCATGAGCTCCCGTGCCGGCCCGGAACACGACCTTGTTCCCCCAAGGGGTCATGTTGCTGACCGAGGAGCCGAATGATCCGGGGTTGAGGTCGGCCACACGCTGGGTCGTCGCCGCAGTCCCCTTGGTGCGCCACAGTTCGGAACCCGTTGTGCCGTCGTCCGCACCGAAGTAGAGCCACCCGCCCGCTACGACCAGTTCGTCGGGGTACGCCCCGGAGGTTCCTGGCCAGATGTCTTTGACGCGGTGGGTGCCGGCTTTGGTCCCGTCCGTGACCCACAGCTCGCGATCGGTCGAGCTGGTGCGGGCCGAGAAGTAGACCTTGCCGTTGAACGTCGTCAGGTCGTCGGGATCCGATTCATTGGCGCCGGGCCAGATGTCTTTGATCATGTGGGTTCCGGCGGTTGTGCCGTCGCTGATCCAGAGTTCGGCACCCAGATTGTTCTGGTAGGCGTAGATCAGTCGGCTGCCCAGCGCGGCCGAATCGTGGATGAACGACGTCCCGCCTGAACCGGGTGTGGCGTCGCGGACGATGTGCGGCGCGGAGTTGAAGTCGGCGGGCGATCCGGCCGATGCCGGCGCCGCGAGCACGCCGAGTGCGACCGCTGCGGCCGCGGCGATGGACAGAGTTCTCTTCATGGAATGACCTGGGTCTCTCGTGTCGGGGGACCCGGTCGGTGCGCGCGCATGCGCCGATGAGTCTGCTTGTTCAGAGACCGTATCAAGATTTCGACTATTTGACTATAGATACTCTGTATTGAATACAGGAAGCCTTATTTCGATGCGGGAGAGGGCAGATCTACTGTCGAGACGCCGAGCTTCCGGACGGCTTCGGTCAGCCATTTTGTGTAGGACTCGATCGTGTGGCCCCAGTCGCCGATCAGTTGGTCGTACGTCTCCTGCGAGGTCAAGACATAGAGGAACGGTGCGACCGTCAGGGGATCGGTGCCCGGAGACACGATCCCGCGGCTGATGTACCAGTCGACTCCCATCACGAAATCGCGCTTCTTCAAGGTGATGAGCTCTTCGATCTGCTCGGCCACTTGCGGCTCGGACAGTGCGGCGGTCCTGACCGCCGGCCAGATTCCCCGCGAGCGGCTGTTGGCGTCGGCGATGAACTCGGCATAGCCCCGGATGGCCTCGTCCGTGTCGTCCAGCGACATGATCCGCATCAGGTCGGGTTCGTCCAGGATCGTCTTCCAGCCGCTCTCGCCGGAGTACATCTGCTTGAACGCGGCGATCAACAGCGCGGGTTTGGTGCCGAGCCCGTGGACGGACTCGACGGACACGCCTGCTCGATCGGCGATCTGCGCCATCGTGGTCCCGGCATAACCGCGTTCCGAGAACACCTGGCCGGCTGATGTGGCGATCAACCGGCGGGTCTCGGCGGCCTTCTCGGCCCTGAGGGGTGATCGATAGGTACGTGTTGGTCGGGGATCGTTCATGCTTTGACCTTAGAGGGTCTGTGCCCAAATCGCGGAGATCGTGCGCTCGGACTGGTTTACGCTGCCAAGATGACTCTCCTGGATCCGGGCATCATCGAGGAATATCAGCGCGATGGCGTGGTCGTGGTGCGAGGGCTTCTCGACTCTGATGAGATCGAGTGGGCCCGCGATGCGATCAGTACCGTACTGGACGCTCCCGGCCCACTGGCTCAGGTGGCAAGCGGGGCCGACGATCCGGGATTCTTCATCGAGGACTTCCGCCGCTGGCGCGATGTCCCGGCGATCGGCGACCTGGCCCTGCACTCGGCGGCCGGCCAGGTGGCTGCCGAGCTGCTCGGCTCTCCGAAGGTGCGGCTGTATCACGATCACGTGCTGGTCAAAGAAGGCGGAACCGCGCAACGGACTCCGTGGCATCAGGATCAGCCCTATTACAACGTCGAGGGTCGTGGAGTCAGTGCGTGGATCCCGGTCGACCCGGTTCCCGAAGCAGGCTGCCTGGAGTTGGTCGCGGGGACGCATCAGGGGTCATGGCTCATGCCGCGCGCGTTCATGGACGGCGAGGCCAAGTGGTTTCCTGAGGGGGCGCTTGTCGAGATGCCCGATATCGAGGCGCATCGCGATGAGTACGACATTCGCCGATTCGAGATGCAGCCGGGCGATGCGATCTTCTTCGACTTCCTGACGGTTCACGGCGCCCCTGGCTTCCCCTTCGCGGGACGTCGCCGTGTGCTGTCGCTGCGATATCTGTCGGATGAGGCCCGCCACGCGCCTCGCCGCTGGCGCACTTCGCCGCAATTCGAAGGGCTTGCCGACGAGCTCGCGGACGGCGCCGAGATGGATCACGAGCTGTTCCCGATCGTCTGGCCCGGCTGACCTGCAGCCCCACGACCGCGAGTGATTGGGTGCTGGGGCCGGACGGGCTCTACACTTGGGCTGTGCCCCGCGGAGATGGACGCCTCACCCACGACCTCGATCCTCAGGAAGCCGGACCCCAAGACGCTTGTGGCGTCTTCGGTGTTTGGGCGCCAGGCGAGGAAGTCGCCAAACTGACCTATTTCGGTCTCTATGCGCTGCAACATCGCGGCCAGGAGTCAGCCGGCATCGCGGTCAGCAACGGCCGACAGATCCTCGTCTACAAAGATATGGGGCTGGTGTCCCAGGTCTTCGACGAGGCGACGCTCGAATCGCTCAAGGGCGAGATCGCGATCGGGCACACCCGCTACTCCACGACCGGGTCCAGCGTGTGGCACAACGCCCAGCCGACGTTCCGACCCACGTCGACCGGTTCGGTCGCCTTGGGGCATAACGGCAACCTGACCAATACCGCGGACCTCACCGAGCAGCTGAACATCCGCGACAGCGCTTCGCGCCGTGATTCCGGCAAGGGTGAGACCGCGACGTCCGACACCGCGGTCATGGCCTCGCTCCTCGCGTCCTACCCCGATCGGTCGGTCGAGGAAGCCGCGCTCGAGGTGCTGCCCACATTGCGCGGTGCCTTCTCGCTGGTGTTCATGGACGAACACACGTTGTACGCGGCACGTGATCCGCAGGGCATCCGGCCCCTCGTCCTGGGTCGTCTCGAACGCGGCTGGGTCGTCGCGAGCGAGACCGCTGCACTCGATATCGTCGGCGCCTCGTTCATCCGGGAGATCCAGCCGGGCGAGTTCGTCGCGATCGACGAGAACGGTCTGCGCACAGAGCGGTTCGCCAAGGCTGAGCCGAAGGGCTGCATCTTCGAGTACGTCTACCTGGCCCGGCCCGACACGACGATCGCCGATCAGCGGGTCTTCTCGGTCCGCGCCGAGATCGGCCGTCGTCTGGCCCGTGAGTATCCGGTCGACGCCGATCTGGTCATCCCGGTGCCAGAATCCGGAACCCCGGCCGCGATCGGATACGCCGAAGAATCCGGGATCCCGTTCGGGCACGGCCTGGTCAAGAACTCCTATGTCGGCCGGACGTTCATCCAGCCCTCGCAGACGCTGCGCCAGCTCGGCATCCGGCTCAAGCTCAACCCCCTGCGCGATGTCATCGCCGGCAAGCGTCTCGTCGTGGTCGACGACTCGATCGTGCGCGGCAACACCCAGCGCGCCCTCGTCCGCATGCTGCGCGAGTTCGGCGCCGCCGAGGTGCACGTCCGCATTTCGTCGCCGCCGGTCAAGTGGCCCTGCTTCTACGGCATCGACTTCGCCTCGCGGGCAGAGCTCATCGCCAACGGCATCTCGGTCGATGAGATCCGCCGTTCGATCGGCGCCGACTCACTCGCGTACATCTCGCTCGACGAACTCGTCGAAGCCACCAACATCCCCAATGACAATCTTTGCCGGGCCTGCTTCGACGGCATCTATCCCGTGGCCCTGCCGGAGGACGACTTGATCGGCAAGCATCTCCTCGAGGTCCAGGACCAGCTCCCGATCGAGGTTATTTCGTGACCGACCAGCGCACGTCCTACGCCTCCGCGGGAGTCTCGATCGAAGAGGGCGACCGAGCCGTCGAGCTCATGAAGGAGTGGGTCAATAAGGCCCGTCGGCCCGAGGTTGTGGGCGGGATCGGTGGATTCGCCGGCCTCTTCGATGCGACGGCTTTGAAGTCTTACACCAAGCCGTACCTGGCGACCTCCGCTGACGGAGTCGGCACCAAGGTGCAGATCGCGCAGCGCATGGACAAGCACGACACGATCGGTTTCGACCTGGTCGGCATGTTGGTCGATGACCTTGTGGTGTGTGGCGCCGAGCCATTGTTCATGACCGACTACATCGCGTGCGGCAAGGTCGTGCCTGAGCGCATCGCCGACATCGTCAAGGGCATCGCGCAGGCGTGCGCCGAGTCGGGCACCGCACTGCTCGGTGGAGAGACCGCCGAGCATCCTGGCCTGCTGGGCGTCGATGAGTACGACATCGCCGGCTCGACGACCGGTGTCGTCGAAGCCGACGCATTGCTCGGTGCCGAGCTGGTACGCCCCGGCGACGTCGTCATCGCGATGGCCTCCAGCGGCTTGCACTCCAACGGCTATTCGCTCGTGCGGCACGTCTTCTTCGACAAGGCCGGTTGGGAACTCGACCGCGAGGTGCCCGAATTCGGGCGCACCCTGGGCGAGGAGCTGTTGACCCCGACACGTCTCTACACGCTTCCGTGCCTCGATCTGGCCAAGCGCGTCGACGTGCATGCGATGTCGCACATCACCGGCGGTGGGCTCGCGGCCAACCTGGCACGGGTCCTGCCCTCGAACGTCTCGGTACGGATCGATCGATCGTCCTGGACGCCGCAACCGGTCTTCGGTCTGGTGGGTGCGCTGGGTGGCGTCTCACAGGCAGATCTCGACCTGGCGCTCAACATGGGCGTCGGTATGGTCGCGCTGGTCGCTCCCGATGCCGCCGACGCTGCACTAGCCCTGCTCGCTGAGCACGGAGTCGATGCCTGGATCGCCGGCGACACGGCCGAATCGGGTGTCCACGGAGACGGCGGAACCGTGACGTTGCAGGGTGCGCATTCGGGCTGAGCGGAATCTTTTGGGCCCGCGGGGGGTCGATGGTGGGTTTGTTGTGACTCTTCGGTAGGCTACGAGTTACGACATACTGACTATTTCTCTGCGAGGGGGTCGGCACCTATGGGGCGCGGCCGTGCGAAAGCCAAACAGACCAAAGTTGCGCGCGACTTGAAGTATCGGACGCCAGATACTGACTTCAATACGTTGCAGCGCGAACTCCATGGTGAGTCGGGCGAACCGATTCCAGAGCAGTATCGCGACCTTGAGCGAGAAAGCTAAGCGGCTTCGCCGCTCCTGCGACTTCGTCGCAGCCGGGCTTCGCCCGGACGCCTAGCCTCGCTTCGCTCGGCCCATGGTCACCCTTTGGGGTGGCCATGGGCCGAGCTCTGGTCACTTCGGCAGCCAGACGTGCCTCAGTCGGCCGACTTCGCGCATGCGCTGTTCGGCCATGCGGTCGGCGGCCACTGACGGCGGGACGCCTTCGGCCTTGGCGCGTTCGAGAACGCCCAAAGTTGTGTCGTAGATCTTGGTCGCGCGCATTTTGGCGCGGTCGAAATCGAAGCCTTCGAGTTCGTCGGCGACCTGGATCACGCCGCCGGCATTGACGCAGTAGTCCGGGGCATAAGTGATGCCGCGCTCCTCGAGTCGTTTCTCGATGCCGTCGTGAGCCAGTTGATTGTTGGCAGCACCGCAGACGACGGTCGCGGTCAGTGCCTCGATCGACTCGTCGTCGAGTGCTCCTCCGAGGGCGCACGGTGCGTAGATGTCGAGCGGTTCGCGGATCAAGGTCTCGGTGTTCTGCGCGACCGTGATCGCGGGATACAGCTCGCGCAGGGCCGTCACGGCAGGTTCGTGGGGGTCGGTCACCACGACCTGGGCGCCTTCGTCGATCAGATGTCCCACGAGATGTCTGCCGACCTTCCCGACTCCGGCCACACCCACTCGTCTCCCGGCCAGGGACGTGTCGCCCCACAGGTGCTGGGCGCATGCGCGCATCCCCTGGTAGACCCCGAAGGCGGTGAGCACCGAGGAGTCGCCTGCGCCGCCGTGTTCGACCGTCCGGCCGGTCACGAAGTCGCACTCGCGCGCGATCAGATCCATGTCGGCCGAGAACGTCCCGACATCGCAGGCGGTGAAGTAGCGCCCGTTGAGTGACTGCACGAAGCGGCCGTAGGCACGCAGCAGTGCTTCGGTCTTGAGGGTCTTGGGATCGCCGATGATGACAGCCTTGCCCCCGCCGAGGTCGAGTCCGGCAAGTGCGTTCTTGTAGGCCATGCCCTGAGAGAGGTTGAGCACATCGGTCAGCGCGTCAGCCTCTGAGGCGTACGGGTAGAAACGGGTTCCGCCGAGGCCCGGACCGAGCGCAGTCGAATAGATCGCGATGATGGCCTTGAGGCCGGATGCCTCATCGTGGCAGAACACGACCTGTTCGTGGTGGCTGCTGAAGGGGGACGGTAGCGAGGCGGTGCGGTCGGTCGTCACGGTAGTGCTCTCTGTCGAAGTTGGCGGGCCCGGCGTTGGTGGGCCGGTCCCATCGGTTTGGCCACGGGGTGATGTGGCTCTCAACGACTCTACCCGCGCCCAAGCACAGGCGACACCGATCGAACGTGAGGATTTCCTCAGGTTTATGCTGGTGGGGTGAAACATTCCGTCGCCCCCAGCATTTCGTACTCGATCACGATCCGCCTCGAGGTGCCTTCGGGCGGCTCTGCGGTCAGCGATCTGACCACCACGGTCGAGCAGGCCGGAGGTATCGTCACCGCCCTCGACGTCGCGGCCTCGGGAGCCGACGCACTGCGCATCGACGTGACGTGTGCGGCCTCCGACACCGACCATGCGGGTCGTATCGTCGAGGCGCTCAAGTCCGTCGGCGACGTGTCGGTCAAGAAGGTCTCCGACCGAACGTTCCTGATGCACCTGGGCGGTGTGATCGAGACCGCGATGAAGCATCCGCTGCGCAACCGCGACGACCTCTCGATGATCTACACGCCCGGCGTCGCCCGTATCTGCGAGGCGATTGCCGCCGACAAGGAAGACGCCCGCCGGTTGACCGTCAAGCGCAACAGCGTTGCCGTCGTCAGCGATGGTTCGGCGGTGCTCGGACTGGGCAACATCGGTCCGTACGCGGCCTTGCCGGTCATGGAGGGCAAGGCCGCGCTGTTCAAGAACTTCGCCGATGTCGACGCCTGGCCCATCGTCTTGGACACGCAGGACGTCGATCAGATCGTGGAGACCGTCGCCGCCATCGCGCCGGGCTTTGCCGGCATCAATCTCGAAGACATCTCGGCGCCGCGCTGCTTCGAGATCGAGGCCAGGTTGCGTGAACGGCTCGACATCCCGGTCTTCCACGATGATCAGCACGGCACCGCCGTCGTTGTCCTCGCGGCGCTTCGCAACGCTTTGAAGGTTGTCGGCAAGGACCTGGCGGGAGCGCGGATCGTCCTGGCCGGCGCCGGTGCCGCAGGGACGGCCGTCCTCAAGGTGCTGCTGCACGCCGGCGCTGCTCATGTCGTGGTCTGCGACGTCAACGGTGTCGTGCACACCGGCCGGGCAGACACCGATCCCACTTTGGCCTGGATCGCGGCGAACACCAACCCTGATGGTCTTTCCGGGACGCTGCACGAGGCCCTCCCGGGGGCCGATGTGTTCATCGGCGTCAGCGCACCCAACCTGATCGCGGCCGAAGATGTCGAGGGTATGGCCGATGGTGCGGTGGTGTTCGCGCTGGCCAATCCGACTCCCGAGATCGATCCGGCGATCGCCCGCCGTCACGCGGCGGTCGTGGCCACCGGACGGTCCGACTACCCGAACCAGATCAACAACGTCCTGGCGTTCCCCGGCATCTTCCGCGGTCTGCTCGATGCCCAGTCGCACGGGATCGGGATGGAAGTTCTACTGGCAGCAGCCGATGCGGTGGCCGAATCGGTCTCTGACGACGAACTCAACGCCAACTACGTGATCCCGAGCGTCTTCCATCACGACGTCCACCAGAGGGTCGCCACCGCCGTGCGGGAGGCGGCCCTGAAGGCGGACGCCAAGGCTGCCGGCTCATAGGACCCAGAAGAATCCGATGATCGTGGGGAGCAAAGACAGCGGGGCCCAGGCCGACCAGATCTTTGCTCCCAGGATCAGTCGCATCACGACATAGGTCACGATTGCGAAAACCGCCGACATCACCAAGAGCAGGATGGCGTCGGAGTCGCGGCCCTCGCCTTTGACGACCTCGGCGACAACGATCAGGCCGATGACGCCGTGGATCGCGACGGCGAAGAAGGCGATCGCTGCGACGCGGCGCTGAACCCGGCGCAGCGCGACGAGTTGTTCGGCGGTGGACTTCGTCGTGGATTTGGTGCTCATGCGGACACGCTTTCGTGTGCGGCGTCGATGATGCCGTGGAGGACGCGGTTCGTGGCGGTCAGATCGTCTTCGGACATGCCGAGGCGTTTCAGCATCGTCGGGGGGACCGAGAGGGCCCGGGCACGCAGGGCCTGCCCTTCGGGTGTCACGCTGACGGCCAATGCCCGCTCGTCGACGCTCGAACGTCGACGCGTGATGAGGCCGGCGGTCTCGAGCCGCTTGAGCAGCGGCGACAAGGTGCCGGGATCCAGATGGAGCAGGGCGCTGAGGTCCTTGACCGAAAGCAACTTCTCTTCCGACGGATCAGTGTGCTGCCAGAGCGCCAGCATCACGAGGTACTGAGGATGGGTCAGACCGAGCGGTTCGAGCACTGATTTATACGACGCCACGACCTCCCGGGACGCGACGGCCAGTGCGAAGCACACCTGTTCTTCGAGCGCGAGCGGATTCGTGATCGTCATATAGCTAGTGTACCAATCATTGGTGCACTAATAGAATCTCATTCTTTGGTTCGCCGCGCGAGGGCGCGATCCATGTGCCGAAAGACGGGACGTAGTCCGGCCGTGAGGATCCCAGGCGTCGCAGCCATGCCGATCTCGGAGATCGTCCCGTGCAGGCTGGATATCCTTGTCGGTTTGTCGACAATTGCCTTGACGATCCAATTGGCCGCCTTGTCCGCGCTCATCATCGGCATGGCCTGATAGATCGCGGTTTGACCGGACATCTCGGTACGAACCATCGGGAAGTGGACCGTGGTGGCCGAGATTCCCGCCGAGCCTTGTTCTGCCACGAGTGACCTCGTGAACGATTCGAGTGCGGACTTGCTGGCCAAATAGGCCGAGAACAGTGGGATGGGGATCTGGGTCGACATGCTCGATGAGATGACGACGTGACCGTGCCCCTGCTCGAGGAAGCGGGGGAGGAGGCCCAATGTCAGCCTGACCGAGGCAAAGTAGTTGATCGCCATGGTGCGCTCGAAGTCATGCATGCGGTCGACCGATTCGGCGATCGGGCGGCGGATCGATCGGGCGGCATTGTTGACCAGCGCATCGATGCGTTCATGCTCGTCGAGGAGTTGGGCTATGACTGACGTGGCCTGTTCGGCGTCGGTCAGATCGACGGGATAGATGTGGACAGATCCGCCGGCGAACGTGATGTCGGCCGCGACGTCAGTGAGTTCGTCCTCGCGTCGGGCCAGGAGGCAGACCGTGGCACCGAGTCGAGCCAGTTTGCGTGCTGCCTCGGCGCCGATGCCGCTGGAGGCGCCGGTCAGGACGACGGTCCGGCCGGTGAGCTTCTTGCTCATTGAGCCGCTCCGTTGAACAGTGCCACGATGAGTCGCGCACACCGCTCGGTCATCTGCTCGGCACTTTGCTCGGGGTGGGCGACCCACCAGTTCATGATGGAGTCGACGATGCCCAGCCACACCGAGGTCATCGCGGAGATGTCGAGCTCGTCGCGATTTCCGGCCAGGTTCATCAACTCGGCGACGCCCTCGTCGGCGAGTTTGCCGATCCGGTCGGTGTACAGGGTTGTCGCGTCGGCGATAGGTCCGGTCTGCGGCGCGGAACTGTCGAAGAACAGCCGCCACAAGTAGCGCTGCTGATCGAGGAGTGCGAACAGGCCGGCGAGGGTCTGCATGCCTCGCTCGATGCCCACGGCGTCACCGCGCGCGATGCGCTCGATCTCGTCGGCGAGCAGGGAGCCGCCGCGGTCGAGGCACGCTTCGTAGAGCCCCTCCTTGGAGCCGAAGTAGTTGTAGATCAGCGGCTTGGAGATGCCGGCGATCTCGGCGATCGTCGCCACGGAGGTCGACGCGAATCCGTGCGTGCCGAACTGTTCGGACGCGACCGCCAGGATCTGCGTCTCGCGATCTATCCGAGGGACACCTTTGGTGCCTGCATTGGTCCTGACCACGCTCGAAGTCTAGCGGCCGAATATGACTCTGTGTTAACTTACCCGCGAGTCATATAAGGAGATGTTCTGTGGAAGCATTGGACCCGCTGAAGAATCCGACCCTCGTCGCGGCGCCGTTCTTCGTACTCACGCTGCTGATCGAGCTCGCCGCATTCAGGTTCCTGGAGACCGACGACGAGATGCGCGGGTACGAGAAGAAGGACGCTCGGACGAGTCTGATCATGGGCATCGGTTCGATCGTCTCGAGCGCGATTTTCAAGATCACGACGCTGGTGCTGTTCGTCGCGATGAGCGTCTACCTCGCGCCGTGGCACCTGCCCGACGACACCTGGTGGTCGTGGGTTCTGTTGATCGTCGGACTCGACCTCGCGTTCTATCTGCAGCACCGATTCGTCCACCGCGTCCGTATCGGGTGGGCCGCGCACCAGGCGCACCACTCCAGCGAATACTTCAACTTCTCCACAGCGCTGCGTCAGAAGTGGAATCCCTGGGCCGAAGCGATCTTCTGGGCGCCGTTCCCGTTGCTCGGTTTCGAGCCCTGGATGCTCTACGTCGCGTTCTCCTTCAATCTGATCTTCCAGTTCTTCCAGCACACGGAGCGCATCGGCACGCTGTGGCGCCCGATCGAGTTCATCTTCAACACCCCGTCGCACCACCGGGTGCACCACGGGAGCGATCCGGAGTATCTCGACAAGAACTACGCCGGGATCTTCATCGTCTGGGACCGGATGTTCGGCACTTTCCAAAAGGAGCTGCACAGGCCCAAGTACGGGCTGACCGTCCCAGTCGGCACCTACAATGTGCTGAAACTGCAGTACGGGCCGTTCGTGGCGTTGGCGCGGGATGTGCGTGCCGCACGGTCCTGGCGCGACAAGATCGGTTACGTCATCATGCCGCCGGGCTGGCAGCCGGGTGAACGTCGCAGCGAGGCCGAGCAGCCCCGTGACCCCGTCGAGCAGGCGGTGTGACCCGTCGGGAATGGGCCCTGGTTCCCCTACTCGCTGTGTGGCTGACGGGCTGCGATCAGTTCTTCCACATCCGGACGGCGACGCTGGAGTATCACTGGCATCCGCAACTGTTCGGGCAGACGATCATCGTGCCAGTGGTCTTCGCGGGCGCAGTGGTGGCAATGTTCCACACGGCGGGTGCCGTGAAGGGTGGCGGCCGCGGTTCGCTGGTCGCATCGATGCTCATCGCGACCGGCGCGTACCTCGTGTCGGGGCTGCTCACGCCCCGGTTCGCCATGGCGTACGCGATCGTCTTGGTGGCGCTCTGGCTGGCGCGGGTCGCGTCGCGGCGCGATCCGCGACTTGTCCTGCTGGGTATCGTCATCGCGGCCGGCGGCGTGACGGGCGAAGCCGCTCTCTCCGCCGCTGGCGAGTTCGACTACCTCGACCCAGACGTGCTGGGAGTTCCGTGGTGGCTGTTCGGCCTCTATCTGCACGGTTCGCTCGTGGCGTTCGACCTGATTCAGAGACTGCGCGAGAGCCCGCCGTCCACGGGAAGCATGACTCCGCTCAAGAAGCTCGCGGCGGGCGACAACAAGAATGCCGCCGCCCGGCCGAACTCGTCCGGCTGACCGTAGCGCCGCAGCGGGATCGACAGCTCGTGCAAGGCGCGGGTTGCCTCGGCGTCGCCGCTCATCGCGTCGAGCGACTGCACTCGGTCGGTCGATATCCGCCCGGGCAGCAAGCCGTTGACGCGGATACCCTGCGGGCCGAGCTCGTCCGCGAGGTTCTTGGCGGCCATCGCCAGGCCGGGCCGCAATCCGTTCGAGATGCCGAGTCCCGCAACCGGCGACTTGGCCGACGTCGACAGCACGAATGCGATCGACCCGCCGTCGCCGAGTTCGGCTGAGATCTCGGTGGCCAGTCGCATCGCGCCGAGGAACACCGACTCGAAAGATGTGCGCCATTCATCCTCGGTGCGATCGAGGATCGGGCCGGCCGGCGGTCCGCCGACGCTGATCAGTGCGCCGTCGAGGCGTCCGAAGGCCTGCTGCGCCGCAGCGATCAATTGAGCAGGTGCGGTCGCATCGGCGTTGTTGACGGCGATGCCGATCGCGTTGGCCCCGAGCTCGTCGGTGGCCCGATCGACCGACTCCTGACTCCGGGACGAGATGACCACTTTGGCGCCGTCCTCGACCAGTTGCCGGGCCGTGGCGAAGCCGAGTCCGCCGGAGGCGCCGGTGAGGATGTAGACACGATCTGTGAGTCCGAGGTCCATGGGGTCAAGCGTAGGTGAATCGCTATTCGGCCCACTTGCGAGCCGCTAATTCGTACACGTCGACGATCTCAGCGAACTTCTTCTCTTCGATCCACTCGTCCGCCCAGCTGAACGGAGGGGTTCCCGGACCGATGTTGACTGCGGGAATGCCGAAGTCGCGCATGACCACCATGTCGGTCCAGAACTGGATGCCCTGGAACTTCGGCTGTGCGTAGCCGGCCTGGTCGACCGCTGTCGCGACTGTCTGTACCAGTGAGTTGTCCTTGCTGATCTCATAGGGGAGGCGGGGGCCTGAGAGCCAATGCTCGCTGAATTCGACGATGGCCTCGATCCGTGGATCGACGTCCCGTTTCAGGCGTGCAACGAGGTCTTCGGCCTGGCGGCGCACGTCGTAGGGATCTTGGGAGGGCAGTAGCCGGATGTCCAGGGTGACCTCGCAACGGTCCGGCACCTGATTGTGCTTCGTGCCGCCGCGTATCGTCCCGATATTGAGGATCGGGCCTCCGGGCAGTTCCGGGTTGGGGACGTACGGCATCTCAGCTTCGAACTTGCGAAGCGCGACCAGGATGGGCTCCATGGTCTCGATCGCGTTGAGACCCAGGTCCTTTCCGGTCGTGTGGGCCTGCTTGCCGATCGTGGTGATTTTGAGATATGCGGCGCCACGATGCACTGTGCCGAGGGTGTTGTCTGTCGGTTCGCCGCAGATCGCACCGTCTGCGGTGTAGCCGGACTCGAGGAGAGACCGAGTACCCACTCCCCCCTCGAAGTGGCAGGAGACGCCTTGGAAGATGATGTCGCCGCGCGGGCGATCGGTCGAGTTCGCGATGCGTTGGATCGCGGCGAGGCTCGCGGTGGTCGCCGCCTTCATATCGGCGATGCCGCCGCCGTAGATCCGGCCGTCTTCGACGGTGGGACCGAAGGGGTCCCTCTGCCAGTCCGGTGACATCTCGTAGATGTCCATGTGGCCGTTGAGGATCAATGATTTGCCGCCGCCGGTGCCTTTGAGACGACCGGCAACGCTAGGCCGTCCTGGCATGGACTCGACCAGCTTCACGTCCTCGACACCGGACTGGCGCAACTGGTCGGCAAGAAACTCCGCCAAAGCCTTCTCATGCCCCCACGTCGAGTCGATTGCTAGTACCTGTTTGAGAACGTCCAGCTCATCGTGGGCCGCGGAACCTTGGGTGGTCATCGTCTCTCCTTGAACGCTGGCGGGCTTGTCGAGCCGCTTGTGTTCTGCCACTGTGACCCTGACCGTTGGGTCGTGTAAAACGGAAAGAAGCGAACGACACCATAGGAGAAACCGATGGCAAATCTCACGCTTCGCCAGCTGGAGTACTTCGTGGCGTGCGCCGAACTCGGAAGTATGACCGCTGCGGCAGAACGCATTCGGCTGTCTCAATCGGCGGTTTCCACGGCGCTGGCAGACCTCGAGCGGGCACTCGGCGTGCAACTGCTCATCAGGCATGCCCGGGGGTTGTCGTTGACACCTGCGGGAGAGCGGGTCCTGTCTGATGCGCGTCGGCTGATGGGTGCGGCGGAGGACTTGCATACAAGCGCGCGCAGCATCGGGCAGTCGCTCACTGGCGGCCTGAGAATCGGCTGTTACAGCACTATCGCTCCGATTTTGTTGCCGAAAGTGGTCGCCGATTTCACTGACGCGCATCCCGAAGTCGACCTGGACATCCTCGAAGGTTCGCACGCGTTCTTGCAGGACCAGTTGCGGTCGGGCGGGTGCGAAGTCGCGCTGATGTACGACTACGAGCACAAGACCAGCAACCTGCCAGCGGATCTGCTTGCCAGAGTTGTCCGAAGCGCGCCCCCGCACCTTGTCATGCCGGCGGATCATCGACTGGCAAGTCGTAAGAGGATCAGGCTGCGTGAAGTCAGCGACGACCCTTTCATCCTGTTCGATCTGCAACCAGGTGGCGAGTACTTCGAGGACATCTTCACAAGACTCGGCCTTCAACCGAACGTCAGGTTCCGGACACAGAGCTTCGAGATGGTGCGCTCGCTGGTGGCGAGGGGACTGGGTTACTCGATGCTGACACAGCGCACCGAGGTGACGACCAGCTACGAGGGCAAGGAACTCATCGTCCGCCCACTCGCAGATGCCCTGCCGAGTCTGAATGTGGTCATCGTGCAGTTGGCTGGTGCGCGCCCGACGCGAAGGGCTTCAGCATTCGCCCAGCAATGTCTCCAATCACTCGGGGACGGCAAGGGCACCGGCTCCTGAGCAATGCGGTGATATGCGGGACCCGGCCCGACGGCCCTCCCAGGATCGGGGTAGCGCCGTCGAGCCGGGACGTGTGGTGTTCACCCCGAAACGGTGGCCAGGAACTGTTGGAGGCGGGGGCCGCCCGATTCGGACAGTTCGTCCGGCGGACCCTGCGCGAGCACCCGGCCGTCCTCCATGAACACGACCCAGTCGGCGACATCGCGCACCAGTCGCATCTCGTGGGTCACGACGACCATCGTCATGCCTTCGTCGGCAAGTTCGGCGATGACCTCGAGGACCTCTCCCACGAGTTCTGGATCGAGCGCTGACGTCGGCTCGTCGAACAACATCACCTTCGGGCCCATCGCGAGCGCTCGCGCGATGGCTACCCGCTGCTGTTGTCCGCCAGACAGCTGATGCGGGTACTTCTTGGCATGTCCTTTGAGTCCGACCTTGTCGAGCAGTCCCAGCGCCAGAGCCTCGGCTTCGGACTTGTCGCATCGGCCGGCCGCCACCGGGGCGAGCATGACGTTTTCGAGGACGCTCTTGTGTGGGAAGAGGTTGAACCGCTGGAAGACCATGCCGATGTCCCGGCGCTGCTGAGCCACGATGGCGTCGCTCGCACGGACGAATGTTTCATTGCGACCCGGCTTGTAGCCCACGACTTCGCCGTTGACCGTCACCCGTCCCTTGTCGGGGTCTTCCAATTGATTCATGGTTCGCACGAGAGTCGTCTTGCCGGAACCGGACGGGCCGATCACCACGACGACTTCGCCGGCGTGAACGTCGAGGTCCACATCAGCCAGCACCTGGTGGGAACCGTACGACTTGGAGACATCCGTCGCCGACACGACGACGGCTCCCGAGTGGGGTCGGCGGGGCCTTGTGCGCTTGGCAGCCACCCGTGACGAGGCGGGTCCCTCGTCAGCTGCCGACTTGCGCCGGCTCACGTCGAGGTGCCTCTCCAGGAGGCCGCGCAGCTGGTCGAAGATCGTGACAAGGATGACGTAGTAGATGGCTACGGCGGCCATGGTTTCCAGGACGAGGAAGTTCTGCGTGTAGAGACGCTGTCCTTCCAGAAGGATCTCATTGAGACTGATGGCGCTGGCCAGAGACGTGAGTTTGAGGATCGTCACAAACTCGTTGCCCAGCGACGGCAGCGCGATGCGGAACGCCTGCGGAACAACGACAAGTCGCTGCACCTTGGAGTAGGTCAGTCCCAGAGCTCGTGCGGCCTCCCTTTGATCCGGCCCGACGGAGAGCATGCCCCCTCGATGGATCTCAGCCATATAGGCAGCCTCGTTCAGGACCATGGCGATCATGGCCGCGAGGAACGCTGATCCCAGGAGGTCCTGTGTCTGCGGCACGACCTGGGGCAGGTTGTAGATGAAGATCAGCAGAACCAGCAGAGGAAGGCTTCTGAAGAACCACACGTAGATGCCGGCTACCACCCTCACCGGACGAATCTTCGATTCGCGCATCAGCGCCAGCACGATGCCCGCGAGGTTCGAGATGATCCAGACCAGGACGCTGAGCACGACGACCACGCCGCTTGCTCGCCAGAGGTTCGGGTCCTTGAAGAGGCTGAGGGTGTATTCCCAATCGAAACTCATGATCAGCTCTTCGTCGATTCGGCAAGAACCTTGTCATCGACGGGCTCGAGGTTGAACGACGCCAGCAGCTTGTCGTAGGCGCCCGACGTCTTCATCCCCTCGATCCCGCTCTCGACGGCTGCCTTCAGTTTGGTGTTGCCCTTCTTGACGGCGAGGCCGACCGCGACGGGATAGATGAGGCTGTCGCTGCTGAGCTCGAGCCTGGACTTGGAGTGGTCGACGACGGACTTCGCGACGGCAGCATCCGTCATCTGCGCGTCGACCTGTCCGGAGAGCAGAGCCTGGCTCGCCTCGGGATCGGTGGGGAATTCCTTGACCTTGATCGCGGGTTTGCCGGCTGCGAGACATGCCTTCCGTTCGGACCCGTTCATATTCTTCGCGATCACGGTCGCGGTCACGACGGAGACGGACTTGCCGCACAGGTCTTGGGGTGTCTTGAGGGCAGCGTCGCCGATCTTGACGATGATCGAGTTACCGGTCTGGAAGTACGGGATGAAGTCGACCTGTGCTGAACGCTCCGCCGAGATGTAGAGGGTCGAGGCGATCAGGTCGTACCGGCTTGCCTTGACCCCAGCGATGATCTGGGCGAACCGGGTTTCCTGGTAGGACACCTTGACCTTGAGTTCCTTGGCAAGGGCATTGACGAACTCCACGTCGAAGCCCGCCGGCTTGCCATTTTCGCGAGTGTCATAGGGCGGATAGGTGAGGTCGCTGCCCACCAGGAGCATGCCGCCGGTCTTGGTTCCGATGCCGTTCGAGGCGCCGGAGTCCGAGCTTGTTCCTCCGCAGGCAGACAGGCTCACGATGAGGCTGAGTGCGGTCGCCGCGGGTGCGGCCACCTTCATGAATTTGTTCGACGGGATCTTCATGTGAATCTCCTTGGGCGTCCACCGATGGCGGAAATTGTTGAGATTTGAGGTATCGAGCCCCGATGCGATGACTGGATTCCTTTAGCATGGGTGATGGGCATCACAATGAGAATCAGATTCCTTCGATCGGTTACTAAGGAAAAACTGATGGCCCCCGCAGTTGCCATGGACGCCGCCTCGGCGTCATCCGCCGGTGCCGGAGCTGCCCGCAAGAGGGTGGGGCGCGAAGTAGCCGCCTGACCAGAGCCATCGGGATAACCGATCACACTGTTCAAATAGTTCGATTTTACTTGGGCACCGCCGCGCCGCATAGTCGGATTCAGGGCCGTTCGAGCAACAACGACCTGATTTCCCTCATCAATCCGTCCCTCACGGGACACGTATGGCGCGCCTGCGTCACTAGTGGAGGAACACATGATCAAGACAGGTGACGAGTACCGGGCGTCCATTCAGGATGGCCGCCAGGTCTGGATCGATGGCGAGAAGGTGGACGACGTCACGACGCATCCGGCCTTCAAACCGATCATCGATGTTCGAGCGCGGATCTATGACCTCGGTCATGAGGAAGCGACCCGCGACGTGATGACCTACGTCGACGAGGAGTCAGGTGAGGTGTGTGCCATCGGCTCCAAGCCCCCGGTGTCGAAGGACGACTGGCATGCGAAGCGTCGCGGCGTGGAAACGATCCTCGATGCGGCCGGCGGTGTCGTCACGCGTGTGGGCGACGAGACGGTCGGCGAAATGTGGTCGCTGTTCGACGGTCAGGATGTGCTCAACGAGATCGATTCCACGTTCTCCGAGAACATCAAGCGCCACGTTCGGGCCGCCACATTGACCGACCCGTTCCACGTGTCGGCCAACACCGATCCGAAGGGCGACAGGTCGAAGTGGCCGCAGGATCAAGACCCTGATGTGCTGCTGCGAGTCATCAGTGAGAACGACAACGGGATCATCGTGCGTGGCGCGAAGTTCGAGACGGCTGCCGCCTATTCGAATCAGGCCTTCGTCAAGCCGACGATCGCCGAATGGCAGAACCAGGAGCACTCCGAGTACGCAGTCGGTTTCCGCGCGGACATGTCGGCGCCCGGGATCAAGCACATCTGCAGGTCGGGCTTCGCTGGTCACCGAAGTCCGGAGGACTATCCGCTGAGCAATCGGGTGGACGAGGTCGACACCATGATCGTCTTCGATGACGTGCTCATCCCGTGGGAGGACGTCTTCTTCTACCGTCACACGAAGGCGGCGGCGTTCATCCGCGCGACCCTGCACAGGTACAGCATCTTCCCGTTCATCCAGCGCCACCTGCGTTACGCGGACTACCTATTGGGATTCGCTCACGCGGGTGCGAGGCAGACCGGCACGAAGATGCATCAAGGCGTGCGCGAGAAGATCGCCCAGGTCGCGGCCTACCGTGAGGGCATCAACGCGTTCTTGACCGCGGCCATTGAACTCTCGGAGACCAGCCCGGGCGGGCTACTCATGCCACATCAGTCGACGATGTACGCAGGTCGGGTCTTCGCGTGCAGCAATCTGCCCGAGATCATGCACACCGTTCGCGACTTGTCGGGTTGCCAGATCAGTTTGACCCCGAGCGCCGCGCAGTTCGCCAACCCGGAGACGGCACCATGGCTGAACAAGTACTTCGCGATCGGCGACTTGGAAGCCGAAGAACGCCGCAAATTGCTTGCGTTCGGTCGCGATCTCCTGAACTCGGACTACGCGACACATCGGCTGACCTTTCAGCTCTTCGCCCAGTCGCCGGCGTTCTCGCACCTGCTCGCGGTCTACAACAACTATGACTTCGAACCGGCCACGGAACTCATGCGTCAGTCGGCGAACATCAAGCGGATCGAGTCGAGCAAATGACCTTCTCACTAGCCGGCCGATGTGCGCGGACAGGGATGTTCGGGGTCGTGGTCACCTCGTCGAGTCCTGCAGTCGCAGCCCGTTGTGCTTGGGCCCGAAGTGGTGTGGGCGCGGCGTGCACGCAGAACATCACCGACCCGACACTCGGGAATGCTCTGCTCGACCTCCTGGAGTCGGGACTCAGCGCCGAGGACGCTCTTCGTGAACTGACGGACAACACCGACAACGTCGAGTACAGGCAACTCTCCGTCGTCGATGCCGCGGGGCGCTCGGCCGCATTCTCAGGTGCCCACACATTGGGCACCAACCGAACAGTGAATGCGCCAGACGTCGTCGCGGCAGGCAATCTTCTCTCGAGCGAAGCGGTGCCTCAGGCGATGGTGTCCGCGTTCCAGGCGAACCCGGACGCGCACATCGGTGATCGGCTCCTTTCGGCGCTGCGAGCTGGAGTCGAGAGCGGAGGCGAGGAAGGCCCGGTGCATTCGTGTGGGCTGGTGATCGCCGACAACGTCCAATGGCCGATGACAGATCTCCGCGTCGATTGGCACGACGACCCGATCACGGAACTCGAACGAATCTGGACAGTCTGGAAACCCCAGGCAGAAGAGTATGTGACCCGGGGTGTGAACCCGGAGACCGCACCTTCGTACGGGGTTCCAGGTGACCTCTGACCTCAAGGATCAGGCCCGGCGTGCGGTCGAAGCCGCCGCCCCGGGCCTGATCGGCCTATCTGAGCAGTTGCACGCCAACCCGGAGGTGGCGTGGGAGGAACACAACTCCGCTCGTTGGGTGTCCGATGCGTTGGATCGTTCGGGCTTCGAGGTCACCACGAGTTACTTGGGGATGGAGACCGCGTTCTTGGCAAGTGTCGGGTCAGGGCCGAAGCGCCTTGGCCTATGCGCCGAGTACGACGCGTTGCCGGGGCTTGGTCACGCATGCGGGCACAACATCATCTCGGCGATCGCGGTCGGTGCCGCCACCGCGCTGGCCCCCCTCGCGGACGAGCTGGGTCTGACGATCGAGGTGTACGGGACACCTGCCGAAGAAGGAGGCGGGGGCAAGATCGAGATGCTCGAGCGGGGTGCGTTCCACGGCCTGGACCTGGCCATGATGGCGCACCCCGCGCCGGTTGATGTAGCCGAAGCCCGTCCGTTCGCCGTGACTCATTCGCATGTGAGTTTCCAGGGCAAGGCAGCACATGCTGCGGCCTACCCGGAGCATGGTCGCAATGCTGCGGACGCGTTTACGATCAGTCAGGTGGCCGTCGGTTTGTTGAGGCAGCAGTTGCCGTCGACAGTACGTGTGCACGGCGTGGTCACGAACGGCGGCGAGGCTCCGAACGCGATTCCTGAACGGACCGAGGGGCGGTGGTATGTCCGTGCCGATTCGCTGGAGGAGTTGGCGCAAGTCGAGTCACAGGTGTGGCGCTGCTTCGAGGCCGGGGCACACGCGACCGGATGCGAACTCCACGTAGCCGCCGAGAGCAAGCCGTACAGCGAGTTCCGCAATGACCTGGATACTCTCGCGCTGTATCGCTCGAACGCCGTCGAGCTCGGGCGCACTTTTTCCGTGGACGAAGGCGCTTCCAGGATGAATCGCGCGTCCACGGATATGGGGAACGTCTCGCTCGTCGTGCCCTCGATCCACCCCTATATCGGGATCAATTCGTTGCCGGCCATGAACCATCAACGCGAGTTCGCGGATCACTGCATCGGGGCGGACGCCAACCAGGCAATTTTCGACGGTGCGCTCGCATTGGCATGGACGGCGATAGACCGCTTCAGTTGATGTGTCGGCCAGGCGGCTGACTCGGCCGGGGTCGAAGCCCCCAAGCTCTCCGCTGCGCTCCGAGCAGGGGGACCCCCAGGCGCCACCGTTTCTCGTGCCAACCCCGCGCACATACGAATTGAGGGCCCCAGCAAAAAAACGCTGGAGCCCTCAATTCGTACTGTGGCCAGGGCCGGGGTCGAAGCCCCCAAGCTCTCCGCTGCGCTCCGGGCAGGGGGGAGCCCCAGGGGCCACCGTTTCTCGTGCCAACCCCGCGCACATACGAATTGAGGGCCCCAGCAAAAAAACGCTGGAGCCCTCAATTCGTACTGTGGCCAGGGCCGGGGTCGAACCGGCGACCCTCCGCTTTTCAGGCGGATGCTCGTACCAACTGAGCTACCTGGCCACGCCCGCAAGCGAGCGGATTCACCTTATCGCATGCCCTCGACGGTCAACGAACCGTGTCCGCCAGTCGCTGCAGGAGGAGAGCCTCGGCGATGCAGACCTTGGTGAATTCTTCGAGGTGCAATCCCTCGTCGACTCCGTGGGCGCGGGTGTCGGGATCCTCCACACCGGTGACGAGAACAGCGGCGTCGGGGAAGATCCGGGCGAATTCGGCGATGAACGGGATCGAACCGCCCATGCCCATATCAACCGGCTCGGTGCCCTCCCAGGCATCGCGGAACGCCGATCGAGCCGCATCGTATGCCGGACCGTTGGCATCGACAGTGAACGGTTCGCCGGTCTCGCCGCGTTCGACCTCGACGTGTGCACCGAACGGGGCGTGATGTTCCAGGTGCGCCACGAGTGCCTCCAGGTGTGCGGATGCATCGCCGCCGGGGGCGACGCGCATGCTGATCTTGGCTCGTGCGCTGGGTGCGAGGGTGTTGGAGGCCTGGTCGACCGACGTGGAATCGATCGCCAGGACGCTGATGGCCGGTTCGGCCCACAGCCGCTGCACGATCGAACCGCGTCCGATCTGCTCGACGCCGGGCAAGATGGCAGATTCCGAACGGAATCGGTCTTCGGGATACTCCAGGTCGGAGGCAGTTTCGTGGTGCAACCCCTCGACTGCGACAGCACCGTCCTCGTCATGCAGGGTCGCGAGCAACCGACACATCGTGGTGAGGGCGTCGGGCACAACTCCGCCCCAGATACCTGAGTGCACCGAGTGGTCGAGCGTCCGAACCGTCACGATGCAGTCGACCATGCCACGCAGCGTGACGGTCAGTGCCGGTACGCCGATGGCCCAGTTGGCGGAGTCGGCGATGACGATCGCATCAGCCGTCAGCTCGTCGCGGTACTGCTCGAGCAGCGCCACGAGACTCGGTGACCCGGACTCCTCCTCGCCCTCGACGAACACCGTCACTCCGACTGGCGGGTTGCCGCCGTGGGCGCGGAAGGCGGCCAGGTGCGCTGCGATACCGGCCTTGTCGTCTGCCGCGCCACGGCCATAGAGCCGGTCCCCGCGCGGAGTCGGCTCGAACGGCGGTGAGGTCCACAGCTCCGGATCGCCCGTGGGCTGGACGTCGTGGTGCGCGTACAGCAGGACGGTGGGTGCACCGAGCGGGGCCGGGTGATGTGCGATGACGGCCGGAGCGCCACCGGCCTCGACGATCTTGGTCTGCGCGAAGCCCGCTTCGCGCAGGAGACGCTCGACCTCGGCTGCCGAGCGGTGGACATCGGCGTGGTGCTCGGGTTGGGCCCAGACCGACGGGATGCGGACGAGCCCTTCGAGATCGTTGAGGATCGAGGGCAAGATGCCGCGGACGCGAGACGTGAGATCGGACATGACATCAGACTGCCACGCGTCCCGGCGGGGCCGCGTGGCAGTCTGAGAGTCAGACTGTGCGGACGGCATCCTCGGCCGAGATACGAGGCAGCCGATCGAACCAGGGGTTCTCTCCAGGGTGACCGATGTTGATCACGAGCTGGGTACGCCAGCTGGATCCCTCGAAGAACTCGCTGTCGATCGCGGCAGCGTCGAATCCGCCCATAGGGCCTGCAGCGAGGCCTGCGGCGCGGATTCCCACGATGAAGTATCCGGTCTGCAGCGCGGCGTTGTAGCGAGCGATCTGTGCTCGGGAGTCGGCGTTGCCGGCGAACATGTCGCCGGCGGTGGGATTGTGCGGGAAGTGGACAGGCATCAGCGTGTGGAAGTCGGTGTCCGCGGCGATGACAGCGACCAGCGGCGCGGTCGCGGTCTTGGCGCGGTTGCCTTCGCTCATATGGGGGACGAGACGGTCACGTCCCTCGCCCTGCTCGACGAGTAACAGGCGCATCGGCTGGATGTTCATCATCGTCGGGCCGAACTTGACCAGTTCGAACACATCGCGCACCTGCTCGGCCGAGACCGGCGTGTCGCTGAAGGTGTTGGCCGTGCGGGCCTCGCGGAACAGGGCGTCGAGAGTTTCGTCATCGAGGATGAACGGCGATTCGAGAGCAGTTGAAGTCATGCAACATTCAACTAACTGGCTGATCGAAATAGTCCCGCGCCCCGGGGGAGCGAGTGTGGGGCTGGTCACGCGGCAGTGGAAATGACACGAGGCCCGCCCTCTGCAGACTGTGTCTGCAGGGAGCGAACCTCGTGTTCCACATGGCGACCCCGACCGGACTCGAACCGGCGACCTCCGCCGTGACAGGGCGGCGCGCTAACCAACTGCGCCACGGGGCCATGTGCGTTTGACTGCGAACGTAACTCTAACCCACACCCTTTCGAGGCACCAAAAGGGGGGTCGGTCAACGTGGTCGACAGGGTGCCCGTAGCTCACGATGACGAGTTGAGCCAAGGCGTCCCAGATCGTGAAACCGGTGCCAAACCAGTACTGAAGGCCGGTTCCATGGTTGCCATGACCGTTCGCCGTCCCACCGTCGCGCCCCTGTCGCTGGCCGATCTCGTCGCCTTGACGAGCTCGGTCGCCGACGACGTTCGCGCGGGCCTCTACGAGGTTCACGCAGACGAGGAGAGCCGTTGGCACGTGCGACTGCTGTGCGACGACCAGGTCGACATCTGGTTGATCAGCTGGACAGCCGAACAGGGCACGCAACTGCATGACCACGGAGGCTCCTCGGGGGCCTTCTCGGTCGTCAGCGGCCAGCTCAGCGAGGCGGTCTGGACGCCGGGCGTCGAAGAGCTCACCGAGACCACGCGTTCGGAAGGTGATTCGGTCGTCTTCGGTGAGCAGTACGTCCACGATGTGCGCAACGTCCGCACTGAGACTGCGGTGAGCGTGCATGCGTACTCGCCGCCACTATCGCTCATGAACTACTACGACGTCGAAGGGCATCAGCTGATCAAACTGGCGTCGATGTGGACCGATGATCCGGAGGCGCCGGCACCCGAACTGCGGGCCGCGTCATGACCGCGACCTACGCATCGGTCGACGATCTCCTGGCCTCTGCGCGTTCTGGTTTGAGCCGATTCACCCCGATCGAGGCGCACCAGCGGGTCCGATCCGGCGCTCTGATCGTCGACATCCGGCCGGCGTGGCAGCGCGAGACCGATGGAGAGATTCCCGGTTCTGTCATAGTCGAGCGCAATCATCTGGAGTGGCGTCTTCATCCAACATCCGGGGCCAGCCTGGCCCTGGCGTCGCCTGGTCAGGAGTGGATCGTTGTCTGCACCGAGGGCTACACGTCGTCGCTGGCCGCCGCGGCTCTGGTCTCCTTGGGCCTGCCTGCCAGCGATATCGTCGGCGGGATCCACGCCTGGCGATCCGCAGGACTCCCGGTCATTGCAGGCGGTACGCCAGTCGAGCGGCAGGTGGTCGATGACACCACATCGTTATCTTCCTCACCTGCGTTCCGATTGCCGTGATCGGTCGAGCAGGCCAGACTGGGACGACCCTGTTCCTTGCCTACCTACTGTCCCGACGTTGATGCGTCGAGCGCGGAGGACCGCATGATCGAGTACCGCTCCATCGGGAAGACCTTCGCTGACGGAACCGAGGCGGTCGGGGACTTCAGTCTTCAGCTCCCCTCGCGGACGACGACAGTCTTTGTCGGATCATCTGGCTGCGGCAAGACGACGCTGCTGCGGATGGTCAACCGGATGGTTGAACCGTCGCACGGGCAGGTGCTGATCGACGACGTCGATATCGCGACCCGTAACAAGGTCCAGCTACGGCGCAGCATCGGCTACGTCATGCAGCACGCGGGCCTGCTCCCACATCGCAAGGTCATCGACAACGTCGCGACGGTACTCCGTCTCAACGGTGTCGATCGCAAAGAGGCGCGTGAACGCTCGTACGCCGTGCTGGAAACGGTCGGCCTCGACACCTCGCTGGCCACGAAGTACCCCAGTCAGTTGTCCGGAGGCCAGCAGCAGCGGGTCGGGGTGGCACGCGGGCTGGTCTCCGACCCCAATATCTTGCTGATGGACGAGCCATTCGGTGCGGTCGACCCGATCGTCCGTGAGGAATTGCAGACCGAACTCCTGCGTCTGCAGCGCGAGCTCGACAAGACGATCGTCTTCGTCACGCACGACATCGACGAGGCATTCCTGCTCGGCGATCAGGTCGTGATCTTGAAGAAGGGCGGCGAAGTCGCCCAAGTCGGCTCACCCGCCGAGATCCTCGCGGCACCGGCCGACGACTTCGTGCGCAGCTTCGTCGGGCTCGACAAGGGGCACCGCAAGCTGCGGGTCGAGGAACGCGATGGCGTCCGCATCGTCGTCGATGCGACCGGCAAGGCGACCGGGGTCCTCGCGGAATGACTTGGTTCAACAACAACACCGACAAGGTCTACGACCTGCTGCTCAGTCATCTGTGGCTGAGCGCCTTGCCGATCGTGCTCGGTTTTATCATCGCGGTGCCGATCGGCTGGTACGCCAACCGGCATCCGCGGATCCGCGGTGTGCTGTTGACGCTGGCCGGAATCTTCTACACGATTCCCTCACTTGCGTTCTTCCTGGTCCTTCCGAGCATCATCGGCACGGGTTTCCTCGACCCGTTGAACGTCGTGGTCGCGCTGACGCTCTACGCAGTCGCGATCATGGTGCGGTCGGCGGCCGATGCCTTCGAATCGGTGTCGCCCGCAGTGCTCGATGCGGCGACAGCCACAGGATTCGCCTCGGCCGGTCGGGCCTTCTTGGTCGAGCTGCCGCTGGCCGGTCCGGTGCTTCTCGCGGGTCTTCGGGTCGTCGCCGTCAGCACTGTGAGCCTGGTGAGCGTCGGAGCCCTGATCGGCGTCAACAACCTCGGCTCGCTGTTCACCGAGGGTTACCGCACCGACAACACTGCCGAAATCCTGATTGGTGTCATCGGGATCGTCGGGATCGCGCTGCTGTTCGACGCTGCCCTGGTCATTGCCGGACGGCTTCTGATGCCGTGGTCGGTTGCCTCGCGCACACCGACCCGCAATCCGGTCTCGCCGATGATGTCCTTCTTCCAGCACCTGAGAGGCGGGCGGGTGTGACATGAGTGTTGTCAGCGACACAGTCGATTGGCTCGGCGACTCGGCCAACTGGTCGGGCGAAGAAGGCATCCCGCATCGCCTCGTTCAGCACCTCGGTTACACGGGTCTGACGATCCTGGTCGCCGCGGCGATCGCGATCCCGATCGGCCTGTGGATCGGCCACACCGGACGCCTTCGAGGGCTGGCGGTGGTCAGCTCGGGAGCGCTTCGGGCGCTGCCCACGCTCGGAGTGCTCACGTACGCCTCGCTGTTCACCGGGATCGGGATCAAGGCCGCGATCTTCACCCTCGTCCTGCTGGCGATCCCGCCGTTGTTGGCCGGGGCCTATGCCGGCTTGGAGTCGGTCGATCGACAGACGATCGACGCGGCCCGCGCCATGGGGATGACCGAATGGCAGATCCTGACCAAGGTCGAGGTGCCGCTGGCTTTGCCGCTGCTCATCGGCGGTTTCCGTTCAGCGACCCTGCAGGTCGTGGCGACCGCCACGGTGGCGGCCTTCATCCCCGGACCCGGAGGGTTGGGGCGCTACCTCATCGACGGGCTGGCCGTGCGTGACAATGCGCAGATCATCGGCGGCGCAGTCGTCGTCATCGTGCTCGCACTCGTCCTCGACGGACTCTTCGTCCTGCTCCAGCGGTTCGCACTACGCAACCGCCCTGCTCCCGTCCGTATCTCAGCATGACCACACCCCCACCAAGGAACGCACAACCAAGGAGAAGTATGTCCATCACCAAGATCACCACGGCGCTCGCGGCCGTGACGTTGGGTCTCTCGCTGGCGGCTTGCGGCGGCGATCCGACGTCAGACGATTCGGCGAAGTCGGCCAAAGACACCATCACGATCGGTTCGGCGGCGTTCCCCGAGAACGAGATCATCGCCGAGATCTATGCCCAAGCGCTCGAAGCCAAGGGCGTCAAGGTCACCAAGAAGCTCAACATTGGCGCCCGCGAGGTTTACATCCCGGCGTTGGAGAACGGCGAGATCGATCTGCTGCCGGAGTACTCGGGCAACTTGTTGTCCTACTTCGATCCGAAGGCCACGGCGACGGCGCCGGCCGATATCGAGGAAGCGCTCGATGACGCTCTGCCCGACAAGCTCGAGGTCCTGGATGCTTCCCCTGCCGAGGACAAGGACTCGCTCAACGTCACGCCGGAGTTCGCGGCTGAGAACAATCTCAAGACGATCGCCGATCTGAAGAATGTCAAGGATCTGTCGTTGGGCGCCAATCCGGAGTTCAAGGACCGGGCCTACGGCATTCCGGGACTCGAGAAGATCTATGGCATCACCGGTATCAAGTTCGTCCCGATCAGCGATGGTGGCGGTCCCAAGACGCTGAAGTCGCTGCTCGACGGTGACATCGACGTCGCTGACATCTACTCCACGACGCCGTCGATCCTGGCCAACAAGCTCGTCACGCTGGAAGATCCGCAGAACCTGATCGCCGCGCAGCAGGTCGTCCCGTTGATCAACGACAAGAAGTCCACCGACAAGGTCGAGGACGTCCTCGACAAGGTCTCGGCCGCGCTGACCACGCAGGATCTGCTCGATCTGAACACCAAGAACCAGGGCGACGACAAGGTCGCCCCGGCTGTGTTGGCCAAGGAATGGCTGACGGCGAAGGGCCTGATCTAACCGCTGGTGGTTGAGGTGCGGAGCGAAGCGGAGCCTCGAAACCCGCGGGTTTCGAGGCTCCGGCCGCGAACGGCCTCCGTACCTCAGCCGGCTACTGGCACCAGCTCCGGGGCGTAGTCGTCTTCGTGACTCTTGACGTTGCCGAGATTCTGCAGCCGTCCCTTGAACGCCAGCAGCAGCGCGGGCAGAAGGACGAGCCGGACCAAGGTGGCGTCCAGGAGGATCGCGACCGAGAGGCCGATGCCCATCTGCTTCATCTCGAGCATGTCGAGCGTTGCGAACACCGCGAACACCGACACCATGACTGCGGCGGCGCTCGTGACGACGCTCGCGGTCTCCCGGATGCCGAACTCGACGGCCTGTTCGAACGGCAGTCCCTTGCGGAGGCCCTCGCGGACCCGGCTCATCACGAACACGTGGTAGTCCATCGACAAGCCGATCAGGACCACAAAGCAGAACAGCGGGATCCAATCGACCACGAAGCCGGACGACGTGTAGTTCAGCGCATCGTCGGCCCAGGAATTCTGGAACACCAGCGTCAGCACACCGAACGCCGCACCGACCGACAGCAGGTTCAACGCGGTCGTCATCAGTGCGAGCGTCAGATTGCGGAACGTCCAGATCATCATCAGCAGGGTCAGACCCAGGACGAAAGCGATGACCAAAGGCAACCGCGATGTCTGGTGGTCGTAGTCGTACGTCTCGGCAATTCCGCCGCCGACCGCGGTCTTGGCATCGAAATCGGCCACGGCGCGCGGGATGATCGTGTCGCGCAGCTTCTCGATCGTGGTGTCATTGCGGTCGTCACCATCGGTGTGGGCGGCGAACATCGACAGCACCGACGTCTGACCGTCCTTGGAGACCTGCGGGGCTTCCCCGCTGGACACCGCGATTCCGGCCTCGACCGCGGCGGATTCGATCTCGCTGAGCGCAGCTGCCGCGCCGTTCGAGTCGGCCGACTTGAGCACGACCTCGATAGTGGGCCGCTCCGATGGGAAGCTCTGCTGAGCCCGCTGGAACGCCTGGACGGCTGGGATGTCCTGTGGAAGCGTGTCGACGCCCGACTGCTGGGTCGACATTCCGAGCGCCGGGATGGCCAGGGCCACGAGGGCGCCGCCGGCGACGAGCACCGAGGTCAAAGGTCTGCGAATGACCGGACGGATCAGCCGGCCGCTGATCGCGCCGGATCCGATGCGCCGGTTGAGGCGCCACAGCAGGGGAATGCGCGGGCGGTTGAGGAGGCGACCGAATTTCGCGAGCATGGCAGGCAGGACCGTCAACGAACCGATGACGGCGACCAGGACCACGAGGATCGAACCCGCGGCGAGCGCGTTGAAGACCGGCTCGCCTGAGAGGAACAGCCCGGACATCGCGACCATGACGGCGAATCCTGACACCACCACAGCGCGTCCCGAAGTGGCCGCGGCGATCTCGATCGCATCGATGACCGAACGGCCACGAGCCCGTTCCTCACGTTCGCGTTTGAGGTAGAACAGCGAGTAGTCGACACCCACTGCCATGCCGATCAGCAGGACGACATTGGCCACGGTGCCGGCGTCCGGCACTAGGTACGAGATCGGTGCGTAGAGTCCCAGCGCCGTGATGACCGAGGTGATCGCGAGGATGACCGGGATACCGGCGGCGACGAAGGCGCCGAAGGCGATCAGCAGGATGCCGAAGGTGATCGGCAGGCTCAGCATCTCGGCCGAAGCGAGATCTTCGCCGACCTTGTCGTTGATGCCGACGTCGAGGGACGACTCGCCGGCTTGTTGGATCTTGAAGTCGGGGTGGTCCTTCTGCACACCCGCCGTGGCGGAGATGAGCGCGTCGATGTGCTTGGAAGCCTCATCGGTGTCGCCCGACATCGTGATGGGAACCAGGACCGCGTCACGCTTGTCGGAGACTATCGGGGGCCCCACGTTGGAGACCCCTTTGACGTCCTTGCTGACTTCGCGGACCTGAGTGGCGACCGACTCGGCGCGGTCGAGGTCGAGAGTTCCCTTCGGAGCCGTGATGAGAACCGACTCGGTCGGGCTGGCGGCCAGGTCGGCGGCGTCGATCATCGCAGCGGCTAGACCGGACTCGCCGACGCGCATGTCCTCGTCGCTGACTTCTTTGCCTTGCACCGACGACATCAGCGCGATGGCGGTGACGACGAACGCGACCCACAGGCCGATCGCGCGCCAAGGGTGGAGAGCGCTCCAACGCGCCACCCGTACGGTGGGTGTTCTGCGAGACATGGTGGTCCCTTCCAGGAGTGATTGACGTTGTCATCAGCGTCGCGAATCTGGCCGTCCCGCACGATGGGGGCAGGTCCCGCTTCCCAGGTGGGTCCAGGCCCACTGCCCGTCCGTCGCGGATACGGCAGGATCGAACGAGTCGTCCACTGTTTCGAAAGGCATTCGTCATGACCTCGACCGTCAGCCTCATCTCGCCCGCCCCGGGCGAGTCGTTCTGGGCCGGGCTGCGACGACGGATCTCGTTGACCGGCTTCGCCGTGGTCTACGTGCTGTTGGCGGTGCCGGCTTTGGCGATGCTGATTTCCCTCACGGTGTCGTTGAGCGTCGCGATCATCGGGGTGGGTCTGGTCCTCCTGCTGATATTCGTGCCGCTCAACCAACAGCTCACGAATCTGCACCGGTTGCTGGCGGGCTATCTGCTCGGCGTCAAGATCGAACAGCCCTACAGATCTCGTCCCGTGGGCTCGCCGTGGACGTTGATCAAGTCCTGGGCCAATGATCCGGCGAGATGGCGCGACTTCTTGTGGACGTACGTCAGGGTCGTCGTCACGTGGGCGCTTTCCTGGCTAGCGCTCGGTTTGGGTCTGGCCGTGATCTGGTACCTGATCTTTCCGTTCCTGTTCGCCATCACACCAGAAGGCGCCTTCGACGTGGAGTACGGACTCTTCACGCTCGACACCCAGGCGGAGTCGTTCCTTCAGTGGCTGTGGGTCGTGGTCTCGTTCGGACTCTGGTGGTGGCTAGTGCCGGTCTTCGTCGGGTGGTGCGCCCAGCTCGATCGCGCTTTGCTCGCACCGTCGCGCGGGACGTTGGAACGGCGCGTCGCGGAGGTCTCGGCCTCGCGCGCTGAGTCGATTGACCATTCGGCCGCCGAACTGCGGCGAATCGAGCGCGATCTCCACGACGGTGCACAGGCCCGGCTCGTGGCCCTCGGCATGAACCTGGGCCTGGCCGAGGAACTCATCCAGAAGGATCCGGACGCCGCCGCCCGTTTGCTGGCCGAGGCGCGCACCGTGACAACGTCAGCGCTCGGCGATCTGCGTTCTGTCGTACGGGGTATCCACCCGCCAGTGTTGGCCGACCGTGGACTCGCCGGTGCGATTCAGGCGCTTGCCCTCGACATGTCGCTGCCGGTCTCGGTGACGATCGTGCTGCCTGGTCGTCCGCCGGCACCGGTCGAATCGGCGGCCTACTTCGCGACCAGTGAGCTGCTCGCCAATATCGGCAAGCACGCCAAGGCATCGCGTGCCACGATCGACGTCTCGCACGACGGCCAGGCTTTGCAGATCGTGGTCGAGGATGACGGTGTGGGCGGAGCATCTGTCGACGGTGGCTCGGGGTTGGCGGGGGTGATTCGACGTCTGGCGGCATTTGACGGCACGATGGACGTGGTCAGTCCCACTGGAGGACCGACCGTGGTCACCATGGAGGTTCCGTGCGCGTTGTCATCGCCGAAGACCTCGCCCTCCTCCGAGACGGTCTGACCCGCCTGCTGGAGGCCTACGATTTCGACGTCGTGGCGGCGGTCGACGATGCGGTCAAGCTCGGCGAGGCGCTGCGGGCGTACGAGCCTGATATCGCGGTCGTCGATGTGCGGATGCCGCCGACGTTCACCGATGAGGGGCTACGTGCCGCGATAGCGGCACGTAGCGAGCGACCGGGAATGCCGGTACTGGTGCTATCGCAGTATGTCGAGCAGTTGTACGCCCGCGAGCTGCTGAGCAGCGGCGATGGCGCCGTGGGCTATCTGCTGAAGGACCGGGTCGCAGATGTCGCGACGTTCGTCGATGCGGTGCGCACTGTGGCCGGGGGAGGCACGGTGCTTGATCCGGAGGTCGTGTCGGCTCTGATCGCGCGGGCGCCGACCGATAGCCCGGTCAGCCGGTTGACCGATCGTGAGCGTGAGGTCCTGGGGCTCATGGCGCAGGGACGGTCCAATGGCGCGATCGCAGCGGCCCTCTTCGTGACCGAGAAGGCGATCAGCAAGCACACCAGCAATATCTTCATGAAGCTGGATCTCGACCCCGATGACGACAGCAATAACCGCCGGGTCATGGCCGTCATCGCGTATCTTCAGTCCTGACCCCGGTCCAGTCCTGACCCTTGCGGCGGTGCGTTGGCGTCCAAGATCGTGACGCGGGTGGACGCC